>NZ_JBQGAQ010000010.1:0-179915 GCF_056542905.1 Ruegeria sp. AA3 | reverse complement strand
GCCGATCGCGATGGAAGACGGCCTGCGCTTCGCCATCCGCGAAGGCGGCCGCACCGTCGGCGCCGGCGTCGTGTCGAAAATCATCGAGTAATTCGCGCAAGCGAATGATCAGATGGAAAGGGCGTCCCTCGGGACGCCCTTTTTCGTTTTTGCCTAAGTGAACAGTAATGCTAACTTCTTTCGTATTGAGACATTGCAATTAGAGAGAGGTCATAAGATGCACTTTTCGGCGCGTTCAATTTGTCTTGTCGTAGCAGTTGCTTTCTCATCTACTTCAGCATCGTCACAAGAAATTGCGGATAGGATCTATCTCGGAGGGCCCATCGTTACGATGGACGATACGGCTCCGTCCGCTGAAGCTGTCGCAGTCAAAGACGGGCGCATTCTTGCGGTTGGGTCGCTGTCTGACTTGTCGGCGCATCAGGGTGAAGAAACCGAAACCTATGATCTGGAAGGGCGCGCGATGCTTCCGGGGTTCGTTGATAGCCACGGACATGTCGTCATGGGAGGCTTGCAGGCATTGTCCGCCAACCTTCTTGCGCCACCGGACGGGGATGTCATTGATATCGCCAGTCTGCAATCCAAACTGACTGATTGGGCCGAGGAGAATGCGCAGGCCGTTGAACAGGTCAAAATGATCATCGGCTTTGGTTACGACAATGCTCAATTGAAGGAACTCCGTCACCCGACACGACAGGAGCTGGACATGGTGTCTGAGGACTTGCCCGTCGTCATTATTCATCAGTCTGGACACCTAGGCGTGGCAAACTCGAAAGCGCTTGAGTTGGCAGGCATCACGGCTGCTTCTGAGGCCCCTCCGGGTGGGGTCATTCAACGCGATGAGGCCGGGGAACCAAATGGGGTTCTGGAAGAGTACGCATTTTTTTCGGTTCTCGTGCCGATGTTAGGGAATTTGGGTGAGGAAGGTCTTGCCGCGTTTGCTCGAGCTGGGACTGAACTTTGGGCAAAGTTTGGGTATACGACCGGACAAGAAGGTCGGTCCTCAGGTGAAATCGTCGAAGTTCTCAGGAAAGTTGCCGCCGAAGAAGGGCATCCTATCGACGTTGTAGCGTTTCCGGATGTTCTCGAGTCGAGGGAGTATATTGGAGCGAACACCTCGACGGATTATGATAACAGGGTTCGGGTAGGGGGCTGCAAGCTGACAATTGACGGTTCGCCGCAGGGTTTCACGGCTTTGCGGGATCGACCCTACTATGATCCGGTTGGAAACTATGCCGCGGGGTACGCAGGGTATGCGGCCATAACGATGGAACAACTCCAGGACGCCGTGAACTGGTGTTACGAGAACGATTTTCAAATCCTTGTGCATTCCAACGGTGAAGGGGCATCAGACATGTTGATTGCTGCGCTCGAAGAGGCGCAGATCAAGTATGGCGACCCTGGTAACCGCCCCGTTCTGGTTCACGGTCAGTTCCTACGAGAGGATCAGGTCGCCAGTTTTAAGCGCCTTGGTGTGTTTCCGTCGCTTTTCCCGATGCATACGTTTTACTGGGGCGATTGGCACCGAGATCATACCGTCGGACCGGTCAACGCCGATAACATCTCACCCACAGGTTGGTTGCGTGAACGTGACATGATGTTCGGCACGCATCACGATGCGCCGGTGGCCTTTCCAGATAGCATGCGTGTACTTGCAGCTACGGTCACGCGCCGTACGCGCTCCGGAGATATCTTGGGCCCGCATCAGAGGGTTGATGTCATGACCGCATTGAAGGCCATGACAATTTGGCCAGCATGGCAGCACTTCGAAGAAGAGGAGAAAGGGTCTATCGAAGTTGGAAAAGTCGCGGACTTTGTGATTTTGTCGGACGATCCTACTGCCGTCGATCCGGAATCGCTGGCGGAGCTCGAAGTGCGTGTAACGATTAAAGGCGACGAGGTGGTCTATGAAGCGGAAGGCGATGTCAGAGAGGGAAATCTGCAATTCTCGCCATTTTCAAATGACCCTGTGATTGCACACCTTTTCATGCACGCGGTCTATCAAGGCATGAAGGTCGAAGCCCCATGGCTTGTTAGGAACTAGCCTGTGGGTTTTGGGAACTGAGACGTCACCGAATTGGTTTTGTCCGGCGACAGCGTTGGCTTCACCGTTAAGCTGATCGCGCCGATCGCGATGGAAGACGGCCTGCGCTTCGCCATCCGCGAAGGCGGCCGCACCGTCGGCGCCGTCGTTGTGTCGAAAATCGTCGAGTAATCACGGTAGGCCGGGCTTCAGCCCGGCACATCGACAAGACTAAAGCAAGCCGTCCCAAACCGGGGCGGCTTTTTTTCGGTCAATATCAAGTCGGCCTCGACTTGCTCGCACCACTCTGAAAAAAACGTTCTAGACCATTTCACTTTTTAGGCGAAAGCATTGTGATGAAAATTCCGTTTAGCCGACTATTGATGTTGACGACTATAACGCTGCTTTGTGGTTCAGTTGCAACGGCACAGAATGAGGATTTTGATGACATTCCTAAGTCTGTCAATTGGGGTGGAGAACTTGGTCTCATTAGAAACAGCACTCTGAAAGTCGCTGATGAAGTTACGGACAATTGCTGGACAAATTCATCGTCGATACGTTCGCGAGTTTACCTGACTTACGAAGCGAACGAAATTTTCGTGCCCGATTATGAACCGAAGTTTCTAAACTTCGAAACAGTTGTTACGACGTTGTCAGCATTTGGTTTTCGCACCTCAAGCGGTATATGTGCAATCAACGCGACATTTGATGTCCAGACTCTGGTCAATTTAACGTTGGGTGGTGCCGAGGGCAAAAGTCGTTACAGTTTCAACTACGCGGCAACTATCTTCAAACGCTCATCAATATTCACCAATAGCGCGAACGTAAACGCACCAATCAGCGATTTTTTTGAAGGAGCCGCATCCGAGTTTGTCGCCCAAACAATCGCGGCAAGACGATCCAGTGAAATTCTTGAGTACCGGCAAGATTACCCATCTGAGAACAAAAGGCCGATGTCGGTCGAAGAGTGGGATGCGATGATCGAAACATGGATGGAAAAACAGAATAACTAAAGATCTGTTCTCGAAACCGACTTAATTACGAATACACTTGCCAAACCCCGCCAACCCCACTAATACGCGCGAGTTCTCAATAAGAACATCAAGGCGGGGTGATTCCCGCCTTTTGGGTTCGAAGAGGGTTGGCGATGCGCGTCTGTCCTCCTCTCAACCTCAACGCCTAAAAAAGGCTGTTAATATGCAAAGCCAAAACATCCGTATTCGGCTGAAGGCATTTGACTATCGCGTTCTGGATGCCAGCACGCAAGAGATCGTCAACACTGCCAAGCGGACCGGCGCGAACGTGCGCGGCCCGATCCCGCTGCCGAACAAGATTGAGAAGTTCACGGTTCTCCGTGGCCCTCACGTTGACAAGAAATCCCGCGACCAGTTCGAGATCCGTACGCACAAGCGTCTGCTCGACATCGTTGATCCGACCCCCCAGACCGTTGACGCGCTGATGAAGCTCGACCTCGCTGCTGGTGTGGACGTCGAGATCAAGCTGCAGTCGTAAGATCGGAGGGTATAGATTATGCGCTCTGGTATTATCGCAAAAAAAGTTGGCATGACCCGCCTGTTCATGGAAGACGGCAAGCAGATCCCTGTGACCGTTCTTCACCTGGACAACCTGCAGGTTGTTGCACAGCGTACCGCTGACAAAGACGGCTACACCGCCGTTCAGCTGGGCGCCGGTGCTGCCAAGGCAAAACGCACCTCGAAAGCCATGCGCGGTCACTACGCCGCTGCAAAGGTTGAGCCCAAGCGTAAGCTGGCCGAGTTCCGCGTCTCCGAAGATGGCCTGATTGATGTGGGCGCCGAGATTTCGGCAGAACACTTCCTGGAAGGTCAGAAGGTTGACGTTTCGGGCACCTCGATCGGTAAAGGCTTTGCCGGTGCGATGAAGCGTTGGAACTTTGGTGGTCTGCGCGCCTCGCACGGTGTATCGATCAGCCACCGTTCGCACGGTTCGACCGGTCAGTGTCAGGACCCGGGCAAGGTTTTCAAAGGCAAGAAGATGGCCGGCCACATGGGTGCTGCCCGTGTAACCACCCAGAACCTGGAGGTTGTCAAAACCGACGCCGACCGTGGTCTGGTCTTCATCAAAGGCGCCGTTCCCGGACCGAAATCGGGCTGGGTCACCGTCAAGGACGCCGTCAAGAAGAAAGCACCGGAAGGCCTGCCTTTCCCGGCTGCTGTGAAATCGGCTGCAACCGAAGCACCTGCGGAAGAAGCTCCCGCGGAAGGTGGTGAAGCATGAAACTTGATGTAATCAAACTGGACGGCGGCAAAGCCGGCAACATCGAGCTGGATGCGGACCTGTTCGGCCTGGAGCCGCGCGCGGACATCCTGCACCGTGTGGTCCGTTGGCAGCGCAACAACGCGCAGGCCGGCACCCACAAGGTGAAGACTCGTTCGGAAACCAGCTACTCGACCAAGAAGATCTATCGCCAGAAAGGCACCGGTGGCGCACGCCATGGTGACCGTAACGCGCCGATCTTCCGTGGTGGTGGTATCTACAAAGGCCCCGTGGTTCGTTCGCATGGTCACGACCTGCCCAAGAAGTTCCGAAAGCTTGGCCTGCGCCACGCTCTGTCGGCAAAAGCCAAGGCAGGTGAACTGGTCGTAATCGAGAACGCCGAAGCCGAAGGCAAGACCGCTGCTCTGGCCAAACAGGTTGCAAACCTGGGCTGGAAACGCGCTCTGGTCATCGACGGCGCGACCGTGAACGAAGGGTTCCTGAAAGCGTCCAAGAACATCGAAGGCCTGGATATCCTGCCGTCGATGGGCGCAAACGTCTATGACATCCTCAAGCGTGACACCCTGGTGCTCACCAAAGCGGCTGTCGAAGCACTGGAGGCTCGTCTGAAATGAGCGCGAAGGCAGAACACTACGACGTGATCCGCAAGCCGGTCATCACCGAAAAGTCGACCATGGCGTCCGAAAACGGCGCGGTTGTCTTTGAAGTGGCGATCGACAGCAACAAGCCGCAAATCAAAGAGGCCGTTGAGGCTCTGTTTGGTGTGAAGGTCAAAGCGGTGAACACCACAGTGACCAAAGGCAAGGTCAAGCGGTTCCGCGGCCAGTTGGGCCGTCGCAAAGACGTCAAAAAAGCATATGTGACCCTGGAAGAGGGTAACACCATCGACGTGTCCACCGGTCTCTGATCGAACCCGTCTTTGGAGAGATATGAAGGCCCCCGCGAAAGCGGGGGTTTTTTCTTTAGCAGCGACACAGAAAATTGAGCGCGGAACGATCGTGTTTTGAACAAATCGCTTGCTAAGTCGGGCCGGTAGTCTATCCGGTACCCAACAAACAAAAGATATGGCAGGCGTATGGCAAACTTTTCTCACTCGACCCGGGAAAATCCGGATGTGACCGCGGCGCGGGATTGGGTGTCTACACTTGCCAAATACCGCGAACCGAACCAGTGGCGCAGTTCCTTTGAGCTGGGTGTCAGCATCATCCCTTTCTTTGCGCTTTGGACGCTGTCCTGGTTGTCACTTTCGCTCAGCTATTGGCTGGCGTTTGCGATTTCGGCCCTCAATGCAGCCTTCCTGCTGCGGCTGTTTGCGATCCAGCATGATTGCGGGCACGGGGCGTTCTTCAAAAACAGGGCGGTCAGCGACTGGGTCGGGCGGGTGATCGGGGTGTTTACGCTGACACCCTATGATGTCTGGCGTCGTACGCATTCCACGCATCACAACAGCTCGGGCAATCTGGACAAACGCGGCATGGGCGATGTCCATACGCTGACGGTGGCCGAGTATAAGGCGAAGACGCCAATGAACCGGTTCTGGTATCGTGTGTATCGCCATCCCATAACCCTGTTCGGTTTTGGCCCTGGCTATTTGTTCCTGTTTCAGAACCGCCTTCCGCTTGGACTGACCAGCAGCTTCAGGTTCTGGGTCAGTGCGATGGGCACCAACGTGGTCATTCTGGCTGCTTTGCTGGCTGTTTATTATTTTGGCGGCCTGATGCCGGTCTTGTTGATTTTCCTGCCTTCGACCCTGATTGCCGCAACCGCAGGCGTATGGCTGTTCTACGTCCAGCACCAATTCGAGGACACGCACTGGGATCCCGATAAAGACTGGCAACTGCACGAAGCTGCCCTGCACGGAAGTTCCCACTACATCCTGCCCTCGGTGTTGCAGTGGTTCAGCGCCAATATCGGCATCCACCACGTGCACCATCTGTACAGCCGCATCCCGTTCTACCGCCTGACCGAAGTGCTGCGCGATCATGATGAATTGGCAAACAGCAACCAGATGACCATCCGAGAAAGCCTCGCCAACGCGCGCCTACATCTGTGGGACGAGCAAAGTCGTCGTCTTTTGTCCTTCGCCGAAGCCCGTGCGCTTTATGGGTGATGGTAGGTTTTGCGGCTAGTTGAGCCGTCGGAAAGACATCGAGAAAGCATATGTGACCTTGGAAGAGGGTAACACCTTCAACGTGTCCACCGGGCTCTGATCGAACCCGCCTTTGGAGAAAGATTAAGACCTCGGCGAATGCGGTTTTTTTTGTGCGCCAATGTGCGGTGCTAGCCTATGCAGGCAAACTGAGACCTTTCAGTCTGGACCGGCTTGATCCTGTTCCGCTTCGATGAATGTCCGCCATCCGTCGACCTTGCCAAAGGCGCGTAATCTTTCGTGCAGCATAGGGCCATAGATGGACCACATGCGTTTTCGTAAATCCCGTCCCTTTTCGGTAACTTTCAGAACTTTTCCACGTCTATCACTATCAGATTCAATGAACTCCAACAATCCCTCCGCCATGAGCCGTTTGCTCAGATGGGACAGGTTCGACTGTTCGAATATGGTATCCTGAGCAAGCTCATACGGACGCAACTGACCCCCGTGCCGTTCAAGTGACCAAAGCACATCGTACCATTTTAAAGGTGGAAACCCGGCATCCTTTAGCGCCGCGCCGATGTCAGACTGGATGCGCCTGGTAGCCCGATTCATTGCGACCCAGATTTCTGTCTCAAATTCTGTTGGCAGATCGTTCTTCACAACTTCGTGTTTGCCTTATTTCTGATTGCAGTCTTGGTCTGACTTAATTAGATGAAAATTCATCTACATTCCAGTGCCCATCGGATGAAAGGAATACGAATATGACCTTTAAGTCTATGATTGCCGCCGCTGCCTTGACCGTTGTTGTAACACCGACCTTTGCGCAGACTTATAAAACCGATCAGGGGCATACCGAAGTCAGGTTTGGTTGGAGCCACGCAGGTGTCTCGAACCAGCATGGCGAGTTCACCAAAGTAGACGGTGTGCTGGACCTGAATGCCGACGATGTGGAGGCCTCGACGCTGAACGTGACGATTGATACCAACAGCCTGGCTTCAGGGTTTGGGCCTTTGGATGATCACCTTAAGTCGGCTGATTTCTTCGAGGTCGAAACCTATCCCGAGATCACATTCGTCAGCACCGAAATCAAGCGCACCGGAGATAGCACGGCAGATGTAACGGGAGACCTGACCATCCACGGCGTGACCAAGCCCGTGACCCTGAAGGCAACGCTGACCCATCAGGGCGAGCACCCGCTGGGCAGCGCCATCGAATATTACGCGGGTGATTGGGTGGCCTTTTCGGCAACGGGTGAGATCGATCATACGGAATTCGGTGTTGGACCGTTCTCAACAGGGCCGATCACAATCATGATCGATACCGAGATGAAGGCAGATGGCTAAAACCAATGCCAGCCGTATTGCAAGGATCAAAAAAGAAAGATTATGCAATCTTGGATGAAGGTGTAGACACCCACCCCCAACACTGCTAAACGCTCCCAATCTTGCGGCCTCGGATTCGTTCCGGGGCCTCTGATATTTGCAACTGGGGACCTTCGGGGCCCTATACCCTTGGCACCTACGGGGGCCTATCACATAGCGGGGAAACCCCCTGCACTTGCTAAACGGAAGACAGAAAGCATGGCACTCAAGTCGTACAAGCCGACGACGCCGGGCCAGCGCGGGCTGGTGCTGATCGACCGTTCGGAGCTTTGGAAAGGACGTCCGGTCAAGTCTCTCACTGAGGGTTTGACCAAATCGGGCGGCCGGAACAACACCGGACGGATCACTTCACGCCGCCGCGGCGGTGGCGCAAAGCGTCTCTACCGGATCGTTGACTTCAAACGGAATAAATTTGATGTCGCGGCAACCGTCGAACGGATCGAATATGACCCGAACCGGACCGCATTCATCGCACTGGTAAAATACGAAGACGGTGAGCAGGCATATATCCTGGCTCCGCAGCGTCTGGCTGTTGGTGACAAAGTCGTGGCATCCGCCAAGGCCGACATCAAGCCGGGCAACGCAATGCCGTTCTCGGGCATGCCCATTGGTACCATCGTCCACAACATCGAGATGAAGCCCGGCAAAGGCGGTCAGATCGCACGTGCGGCGGGTACTTACGCTCAGTTCGTTGGTCGCGATGGCGGCTACGCTCAGATCCGTCTGAGCTCGGGCGAGCTTCGCATGGTCCGTCAGGAATGCATGGCCACCGTTGGTGCCGTGTCCAACCCCGACAATTCGAACCAGAACCTCGGTAAAGCCGGTCGTATGCGCCACAAAGGCGTTCGTCCGTCGGTTCGTGGTGTTGCAATGAACCCGATCGATCACCCGCACGGTGGTGGTGAAGGTCGTACCTCGGGTGGCCGTACGCCGGTTACACCGTGGGGTAAGGACACCAAGGGTAAGCGTACCCGCAACAAGAACAAAGCGTCCCAGAAGCTGATCATCCGCTCACGGCACGCCAAGAAGAAGGGACGTTAATTCATGTCTCGCTCTGTTTGGAAGGGTCCTTTCGTCGATGCTTACGTGCTGAAAAAAGCCGAAGCAGCGCGCGAGTCGGGCCGCAACGAAGTCATCAAGATTTGGTCGCGTCGTTCCACCATTCTGCCCCAGTTCGTGGGTCTGACCTTTGGTGTGTACAACGGCCATAAGCATATCCCCGTCAACGTCTCGGAAGACATGATCGGTCAGAAGTTCGGTGAATACTCGCCGACCCGGACCTATTACGGTCACGCCGCAGACAAAAAAGCGAAGCGGAAGTAAGTCATGGGCAAGGAAAAGAACCCCCGCCGCGTGGCCGAAAACGAAGCAATGGCGAAAACGCGCATGCTCCGTACCAGCCCGCAGAAACTGAACCTGGTTGCGCAGATGATCCGCGGCAAGAAAGTTGAGAAGGCTCTGACCGATCTGACTTTCTCGAACAAGCGTGTCGCGCAGGACGTCAAGAAGTGCCTGCAGTCTGCAATCGCCAACGCCGAGAACAACCACAACCTGGATGTCGACGAGTTGATCGTCGCCGAAGCCTGGGTTGGCAAGAACCTGGTCATGAAGCGCGGTCGCCCGCGGGCCCGTGGCCGTTTCGGGAAAATCCTGAAGCCGTTCTCGGAGATCACCATCAAGGTGCGTCAAGTTGAGGAGCAAGCCTAATGGGTCATAAAGTCAATCCGATCGGCATGCGCCTGCAGGTCAACCGCACCTGGGACAGCCGTTGGTACGCAGATACCAAGGACTACGGTGATCTTCTTCTGGAAGATCTGAAAATCCGTGAGTTCATCAACAAAGAGTGCAAGCAGGCCGGTGTTGCCCGTGTGATCATCGAACGTCCGCACAAAAAGTGCCGCGTAACGATCCACACCGCACGTCCGGGTGTCATCATCGGCAAGAAAGGCGCGGACATTGAGGTTCTGCGCAAGAAAATTGCGCTGATGACCGACAGCGAACTGCACCTGAACATCGTCGAAGTGCGCAAGCCCGAGCTTGACGCGCAGCTGGTTGCCGAGTCCATCGCTCAGCAGCTAGAGCGCCGCGTCTCGTTCCGCCGCGCGATGAAGCGGTCGGTTCAGAACGCCATGCGTATGGGCGCCCTGGGTATCCGGGTGAACGTCGCTGGTCGTCTGGGCGGCGCTGAAATCGCACGGACCGAGTGGTATCGCGAAGGCCGCGTGCCTCTGCACACCCTGCGCGCCGACATCGATTACGCACATGCCGAAGCGATGACTCCCTACGGGATCATCGGGATCAAGGTCTGGATCTTCAAAGGTGAGATCATGGAGCACGATCCACAAGCACGTGACCGTAAAGCACAGGAACTCCAGGACGGCCCTGCACCTCGTGGTGCTGGTGGCGGTCGTCGTTAAGGAGGGAAAGATATGCTTCAACCAAAGCGTACTAAATTCCGCAAGATGCACAAAGGCCGGATCAAGGGTCTCGCCAAAGGCGGCTCTGATCTGAACTTTGGCACCTACGGCCTGAAAGCTCTTGAGCCTGAGCGTGTAACCGCACGCCAGATCGAAGCTGCACGTCGTGCCATGACGCGTCACATGAAGCGTCAGGGTCGTGTCTGGATCCGCATCTTCCCCGACACTCCGGTTACTGCAAAGCCGATCGAAGTTCGTATGGGTAAAGGTAAAGGTTCGGTCGACCGCTGGGCATGCAAGGTCAAGCCTGGCCGCGTGATGTTCGAGATCGACGGCGTCAATGACGACATCGCCCGCGAGGCCCTGCGCCTGGCTGCGATGAAGCTGCCGATCAAGACCCGCGTTGTGATCCGCGAAGACTGGTAAGCGATCCGGGGGCAACTCCGCTCGTGACAAGATCGACCCCCGTCGGGACACCGGCGGGGGATTTCTTTTGGCTCGACCGCTTTTGATGATGCAGGTCGCGAAAAAAGTCGACCTCAACCCGCGAGGCCCTTAGGCTGCCCAATAGGAATGAGGGGGGCATATGGTGCAGCTACGCAAAAAGATGTTCATCAAAGAAGTCATAACCACCGACCAGCTGGGCCAGCCATGTGAGCCGATCAGTCGGGTTGCCGCGTTAGCGGTGATACAGAACCCTCTGGCCGGACGCTTCTCGGATGATCTTTCCGAGCTGTTTGAGATCGGAGCCCTTCTGGGCCATGATCTTGCGGCTGATGCGCTCTCGCAAATGGACGGTGCGCCGGTGTCATATGGCAAGGCAGCGATCGTCGGCATGAACGGCGACCTCGAGCAGGGCGGGGCGGTGATCCACCCCAAGCTCGGCGCACCCATGCGCGCGGCGGTCGGCGGTGGTGAGGCGGTGATCCCCTCGAACGCCAAGCTGGGCGCGCCGGGTTGCGCGATTGATCTGCCGCTGGGGCACAAGGACAATCCGTGGTCGTTCGATCATTTCGACACGATGACGCTAAACGTTCCAGACGCGCCGAAACCGGATGAGATCGTGCTGTGCCTCGCCTATGCCGATGGCGGTCGTCCGATCCCGCGCTGTGGCAAAGGGCCCATCAAAAGCTAAGCGTCTGGTCTTGCCGAAAGGGCTGGGGTATTCCCGGCCCATGGCACAGATTGAATCACTCTTCGTTACCCGTCTCTACCGCGCGTCCCTGTCCGAGTTCGATCCCAAGATCGACGCTGAGGAACTGGAAAGCTCTTGCCTTGTCATCGCCGAAGATGATGAGGCCGGGCAGGAATGGTGCGAGGAAAACGGCTATCCCGGTTACACCAGTTATGCCTCGCTGACCGATCTGCCTTGGCGCTTTCCGATCTTCGCTGATCTGGTTACGGCGCTGGATCAGCACGTCGCCGCCTTTGCCAAGGATCTGGAGTTCGATCTGGGCGAGGGAGAGCTTAAGTTGGAAGACCTCTGGATCAACATCCTGCCCGAAGGCGGCATGCACTCCAGCCATCTGCACCCCCACAGCGTCATTTCAGGTACCACCTATGTGGCGATGCCCGAAGGGGCGAGTGCGCTGAAGCTGGAAGACCCCCGCTCAGGCCGCATGATGGCTGCACCGACGAGAATCAAGGGCGGGCGGCGCGATTTGCAGCCGTTCATCTATATGAAGCCGCAGGTGGGCGACGTCCTGCTTTGGGAAAGCTGGTTGCGTCACGAGGTGCCGATGAACATGTCCGAGGATGAGCGGATATCGGTGAGTTTTAATTATAAGTGGGAGTGACTAAATTAAGCGTGCATGCCCAAAATGCGAAATCAAGATTTGACAGTGAGGCTATTCTTCATTTCTGCTATGAGTTTCAAAACCGTATACGCTCTCGCGATTTTCTTAAGTCTTGTGTTTTCAGGAGCGAGCAGAGGCCAACCGAGTACGACAGGCGTTTCCAGTTCACAAGCAATCTATGACCGCTATCATAAAGACAATGATGCGAGGCAAAAGGTTCCATCACTTTTTCAGCACGTTTACATGGGCATCCATGACCCTGACTTTCTACAAACCGAGTTGCCCCAATACTCCAAAACTACCCTAGAAGTATCTAATCGTGTTCATTTCATCCGGGATGTCGGACGGTGGGGAGTGTTGGCAACTGCTTTTGAGATTTCCAGTACGCTCCCCAGAGAAGAAATCCTGAACTGGTACGTGAACTCGCGTTACTGGGGGCGTAACTGTTTCTGGTTATCGGATGCTTCCAACTTGTATTTTGGCAAAGACCCGGAAAGTTTGAAGCTCTCGGAAGTCGTATTCCTTGTTGGATTGATCAAAGCGCCCACCGCGTTTGACCCAGAACGAAATCTGGATCGTTTTCTTGGACATCGTGATCACTTTATTCGGAGGTTGCGAGCGACTGGATGGTTCTCTGAAGTGGAGCTTTCGATCGCCGGGAGTGAACCTCTTGAATTCAGGAGCCCGTTGGGCAAATGTGATCGCCCAAGAATCCGTTAGGACAAAGCCTCTGTTGTCGTAAACTTCCTCTTGCCACCCACCCTCCAAACCCTTATACGGCGGCATCCTGCGATCTCCCGGCGTTGTCGGGCGATTCGCATGTCTATCATTCATCCACCAGGTCAAAGGTGACCCGTGTACGGGGCCTTCTGGTGTTTTGAGCAAAGGAAAAAGGCGATGAACGCCCAAGAACTGCGTGACAAGACCCCGGACCAGCTCCGCGAGGAACTGGCCAACCTGAAGAAAGAAAGCTTTAACCTGCGCTTTCAACAGGCAACCGGTCAGCTGGAAAACACAGCCGGTATCAAAGCGGCCCGCCGCAATGCTGCCCGTGTTAAAACCATTCTGAACGAAAAGGCCGCTGCTGCGGCATCCGAGGAGTAATCAGATGCCCAAGCGTATCCTGCAAGGCACCGTGACCAGCGACGCCAACGAACAGACCGTAACTGTATCCGTCGAGCGCCGCTTTACGCATCCGGTTCTGAAGAAAACCATCCGTAAGTCCAAGAAATACCGGGCTCACGATGAAAAGAACGCCTTCAAGGTCGGTGACTCAGTTCGCATCATCGAATGCGCACCGAAATCGAAGACGAAACGTTGGGAAGTTCTGGAAGCGTAAGCTTCCGGGATTTTTCCATTTGTCGAAACCCTGGGGGATTTAACAAGACCAGCCCCCACAGGTCGGGAGAAACCACATGATCCAGATGCAGACCAATCTGGATGTCGCTGACAACTCCGGCGCACGCCGAGTTCAGTGCATCAAGGTCCTGGGTGGTTCCAAGCGTAAATACGCCTCCGTCGGCGACATCATTGTCGTCTCGGTGAAGGAAGCCATCCCGCGCGGCCGCGTAAAGAAAGGTGACGTCCGTAAGGCCGTCGTCGTACGCACCGCCAAAGAAGTCCGTCGCGAAGACGGCACCGCGATCCGTTTCGATCGCAACGCCGCCGTCATCCTGAACAACAACAACGAGCCAGTCGGTACCCGTATCTTTGGCCCCGTTGTTCGTGAACTGCGCGGCAAGAACTTCATGAAAATCATCTCGCTGGCTCCGGAGGTGCTGTAATCATGGCTGCTAAACTCCGCAAAGGCGACAAGGTCGTCGTGCTGGCCGGCAAGGACAAGGGCAAAGAGGGAACCATTTCCTCGGTTGACCCGAAAGCCGGTAAAGCTGTTGTCGATGGCATCAACATCGCCATCCGCCACACCCGTCAGTCGCAAACCTCGCAAGGTGGTCGCCTGCCTCAGGCAAACCCGATCGAGCTGTCGAACCTGGCACTGCTGGACAAAAACGGCAAAGCAACCCGCGTTGGCTTCCGCATGGAAGGCGACAAGAAGGTGCGCTTCGCCAAGACCACAGGGGACGTGATCGATGCTTGATAACGCAACCTACACCCCGCGTCTGAAAGCTCAGTACGCCGAAACCATCCGTGCCGCTCTGAAAGAAGAGTTCGGCTACAAGAACGACATGCAGCTGCCCAAGCTGGAAAAAATCGTTCTGAACATCGGTTGTGGTGCTGAGGCCGTCAAAGACTCGAAAAAAGCGAAAGCTGCTGTCGAAGATCTGACTGCGATTGCTGGCCAGAAGGCCGTTGCAACCAAGGCGAAGAAGTCGATCGCGGGTTTCCGCGTCCGTGAAGACATGCCGCTGGGTGCGAAAGTGACCCTGCGCGGCGACCGGATGTACGAATTCCTGGATCGTCTGATCACCATCGCGATGCCTCGCGTTCGTGACTTCCGCGGTGTGAAGCCGTCTTTCGATGGTCGTGGCAACTTTGCCATGGGCATGAAAGAGCACATCGTGTTCCCGGAAATCGACTTCGACAAGGTCGACGAGGTCTGGGGCCTGGATATCGTAATTGCCACCACAGCGAAAACCGACGCTGAAGCAAAGGCATTGTTGAAAGCATTCAACATGCCGTTCAACGCGTAAGCGCCGGGAGGATTGAGACATGGCTAAAAAAGCAATGATCGAACGCGAGAAGAAGCGCGAACGCCTGGTGGCCAAATATGCCGCAAAGCGTGCCGAGCTGAAAGAAATCGCGAATGACGAGAGCAAGCCGATGGAAGAGCGTTTCAAAGCGCGTCTGAAACTGGCGAAACTGCCGCGCAACAGCTCGGCTACCCGTCTGCACAACCGTTGTCAGCTGACCGGTCGTCCCCACGCTTACTACCGTAAGCTGAAGGTCAGCCGTATCGCGCTGCGCGAGCTGGGTTCTGCTGGTCAGATCCCCGGCATGGTGAAATCGAGCTGGTAAGGGAGACATAGATATGAATGATCCTATCGGCGATATGCTCACCCGTATCCGCAACGCGCAAATGCGCGGCAAGTCCACCGTTTCCACCCCGGCTTCCAAGCTGCGCGGTTGGGTTCTGGACGTGCTGGCGGACGAAGGTTACATCCGTGGCTACGAAAACACGACCGGTGAAAACGGTCATCCGGCCATCGAAATCAGCCTGAAGTACTACGAAGGCACCCCTGTTATTCGCGAACTGAAGCGGGTCTCGAAGCCCGGTCGTCGCGTATACATGGGCGTCAATGACATCCCGCAGGTCCGTCAGGGTCTGGGTGTGTCGATTGTCAGCACTCCGAAAGGTGTGATGTCGGACGCAAACGCTCGCTCCAACAATGTTGGTGGCGAAGTGCTCTGCACCGTCTTCTAAGGAGGTCTGCAATGTCTCGTATTGGTAAAAAACCGGTCGAGCTGCCCAGCGGCGTTACCGCCTCTGTGTCTGGCCAGACCATCGAAGTCAAAGGTCCGAAAGGCACCCGCAGCTTCACCGCCACCGACGACGTGACGCTGTCGGTTGAAGACAATGTGGTCAAGATCGACCCCCGTGGCATGTCCAAGCGTGCCCGCCAGCAGTGGGGCATGAGCCGCACCATGGTTGCCAACCTGGTAACTGGTGTAACTCAGGGCTTCAAAAAAGAGCTGGAGATCCAGGGTGTTGGTTACCGGGCTCAGATGCAGGGCAACACCCTGAAGCTGAACCTGGGCTACAGCCACGATGTTGATTTCACTGCTCCGGAAGGTGTCACCATCACTGCACCGAAGCAGACCGAAATCGTTGTGGAAGGTATCGACCAGCAGCTGGTGGGCGAAACCGCGGCCAAAATCCGCGAGTGGCGCCGTCCCGAGCCTTACAAAGGCAAGGGCATCCGCTACAAGGGCGAGTTCATCTTCCGCAAGGAAGGCAAGAAGAAGTAAGGACGCAAACAATGGCAAACAGCAAAAGAACCCTGTTTCTGAAGCGCCGCCTGCGCGTTCGGAACAAACTTCGCAAGGTCAACGCGGGTCGTCCGCGTTTGTCCGTACACCGTTCGAACAAGAACATCTCTGTTCAGCTGATCGACGACGTACGTGGCGTGACCCTGGCGTCGGCCTCGACTCTGGAAAAAGATCTGGGTGTTGTTGGCAAGAACAACGTCGAAGCGGCCACCAAAGTGGGCGCGGCCATCGCCGAGCGTGCCAAGAAGGCAGGCGTCGAAGAGGCCTATTTCGATCGTGGTGGCTTCCTGTTCCACGGCAAGGTGAAGGCAGTTGCCGACGCCGCGCGTGAAGGTGGTCTGAAGATCTAAGACCTGTGGGCGGGTTTCGATCCGCCCCGATGATCCGGGGGCCTCGGCGACAGTCGGGGCTCACTTGGATTGAAGAAAACGGCGCCGTAAGCGCCACATGAGAAAAGGGATGCCAAATGGCAGAACGTGAAAACCGTCGGGGCCGTGGCCGCGACCGTGAAGAAGCACCGGAATTTGCAGATCGTCTGGTCGCAATCAACCGCGTGTCGAAAACCGTAAAAGGTGGTAAGCGCTTTGGCTTCGCCGCTCTAGTGGTTGTCGGCGATCAGAAAGGCCGCGTCGGCTTTGGCAAAGGTAAAGCGAAAGAGGTACCTGAGGCCATCCGTAAGGCGACCGAACAAGCCAAGCGTCAGATGATCCGCGTGCAACTGCGCGAAGGTCGTACCCTGCACCACGACATCGAGGGTCGCCACGGCGCCGGTAAAGTGGTTATGCGCACCGCACCTGAAGGTACTGGTATCATCGCCGGTGGTCCGATGCGTGCTGTGTTCGAAATGCTGGGCGTCAAGGACGTTGTGTCCAAGTCGCTGGGCTCGCAGAACCCGTACAACATGATCCGTGCCACCATCAACGGCCTGCAGAAAGAGCAGAGCCCGCGTTCGGTTGCCGCACGTCGTGGCAAAAAGGTTGCTGACATCCTGCCCAAGCGGGAAGAAGCACCAGCTGCTGCTGAAGCAGAAGCATAAGGAGAGCGACCCATGGCAAAAACCATCGTCGTCAAGCAGATCGGCTCCCCGATCCGCCGCCCCGCCGAACAGCGCGCAACCCTGATCGGTCTGGGCCTGAACAAAATGCACAAAACCCGCGAGCTGGAAGACACACCTTCGGTCCGCGGCATGGTCAACAAGATCCCGCATCTGGTTGAGATCATCGAAGAGCGCGGCTAAGCGCGATTTCGTTGTAGAATAAGAACGCCCCCGACCGGATCGGGGGCGTTTTTTATATTCCGGCCACCTAACCATCGAACTGGTTCTGGGTTTTTCGTATCATCAATCCCATGGGTTGTGCTGAACTGGCGCAGAGACCCGTGAATCCCAAAAGCAACATTGATTTTGAAAAAATGACGCAGATTGAGCTCAAGAGCAGTAAATTTCAAAACGGGTTTGGCTATGCGGTGCTGGCCTGTATCTGCATCGTCATCACCGCGGCGTACTGGCACGCGCAGAACCTCGGCGGCGGGGATCTTTGGCGCTATGACGAGTTTTATACCCATGACCGAACCCTGGGTTTTGCGGCGTTTCAGGACTGGTTTACAGTTTACAGCCTTGGCAAACCCTCACTCGAAAAGCCGCCCCTGCAATATTGGATGTCCGCGGGCCTGATCCAGGCAGGTCTGACCGATCTGATCGCGCTGCGCATACCCTCTCTGATCTTTGCAGCCGGAGCGATGATAGCCACCGCAGCGCTCGCGTATGTTATGTTTCCGCGTCAAGTTTGGCTGATGCCGATCTCGGTGTTGCTGTTGTCCACATCCGATCAATTCTGGCAATATTCAACCTCGGCGATGCTGGATGCGGGTGCGGTTTTTTTTGTAACGCTTGGTGTATTGTCGTTGTTCTTGTCGCTCAAGAACCCACGCTATTGGCCGACATTCCCGATTACAGTTTTTCTGGCCGGTTTGCAGAAGGGTCCGACACCGTTGGGGTTTCTTCTGATCGCTCTGATTGGTGTGGCGCTGACCTCGCGGTTCCATGGGGACAAACTGCGAGACATCGCCCGGAATCGACGTTTTCAGTACTCGGTTCTCGCTGCATTTTTCCTTGGGTTCATCTGGCAGATCTTCCAGCATGCAAAATATTGGGGGCAGGATAGGCTCAGCGGGTCGATCGAGGGTGAGATGATCAACCGCTTCATCCCCGAAAACCTGGAGTTCGTGTCTAGAACCATCTCCGGTTTCGACACGCTGATCCTGTATGACGAGCCCGTGATACGGCTGGCCGGTCTAGCAGGTCTGCTGATGATTCCGTTCATCTATAGGACATCGGCCTATTTAGCCATGTCCTCGATCGCGATCCTGTTTGTTTTGATCATGATCCTTGCCCAAGACAGCGTGTATGACCGCTATACACTCACGATTTTGCCTTTGTTGTGCGTCGGCGCGGCATGGTTGATCTTCTACATCTGCCGACGCCCTGTAATCGGATGCATTGCAGCGGTTCTGGTTGTTGTTGCACTGGGTGGTCCGCTGCGACCGGTCGAGGTTCTGGCGCAATCGAAGTCACGGGACTACGGTATGCCTATCGCCGAGATCCTTGGGCAATTAAACGACAGCTTTGAATCTGGTGAGACGGCTATCTTCTGCAGGCTCGAAAATCGGAACTTCCCCCGTGGCGCGGTGCACGTTCATGCGCCCAAGGCCGGACCGGGGCAGCATATCTATCTGCGCGGAGTGGACTCGCTTTCACGCGACATGCGCAAATACAAGGGCGGGCGGATACGTGGCCTGTGTCTGAAATCTGAGATCGACCTGCTCAGTCCGCATTTCGAGGGTGTAACAACCGAACCTGTGGGCGGCGGCTTTCATATCTGGACGGCCTCCCGTTATCGCCAGGCAATCTCCGAATGATAAGGAATAACGGCCAATACATTCGGCACCTGCGCTGTTTGCCTGTGCACGCCTCGGTCAATTCCTGCCAAGTGGATTGAGTGCGCTCCAAGGTCGCCAGACTAATAATTCTCTGGGCGAACCAGTAAAAACAGAGATTTCTCGGAACTTCGATAACCTTAGGAAATCAAGCGTTTTAAGCAGAAAACTTTGATGAACACGGTTAATTGTGCACGAAAAACACTCAATGTTAATTGAATATGAACGGTGTGTTCAAATGGTGTTTAATAGCTTTGGGCCAAACTCTCTCTGCAAGTCAGGGTTGAAGACGATTCGACCAATGAGCCTTTGTTGAGAAGGGACCGAGAAATGGCTGAAACTGCAAACCAAGGTGCAGTTTGTGAAGTAGCTAGTGTAAAAAGTTGTTCAACGTCAAAACTGCACGAAAAAATAATTTCTAACTCGAAGCGGCGCGTGTCGAACTTCTGGAACTGCGAGTCTGGCTCTTTCACTGTAGAGGCTATGATCTGGATTCCGATGTTCTTTTTCTTGATGATTTTCGCCTTAAATGTCTCGATGGTTTTTGTGCAGGAATCATTAATTTTGCGCGTTGTCCAAACGGTATCGAGAGAGCACTCACTGGGTCTTTACCGCGACGATGCAGAAGCAGAACTAGATTTATCGAACCAGCTCTCGCACCTAGGTGCCAATGTCACTGTTGATGTGTCAAAATCGTTCAAGATGGCGACTGCATCAGTGCAAGTTCCAGCAGTCGATCTGATGCCAATGCAGTTTTTACGCAATACATTCAGCGGAGTTGAGATCGACGTAACAAGCAACCATCTCGTGGAGTTTTGAGATGAAACTCTCTGAATATCTCGCCAGTTTTTTCCTGAGTGACGAAGACGGATCGGCCACAATTCTGTCTCTGTACTTTTGCATTATATTGCTGGTCTTGGGGGGGTTAGCGATCGATTTCCAAAAGCGCCAAGCCGATAATCAAAGGCTGCAGAACGCGGCGGATTCTTCCGCTCATGCGGCGTTGTTGGCGCGTCAGACCAAGAGTGCCACGGACGCAAGGGCAGAGGGCCTTGCCGTACTGACGAAGATGTTGCCCAGAACAAATATGGATACTGCGGTAAGATCAGCCGATTTCACATTTGGAACTTGGGATTTTGATAAGCGCACTTTTGTATCATCGCCCGTCGCGACCGAAGCCGTGCACGTCTATGCGGGAATGACGCAGGACCGAGGCAATCCAACTCTGAACTTCATTTTGTCTATAATTGGTTTTGACAGCTTTGATGTGGCTAGCGAAGCAATCTATGCCATGAAGCTCAAGCCATGTTCGTATCAAGGTCTCTTGGCTCAAGGCCCCCTTACAGTTGATTCTCAGAACTTCTATGGGCCGGGCTTTTGTATGCATTCCAACCAATATGTCAGTCTGAGGTCGAATAACTACTTCACGCCGGACAACTATGATGCAAATATCATGGGTGCCAAGGTCTCGATGCCTCATGCCGAAGATCTTCGTCTTCCTGATTCAGGCTTTGCGACAAACGCAAACCTTGAACATGCACGGACCGAAGGTTGGTACGATTTTTCCTCACTTAGCCAAATTCCTACGATCATCGACGAATTGACGACAGGCACCAGTGCGTTTACGCCTTCGACCGTTACCGAAGTGGCGGAAGATACGATTTCTGTAATGGAGATACGCCCTGAAGATATCACTTCCGGAAAGGCCTACAAGCATTCATGCTCAGGTGGCACTATTACGTTCAAGTCGGGTACTTATGAGAACTTCTCGATGGTAACCGATTGCAAAATCGAGTTTTCCTCGAACGTTGTGTTGGGGGATGCAACGATTGCTACAACCAACACATCTGCACAATCTGTCTATTCGCATTCAGGATTACAGATGGGCAAGGATGACGACTGCGCACCGGGCGGCGAAGCCAGCGTCATCAGTATGGGCGGGTTTTATGCCAACGCAAACTTTTCTTCCTATGGTGGAACAGTCTGGACAGAGGGTGACATCTATTTTCATGCCAGAGCCAAGAAGATCGAAGGCATTACCATGAAGTCTTTGGGTTCTATTACCGGCACCTCGGAAGCAGAGATGAGAGTGTGTGATACCACCCCCATTTGGGAAGAATATGCCGAGTATGGGCCGCGTCTCGTAAGGTAAAGATACAAGCCCAGGATTGGACCGAATTTAGGATATTCAATCTGGGCTCTATCTCATTTCGACGGGTGCGAATTGTGAGCAGTATTTTCGTAACCAAGCCCTGACATTAAGGTCGCAGGACAAAGATCGCAGCTCGCATTGTCTGTAAACGACGGTTAATGCGAACCGGTGCTGTGAGCGCAACAAATGGCAGCCAAATTGCGCAATAAGTATCAAACTCACCCCGCCATTCAGTTTTTGCATACCGGCTAGACCAAAACACGCGTTGTTAGCGGTATCGAGCGCGCCTATCTCCCCCTTGTCCAATGAAGGAACAAATCAAGTGACATCGGGGAATACGCCCCGACATTCGAAAGGAATAAAGATATGGCACATACAGCTACACTGACACATGGCGGCTTCAACCTGAGCACCCGTATTGCGAACTTTATCGAGCGCGTAAAAGAAAACCGCGCCCGAGCGACCGAATACAACCGCACCTATACCGAGCTTCAGCGTCTGACCAACCGCGAACTGGATGATATCGGTATTCGTCGCTGCGATATCGCGGATATCGCGCGCGAGCATGCCTACTGCGGGTAACACCCCAACCACTCACCGTTGAAGAGGCGCCAATATGGCGCCTCTTTTGGTATTGGGGATGTGATTGAACAATACTTGCAACTGAGCGTGCAACGCTGTAGAGCGCTCCGGTGGATTTCCATCCACGAGAATCAAAACCAAGAAATGCCGTGGTTGGCCCATCACGCTTCGGGGGTCACATCCGGCTAAGGAGAAGCGATATGAAACTGCACGAATTGCGCGACAACCCAGGCGCCGCACCGAAACGCACCCGCGTTGGCCGTGGTCCCGGTTCCGGCAAAGGTAAAATGGGTGGCCGTGGTATCAAAGGCCAGAAATCCCGTTCGGGTGTGGCCATCAATGGCTACGAAGGCGGCCAGATGCCGCTGTATCAGCGCCTGCCCAAGCGTGGCTTCAACAAGCCGAACCGCAAGGAATTCGCCGTTATCAATCTGGGCCTGATCCAGAAATTCGTCGACGCCGGCAAGCTGGACGCCAAAGCTGCGATCACCGAGGACGCGCTGGTTGCATCCGGTCTGGTCCGTCGCAAGCTGGACGGTGTCCGCGTTCTGGCCAAAGGCGAGATCAGCGCCAAAGTGAACCTGGAAGTAACCGGTGCTTCGAAAGCTGCTGTTGAGGCGGTTGAGAAAGCGGGCGGCTCACTTACGGTCACAAAAGCGGCTGCGGCAGAGTAAGCGCTTGTGAGCGGGTCAAGACCCGCTTACATAGACCACAGAGTTTTCCAAGACGCCGCCCGAGCCGGAAAACGGTTCCGGGCGGTGTTTTCATAAGAGAGACCGATTTATGGTATCAGCAGCAGAACAAATGGCAGCCAACACAAGCTGGGCTGCCCTTGGTAAAGCCACCGATCTGCGCAACCGCATCCTGTTCACGCTTGCATTGCTGATCGTCTATCGTCTGGGCACCTTCATTCCGGTGCCTGGCATTGACGGTGCAGCCCTACGCGAGTTCATGGAGCAGGCGGGGCAGGGCATCGGCGGCATGATTTCGATGTTCACCGGCGGGGCGCTGGGGCGGATGGGTATCTTTGCCCTCGGCATCATGCCCTACATTTCGGCCTCGATCATCGTACAGCTGCTGACGTCGATGGTTCCCGCGCTTGAGCAACTCAAGAAAGAGGGCGAGCAGGGACGCAAGAAGATCAACCAATACACCCGTTTCGGCACCGTGGCTCTGGCCACCGTTCAGGCTTATGGTCTGGCCGTTTCGCTGGAATCGGGTGATCTGGCCACTGATCCGGGCCTGTTCTTCCGTATGTCGACCATGATCACTCTGGTCGGCGGCACCATGTTCCTGATGTGGCTAGGTGAGCAGATCACTGCACGCGGCATCGGCAATGGTATCTCTCTGATCATCTTCGTCGGCATTATCGCCGAGGTTCCGGCTGCTCTGGCGCAGTTCTTTGCCAGTGGCCGCAGCGGCGCGATCAGCCCTGCCGTGATCGTGGGTGTGATCATCATGGTCATCGCGGTGATCACATTCGTGGTGTTCATGGAGCGGGCCCTGCGTAAGATCCACATCCAATACCCGCGCCGTCAGGCCGGTATGAAAGTCTATGAAGGCGGCTCCAGCCATCTGCCGGTCAAAGTGAACCCGGCGGGCGTGATCCCGGCGATCTTTGCAAGCTCGCTGCTGCTGCTGCCGGTAACGATCTCGACCTTCTCGTCGGGTGCTACAAATGGCCCGGTCATGTCGTGGCTGCTGGCGAACTTCGGTCCCGGTCAGCCGCTATACCTGCTGTTTTTCGCTTCGATGATCGTGTTCTTCGCCTATTTCTACACGTTCAACGTGTCGTTCAAACCCGACGATGTGGCGGACAACCTGAAAAAGCAGAACGGCTTTGTACCCGGCATCCGCCCAGGCAAGAAAACCTCTGAGTATCTGGAATACGTGGTCAACCGCGTTCTGGTTCTGGGTTCGGCCTATCTGGCGGCGGTCTGTCTGTTGCCTGAAATTCTGCGGGGCCAGTTTGCCATTCCGTTCTATTTCGGCGGCACCTCGGTTCTGATTATCGTCTCTGTGACCATGGACACCATCCAACAGGTCCAGAGCCACCTGCTGGCGCATCAATACGAAGGGCTGATTGAAAAGTCCCAACTGCGCGGCAAAGGCAAGAAACGCGGCAGAAAGGGAGCTGCTCGTCGATGAACATCATTCTTCTCGGCCCCCCGGGGGCAGGCAAAGGAACGCAGGCGCGTCACCTGGTTGAAACCCGCGGTATGGTGCAATTGAGCACCGGAGACATGCTGCGCGAGGCCAAAACCTCGGGCACAGAAATGGGCCAGAAGGTTGCTGCGATCATGGACGCGGGCAAGCTGGTCACCGACGAGATCGTGATCGGCCTGATCGAAGAGAAACTGACCACCGAAAAAGGCGCCGGTTTCATCTTTGACGGCTTCCCTCGGACGCTGGCACAGGCCGATGCGCTGTCGGCTCTGCTGACCAAGCTGGGCCAGTCGCTGCATACGGTGATCGAGATGCGTGTCGACGATGACGCGCTGGTGGACCGGATCACGGCGCGATCAACCTGCGGCGGATGTGGTGAGGTCTACAACGACAACACCAAGCCGATTCCTGCGGATGGCAAATGCACCAATTGCGGCAAGGAAAATGACTTCGTCCGTCGTGCGGACGACAACGAAGACAGCCTGCGCACGCGCTTGATGGAATACTATAAGAAGACATCTCCGCTGATTGGCTATTACTACGCCAAAGGCGATCTGCGCCCGGTGAATGGGCTGGCGGATATCAAGGAAGTCACCGCTTCGATTGAGGCGGTTCTTGGCTGATATTAATATGGGCTTGACGGCACCGCCAAAAGCCCATATCGACCCCCATCCCTAAGGGGAATCAAGATCGCATGGGGGATTCGTCCCCAATGCCCCGACCACCTCGAATAATACTGGACCCTCTGGCGTCACTGCCACGGTCAAGTGTTGTGAAAAAAGGTTCCGGAGTTACGGAACCGCAACAAAAAGGAAAGTGACACGTGGCACGTATTGCCGGCGTAAACATCCCGACTGCAAAGCGGGTACCAATCGCCCTCACATATATCACTGGTATCGGAAACACCTCGGCCAAAGCGATCTGCGAAGCCGTAGGCATTGAAGCGCACCGTCGCGTCAACGAACTGTCCGACGCCGAAGTTCTGGCCATCCGCGAGCACATCGATGCGAACTTCACCGTTGAAGGTGACCTGCGTCGTGAAGTTCAGATGAACGTCAAGCGTCTGATGGACCTGGGCTGCTATCGCGGTCTGCGTCACCGCCGCAACCTGCCGGTTCGCGGTCAGCGTACCCACACCAATGCTCGTACCCGCAAAGGCCCCGCAAAGGCCATTGCCGGTAAGAAGAAATAAGGGAGGGTCTGACCGATGGCACGCGATAAGACTCGCATCAAGCGCAAAGAGCGCAAGAACATCGCATCGGGCGTTGCCCATGTGAACTCGACCTTCAACAACACCAAGATCCTGATCTCGGACGTACAGGGCAACGCCATTTCGTGGTCGTCTGCCGGTACCATGGGCTTCAAAGGATCGCGGAAATCGACCCCCTACGCCGCTCAGATGGCTGCAGAAGACGCAGGCAAAAAGGCGCAGGACCATGGCGTCAAGACGCTGGAAGTCGAAGTTCAGGGCCCCGGTTCGGGCCGTGAATCGGCTCTGCGCGCGCTGGCTGCAGTGGGCTTCAACATTACGTCGATCCGCGACGTGACACCGATCGCTCACAACGGCTGCCGTCCGCCGAAGCGTCGTCGCGTCTAAGCGATTTTGAATTAGGCTGGGGCCCGTGTTTTTGCACGGCCCCAGCACGTCATTTTGAACCTCGGGCGTCTGCACCTTGTTGGTCATGGGGCGCGGACAGGAATGGAGGGATTACATGATCCATAAGAATTGGGCAGAATTGATCAAGCCGACCCAGCTTGACGGCAAGCCGGGCAACGACCCCGCGCGTCAGGCAACCCTGGTTGCTGAGCCGCTGGAGCGTGGCTTTGGACTGACTCTGGGCAACGCGCTGCGTCGCGTTCTGATGAGCTCGCTGCAAGGCGCGGCCATCACCAGCGTTCAGATCGACAACGTCCTGCACGAGTTCTCCTCGGTCGCAGGCGTACGTGAAGACGTCACCGACATCATCCTGAACCTCAAAGGCGTGTCGCTGCGCATGGAAGTTGAAGGCCCCAAGCGCCTGTCGATCAATGCCAAAGGCCCTGCCGTTGTCACCGCAGGTGACATCAGCGAAAGCGCCGGCATCGAGGTTCTGAACCGCGATCACGTCATCTGCCACCTCGACGATGGCGCTGATCTGTTCATGGAACTGACCGTCAACACCGGCAAAGGCTACGTCTCGGCTGAGAAGAACAAGCCCGAAGATGCACCAATCGGCCTGATCCCGATCGACGCGATCTATTCGCCGGTCAAAAAGGTTGCCTATGACGTTCAGCCGACCCGTGAAGGTCAGGTTCTGGACTATGACAAGCTGACCCTGAAGATCGACACCGACGGTTCGATCACGCCGGAAGATGCGCTGGCCTTCGCCGCACGCATCCTGCAGGATCAGCTGTCAATCTTCGTGAACTTCGACGAGCCGGAATCGGCTGGCCGCCAGGATGAAGACGATGGTCTGGAGTTCAACCCGCTTCTGCTGAAGAAAGTGGACGAGCTGGAATTGTCTGTCCGTTCGGCAAACTGCCTGAAGAACGACAACATCGTCTATATCGGCGATCTGATCCAGAAAACCGAAGCCGAGATGCTGCGCACCCCGAACTTCGGCCGCAAGTCGCTGAACGAGATCAAGGAAGTGCTGTCCGGCATGGGTCTGCACCTCGGCATGGATGTCGAGGACTGGCCGCCCGACAACATCGAAGATCTGGCGAAGAAATTCGAAGACGCGTTCTAAGCGCGTCTTCCCAAATGCCCGGCCCGAATTGGGACTATCCGGGGACCAAATGGGCACTTCCGCCCCAAGGAGAGCCGGTGACACGCATCGCCGGCCAGACAAAGCAAAACGCGAAAGAAGGAACTAGAAAATGCGTCACGCACGTGGTTACCGCCGCCTGAACCGTACTCATGAGCACCGCAAAGCTCTGTTTGCGAACATGGCTGGCTCGCTCATCGAGCATGAGCAAATCAAAACAACTCTGCCGAAGGCAAAAGAACTGCGCCCGATCATCGAAAAGCTGGTCACCCTGGGCAAGCGCGGCGACCTGCACGCCCGCCGTCAGGCCGCAGCACAGCTAAAAGAAGACAAAGATGTCGCAAAGCTGTTCGAAGTTCTTGGCCCCCGCTATGCCGAACGTCAGGGCGGTTATGTCCGCATCTTGAAAGCGGGTTTCCGCTATGGTGACATGGCTCCGATGGCGATCATCGAATTCGTTGATCGTGACGTCGACGCCAAAGGCGCGGCTGACAAAGCCCGCGTTGCTGCTGAAGAGGCTGCAGACGAATAATAAATTCTGACCATTTGGTCTGAAATAAACCTCCGCTCGGGCAACCGTGCGGAGGTTTTTCTGTTCTGAGGTTCAGATACGGGAATTATCGGCCACGCCTATGCCTGCAGTGTGTCGACTAAGCTAGTCGCGATTGCACAGTTCATCGGCTCTTGCATTCATGGCGCGGGCTTCGCATATCTTCGATCATTCCCGATTGGAGGTCACATGATCCGCAGTATTCTAGTGATATGCCTGATGGTGGTGGCTGCGATTGCCTCAGCTGAAACGCGAGTGCCCCAATCACAGGCCGAGATTGGACTGGGTTTTGCCCCGGTAGTTCGGAAAGCTGCCCCGGCAGTGGTAAATATCTATGCCAAGATCATACGGGAAGGTCGAACCAATTCGCTGTTCTCAGACCCGTTCTTTCAGGACTTCTTTGGTCGGGGGTTTGGGGAGCCCCGTCAACGTATTCAGAACTCGCTCGGATCGGGCGTCGTTTTGTCGGAAGACGGCTATGTCGTGTCCAATTATCACGTGGTTGGGACAGCCACAGAGATACGGGTGGTGACCACGGACCGTCGTGAGTATTCGGCCAAGGTTGTGCTGGGCGATAAGGAAAACGACATTGCCATCCTGCGGCTAGAGGAGGCGGGCGAGCTACCTTTTCTGCATCTGCGCGACTCCGATCATGTAGAAGTAGGTGAACTGGCGCTTGCGATCGGGAACCCGTTTGGGGTCGGGCAAACT
The DNA here is from genome assembly GCF_056542905.1 of Ruegeria sp. AA3. Classification (NCBI taxonomy): domain Bacteria; kingdom Pseudomonadati; phylum Pseudomonadota; class Alphaproteobacteria; order Rhodobacterales; family Roseobacteraceae; genus Ruegeria; species Ruegeria sp. AA3. The sequence continues at coordinate 152,159 of NZ_JBQGAQ010000010.1, read as the reverse complement.
GTGTCTTCAGGGATAATCTCAGGATTGGCGCGGACCGGCACGGCGACGGGTAATGCACGTGGATATTTCATCCAAACCGATGCGGCGATCAATCCCGGTAATTCTGGCGGTGCACTGATCGATGTGAATGGGGATTTGATCGGCATCAATACTTCGATTCTGACCCGGTCGGGAGGGTCAAACGGTATTGGATTTGCAATTCCGGCGAATTTGGTGGCGGAATTTCTACGTCAGGCGCGGGCAGGGAATGAAAGCTTCGTCAGCCCTTGGGCCGGTATGGCCGGTCAGCACATGAGCGCGGATATTGCCGAGTCTTTAGGATTGGTCATCCCGATGGGCGTTGTGGTGTCGGACCTTCATGCGCTTAGTCCGCTGGCCGAAGCGGGCTTGCGGGTAGGCGATGTAGTCACGCATGTGGATGGGGATGAGGTGAATTCTCCAGCCGAGATGAAGTTTCGCATGGTGGTTGCCGGGGTGGGCGGCAAATCCGTGCTGACACGGCTAAGGGGTGAGGAGCGTGCTGATATCGAAGTTGCATTGATCCGAGCGCCCGAAACGCCTGCCGCGAACGAGACGACTTTGGGCGAAGATACCGCGCTGCCAGGGCTTACAGTGTCCGGAGTCAATCCGGCGGTCATTGTGCGTCTGGGATTGAAGCTGTCTCAAACAGGTGTTGTTGTCGTCGATCCCGGACAATACGGCGCACGGGCGGGCTTGCGTGCAGGGGATGTGCTTGAGGTTATAAACGGCGGCAAGATTGACGTGCCAGAAGATGTTGTTCAGGTTCTGACCGACCCGGGTCGCCGGGTTCAGGTTCAAATTGAACGCGGTGGGCGGACAATCTCATTGCGGTTCCGGATGTGATCCGTGAATGATCTGTTTGATACAGGGTCGAGCGAACCCACGGCTTCGCCGCACAGACCGCTAGCAGATCGGTTGCGTCCGCAATCCTTATCCGAGGTGATCGGGCAGGAACAAGTGTTGGGCCAGGATGCTCCGTTGGGAGTGATGCTGGCTTCTGGAAGCCTGTCGAGCCTGATCTTTTGGGGGCCTCCGGGCGTAGGTAAGACGACAATTGCCCGGTTGCTCGCGCAGGAAACTGATCTGCATTTCGTACAGATCAGTGCTATCTTTACCGGTGTTCCGGATCTGAAGAAGGTGTTCGAAGCCGCCAAGATCCGCCGCCAGAACGGGCAGGGCACTTTGCTGTTCGTTGACGAAATCCATCGCTTCAACAAAGCGCAACAGGACGGGTTTCTGCCGCATATGGAAGACGGCACGATCCTTCTGGTCGGCGCGACCACTGAAAACCCGTCCTTCGAGTTGAACGCAGCGGTGCTCAGCCGATCTCAGGTGCTGGTGCTGGAACGTCTCAGCCTCGCTGATCTTGAACGCTTGACCCAACGGGCCGAGAAAGAGCTGGACCGTGCCTTGCCCCTAACCCCTGCGGCGCGCGAAGCGCTACAGGAAATGGCGGATGGCGACGGGCGCGCGCTGTTGAACCTGATCGAACAGGTTGCCGCCTGGACCGTGGAAACCGCACTGGATTCTGATGCGCTGTCGACGCGTCTGATGCGGCGGGCAGCGAAATACGACAAATCGGGGGACGAGCACTACAACCTTATTTCGGCCCTGCACAAATCTGTGCGTGGATCGGATCCGGACGCGGCGCTCTATTGGTTCGCGCGGATGCTGACAGGGGGTGAAGACCCGCGCTATCTGGCACGCCGGATCACGCGAATGGCGGTCGAGGATATCGGACTGGCCGATCCGCAGGCGCAATCAATCTGTCTTCATAGCTGGGAAACCTACGAACGGCTGGGCTCGCCCGAGGGCGAATTGGCACTGGCACAAGCGTTGGTGTATCTGGCGCTCGCCCCAAAATCGAACGGGGCTTATGTGGGGTACAAGGCAGCGATGCGGTTGGCAAAACAATCGGGCAGTGAACCGCCGCCCAAACATATTCTTAACGCACCGACATCGCTGATGAAGGATCAGGGATATGGGGCAGGTTACGCCTATGACCACGATGCCGAAGATGGGTTCTCGGGTCAGAACTATTTCCCGGATGATATGAAGCGCCCGGTTCTCTATCAGCCGGTCGAGCGCGGTTTTGAGCGAGAACTAAAAAAACGGTTGGAGTACTTTGCCAAACTGAGAACGCAGCGCAATCCGGGCTAGGCTTGACTCTGCACTCGATGCGCGCGACAGACGCGCATGATTTCTAAGGCACTGAAACAAGCACAATCCGGGCGGATCAGCCGCGCGGAAAAAGGGGCAATGGCATGAGCGGCGTACAGGTGATCACCGTAGCTGAGGGCGATGGCGAACAGCGGTTGGATCGTTGGCTGCGCCGGCTGTTTCCCCATGTCAGCCAAGGCCGGATCGAGAAGATGTGTCGCAAGGGTGAGCTGCGCGTTGATGGCGGGCGGGTCAAAGCCGCGACTCGATTGGAGGTCGGGCAGTCCGTGCGTGTGCCCCCGCTACCGGATGCGGACCATAAGCCGGCAGTAGTAAGGCACCGTGTCTCGGACGCCGACGCAAAGATGATCCAGTCTTGCGTGATCTATAAGGACGATCACGTGCTGGCGCTGAACAAACCACATGGGCTGCCGGTGCAGGGCGGAAGCGGTCAGACGCGCCATGTGGACAGCCTGTCAGAAGCGTTGCGCTTTGGGTACGATGAGAACCCGCGCCTTGTGCATCGGTTGGATAAGGACACATCTGGGGTGCTGTTGATGGCCCGCACGCGCGAAGCCGCCAAGGGGCTGACCGCAGCGTTCCGGCATCGCAACACCCAAAAGATTTATTGGGCGCTCGTTGCAGGGGTGCCGACGCCATATCTGGGTGAGATCAAGACCGGTCTGGTCAAGGCTCCGGGGCATGGCAAACAGGGCGAAGGCGAGAAGATGATCGCTGTTCATCCGAGCGAAGTGAACGATACGCCTGGCGCAAAACGCGCGCATACGCTCTATGCCACGCTCTACCGTGTGGCGGGCCGGGCCGCATGGGTTGCAATGGAGCCGGTAACCGGTCGGACACATCAACTGCGTGCGCATATGGCAGCGATCGGCCACCCTATCATCGGAGATGGAAAATACGGTGGCTCAGGGCAGGAAAACCTCGGCGATGGCTGGGGGGCTCAGCTGGGCGGCATCATCAGCAAGAAACTTCATCTGCACGCGCGTAGCCTGTCATTTGAGCATCCGGAAACACGAAAACCCATCACGATCACAGCCCCATTGCCAGACCACATGAAACACAGTTGGGATACGCTCGGCTGGACCGAGGATCTGGCATCCGACGATCCGTTCGAGCAGCTGCGATGAGTGCGCCCTTACGGCTGGTTTTGTTCGACGTGGATGGCACGCTTGTCGACAGTCAGGGCGCCATCGTTTCGGCGATGACTGCCAGCTTTCAGGCGCAGTCTTTGCCAGTGCCGCGCCGAAACGCAATCCTATCCATCGTTGGCTTGTCTCTGCCTCATGCGATGGCACATCTTGCGCCGGATCAGTCCGATCTGGCGCAGAACGCGCTGGTTGATGGCTACAAACAGGCCTATCACGCGCAACGGTTAGAGCAGGGCGCAGCCAGCTCGCCGCTTTATCCGGGCGCTCGGGAAGTAATTCAGGCACTCCATGAAATGCCCGAGGTGCTGCTGGGGGTTGCGACCGGGAAATCCAAGCGCGGACTGGATGCGCTGTTAGAGGCGCATGGGTTGGAGCAATATTTCATCACTCGGCAGGTGGCCGATCATCACCCGTCAAAACCGCATCCATCGATGATCGAAACGGCGCTGGCTGAAACCGGCGTGGGGGCCGCTCATTCGGTCATGGTAGGTGATACAAGTTTTGACATGGAAATGGCTGCTGCCGCGCAGATCGCAGGTATCGGAGTAAGCTGGGGATACCATGATCGATTAGCCCTGAGCACTGCTCAATACGTGATCGAGAGCTTCGAAGAATTGCCAGTGACACTGGCCAACATCTGGGACTGAAAAATATGAGCGACTGGAAACCAAAACGCTTCTGGATCTCAGGCGCGGTCGTTGAGATCGACAACGGTTACACGGTTGAGTTGGATGGTCGTCGTGTCAAGACACCGGCAAAAGCTGCGCTGGTCCTTCCCACGCATGCCATGGCGCAGGCCATTGCGGATGAATGGGACGCGCAGGAAAAAGAGGTCGATCCCACCACGATGCCTTTCACCCGTTCGGCCAACGCGGCGATCGACAAGGTGCAGCATCAGCATGGTGAGGTCGCTGATATGTTAGCAGATTATGGCGATTCGGATTTGTTGTGTTATCGGGCGACGCACCCCGAGGCTTTGCAAAACCGGCAGGCAAACGATTGGGACCCCGTTTTGGATTGGGCTGCCGACGCACTGGGCGCACGATTAATTTCGCGCGTGGGCGTGGTGCATCAACCGCAAGACACAGAAACGCTGCAAACGTTGCGCGACCGGGTGCATGCGCTCAATGCCTTTCAGTTGGCGGCGTTTCACGATCTTGTCAGTCTGTCCGGATCATTGATTCTTGGATTTGCTGCGGCTTTGGATTGGCGAGCGCCAGATGAGATCTGGCATATTTCTCGATTGGATGAGCTGTGGCAGATCGAACAGTGGGGTCATGATGACGAGGCACACGCTGCAGCCGAAGTAAAAAAAGCAGCGTTTTTGCATGCCAAGCGTTTCTTCGACATCTCGATCTGAGACTTTTTGGGCTCAAATCGTGATTTTGAGCCCCTTATTGCCCAAATTGATCAATCGTTTTCCCTGATCCAGCCCTTGACGTTTGTTGATGAATACGCCCAAACTCGGGCCACTAAAGGGGAGACACCTTTTGGGTAACCTTTCTGGCGCGCATAGTGCCGGATCGAACCGTCCCATAAAGGGATGGAAAATCAGGAAGAGGTAAAAATGAAAAAATCCGTAATCTTGGGCATGGCAACCATTGCCGGCCTGGCTGCTGGCGCAGCTGCGGCGGGGACTGTTGACGATGTCAAAGCACGCGGCAAGCTGAACTGCGGTGTGACCACCGGTCTGGTCGGCTTTGCTGCACCCGACGCGAATGGCGAATGGCAGGGCTTTGACGTCTCACTGTGCCGTGCTGTTGCAGCCGCTGTACTGGGCGATGCAAGCGCTGTTGAATTTGTTCCGACCACCGGCAAGACTCGCTTTACCGCGCTGGCTTCGGGTGAGATCGACATGCTGGCTCGTAACACCACTTGGACATTCAGCCGCGACGTAGACCTGAAGTTCGAATTCGTCGGCGTGAACTACTACGACGGTCAGGGCTTTATGGTTCCCAAAGCGCTGGGCGTAAGCTCGGCCAAGGAACTGGACGGCGCAACCGTGTGCATCCAGACCGGCACCACAACCGAGCTGAACCTGGCGGACTTCTTCCGCTCGAACAACATCAGCTATGAGCCGGTTCCGATCGAAACCAACGCCGAAGCACAGCAGCAGTATCTGGCTGGCGCATGTGACGTTTACACCACTGACGCATCGGGCCTGGCTGCTACTCGCGCCACGTTCGAAAACCCTGGTGACCACGTCCTGCTGCCCGAAATCATCTCGAAAGAGCCTCTGGGCCCGCTGGTCCGTCACGGCGATCACGAGTGGGGCGACGTTGTCCGCTGGACTCTGAACGCTCTGGTTTCGGCTGAAGAGCTGGGCGTGACCTCGGCCAATATCGATGAGCTGAGCGCCGGCGCAGGTGACAACCCCGAAGTGAACCGTCTGCTGGGTACCGAAGGTACTCTGGGCGAAATGCTGGGTCTGGACGCTGATTGGGCCGCCAAGGCGATTAAAGCTGGTGGTAACTATGGCGAAGTCTTCGCCAAGAACATCGGTGAAGAAACTCCGATTGGTCTGGCTCGCGGCCTGAACGCACAGTGGACCGAAGGTGGCCTGCTGTATTCGCCGCCGTTCCGCTAAAATCCATTGGAAAGGGCGCAGGGCAACCTGCGCCCTTTTCTCATCAGAATGCTACGAGTTGCTCAAGAGTGGGGAGAACCCCGCCGACAATGAAGCGCTCGAAAAGCACGGGGATTCCTAAATATGTCAACTATGACTGACCCACCGAAAGCTGACTTTCGGTTGTCTATGCTCATAAACGACACCCGCTATCGCTCACTGACATTTCAGGTGATTGCGGCCGTCGTTATTGCGCTTTCCATCTGGTATCTTGGCAACAACCTGATCCAGAACCTCAGGGCCGCCGGCCTCAACATTTCCTACACATTTCTAGGCGACCCTTCGGGGTACGACATTAACCAGCGTTTGATTGAATATGACAGCCAGTCTTCGCATGGGCGCGCAGCTATTGTTGGTATTCTCAATACGCTGCTTGTCGCTGTTCTGGCTTGTGTTACAGCCACGGTGTTTGGTGTGATAGCGGGCGTATTGCGCCTGTCGAATAACTGGCTCGTGTCAAAGTTGATGGCCGTCTATGTCGAGATCTTCCGGAACATCCCGGTCCTGATCTGGATCATCATCATCTTCACCATCATGACAGCGGTATTGCCAGGGCCCAGAGCCTTCCGCGGCGATAACCCAACATCCAGCATGTTGTTTGACTTGTTCGCTTTCACCAACCGTGGTGTCTATATCCCGCGTCCGGAATTCGCCAATGGCTTGTTCAGCGCCACAATTCTGAACTGGGTTGTAGTGATCGTGTTTTTGGTCGGTTCTTGGTTTGCGTCTCGCGAAATCGAAAAACGCGCCACGCTGAAGCAGGAACAAACTGGCGAGCGTCCGAAAACCGGCCTTGTGAAACTGGCCGTTTGGCTGGTGCCTTTTGCGCTGCTGATGGCGGTGATGGGTCTGACTTGGAACATTCCCGAGCTGAAGGGCTTTAACTTCAGCGGTGGTATCAAAATCGGTGGCCCGCTGATCGCTTTGTGGTTTGCCTTGTCGATTTATACCGGTGCCTTCATCGCGGAAAACGTTCGCGCGGGTATTCAGGCGATCTCGAAAGGTCAAACCGAAGCTGCAGCTGCACTGGGTTTGCGCCCCGGGCGGATCATGAATCTGGTGATCCTGCCGCAAGCGCTGCGGGTGATCATCCCGCCACTGATTTCGCAGTATCTGAACATCACCAAGAACTCGTCGCTGGCGATTGCCGTGGGCTATGCGGATATCACTGCAACGTTGGGTGGCATCACACTGAACCAGACCGGTCGTGCGATCGAGTGTGTTCTGTTGCTGATGCTGTTCTATCTGACCGCTTCGCTGCTGATCTCAATGGTGATGAACGTCTACAACGCATCCGTCAAGTTGAAGGAGCGCTGAGCCATGGCTGATCAAACAACAAACCCGATCGCCTTTGTGGCCGATGGCACCATTCCTCCGTCGCCACCACCAGCGAACCAGACGGGTATTGTGAAGTGGTTGCGAGAGAATCTTTTCTCTGGCGCAACCAATACAATCCTGACTGTCCTGTCGCTGATGTTGATCTATGTGCTTCTGAAGAACACGTTGCCATGGATCCTGAATGGAGTGTGGAACGCGAACTCGCTTGCGGAATGCCGAGAGATTCTCGCCGGTAAAACAGGTGCGTGTTTCGCGGTTCTGACCGAACGCTGGCCTCAGCTTATCTACGGGTTCAAATACCCTACCGATGCGTATTGGCGGCCTAATCTGGCATTCGTACTGATGCTAGCGGCGGTTGCACCGGTCCTGTTCTTCGACCTACCGCGCAAACTCCTGATCTTTACAGCCCTCTATCCCTTCATTGCCTTCTGGCTGATATGGGGTGGCACGATCTTGGTACCCTTCGTTGCCCTACTTGGCTGCGTTGCTGCGGGTGCTGTCTTTCAGAAGCTCGGGAAGAACAGTTTTGCCGCTGGATTCTTCGGGGCCATTATCGTTGCCTTGATCGTCTGGAAGCTTGGCGGTGCGTTGATCCCAGAGGATGCGTCCGAGGGGGCATGGCTTTCCGCTGTTCCCAGCCGCGATCTAGGTGGCTTCATGCTCAACATGATGCTGGGCTTGGCGTGCGTATCGTTGTCTGTCCCGTTAGGGATCGCACTTGCGCTGGGCCGTCAGTCGAACATGCCGCTGATCAAGTGGGTCTGCGTCATCTTCATCGAATTCATCCGTGGTGTGCCTTTGATCACACTGCTGTTTGTGGCTTCGGTGATGTTGTCGTATTTCTTCCCGCCTGACAGCACGGTCGACCTGTTCCTGCGCGTTGTGATCATGATCACCATGTTCTCAGCCGCCTATATCGCCGAGGTGATCCGCGGTGGTCTGGCAGCGCTTCCACGTGGACAGTACGAGGCAGCAGACAGTCTTGGTTTGGATTACCCGCAGGCGATGCGGCTTATCATCCTGCCGCAGGCATTGAAGATATCGATCCCCGGTATCGTGAACGTGGCCGTGGGCCTGTTCAAGGACACCACACTGGTTTCGGTCATCTCAATGTTCGATCTGGTGGGCATGATCCGGGGTCCCATCCTGGCGTCGACCGAATGGAACGGCGTCTATTGGGAGCTTCTGGGCTTTGCCGCGCTTCTGTTCTTCGTCGTCTGCTACGGCATCTCTCAATATTCCCAGTGGCTCGAGCGTCGCCTTGCCACGGATCATCATTAAGGAGTTCAACATATGTCTGAACTTGCAATTGACCGCGAAATCGACCGCACCAAGATGCAGGTGAGCGACGAGGTCGCCATCGAAATCAACAACATGAACAAGTGGTACGGATCCTTCCACGTACTGCGCGATATCAATCTGACCGTCAATCAGGGCGAGCGGATCGTGATCGCGGGGCCGTCCGGGTCGGGTAAGTCCACCCTGATCCGCTGCCTGAACGCGCTGGAAGAGCACCAGCAAGGCACGATTGTCGTGGATGGGACGGAACTTTCGAATGACCTCAAGAACATCGACAAGATCCGGTCCGAAGTTGGCATGGTGTTCCAGCACTTCAACCTGTTCCCGCATCTGACCATTCTGGAAAACTGCACGCTGGCCCCGATCTGGGTACGTAAAACGCCCAAGAAAGAGGCAGAAGAACGCGCGATGCATTTCCTGGAAAAGGTGAAAATCCCGGATCAGGCGCTGAAATATCCCGGCCAGCTTTCGGGTGGTCAGCAGCAGCGTGTGGCGATTGCCCGCTCGCTCTGCATGATGCCGCGGATCATGTTGTTTGATGAACCGACATCGGCGCTGGACCCCGAGATGATCAAAGAGGTGCTCGACACCATGATCGAGCTGGCCGAGGAAGGCATGACCATGCTGTGTGTGACCCACGAGATGGGTTTTGCACGTCAGGTTGCCAACCGTGTGATCTTTATGGACGCAGGCCAGATCGTGGAACAGAACGAACCGGAAGAGTTCTTCAATAACCCTCAGAGCGAGCGGACCAAACTGTTCCTAAGCCAAATTCTGGGTCATTGAACCGTGACCAGAAGATCAGAAAGGCGGGGTTACCCCGCCTTTTTTTATTCCAGCAATTCGCGTGGGATTGTAAATCCAAGAACTTCACCACTTCCCCAACGAACCGAAGTCCAATCTGGTGCTTCAAAATGGATAACAGTCGTTGCGCCAGTCGGATAATCGTAGAATCTCGGATGGTTTGGGGCTCGGCGCACTAATCGATCTGCAAACTCTGCAATACCGGGATTATGGCCTAGCATGAGCACGGTCTTTGCCGAAGCCGACGAAAGCGCCCCAAACATTTCATCGGGCCCGGCAAGGTAGAGGCCGGGGGTAAAGGACAGCTTTGATGCGCTTAGCCCCAACCGGTTCCATGTCTCCCGCGTGCGTTGTGCTGTTGAGCTGATGACTTCATCTGGTAACCAACCATTGCTTTGTAACCAGCGGCCGATCTCAGTAGCCGACTTTCGTCCGCGTTTGTTTAGTGGCCGGTCGTGATCTTGGACAAATGGATCTTGCCAACTGGATTTCGCATGGCGGGTCAGAATCAGAGTTCGGGTCATGATGAAAAAAAGGCGTTCATGTGATGCGCCGACTGTTCGGGTTGACGCCTGGCACCTGCGCTGACAGGGCAGGCGCGCCGCGCGATACACCCATCGTTCAGGCAGTCTTGTCCAGCTTCAGTACCCAGATATCCTTTGCAGGCGGCCACATCGTAGAAGCTGTGCGTATTCAGCGCTTCTACCGGACAGGTGGTCGCGCAAGGGGCGGGGCATTCAATACATGGGGATTGCTGTAAGTTGTGCGGGATCATAATTTCCCCAGTGAAATGCAAAGCGCCACGGAATGAAATCATCATTCCCACAGTATCGTGCACCAGTGCCCCTACCGGGCTGCTGAACGTGCGCCCGGAGTTTAGTGCCCAATCAATGAATGGCGCGTAAGGTGGGCCGCCAAATGGATAGTGTGCTGCGGCTGACAGGTCCTGTGCCAGTTTGCCAATAACTCGCTTTGACCATCGGTCTACAGGATCGGGTTGACCAACCTTCCACTCAGGCGATGCAGTCAGAGTGGGCCAGAACGCTCCTGCCGTCCCCAGCAGGATCAATGTGCCGCCGTCCAGTTGTTTGGCTCCCGACACGCGCGGATGTTGTGCACCCATAACTATCAGCCCAACCTGAGTGGCTGCTCGTTCGACATTGGCGTAAGTCATCGACGGCGGAAGGGCAGAGCCAGACTCCATCCCAGTTTTGTTGGTCGATCGTCCTGCCATTCCAATCCCACGCTCATTTGTTCGTGCCCGTCCCGAGGTTGTGCGATGTAAGTCCCCAGCATCCGATCCCAGATAGACAGTGCAAAGCCATAATTGCTGTCATGCTCAGTTCGGAACACCGAATGATGTACGCGATGCATATCGGGTGTTACAAGAACCCTACGTACCAAAGCGTCAACGGCAAGGGGGAGCTTCAAGTTTGAATGATTGAACAACGCTGTGCCATTAAGAAGGATCTCGAAAAGGATCACAGCCAGGGCGCTGGCGCCGAGCAGATAGATTAGCCCGATTTTCAGGATCATGGACAACGCGATTTCAACAGGGTGAAAGCGGACTGCAGTAGTGACGTCCATGTCTCGGTCGGCGTGATGCACACGATGTAGCCGCCAAAGGATTGGCACCTTGTGGGTAATCAGATGCTGTAGCCAGATTGCAAAGTCCAGAATCAGCAAACACAGAATAAGCTCAACCCACCCTGGCCAAGCGAGCCAATTAAAAACGCCCAATCCATTTTTCCCGGCATCAATGGCAGCGCCAACTGCCAATAAGGGCAACCCAATCGCCATAGTCCTGAGCATCAGTGTGTTCAAAACAGTGATTGATAGATTGGTTAGCCACCGATTTTTTCGCGGACAAGTTCGTAAGCGTTTTGGCGCAATTGTCTCTGCCGCCGCAAACACAACAAACAGGATCAAAAACACGCTTAGGCGAAATAGGGGCTCGTTCTCCATACATTCACAATCGAGCATGTTAATGCCCGGTGCAAGATGTCGAAGATCACTATGGCGTTAATCCGGGCGGATCAGGGATCCGGCACCGTGTTCCGTAAACAGTTCGAGCAACACCGCATTTGGCGCGCGCCCGTCCAGTATTACCACTGCCCGAACACCGCTATGCAGCGCGTCCAACGCGGTTTCTGTTTTGGGGATCATTCCACCCGCGATAGTGCCTTCCAGCGTCATCTCACGGATCTGACCGGCTTTCAGTTCGGTCACGACCTCTCCGGCGGCATTCTTGACGCCCGAAACATCGGTAAGCAGCAGAAGGCGATCTGCTTTAAGTGCCGAGGCAATCGCGCCAGCCGCGGTGTCGCCGTTGACGTTGAACGTTTCACCATTCTGGCCCGCACCAAGCGGGGCAATAACGGGGATCACGTCATGTGAGAACAGGTCATGCAGAACCTTTGGGTTCATCTTGGACGGTGAGCCCACAAATCCCAGCGATGGATCGGTCTGATCGCAAATCATCAGGTTTGCATCCTTGCCCGACAAACCCACAGCCGAGCCGCCCTGACCGTTGATCGCCTGTACGATACGCTTGTTTACAAGGCCGGACAGAACCATCTCGACCACCTCAACAGTGGCTTTGTCAGTCACACGCTTGCCGCCGACAAATTCGGACTGAATGTCTAGCTTGCCCAGCATGGCGTTGATCATAGGACCGCCGCCATGCACTACGACGGGGTTTACACCGACTTGCCGCATCAGAACAACGTCGCGCGCAAAGCTTTCCATCGCCTCGTCGCTGCCCATGGCGTGTCCACCCAGCTTGATAACAACGATGGCCCCGTCATAGCGCTGCAGGTAGGGCAGGGCGCTGTTCAAGGTGGCTGCGGTGGCGATCCAATCCCGATTCATATCTCTTGTCTTCATGGCTGAGGTCCCTCTGGGCACCCGTGTTAGGGTCTTTGAGCGGTGCTGCCAAGAGCCAAGCTATTCCAGATGCGCGATGATCGAGCGCAGGGTGGGAATTCCGTCGCCTTTCTCGGATGATGTTAACACGATCTCGGGGAAGGCTGCGGGGTGTTTGGCAAGCGCGCTGCGTACTTGCTGCAGCACCTTCTCGCGGTCGTTGGCTTTTACCTTGTCGGCTTTGGTCAGAACGCATTGAAACGTGACAGCGCTGGTGTCCAGCAGCTTCATAATCTCTGCGTCGACCGGCTTTACCCCGTGGCGCGAGTCGATCAGCACAAAGGTGCGGCGCAGGGTTTGACGGCCGCTGAGATATTTTTTCAGCAACCGCTGCCACTTTTCGACGACCTTGACCGGCGCATTGGCGTAACCATATCCCGGCAGGTCAACCAAATAGAGATCAGGTCCTTGAGTGAAAAAGTTGATCTCTTGTGTGCGGCCCGGCGTGTTTGATGCACGCGCCAGCCCTTTGGTCCCAGTCAGCGCGTTGATTAAGCTGGACTTGCCCACGTTTGAGCGCCCTGCGAAGCAGACTTCCAGCCGGTCAGGTGCGGGCAGGCCGTCCATGGCGACCACGCCTTTGACGAACTCGGATGGTCCGGCAAACAGTTTGCGCCCGGTTTCTGTTGCGAATGCGTCAGGGGATTCGGCCAATGGAAAACGAAGAGCGGTCACAGTACCTGTACCTCGTCGCCGGGGCGGATGCTGCCGCCTTGCAGAACCTCAGCGTAGACCCCGAAATCCTGATGATTCCAATTGCCGAGCGCGCCCAGCGTATCGGCATCGCGTTCACCCGTCTCGGGGTTGGCCGTCGTGGCCAAACAACGCGTTATGCGTTCACGGATGTGAAAGATCACCTCGCCAATTCGTATATTGCGGCCCAGCCAGTCGAATTCCTCCCACAGTGGCAGGCCATCGAACCAGATGTTGCCACGCCAACGTGCAATCGAAAGATCACGGCCCAATTTCTGTTCGACCGCACGGTGCGAGGCCATATTGCACAGGCTGATCGATGGGAAATCGCTATCGGTCATCCCGCGACCGGGAACGCGGATGATGCGGGCCGAGGCGGCCCGGTCTGTCGGCATCAGTGGCCTCACCCAATCCAGAAATTTGTCTTGTTGCGTGTCGGGCTCAAAACTCAGATCGGGGCGGTTGGGATGGCGCAGCGTGACCGTGTCACCCTGTAGATGCGCTGAGATTGCCATCAACTGAGGCGCCTTCGCGCCGCGGCTGAAATTGTTGCAGGGCACCCATTCCGACCCATCCGCTTTGGACGCCTCATGCGCAACCGCCCAAATACGATCCCCGGGCATGGTCTGCCCGGGGGTCATGGTGATGTGATCAAGGCTTTCGCGCCCGTGACTTTTTATCGGGTGCCGCCACAAAGCGGTTACTGTTCCGCTCATTTGTCATCCGTCTTTGGGGTGCGCTTGAAGCCAGACTTGATGTTTCCGAATACGTCAGGTTTGTAGCCTTGGCTGCGCATGATCAGATATTGCTGGGTGAATGTGATCGTGTTGTTCGCGATCCAGTAGACCACCAACCCGCTGGCAAAGCTGCCCAGCATGAACATGAACACCCAAGGCATCCAGGCAAAGATCATCGCCTGTGTCGCATCGGTTGGTGCCGGGTTCAGCTTTTGCTGCAGCCACATCGAGATACCCAGTAACAACGGCAGGATGCCGATGAAAATCAGCGCCATGAACGTTTCTGGTTGTGGGCCAGCCCAGGGCAACAGGCCGAACAGGTTCATGATCGAGGTCGGATCCGGCGCGCTGAGGTCCTGGAACGGGCCAAACCAGGGGGCTTGGCGCAGTTCGATGGTGACGAAGATCACCTTGTATAGCGAGAAGAAGATCGGAATCTGCATCAGGATTGGTAAACAGCCAGCGGCCGGGTTTACCTTTTCCTTCTTGTAAAGCTCCATCATGCCTTGCTGCATCTTCTGGCGGTCGTCCCCTGCGGCTTCTTTCAACGCCTCCATCTGCGGCTGCAGTTCCTTCATTTTCGCCATCGAGACGTAGGATTTGAAGGCCAGCGGGAAGAGGATTGCCTTGATGATCAGGGTCAGGCCGATGATGGACCAGCCCATATTGCCGATCAGAGCATTGATATTGTGCAGCAGCCAGAAGATCGGCTTGGTCAGAAAGAAGAACCAGCCCCAGTCGATGCTGTCGATGAATTTCTGCACGCCTTCAGCCTGATATTCACGAATGGCTTCCCATTCCTTGGCACCGGCGAACAGGCGGGTCGTGACCTCGGCGGTTTCACCTGGGGCGACAGTCAGTGTCGGCAGGACCGTCTCGGTCTGATAAATTTTGCGGCGCGAGTCGTATTTGGCGGCTGCTTTGAAAGCTGACCCGGGTTCGGGGATCAGTGTAGTCATCCAGTAATGGTCGGTAAATCCGATCCATCCATCTTCCTTGACCTGATAGACCTCGGCCTGGGCCCTTTCATTCGGGTCGATATCGAAATCGCGGACATCGCCATAATCGACTTCGGACAGTGTGCCATCCGACATGCCAATCACGCCTTCATGCAAGATGAAGAAATTCTTCAGGCCCGGAAGATCGCCATCTTCGCCAATACCGTGCCGGGCGAGAATGCCATAAGGGGCCATGCCCACCTCGGACTGGGTCGCGTTTTCGACCGATTGGGTCACGGTGAACATGTAGTCCTGATCGACCGAGATGATCCGGCGGAAGGTCAGGCCATTGCCGTTGTCCCAGGCAAGCGTGATGGGGCTATCTACACCCAGTTTCTCTCCCTGCTCCAATGTCCATAGTGTATTGGGGCCGGGAACGTCCGCACCTGCCAGGCCTGCGCCTGGGGCCCAGCCATAAATGGCGTAATATGCTGATTCCGACCCGACCGGAGACAGCAATTCGACAATGGGCGCTCCTTCTTCGATCGAAACCTTGTAGTCTTTCAAGAACAGCTCATCGATCCGCCCGCCCGACAGGGACAGGCTGCCCTCCAGGCGGGGCGTGTCGATTTGCACCCGAGGGGCTTGTTCCTCTGGCAGAGTCTCTTCGGTGGTTGCGGTTGCTTCACCAACAGTGCTGGTGGCACTGGGTGTCTGCACCTCGTCCCCTTCAAGGGCGGTAATTTCAGCCTCTTCCTGTGTCACCGATGGTTCGGGCGGTGGAAACAAGACGAACCAGACAAGGATCACCAAAAAGCTGAGCGCGGTTGCAAGGATGAGGTTCTTATTCTGATCGTCCATCGGGGACAGCCACCTTGAGCAGTGAAACACACCCGGTGGGTTCAACAGAGTGCAGCCCCAAAGGTCAAGCGGAATCGCCTCATAAATCGCCGCAGTAACGGATTTGGCGCAATGAAATGACCGATTTCATCCCATTTTGCCGCCGATCCTGGGCGCGCCTTTAAGCTGATTACGATGGGCAGTGATCCATTGCATCGTCTGTTCGAACGGCATCGGTTTGGCAATCCCGAACCCCTGCACGTGATTGCTGCCCAACTGTGGCATCAATGCGTGTTCACCCGGGGTTTCGACACCTTCCGCAAGAGTCTCAAGATTCAACCTTTCAGCCATCGTCAGAATCGCGCTGACAAGCTGCTGCTGACTGGGATCCTGGTCGGATTTTGCCACAAAGGTCCGGTCGATCTTGATGCGCGAAACGTCAAATCGTTTGATTGACGCGATCGAGGCATGACCGGTTCCAAAATCATCCAGATCGATACAACACCCAAGAGCCGCCATGTCTGTCACGTTTCTCGTTATCACGTCATCGGGTCGGCGCGAGAACACGGTTTCCAGAATCTCGACCGCCAATCTGTCTGGTGTCAGTTCAAACTGGTCCAGTTCCCACTTCAATCGATCAATCAGGTTGGGATTGCGAAGTTCATCAGACGAGAAATTGATACCTATCCGAGGAATGATCGCATCGGCGCTATCCCAAGTGCGCAGGGCCTCGAAAGCGTGGTGGCGCATGACCTGACCCAACCGCTCCATCAGTTCGGCTTGTTCTGCGAAGGGCAAGAATACCTGAGGGCCAAGCACACCTTTGCCAGGATGCTCCCACCGTGCAAGCGCTTCGAACCCGGTAATATTGCCGGTGTCAGTGGACACTTGAGGCTGGAACCAGGGCCGGATTTCCCCATTGTCCAATGCAGCCTCGAACTCTTTGCGCAAGTTGGCTCGAACCAGAGATCGCCGGCGGGTTGCCGTTGAATAGGCGCGGATTGTCGAAGGCCCGCTTCTCTGGGCCTCGGCAAGGGCAGCCGTGGCGGCCCCTATCCATTCATCAGCTTCAGCCTGGCGCAGATCCGACAGTAGACAAAACCCGATCGAGCAGGACTGATACACGCCAACTCCGTTTAAAAAGAGCGGTTCTTCGACGGCGCTTTGCAGGCGGCCTGACATTTGAATGCAGGCTTCGAGATCCAGATGCGGTGAAGGATTAAGACCAATCAAAAACCGATTTTGGTCAATCTGGCAAAAGATGTCATGATTGCGAATGATCGAAAGAACGCGATCGCGGAATTGCTGTTTTGCATGATCGGCTGCGGCCTGCCCGTGCAGATCCAGAAGGTCAGCAAAATCGTCCAGAGCTATAGCGATGCAGGCGGCATTCTCGCCTCGGCTACGCGCAGACTCATTCAAAATCTGCAGTTCGGATTGAAAAACATGATGAGTCACCAGGCCGCTGGGGCGTATTCCCGCGCTATGGGCAGTGTAGGATCGGCTGCCCCATATTCCGGTTGCGGCAAACATAAGCGGCAGGCCAAGCGCCGCCATGAAAAGGGCACGTTCACCACCCAACCAGAACGCTGCCAGACAGATGGCTGGCAAAAAGGCCAGGACCTGTGGTCCGGTCAGGATAACTCGCAACAGATCGAGACATTTATCAACAGAGAGAAATTTCCGCATCGGTTTTACGGCCTTTGGCTTGGGCAAGGATCGCGCAGGCCAACCGTAGGAAATCTATCTGAGTCACTCGTTAACGCAACTTGGGAATTTCCGCCGAATTTTCGTCGTTTTGAATCTGTTCGGTCGAAAGGTTCATAAAATCAAAAAGTTTCGGGTCAAGCAGGTGCGACGGTCTGGCATTTGTCAGCGCCCGGAACATCACCTGACGTCGCCCTGGCGCATTTTTTTCCCACTGGTCCAAAATCTGTTTGACCTGTTGACGTTGCAGCCCGTCCTGGCTGCCGCACAAATCACATGGGATGATGGGATAGTTCATCGCCTTTGCAAATTTCTCGCAATCCGCCTCGGCCACATGGGCGAGGGGGCGATAGACAAACAGATCCCCCTCTTCATTGACCAGTTTGGGCGGCATGGTCGCAAGACGGCCCCCGTGGAACAGATTCATGAAAAAGGTCTCAAGAATATCGTCGCGGTGATGGCCCAGCACGACCGCTGTGCACCCTTCTTCGCGCGCGATGCGATAGAGATTGCCCCGCCGTAAACGCGAGCACAGTGCGCAATAGGTGCGGCCCTGGGGAACCTTATCCACCACAATCGAATAAGTATCCTGATATTCGATCCGATGCGGCACTCCCATGCGTTCGAGGAACTCGGGAAGAACAGTGGCCGGGAAACCCGGCTGACCCTGGTCCAAATTGCAGGCCTGCAAATCGACAGGCAGCAGCCCGCGCCATTTTAGTTCGTGGAGCACTGCCAGAAGGGTATAGCTGTCCTTGCCTCCCGACAGACAAACCAACCACCGGGGCGTTTTTCCATCATTAGTACGGTCCACCATCCCGTATTGATCAATGGCCTCACGCGTCTGACGCACAATGCGTTTGCGCAGTTTCTTGAACTCGGTGGTCGAGGGCGCCCCGGCAAAGAGCGGATGGATATCGTCAGCTTCGTCGAACATGGGGCGGGCCTATCGCAGTTGAGTGAACCGGGCAAGGGTGAGCGTTATTCGTCGTCGGGAACCGGATCATATCCATCGCTGCCCCATGGATGGCAGCGTCCAATGCGCCGCGCAGCCAGCCATGTGCCCTTGATGGGGCCATGTTTTTCCAACGCCTCCAGCGCGTAGGCCGAGCAGGTTGGTTGGTATCGGCAATTGAAACCAACCCATGGGCTGAAGATCAACCGATAGGCCCGGATCGGCAGGGCGAGGATATGGGCAAACAGAGTCATTTGCCGCTATGCACTTTGCGCAGGGCAAAGCGCAGATCATCTTTCAGTGCCTCAAAGGGCCGGGCGGCAGTGACCTCGGCACGGCCGATTAGGACGTAATCCCACCCTTCGCGTCCCTGAATGGGAAGAACTGCCCGCGCGGCCTCGCGCAATCGGCGCTTGGCGCGGTTGCGGGCCACGGCGTTGCCGACTTTCTTGGAACAGGTAAATCCGACGCGAATACCCGTCGCTTCATCCGTGCCGCGTTTTCGCGCTTGCACCATCATCGAGGCGGTGCCATGCCGTTTCGCCCGCGCTGCTTTAAGAAAATCAGAGCGATTCTGCAGAACAGTCAAAGTTTCATGCGCGCAAACGGACGCCGCCGGGGGCTTGACCCTCGGCTGGTTTGTACCATCCTCAGGGGCCTCCGGCGGCGTCATGTTCATAACCTGATCAGTGAGCGGTTTACGCGCTCAGCGATTTGCGGCCACGTGCGCGGCGCGCGTTCAGGATTTTGCGGCCGGCTTTGGTAGCCATGCGCGCGCGGAAACCGTGGCGGCGTTTGCGAACCAGGTTCGAAGGCTGATAGGTGCGTTTCATCGCTCCGTCTCCAATCTATAGCGGTCGGGTGCGGCGCGGATTCGCCTGGCCCTAGTGTTCGAAGCCCGTCCTCTACTGGGTCACGGGAGTTAAGTCAAACCCCTAGGTGGGGGTTTCGCCGCCTTTTGCAACAATTCTGTAACCGGCACCAGCAAAAGGTTTCAAGTCGCAGGTATTATTGCCCGAATTCGTCACATTCCGGGCCATAAACATCAACGCCGCGTGAGGTCCCTGTTGTGCGGGCCCAAGGCATCGCATGTTGGTGCCAGAATGAAACGCACCAAACCGGACACTGTAATGAGTGATACAACTCAGACCCCGCGCAGCGGACCTGCGCGTCATATCCCTTTGCTGGTGATTCTCGTCGTCGCTGCGGTGGGTTTCTTTACCTTGGGCGATTACCTGACGTTTGAGACCTTGCGCGACAACCGCGAGGCGCTTTTGGCGTGGCGGGATGCCAACTATTTGGCGATGGTTGCTGCCTTTATTGGCATTTACATCGTGATCGTGGCCTTCTCATTGCCCGGAGCTGCGGTGGCATCGATGACCGGGGGCTTCCTGTTTGGTCTCTTCGCCGGGACCGTGTTCAATGTTGTTGCAGCAACGATCGGGGCCTCGGCCATCTTCCTTGCGGCACGCTGGGGGTTGGGCGAGTCACTCACGGCGCGGCTGGAATCCTCGGAGGGGACGGTCAAGAAACTGAAAAACGGCCTGCGTGAGAATGAGATCTCGGTTCTCTTCCTGTTGCGCCTGGTGCCTGTTGTGCCGTTCTTCGTGGCCAATCTGGTGCCTGCATTGGTTGGGGTGAAGTTTCGGAACTTCCTGATCACAACTGCGCTGGGCATTATTCCAGGTGGCATCGTCTATACCTGGATTGGCGTCGGACTCGGGGGGGTATTTGACCGGGGTGAGACGCCGGATGTTTCGTTGCTGTGGGAGCCGTTTGTCATTGGGCCCATCATCGGCTTGTGTGTTCTGGCGGCGCTGCCGATTTTTGTCAAATCCCTCCGTGGCCGAAAGGACACTTGATTCATGCAAGAGTTAAAGACCGATATCCTGGTGATAGGTGCCGGGTCGGGTGGATTGTCTGTGGCGGCCGGGGCCAGCCAGATGGGGGCGGATGTCGTCCTTCTGGAGGGGCACAAGATGGGCGGCGACTGCTTGAACTTTGGCTGCGTTCCATCCAAGGCCCTGATTGCCAGCGGTAAGGCGGCACATGGGCAAGCACACGCTTCGGCCTATGGGGTCGCGGACGTGGCGCCGCAGGTCGACTATGCCGCTGCAAAGGATCATGTGCATGACGTGATTGCTCAGATCGAACCGATGGACAGTCAGGAGCGTTTCGAGGGTTTTGGTGTCAAGGTAATCCGGGAATACGGTAGCTTTATATCGCCAACACAGGTTCAGGCTGGCGATCACCTGATCACAGCCCGCCGCGTTGTTGTGGCCACCGGGTCTTCGCCGCTGGTGCCACCATTGCCGGGTCTGGATCAGGTCACCTATTTTACCAATGAGACTATCTTCGACCTGCGCGACAAGCCCGCGCATCTGCTGATCATCGGTGGCGGCCCGATCGGCATGGAGATGGCGCAGGCGCATATCCGTCTAGGCTGTAAGGTCACGGTGATAGAAGGCCTAAAGGCGCTGGGCAAAGACGACCCCGAAGCCGCAACCATCGTGTTGGACAGCCTGAAGGCGGAAGGCGTCGCGATTCATGAAAACGCCATGGTGGCTCAGATCAGAGACAATGCGGGCGTCATAGAGGTCGTGACCGAGAATGGAGAGATTCACGCTGGTTCACATTTACTGCTTGCCGTTGGGCGCAAGGCCAACGTTGATCGCCTAAATCTTGAAGCTGCCGGGATTGAGCGTACTCGCACCGGTATCAAGGTCGACGACTCACTGCGAACTACCAACCGCAAGGTTTATGCCATCGGTGATGTCGCAGGTGGTCTGCAATTTACCCATGTGGCAGGCTATCAGGCTGGGGTTATCATACGCTCAGCCCTGTTCGGGTTACCGTCAAAGGCGAAGACAGCACATATCCCCTGGGCGACATATACCGACCCGGAACTGGCACAGGTGGGGCTCAGCGAAGCGCAAGCGCGTGCCCAACACGGAGACGCGGTGGAATTTGCCCGTTTCGATTATCACCATAATGACCGGGCGATTTCCGAACGGAAAACGAAAGGCTTTATCAAGGTGATGGTGGTTAAAAGTCGCCCCGTCGGTGCAACAATCGTAGGGCACCAAGCCGGTGAACTGATCAACTTGTGGTCGCTGGCGCTCGCAAATAACCTAAAGATGGGGCAGATCGCTGCCATGGTCTCGCCCTATCCGACGATCGGAGAGCTTAACAAACGGGTGGCGGGTGCCTATTTCACGCCAAGGCTGTTTGAGAATCAAACGGTTAAGAAAGTGGTCAGATTCGTCCAGCGCTGGATTCCCTGACCTAAGGAGGAGCGCAAAGTGAACTCGCTGTCGGGCCGATTTCTGATCCTGACGACGGTCTTCGTGATGTTGGCCGAAGTTCTGATCTTTGTGCCATCGATCGCGCGCTTTCGTGAAGATTTCCTGCTGAACCGGCTCGAGCGTGCCCAGATCGCTTCGTTGGCGTTGCTGGCTGATGATATGCTGGCCGACGAGCTTGAGGCAGAACTGCTGGTCAATGCGGGTGTTTACAACGTCGTGCTGCGCCGCGACGAAGTGCGCCAGCTCATGCTGTCTTCACCCATCCCGGATCGGATCTCCAAAACCTTCGATCTGCGCGATGCCAGCGCCTGGGTGCTGATCCGCGACGCGACTCTGCGGCTGTTTACACCTGAAAACGAGGTCATTCGCGTTCTAGGCGCGCCAGTCAAGGATGCTGGCCTGCTGATAGAAGTAACAATGGATAGCGACCCGTTGCGAATGGCGATGACGGATTACGGGCTTCGCATTTTGGGCCTGTCCTTTGTGATTTCTATCATTACCGCCTCATTCCTGTTTCTTGCCGTGCGTGTGGTTCTGGTACGCCCGATCAAAAGTGTGGTCGGCTATATGCAACGATACGCCAGCGCACCCGAGGACGCGCGCGGAATTATCTCACCCAATTCCAAGGTGACGGAACTGCGCGAAGCCGAAGAGGCCTTGCAGATGCTTCAAACTGATCTGACACAAGCCTTGAAGCAACGCGAACGCCTGGCGCAATTGGGAGGAGCAGTGGCAAAGGTTAGCCATGATTTGCGCAACATTCTGACTTCGGCCCAGCTGTTTACCGACCGGATTGAGGCGAGTAATGACCCGCTGGTGGCTCGTATGGCGCCAAAACTTGTCAATTCGATCACCCGCGCCGTCTCATTATGCGAAAGCACACTGGCCTTTGGTCGCGCGGAGGAGCCCGCTCCGACACTGACCAAGTTGCGCCTGCGAGAGATTGCCGAGGATGTTGCCACCAGCGAGAGGCTCGCGCTGGCGACTGCCTGTGTTGAGATCGTAAATGAAGTGCCCGAAGATCTTGTTGTCCGTGCTGACCCCGAGCAGATTTTCAGGGTCATTATGAACCTCGTACGCAATGCACGACAGGCGCTGTCTACTTCTGGAAAACCGGGTCGCATTTCTGTAAACGCCTCCGAGCAGGAAAAGGATTGGTGTATCGAAATCAGCGATACGGGCCTGGGTCTTCCGCCAAAAGCCCAAGAGAATCTGTTTACACCCTTTCAGGGGGGGGTGCGTAAAGGCGGCTCGGGTTTAGGATTGGCTATCTCGCAAGAGTTGGTGCGTGGCCATGGCGGGGAGTTGTTCCTGAAAACCACCGGACCCGAGGGAACCACCTTTGAAATAAGGCTCCCACGCGGTGATATGACTTTTTGAAGTTTTTTTGAAGAATCGGCTTGCACGCCCGTGGCCTCAGGTCTAAATACCGCCTCACCAACGCGGACCGATAGCTCAGCTGGATAGAGTACTTGACTACGAATCAAGGGGTCGGGGGTTCGAATCCTCCTCGGTCCGCCACTTTTTCGCTGTTGAACGTCACACGAACCTGACCCAACCGTCACAGTTGGACCAGAATCGGGATGAACGTTCGACATTGGAAGGCACCCCCAACGTTGGACATCAGTTAATTTTGACCTTTGCGTCATCAACCAACACGCCGCCCGCATTTCATACTCTCGCAGTCAGTTTGGTTTGATCCGACTGCCCTTTCGGAAATCAGGGCTGATTTGCAGACCAGACGGCGAAGCCGCCTGTTCCTGGGGATCTGCGACGAGGCGAACGCGGGAGGGGGAGGGCCGCGCCCTTACCCTGTCGGTGAAAGGCGATAGGCTTGTCCAAATCCCGCTGGCTCAAAAATGGAAAACGGTGAGGAAGAAAGCCTGCCGCCAATTGCAGTTGTGCCATTCTGTCGAACTGCAATAAGGCCACCAAGCAGACCTTCGCTGCGCCTGCAGCATAGGGTGTCATGAACGGCAACTTCGTTCATCAAGGCTGTTACTAGTGGCGAGCAATCTTTGGTGTTGCCACGTGAATCGAGGTTTAACTATGCTCGCTGCAAGTTCCTCACGTTATTGAGATTTAGTCATGAGCAGACCTGTCAAACATCATTACCTCCCAAAGTTTTACCTCAAGCGTTGGGCGGGAGAGGATGGGGAGGTATTAAGATTCCGTCGCTCTCATGGGGGTGAAGTGAAAGGAAAGCCCTTCTCGCCTAAAGGAACTGGGTACAAACCACACCTTTATTCCATGAGAATGCCCGACGGGCCGCCTAACCCTGTGATGGAAGAAGTTTTCATGAAGCCATTGGATGATAAAGCCGCCAAGGCTATTGAACTGCTCGAACAGAGGCTGCCAGAATCTAAGTGGGATCCTCGGGATAGAACTGCATGGTCGCGTTTCATATGGTCACTGTTGATCAGGGCGCCATCCGAAATTGAACAACTCAAGTCTTTAGTCAAAGAACCGAGTGAGAAAATTACTCCCGGCTTGAAAGAAGCATACGAAAAAATTCGCCCAGAAGGTGCGCCGGACAACGTTGATGAGTACTTAGGCAACCTTGATCCGCACGAGGTTGATCGGATAATTCGTTGCCTGCCTCAATTCATAGACAATCCGCGTATTGGCGGGTTCATCAATAATATGTTCTGGAAGGTTCTCAACGTCGAAAGCACTGGCATCCCGTTGATTACTTCTGATCGTCCGGTGTGGATGAATCCGACATTCGCTGAGCCAGATCCAGCCATTGTAGTGCCCATCGGCCCAACTAACCTTTTTGTGGCAACACAGGACATTAGTACAATGAGGCACATCGAGACGCAGAACGGTCGACAGCTGGCGAAGTTGATGAATAGGACAAGTGTTCAACATGCAATCGAATTCGTCTATGTAAAGGGCAGTAATATTGATCCCAAAATGAAAGCCTTTGTGCAGAAACATTTCGCGACGTATCGGCAATCCACTCCCATGGAACGCATTGCCGCAAAATATGGGCAAGGAATAGTAGCGGAAGACAGCCCACTCAATTCGCATAACAGTGAATTGGAAAACTAAGGTTTCCAAATGGAAGCGGTCCAATGCCGGTGCAGAAACCCCAACCGATTCCAATGACCGAAAAGGGCTCGGAGCCGACCCGCGACGATGCAGAGCCAAGATCGTCAATCCCTCAAACTGAACGTCAGCTTGCATTCGTAGCTTACTTTGTGTTCGCACTCGCGGAGAAAGTCAGGTTGCCGCCCTCTGGGGCGTAATAGTCGTGCAGTTTGACGATGCGGCGGTCTTCCCACAGTTCTTTCGTGATGCTGATGATATAGTCGGGCAAATCGACAAACTTTGGGTCAAAACTGTTCATGTCTAATGTCCTTGGTATGACGGCATCAAGCGTCTCCAATCGGGAAGGATAGTCGACCCGGAACGCGCACCTTGTTGAATTCACGCAATCGCGCAAAAACGTCCACGCCGAGTTGTTGATAGGCATCCAGAAGGTCAACCATGACCCAGTTTTCCCGAATCTTATTGTTTTCCAGACGCCAGAAATCCAATGATTTCATGGTGATGCGTTTACCCGTGGGTGCAATACCCATCCACCCATCGTTGGTCACGGTTTGGATCATATTCGGCCACCCGGTCACGGCTGCATAGTTGCCGTCACCGAAGAAGTGATAGGTTATTTCATCTACGTATCGGCCGCGATCCGGCATCCCATTCAGAAACGGGATCTGATGCCAATTGCGGAAACCAGCGATGCCTCGGGCTGTGCCAATTCCGGCCGGGCCGTACCAGTTGACGCGTTCGCTCCAGAAACGCGGCATTTCCATCTTTTCGGGACCGCCCTGACTCGGGTGTTTTTTCATATGCTTCAGCATTGTAACGATGTGGTCGCAGGATGCGTTCGCCTTCACTTCGTCCCACGGTCCGGGTATGATGCCGTCGTTTGTGGCGGGGCCCGGTATGCAAAACTCTAGCCCCAATGACGGCGCCATCGGCCAAGCCTGGGCTTGCATCATCACTTCCGGAATGTCCCAAAGGGTTTGAATTTCGACAACTTTGTCGTTCACAATCCGATAGAACTCGTGAAAACGCATATGTGTCAGGTGCCCGGTTGGCGGTATGTCCAACCACGGCCCTACAAAGGTGCCAACGTAGTGGCCGCCGCATCCGACCCAATCATCCCCCCGCTCGGTCCGGCCTGCCATTACAATCCAATCTCGACGCTCAAGGTCGGGCAGTGCTTCGAAAAGTGGCACATAGCAGGCGTCGAAAAAGTCCGTCGGGCTGCAAAAATCACCAAACGGGTGCGGCATGTGTATGACCGCATCTGCCGTAAAGATATCGGCAATGGCCGAGCGAACGTTACTTAGATCAAAATTGACCATCGCATTTCGAAGAGGCTCCAAGATCGCCTTGTTTCGCGTGTGTCTGTCTGAGACGGGACTAGCGTCGTTCATAGTATTAGCCTTTGACTGCTCCAGCGGTCAGACCGCTTACGATTTGGCGCTGGAAGAATAGGATCAGGACAAATAGCGGTGCTGTTGCGGATACCACGGCGGCAACCGCATACATTACCTTGCCTTCGACTTGAGTGGTCCCCATGAAGCTGTTGATTGCGGGGATTATCGTCTCGTTCTCTTCGCTGAGAAGCATCACGGCGACGGTGAAATCATTGTACGCCAGCAGAAAGCTGAACAAACCGGTGGTGATTACACCAGGCCACATCACGGGAACAATCACGTGTCTGAAGGCCTGAAAACGTGTACAACCGTCGACCATGGCACTCTCGTCCATGTCTTTAGGGATGTTCTTGAAAAACGAATGCAACATCCAAAGGGTAAAGGGTTGATTTATTGCCACCAACACTATGATTGTGGTCGGCAATATGCCCCAGACATTCCACTCGAAGAACCACAACAGATAACCCGAAACCAATGTTATATGTGGCATGGCACGAAACACGAGTGCGGCCATGAGAATCCAAAATGCATACCGAAAACCCGAGCGCGCCAGCGCATAGCCTCCAAGCGTGCCGAACGTCAGGGAAATGACGACTGTAAAGAACACGACAATGCTGGTGTTCTTAAAGTTGAACCAAAAATCTTCCGTCACCCACGCGCCGTAATAGCCTTGTCCAGTGAATGTGCTGCCGGTTTGTTCGAGTGTGTTGGTCCCTCGCACGGCGTTCATCCAATCCGCTTTGGACAGGAAATCGGCTTGCACCTTGAAACTTCCCCAGAAGGTCCAAAGGAAGGGGAACGCTGCGATAAGCAGCCATAACCCTACCATCGTGAAGGAGAACAGTTTCAGTGGGGTCATGCGTGTTTCTGCTTTTCTCGCCATGATCTTGTCCTCAGTGAGATTTGCGCGTGAAATCGCGCCAAGTGCGAACGAGTACCGGCATCATCAGGATGACAACCAAGAAGATTGTGATCAAAGACGTTGCCCCGGCCGAACCGTATAGTGGGTTGCCGCTTTCGCGCAGGTCGTTAAAGATAATCCAGCTCAGTGACCGGGCGTGGGCCTCGGCAGAGAAACTCACGATCGGTTCAAACACCCGCAAATTGTCCATGATCAGCATCAGTGTCACGAAGGTCACGAGTGGCATCAGATGTGGCACCACGACGTAGATCAAGCGTTGCCACTTCGAGGCTCCGTCGATCTGCGCGGCCTCCATTGTGTCCGCGGGAACCGTTTGTAGCCCGGCATAAAATGTGATGAAGCTGAAAGGCAAAGTGTGCCAGACACCATATACCATAAGCATGAACCACATGAGACCGGTGGAAGCTTTCAAGCTGAGGTTCGGGTCATTGAAGATGTTTTGAATGGTTGCGCCGATGACACCGTCGCCATCCACCATCCAGAACAGGATCAGCGAGCCGACCAGCGGTGTGACAAGGAAGGGCAAGAGTGAGACAAAGATCGCTGCGCCCTTGAGCTTGCGCGGCAGGGTGTTCACACCCACCGCTACGGCCATACCGAGGATCAGGACCATCGGCGTTACTATGAACGTGTATGCTAAGGTAAAGGTGAGAGCATTATAAAATGGCAGGTCACCCAGCTCTCGCCAGAACTCGCCCATTGTCTCGGTGTTTGCCCAAGCCTCGCCAATTTCGGCAAAGGCCAAGTGCGAGCGGTTTGTATAGGTACCCAATCCATTGAACTTGCCTAAAGGTGCTTCATCACGAAGTTTCTGTGTCGCCTCAAGATCGACCGAGGTGGACTCCTTGCATCCAAATGGTCCACAATTTTCCGAAACAACCAGAACCTGTTCGTGTTGAACGAAAAGCGATTGGATAAAGACAGAAACAATTGGCAGAGCGATGAACAAAATCATTGCTGAAAGAGTTGGCAGGATGAACCAGAAGAATGTGCGATGCTTCATGTCAAATGTCCCCGTCGGTGGGTGTTAGGTTGAGGGGGGCTTACAAGTACCCCCCTCGCGCGCTCGATCAGGGGAGTTACTGAAGGAAGCCCGCTTCTTTCGCCGCTGTCCTGTATGCTGCCTCAACATCGGCAAGCGCCTTCTCGGCGCTTTCGTCACCTTTTAGGAAGTCCGACAGCTCGGAACCCAATGCAGCGTGCAGCAATCCGATCTGAGGAAGCATCGGGTACGGTTGCGCCCCGCCTTGAACAGTTGCCGCAACACCAGCTGCCGCTGGGCCAGGCGTAAATCCTTCGAGCAACCAAACAGCGTCGTCGTTGTTGGCCGCGACCATTTCCGGCGTCAACGCACTTGCCAGTGCAGCGAATGTCGCTTCTGCTTCAGCGTCAGATACATTCGTGGAGATTGTGAAGCCATCCCACCATAGTGTTGCTCCGGGGATGCCACCCGGTTCAACTGAGGGCGCAGCGGATAGAACTGTATTCGATGTAACTTCCGCGCTTGACCCTTCATCGTCGAGGATTGGCGCGCCACGAGACCCCCACATGATACCAAGTGCGGCCTCGCCAGCTTCCCAAAGTCCCTGCGTTTCGTTCGAGGCTTGCGTAAGATGGTCTGGATGCGCGTATTCCACCATCGCTTTCAGTGTTTCCAAGGCAGCAATACCAGCTTCGCTGTTGACAGTTGGTTCGGCGGTGCCGGGTTTGAAGAACTCACCACCGTGTGCAAGAAAGACCAGATTAAAGGACTCGCCTACATTCCAGCCGGTCTTCAGGTTCATGACGATGGGATATTCCATGATTCCGGCATCCCGGATCGCCTTTGCAGCTTCAATCACCTCGTCATAGGTGCTCGGAGCGCTGTCGATCCCCACTTGCGCCAGAATGTCGGAGCGTGAGAACAGGTGCTGCGCATTAGCCATGAAAGCAATGGCCATGACATTGCCGTCAATGGCGATCTTTAGATTGTCGGGAATATTCTGACCGTGGCTTTCGATTAGATCGTTCAGCGGACGGACCAGTCCATCATTCATCAATTGTGTCAGTGTTGAATTGGCTACAATTACGCTGGTGTATTCGGCAGGATCCGGAGTGAGCGCCGCGTTCATGATCTGCCGGGCTTCGGTCGTATGATTGCGCGAAAACTCTGAGGCTGCTTCGGCGCAATTTCCTTCTGCGGTGCCCGCCACAGCGTGAATGGCGGGAAAATCACTCGCAAGTATACGGATGGACTGATCAGACGGGCCGCAATCTGCCGCGTAAGCAGTCGTCCCCATTAGTCCTGCCATTGCTCCAGCAACGAATAGTTTTTTGATGAGCATGTGTTTTCTCCCTTTGATGTTGGGCGCATCTTGTAACTTTGCACCCGGTTTCTCGGCTGTTTCGGAATGTGCTATGTGTCAGCTTCCGATGCGTGCTCCAGATTTCTGATCAAACAGATGGAAGTGTTCAGGGGCGACGTTGATCGAAACAATTTCACCGATCTCGGCACGGTAAGATTTGTCTGCTTTTACCGAGACAAGCGCGCCGCCGATGCGAACCGAAACCATGGTCGCGTCACCCAGGAGTTCCATCGTGTAGATTGGAGCGTTGATCTGACCGCCGATTTCGACGACGTTGGCGTCCTCGGCCCGGAAGCCAAGGGTGACCTTGCCATCTGGTGCACTCAATCCCGGCACGTCGACATGTTGTGCGCGGAAAGTTCCACCTAACATATCGCCATCCATCAGGTTCATTGCAGGGTTGCCGATAAAGCTGGCGACGAAAGCGTTGGCGGGGCTGTCGTAGATCTCAACAGGTGTACCCACTTGCTGCACAACACCCTGTTTCATGATCACAACCCGATCCGCCAAGGTCATCGCCTCAATCTGGTCGTGGGTTACATAGATGGTGGTCACCGCCAGTTCGTGGCTCAGGTTTTTGATCTGCGCCCGCGTCGAAACCCGAAGCTTCGCATCCAGATTCGAAAGAGGTTCGTCCATCAGGAAAACGTTTGGTTCACGTACAATTGCCCGAGCCAACGCCACACGCTGCCGCTGTCCACCCGATAGTTCAGCAGGCTTCCGATGTAGGAAGTCATCCAACTCAACCATCGCGCTGGCTCGCCGCACCTTTTCGTCATGGATATTTGGATCGACGCCGCGCACTTTCAGCGGAAAGCGAATGTTCTCATAAACGTTCATGTTCGGGTAAAGCGCGTAACTCTGGAACACCATCGCCACATCGCGATCCTTTGGTTCCATTTCATTTACCCGCAGGCCATCGATCAAAATGTCGCCTTCGCTGGCGTCTTCGAGTCCTGCAATCATCCGCATGGTTGTGGTTTTGCCGCAGCCCGAAGGGCCCAGAAGGACTAAGAACTCCTTGTCCGCAATCGTAAGGTCGAAATTGTCCACCCCAATGAAGCTGCCCCAACGCTTGCCAATGTTGCGAAGTTGGATTTCCGCCATCTATCCCTCCCGGAATCGCCGTGCATACGATTGAGATAAGGCTAGACGGTCAGCCACTTTCGGAATAATGAATTCATTCTATGAGTGATATAAATCAAATTGATCTCAGACTTGTCGACACCACCATACTCCTGGTGTTTCTCGGGGCGATGCGCCACAGGCAGGCCACGGCCGTCGCGCGCGAGATGGGGCTGACCCAACCTGCCGTCAGCCATGCCTTAAAGCGTCTTCGAAAACTCTATGATGACCCGCTGTTTCTAAGGCGCGCGCATGGGCTAGAACCAACTGCTTTAGCGCACGAATTGGAACCGAAAGTTCGCAGAATTGTTCGACTCATTTCACAAACATTAGAAGGTGCCGATGAATTCGAACCGAGTTCTACTTCCACCGACTTGAAGATAGGCGCATTTGACTACGAGCTGACCGGGGTAATTCCGCCGCTGGTTGCGAAGCTGCGCAAGGTGAGTCCGGGCATCAATATCCACGCATTTTCATTATTCAACGACGAAGCTCTTCAGGCCCTGACGCAGGGGCGCATTGATCTCGCGATAGGATATTTCGACTTTCCGGCAAAAAGTGAAAATCACTTTGTTTCAGAAGAGCTCTTTTCAGAAGATTACGTGCTTGTAGGTCGCAAGGGTCATCCTCTTTTGGAGGAAGATTTGACATTTGAACGAATAGCCAGTGCGAACCACCTGCTCATTTCACCGCATGGTCCTACTAGAAACTTGGTCGACCAAGCTCTGCAACTTCAGGGGTTTAGAAGAAACATTCAGACGATTGTGCCTTCTCTTTTTTCCGCTCTTTCGATTGTGGAAAGCTCCGACCTTGTGATGACATTGCCTAAGCGGGCCGCAAATAACAACATTCGGAGGTTCGATATATCCCACCGACCCCTACCGATCGCAGGGGGAATATTCAAACTCCATGCAGTTCGTCATATTCGAGACGCCAATAGTCCTCTACACATCTGGCTAATCAATCAACTGATAGAAGTTATTTCCGACTAGGCCGTGTTCACAAAAGGGGCTCACATCTATGCGACACCAGCTTTCAATTCCTGCTGTAGGTTCAGTTTTCTTAAAACAACCGGTGAACTTAAGTTCACTAAAACCGAGCGATAGGTCTGTAACTGCACTCCATCTTCAAAGGCAGCTTTCGCTAAAAGCGGTCGTTCTTCAAAATCATCACTATGTCTGCCTTGCGGACCAAGCGGACCTTACGGGGATGCCGTAACTAACGCACGTGACCTAAAGGCTGGTGGAACGGGTTGGTCGGCTTGGTAAGCTCTGGAGCGGCAAGCTACGTCACCCTTTGAATTGCAAGAACTTTCTACAATAGCTCGTGTTCTCTAAAACCAAGCTTCTACGGTTGATTTTTTGACTCAACTCTTTGACTCAGTCATTCTTCTCCAGGGGGGGGAACGCGATATGAATGGCGCTGACCAGAAAAGCCAAGCAGACAGGTACGAAGAAGGTATAGCGCTTCTGGATGTTGGTGTCGGCATATTCGATGACGCACTCCGACTGGTTTACTGCAACCCCGCATTTCGCGAGATGCGACGCTACCCACAAGAGCTCTGCCGCCGTGGTGTTAGTCTAGAAGATTTGCTGCATTTCAACGCCGAACGCGGAGATTTTGGCGCGGGCAAAACTGATCGGCTAGTGGCCGATCGAATGAATGAGATTGGTGCCTCTGGTGAGCGCGCGCTCGAGCATGAGATGGCAGACGGGCAGATTCTAGCGATCAGCTATCGCAGAACGGCCTCTGGAGGAACGATGGTCACCTATCAGGACCGCACCGCCGAACGAAAAGCAGAAAGAGCATTGCGAGAAAGTGAGGAGCGCTACGCGCTTGTTTCAGACGCTGCGGAAGAGGCAATCTACGATTGGCACATTACCGACGACCAGTTTTATGCGTCCCCACGACTTGAGACTTTCCTAGGGCTTGAGACCGGTCCTAAGGGGGAGAGAACGTGGGTATGGCAAGACATTATTCATCCCGACGATTTGCCCTCTTACTTGTCAGCGTTGGAGGCGCATATATCCGGCAAGAAGAAACGATGGGAATGTGAGTACCGACTCAAAGTAGCCAGCGGAAAGTGGCGCTGGGTATCGGATCACGGCACCTCGATTCGCGATACTAACGGCTACGCGACGCGTATGGTGGCCGCAATTCGGGACATTACACCCAAGATTGAACGGGATGCAGCCCTTGCCGCAAGTGAGGAAAGATACCAGTTGGTCACTCAAGCTACCAGCGATGGAATTTATGATTGGGACGTGACCAATGATGTTCTGTTTGTCTCTGCTGACCTGAACGATCTACTCAGTTTGGACGAGGCCAATTCGTCTTCGACACGATGGGCCGAGCAGATCCATCCGGATGATTACGACGCTTATGTCAAGGCAATCGTTAACCATTTCAAGGGCGGAACTGATGCCGTTGAATGTGACTACCGGCAGAGGGCGCGTGATGGTGGTTACCGTTGGGTTCACGACCGAGGCGTTGGTGTGCGAAACGCCGAAGGCCGGGTCGTTCGGCTTGTCGGTGCCGTGCGCGACATAACTGAAATCCGGGATGCACGGGAACGAATTGCCCGAATTGAAGGTCGGCTACTCGGAGCAATTGAAACGATCGCCGATGGTTTGCTTTTGGTGGGACCTGAAAATCGCGTCGAGTTATTCAACGACCGCTACGTCCAGATCTTCAGGGACGCCGCTGGCGGCGCCGATTTGAGCAACCTAATTTATGAGGGCCGCGAATTCTTCGACATGATCCGCAACGGCTATGAGCTTGGGATGTTTACCGAACATCCAGACGGCGTTGACGGTTGGATCGCTGCCCGCCGCGTCGCTTGGGAGAAGCCAAAGGCGAACTGGGAACTAGAGTTGGGCAACGGTGTGTGGATCATGCTCAACGAACGTCGCCTGCCTGATGGTGGCCGCATCATGGTTTACAACGACATAACCGAATTCAAACGCAGGGAGGCAGATGCGCAGGCCGCACGGCAGCGGTTTGAAGACGCAATTGAAGCGATTTCGTCTGGTTTTGCATTGTGGGATGCCGAGGATCGGCTGGTTGTATGTAATGAGCGCTACCGCACCTACATGAGCGAACTCGCCGACAAGGTCGTACCCGGCGTGAAATTCGAAGAGATCATCGGTGCCGGCATCAAGCGCGGCCTATTTCCACTTTCCGAAGGAGAAGTAGAAGGGTATCTTGAGAGAATTGCCGAAAAACGCAAGAAAGCCTCGGGCGAACCACGCGAACAGCTAGTCGCCGGGTACTGGCTGCAGATTACGGATCACCGCACTTCGGATGGTGGCATCGTCTCGATCTATACCGACATTACCGAACTGAAGACCAAACAGCTGGAGATCGAACAACAATCAGCGATCCTCGAGTTAACAATGGAGAACATGGGCCAGGGGATTACGCTGGTGGATAAAGAGCTGCGCACAATTGCGTTGAATTCGAAATTCCTCGACCTCATGGAGTTTCCTCGCGAACGCTTTCGCCCCGGATTCACAATGGAAGAGGCATTTCGGTTCAATGCTGAACGAGGGGAATATGGGCCGGGCGACATTGATACCCAAGTGCGCGAGCGGGTGGAACTGGCCGCAAAATTCTTACCGCACAAATTTGAGCGTATTCGTCCTGATGGTACGGTGATTGAGATTATCGGCAACCCTATCCAAGGTGGCGGCCTAGTTGCAACTTACACTGACATTACGGACCGCAAACTCGCTGACGAAGCACTGAAAGCGGCACTGGCAGAATTTAACGCGGTCATCGATCACGTCGACTATGGAATTCTGTTCATGGGACCGGATTTACGTGCGCGTATAATAAATCGGGCATTTGCGCGAATTTGGAACATCGATCAGAAATTCATCGACCAGCGCCCAACAATGCAGGAACTGATAGAGTACAACAAGGGCACAGGAGTCTATGATGTTGCGCCGAAGGACTGGGATGACTGGCTGTCCATGCGGGTCGAGGCAATACGGGCAGGAAACATGCCACCGGGCGAGTTGTGTCGGGCTGATGGCATGACGTTGAGTTTCCAATGTGTGGACCTGCCGGATGGCGGTCGCATGCTGACCTATTTCGATATCACCGAACTAAAACGGCGTGAAGCAGAGATTTCCAAAGCGCGTGATGCGGCTGAACAAGCCCTCAACGATCTGCGGCAAGCCCAAGAACGGCTCATCCAGTCCGAGAAGATGGCCAGCCTAGGCCAACTTACTGCCGGCATTGCCCACGAGATCAAGAACCCGCTGAATTTCGTCAACAACTTTGCCAAATTGTCTGGCGAGTTGTTGGAAGAGTTGCACGAGATATTAGAAGACCCGATCGCGGCTCTGGAGGAAGAGGATCGCGAGGAAGCTAAGGACCTATGGCAGACAGTACGCGGCAACTTAGGCAAGATAAACCAACACGGTCAACGTGCTGACAGCATCGTTAAAAACATGCTTCTGCATTCCCGTGAGGGGCCAAGCGAGTTGCAACGTGTTGCACTAAACCCAATCGCAGAAGAAGCGCTGAACCTTGCCTATCACGGTGCTCGGGCGGAGGATTCCAGTTTCAATGTCGAAATACGAGCCGACATTGATCCCGACGTTGGCCAAATCGATTGCTATCCGCAGGATTTGATGCGTGTTTTTCTTAACCTCATCAGCAACGGCATGTATGCGGCCAACAAACGTAAAGACGCGGAAGAAAGTGACTTTTCACCGACGATCTGGCTATCGACGCGAGCCAATGGTGACCGCGTCAACGTCACTATTCGCGATAATGGTACGGGCATTCCAGAAGAAATGAGGGAGAAAATATTTCTACCATTTTACACCACAAAACCCGCGGGTGAAGGCACAGGGCTCGGCCTTTCGTTGAGCTATGATACCATCGTCAAGCAGCATGGTGGAACTTTGACTGTGGACAGTAAGCCAGGGGATCACACAATTTTTGTCGTTTCGGTCCCGGTCCATTCTCAGGGGGACCTAGCATGACAGGACAAATTCTGATGGTAGATGACGAACCCGACGCACAGGACCTGATTCGACAAAATTTTCGGCGGGAGATACGAAAAGGAGTCTACAGTTTTGGGTTTGCCGGGTCTGGCGAGTCCGCCTTGGACGCAATAAGTCATTCGAAAGAAGAAGTAATGTTGGTGCTTTCGGACATCAACATGCCCGGCATGTCAGGAATCGAGCTTTTGCAGGAACTGCGCGCTCGCTGGCCTGAATTACCGGTTATGATGATCACCGCCTATGGTGATGCAGCGACCGAGGCGAAAGTCCGGGAACTGGGAGCGGAACAGTTCCTGACCAAGCCCGTCGATTTTGTTGAACTGAAAGAGCGGCTCTCACGATTTGTCGGAGATGCAACGTGACGCCGCCACGCATTCTTGTTGTCGATGACGAGCCCGACCTTGAAGCGTTGATTTCGCAAAAGTTTCGGCGTCGCGTACGCGAAGGGGAACTCGATCTATTGTTTGCTCATGACGGCAAACACGCCCTCGAAGTTCTCGAAGAGAACCCTAAAATAGATATCGTCCTTTCAGACATAAACATGCCCAGGATGGATGGTCTCACTTTGCTTGAGCGGTTGAGCGAGATGGAAACTGATCTGCAAACTGTTATGGTTTCGGCCTACGGCGACATGAACAATATTCGCGCGGCTATGAACCGCGGGGCTTTCGATTTCGTGACCAAACCGATCGAGTTCGAAGATCTCGACCGGACCATTGCCAAGACGCTGGAACACCTTGAGTTGCTCCGCCAATTGCGCACGGCCCGTGATAAAGCCGAGCAAGCGAGATTGACGCTGTCACGGTATTTCTCTCCTACGGTGGTTGAGACGTTGTCGCGTGATCCAGAGGCAATAGAGGCCAAGGGCGAGCGCCGCGTAGCAACCTTTTTATTTACTGATCTGGCCGATTTCACTCAGCTGGTAGAAAGCTCGGATTCCGACCTGATCGTCGAAATTCTCAACGAATACCTAGATGGCATGACCCGAACAATCTTTTCGCACAGCGGAACAGTCATGAAAATCATAGGCGACGCCATCCAAGTGATATTCGGTGCGCCAGTTGACGACCCGGAACATGCCGCGCACGCGGTGGCCTGCGCCTTGGCGCTCGACGAATTTGCGCAAGGTTTTCAGAAGAAATTACTGGATCGCGGCATCGCGTTGGGAGACACGCGCATAGGTGTGAACAGCGGCGGTGCGATCATTGGCAATTTCGGCGGCAAGAGCTATTTCGACTATACAGCGTATGGCGATGCTGTGAACACTGCGGCAAGGCTGGAACAGGCCAACAAGACGATAGGGACGCGCATCTGCACTTCGGAAAGTGTTGCCAAGGGCATCGACAACTTCTCTGGCCGCCCAATTGGAAGACTCTTGCTGAAAGGCAAAGCGCAAGCGGTGACCTGCTATGAACCCTTGTCAGAGGCGCTTGTCGACAGCGATCAAGTGAGAGGTTACAAGGCGGCGTATGAGCTGCTAGAGGCGAGTGACCCCAAAGCGCGCCAATCCTTTGCGGCGCTTTTGGCCGAGTGCGAAGACGACCCCTTGATCTTGTTTCACCTTGGTCGATTGCTGACCGGCGAAACTGGCGCAGAAATTGAAGCAGTGGGTTGATCGCCAGACCTGTCCCAACGTCATTGCCGCTAAACAACCATGATAAGGCTGCCCAACACTCGCCGCGAGCCGGTCGACCTTGACCCAACAATAACAAAAGGGTTGCCTATATCGGCGTCAAGAACTGCGATTATGCGACGTTTCATAGACGAGCAATACCACACAGCTTACTAAACAGCGCATGACCACTTCGCGCTCTTAACAGTCTTTCGCTGCGGAGCTTCACGCACAATTCTAATTAACGACCACTTTGGGCTCGGTGCGGTC
Source organism: Ruegeria sp. AA3 (assembly GCF_056542905.1). NCBI lineage: Bacteria > Pseudomonadati > Pseudomonadota > Alphaproteobacteria > Rhodobacterales > Roseobacteraceae > Ruegeria > Ruegeria sp. AA3. The sequence continues at coordinate 114,899 of NZ_JBQGAQ010000010.1, read as the reverse complement.
TTTCGCTACGATCTGTCTGAGGGACCGCTATGCGGACGAAGCTGGCTTTGGCGACGCAGTTCGAAAAGTTGCAACAGTCCGAATGCGCTCGTTCGCTTGGTCCCCATCTTTGATCCTCCGTTTCCCAACTATAGGTGCGGACCAATTCAATGGGGGGTGATCAGTTCTGGCTCTACAATATCGAAACATTCAACAACATTGTCTTCGAAAATTGCTGCAAATGCGCGAAAAAACACAAAATACTCTGATGTTAACAATGGGTTAATGTAGGGTAAAATATGAACCCTGTAGTAAGTTTTTATGAGTCAAACATGGTTAAGCAAAACAAAAGGGACCTGTTCCCTTCGCTAAGTGGCAGTAGCGCCGTGGCCCACGGTGTTAAAGGGAATGGCTCCCTGTCGAACTTTAGTAGGATTATTCAGCCAGCAGGCGCGTTCGTTTTTTGGACTTGTATTTTGGTCTATTGCCTTAAAGACGCATCGGTCGCACGCTACTTATCGGTCCTGATGTAACATATGGCTGTTACTTATGATGTGGTAACCTGCGTTTCCATCTTTGAAGACTTTATCAGGGGTTAATCTTTCTAGTCGCCAGCATGAGCGTCTGGGTATGGTTTGAGTGAAGAGAATGAATATGAGAGTTAGTACTGGATTTGTTTGGGTTCTTGCTCTGGCATTATCAATTGGCGGGGTTGATTTAGCGTTAGCCAAAGACAAGGGCGGCAAGTCCAAAGACAAGAAAGTGCAAGTGGACGGCAAGCCAAGCAAGGGTAAAAAGGCGGTGCCGCCAGGGCAAATCAAGAGGTACACGCGCGGTGCAAAGCTTCCCAGCGACCTAAACTACTCAAACATCAGCGACCTGTCGAAATGGAAATTGAAACCACCGGGAAAAGGAAATCGCTATATTCGCGTCAATGATGAAATTTTGGAAGTTACGGATGACCTCTCAACTGTTGTTGATGCCGTAGGCATCGTAGGAGACTTGGCGAAGTAATGCTGCTTCAGCTGTCCGTCCTGGGCTCGATGCGGTCATGCGATGACATTTCGAGAGCGTCTTCGATGCGCTCGAAGCTGACACCCGACAGATTTGACGGAATTCACTCCGTATCCAGGCGAAACTTGAGAAACTGAGCATCTTCGCATTCGATCTCGCCGATGTGTTTGGCACCGAGTTTCCGGAGCGCACCCAGATTTTTTCTACTTGGTGGCAGCAGAAACGTGACAAAGGGGATACGTTTGTCAGCAATCGCAAAGTCGATTGCCTTTTTGGAAATCCGTTTCCCAAGGCCAATGGCGTCGGGCCGCAAAACCAACCCAAAATCCCATTCGTCATCTTCTTTTTGAAAGCCCCCCCAACCAACATACCGACCGCCTGACAAAAATGCCCAATGTCCAAGACCGTCCCGTGCCCAGCAACCTTCCTTCTTGGCGATAAACTCTCTTGCGACGTCAACACTCCATTTGAACGTCAAAAGCGGCATATGCTCTGCTACCCGGGGGTCGGACATATGAACCGCAATGTCATTCGGATCGATTTCCGAAAGGCGTGCAAATGAAATCCCATCTTTCATCATTATACTCATTTGATGGCCCGAGCTGTCCCTTGCATGCAAAGTAATTATGGCGCAAATACTGTTTCACAGCTTTCTCGCGACAATGTACCGGCTCGGCAATAACCCGGCTTGGTCCGCTGTCTCGACGATATCGAAGCCCGCAAGTTCAATGGCGTGCTGGAGTTCAGCTACGGATACAAAATTTACGAACGGAGCTTTCCCGAGCACCTGCATAATCGGGATCGCTATTCGGCTGATTATGCCATATTTGAACCCTCCACTCTCTGGAGCGCAAACGGTCTTGGAAATGAATACCCCACCGGGTTTTGTAAGGGTTGCAATGTGTTCGAGTGCATGGCCCATATCGGGTACAAGGTGCAGTAGATTATGTGCGAGGACAGCGTCGTAAGAACCGTCGTTAGGATCGTGCTGCAGAACCTCGGCCACTTTGAACGTTACATTCTCCAGCTCTTCTTCAGCGAGTTTCTCGTTGGCGATTTCGATCATCCCCGGTGCGAGATCGGAGGCAGTGACTTGAGCCACATGTGGTGCCAGTAGCAACGCGGTTGACCCCGTCCCACACCCGATTTCCAGCACGCTGTCTTCGGCTTTCAAGTAGGACTTTGTACGTTTGAGCGTGTTCAGATACCCTTCCATATTTCGGATAGGATCAGCCGCATATTTGCGCGAAATCTTGCTCCAAAATGCGGCATCTTTGGACAATGCAGCCATATCGTTTTTCTTTTCCTTTGGTGTCACCGCAGCCAATATCTTAAAACGCCGATTTATTAAATTGCCAGATATTGCAGAACTGTTATGCATTAATGCATGAATTGGAAGGCTATCAATTTCGATTGGAACCAGGCTCGGTCCTTTCTTGCAACGGCAGAAGAAGGCTCGTTTTCCGCCGCGGCGCGCGTGCTTGAGCAGACCCAGCCAACCGTCGGTCGTCAGGTCGCCGCGCTGGAACAGGCGCTTGGCGTCACCTTGTTTGAAAGGGTTGGGAAGTCACTTAATCTGACAACAGCCGGTGCTGAGCTTTTGGTGCATGTCAGTGAAATGGCAAATGTCGCGAACAGAATTTCTCTGACCGCAACAAGCCAGTCACAAGCAGTTGAAGGGCAAGTCAGGATCACTGCTTCCGACGTGATGTCAGCCTATCAGCTACCGCCTATTCTCAAACAGATCAGGCTCGCGGCACCGCGGCTTGAGATCGACGTTGTCGCAGCAAATGACATACGAGACATACAGCGGCGCGAGGCAGATATCGCAATTCGGCATGTGCGCCCGACACAGCCGGACCTAATTGCAAAGCTCGTGGCAGAAGCGACGGCACATTTTTACGCTGCCCCTTCATACCTCGAACAGGTTGGGCGACCACGAAATGAAGACGAACTTGCTAAGCTGGATTTCGTCGGCTTTGGCGATGTTGACACGATGATTGGATTTCTCAATCCGGCTGACATCGAAGTAACCCGCAAGAATTTTCGGATTGGATCGCAGAGCGGGATAGTGTCATGGGAGCTTGTGCGCCAAGGCTTCGGCATTGGTGTTATGTCAGACGATGTGGTGGCCCTTACACCCGGTGTGGAGCGTGTTCTGCCCGAACGCGAGCCATTCAAATTTCCTATCTGGTTGGCCACACACTCTGAGTTACAAACAGCGCGAAGGATTAGGTTGGTTTTTGATCAGCTTGCAGACCATCTCGGCTCGCGGACAAATTATTGAACGTGAGTTGGTCGGGTGTCGTGAACTAGAGTCTGCTTCGGGCTCAGAGCAGCCCTTCGCTGAATTTTGGTGAGTGTCTGCTGTATCGCGTTTATCAGCCGTTCGGAGCCGTCGATTTGAAATTTTCAGCCCGAACGACGGCTTTCACCAGCAGCGGCCATTCGTGAAAATTCGTCTAAGGTCCGAGTCGCGGACAATGCTGCCATTGACCCCTGAAAGGTCACCGACAACTCCCGGCCCAGAGCTGCCGCCCGGGCCTTTTTTAACAACGACCGTTCCTCGCAGAAAGCAGACCAATTGGCCAACTCCAGGAAGGCTGCTTAGCGTATGCGGCAAAGGTGAGGTGCAGCCTTCTCCGTTTTGGTGCTTTTTCTGGACGCTTGCACCTAACTCGGGCAACGTGTTGGAGAAACATCGCGGAACAGGGGAGATTATCTGGTTGAAAAGCCTACTCGCAGATTTAGGAGCCATCGCTGATGCGCCCGAAAATACAGACGAAGAACGTCTAAAGCATCGGTTCTTGATTGCGACGGGCGTTGTGATGTCTGGCGGCGGCCTGCTCTGGGGCGTGGTGGCGACCGTTCTAAACCTGCATATGCAAAGCGCAATACCGTTTGGCTACGTGTTGATTACAGCAATTAACTTTGCATTTCTTGCCCGAACCAAGAACTTTGCTCTGGCACGGAATATCCAGATATTTGTCAGTATTCTCTTGCCGTTCTTGTTTCAGTGGATGTTAGGCGGATTGGTTGCATCAGGAGCAACAATGTTGTGGTCCATGTTGTGCCTGAGCGCGGCTCAGTCTTTTGACGAGCGGACACACTCATTCCGCTGGCTCATCTTCTTTGTATTGTTGACCTTTGTCTCGCTTTACATTGAGTTTCAAATTCCTCCGCCTCTTGACCTGTTTGAGAACGAAGCACTCCTCAAACTTCCACTTTATCTCTTCACCATGAATTTCCTTGCAGTGTCGTTGGCGATTTTCGCGCTGATCAGCATCTTCATGCAGCTTCGACAGCGAATGGAGGTTGAGCTGGTCCAGAGGAATAAGGAGCTTGCACAATCTCAAAATGCGCTGGTCCAAAGCGAGAAAATGGCGGCAATTGGTGAGCTAGTCGCTGGCGTTGCGCATGAATTGAATACCCCTCTGGGTGCAATCCGCGCCTCGAACGATAACCTGGACAGGTCGATCAGTATCATCCTGTCAGGTCTGCCAGAACTCAACGAAACAGGCAACGAGGCCGAGTTGTCGGGCCTGACCGATATGCTGCGAGGGATCGCAGCGGTGAATGTCGAGCTGACGACCAGAGAGGAACGCAGTCTTCGCAATACACTGGCCAGTGAATTGCAAGAACACGGGTTTAACGACAGTCAGGAAAAAGCGGCTCAGTTGGTCGAACTAGGCGTGTCAACCCTCGGGACTGAACATCTGCCGGTCCTGCGTAGTGAACGCTGGCCGCTGGTGTTCTCCCAGCTGCGCGCATTCTCCAGCCTGAACCGAAATTGCCAAACGATCAAAACAGCGGCAGCTAGGTCTTCAAAAATTGTTTTCGCTTTAAAGAAGTATGCTCACCCCGGAAATGATGGCCATGTTTCCTCGGCTTCGGTCGGTGAGAGTCTAGATACAGTGTTGATGCTCTACCAAAACCTCATAAAGCGGGGAGTTCAGATTGAGCGATCATTCGAAGGTGACACCACAATCCTTGCGGATCACGATGCGTTGAATCAGGTTTGGACGAACCTTGTTCACAACGCATTGCAGGCGATGAATTGTAATGGAGTGTTGAAGATCAAGGCGACCAGCACCTCAGATGAGTTGTTGGTATCCATCGAAGACACAGGCTGCGGAATTCCGCCAGATGCAGCCGCACGCATTTTCGAGCCCTTCTACACGACCAAGCAGATTGGCGAAGGCACCGGGCTTGGATTGTCCATCAGTGCCGACATAGTGCGGCGCCACGGAGGAACGATTGAAGTAGACAGCGTTCCTGGCCGAACAGCGTTCACCGTCCGACTGCCCGTAGATGCAGCGAGCAATTTGCCGAAAGGGACGGCTGATGGATGAAATCGCGCACATCACCAGCAATCTGGACGCAACGCCCACCATTTTGTGCGTCGACGATGAAAAAATCATTCTGACCAGCCTTCAAGAGCAGCTGCGCAACAATTTGCAGGGAGTTGCTATCGAGATAGCCGAATCCGGCGAGGAAGGTCTCGAAGTGCTGCAAGAGCTCATCGATGACAACGTTCCGGTGCCAATAGTCATTTCAGATCAACTTATGCCAGGTATGCGGGGTGAGGAGTTTCTTGAAAAAACGCACGCAATGCTCCCGGATGCTCATAATGTGTTGCTGACAGGGCAAGCGACCGCGGACTCCGTTGGCGAAGCAGTCAACAGAGCGAACCTTTACCGATACATCGGAAAGCCTTGGAGTGAAGATGATCTGATCCTCACCGCAAAGGAAGCGTTGATTGCCTGGGGTCGCGCACGTGATTTGCGTACAAAGGATCAGGAACTGCGGGCATCGCACGCGGCAAGCCTGCGGTTTGTTCCCCGAGAGTTTCTTTCAGTGCTGGGAAAACAGCGTGTCGTCGATGTCGAAGAAGGGCATGCAGTAGAAATCGAGATGCAGGTCGTGTTTGCGGATATGCGCTCCTTTTCTAGCCACGCTGCAAATCTCGGGCCCAAGCAGGCCTTTGACCTGCTTAATGAATACATCAACATTCTTGATACGGTGTTTCGTGAGGCCGGCGGATTCATTGGCGGACTTGAGGGCGACGGTGTGCTTGCCCTTTTTTCAGGAACGGTTGACGACGCCGTTCAAGCGGGAATTTCCGCCCAACAAGCTCTGCTCGAACGCGGGCGGTCAACTGACAATCGGCCGGGTATCGATATGGGGTTGGCTGTGCATACTGGTGAGTTGATCCTGGGCACTGTTGGCAACAGCGAAAGGTTGAAATGTGATGTTATCGGTGATCCGGTAAACTTCTGTGCCCGTCTCGAAAGCATGACCCGAGACTTTGATACCCCCATGTTAATCTCGGACGAGGTGGCATCAACTTTAACAAGCAAATTGTCGCTGCGTCGCATACCGGGAATCATGGTAAAAGGGCGGGAAACACCGGCTACAGTCTACGAAGTTTTGGATGCACTGCCCGCATCTCAAAAACAGGCTCGCGTTTCTACAAGTGTGGAATTCAGTGCCGCAATGTTTGCGTTGGAACACGGAGAGCATGAAATGGCACGGGACATGCTCGTTGAGATTTGTTCCACAGATACGAGCGACAGAACCGCACAATTCTTGCTGCAACGAATAGGCTAAGACCAAGTTGTGGTTTTGCGAGCTGTTGAAAACTGAAGCAAATCTGAAGTTTTAAAATTGCGGTGAGGCTCAACGAGGTTTTGGTCGTAAAACACGGATAGTAGGAGAGAGGCTTAACAGCGGGTGGCTGGTCTTGTCGATCTGATACAATTGAGGCCGTGTCTATCCAAAACTGGCTTTCTGCACATAGCTGACATTGATTCACTGCGCAGCGAATGTCCGGTGTCCGCCCATTGCGGAGTATGCTGCGCCAAGAAGCAAGGTCCAGTTTGGGCTCGATGCGGTCATCTGAGTGATTTTGTCAGATGTCCGCTTTACAGCCTTCAGCGGTCAAAAGTGGCGTGCGACACGGCGACATGTGCGACACCGACGGAACGCAGACGGAACGCAGAGGGTTTGAAACGACGCCCCTTTCTCAGCCATGGTCCCAAGCCCATTGATGTACTTTGAGTAGCGATTGGTCCCCCGAAAATTGATAAATTTGGATAATTGGCGGTGGAATGGTTGGCATCAGGCGCCTCCCAGCACTTTGGCTTTTGCTTTAATAATGGCTTCAGAAATGTAGCTTTCTCGTTGTTGGAAATATCTCTGCCCGTCGGGGCTGCTTTTCCAGAACTCCAGCAGCTCGTCATGAGTTGTGCCCCGCGCCATCGGTTTGTTGCGTTCAGCTGGGTTGTCCGTGAGGTAGGTGGCAATTATCATGTCGTCTTTTCGGATTTCTTCTTCGCCGTCGAAAAGAGCCGGATCGGGATCGCGAACGGGAGGAAATTTAGGCCTATCTCCCTTGTTAGGAACGCCTTCAGCCGATAGTCGATCATAAATCGCTTGCAGTTCTTCTCTGAATTCTGTGTCTTTCGACGGGTCAGTCCATTTTGCCCATGCTCTGGCTTCCTGACGTTCTACGGCGGCGAGGTACATATCGCGGGGTATGGCCAGATGCTTTCGATATCTTGCTAGCCTGCCTTTAGGGGTATCAGCCACCGAGCAATTCCAGTCTTGATTGCAGCTCATCCAATTCAAGATGAAGTTGTTCTGTCTCGATAGCTTTTCGGGCGGCTTCTATCGAACGCAGAAGCGCGTCTGCTTCATCGGTTGTGATCTGACCTGAAGCAACTGCTTTTAGAACGGAATTCACGGCATTCAAAATGTCTTCAGGGCCGTTTATCTTTGGCAGGACGACTTTGAGCGGGCGACACTTTCGGGGTGGCAGAATGCGCTCAAGGCACAACCGTATTGCGGTCATGTCACCGGCTTTTGCCAACTCTATCGCTTTTTGCGTAATAGCTTTGGCGTCACCGTCCATCATTGCTTCGGCCGCCAGTGTCGCTTTGTTGCGCGCGCCTTTGGGTCTTCCCTTAGGATTTCCGCTCTTAAGCAATCCAAGATTGGCGCCATATTCGAGGTGACATTCACGAAGATTTCCATCCGCATCTTCCTGAACGAATATTTCTTCTCTTTTGTTTCCTGATCCAAGCCTTCCGTCATCGAGGCAGACGTGGTCATTCGTGCTCGACGACATGAAACTATCCGGCCGTTCGAGTATGTCCTTTGGCGCATTTATTGTTGTGCCGTCTTGCCGATGCAATCGCACCGATTTGGCCTTTTCGCAGAAGTCCCAAGTGAGATTGTTTCCTTGTTCATCCGGATCAAAAGAGCCTTTGTCTTCAGTTTCCTCGCCTTCCACAAGGACAGTGAGTTCATCTCTTATCTGAGTGATTGATATCCAACGATCCGAATTGAACACGATTTACAGTTCCCTTTAGCCATTCACTTCGTTGTCGGGCTTTCTAAGAAGTGAGCCCAGTCCAACATCAATCGGCGTCGCTTTTCATAGTAGTCTGATCTGGCGTAAGCCTGTTCAGCCGCATCCCCGAGTTTATGACCCAATGCAGCTTCCGCCACCTCGCGGGGATACTCCGTTTGTTCCTGTACCCAAGTGCGGAATGATGTTCGGAACCCGTGTACGTCAGCGTCATAGCCAAGTTCCTTAACCAGTTTTGAAAGCGTCATGTCCGACAGTGTGCGCCCGCGAATGCTTGGGAAGATAAACCCGCTGCCATTATCCAGGGTTTTGGCAGCGCGCAGGATTTCAACCGAGCGTGCGGGCAATGGAACGCGGTGAGGACGCTTCTGTTTCGCCCGTTCCGCAGGAACTGTCCATGTCGCACATGTCGCCGTGTCGCCGCTTGGTAGTTCGATTTCCTCCCAACGCGCCAATCGAACTTCGGCGGACCGGCTAGCGGTCAGTATCAGGAATTCCAGTGCCAGCTTCGTGGACTGCCATGCTTCAGAAGACATCCAGCAGCTAGTCGCAATGCTGCCGTCGCAACACGCATTGCAGCCGTTCGCGGCCAGCGCGAATTCTGGAACGCTTCAGATTGACGAAATGCGTAACCAGCGGCCAATAATACTAACGGTGCGAAAGGCCACCCTCAGATCCAACATCTATTCAGCTGCATTTCTATTCCACCCGTCGGCTCAATTCTCAACACCTATTCCCAGTCTTGGTCATCGAGCCGACGTCGAGGGAACTTTTTAGGCACCAGAAAGCGCGCACTTACGGTGCAAGCCAATTGAACGGTTCAGCAGGTTCAAATCTATCTGATACGTCGCCCGCCAAAATCGGATGTCCCTTTAGCTCCAGCTTTTGAGGCTCACTACCCTCTGACAAATCAAGCTGGTTCATGTCGACCCAATACACATTGGGGCTGATAGCGGACTCAAAATAGTACCTTCCACTTTCGTGATCTGCGACGGAGCGCCAAACTGTCGTTGCGAGGTTTGGTGCATCCGGGTCAGTAATTCCGAGGGGAACCGAGACATTGCGGATGATCGAAAACGCGGCTGCGGTGGCCATTCGGCGATCCTCGAACTCGGGCACTGTATCAAGATAAAAATCTGCCCGCGTAAACCGATCTGCCGCTCGGTTTGTGCCCGGCAACATAGACAGGCCACCGACCTGATCCCAATAAGCGGTCAAAGCGAGCTGCTCATCGTAGGTTGGAGAGTTTGTCATGACGCGATACTCCTCACCATGATGCACGATGAGTTCGCCATTTACATATTCGAAGATCGCGGAATCCCCGGTTTTGTCAGACAGAGAAAGATGTAGCCCGGCTTCGTGGCCGTTGGGAAGACGTGGAGCCACCATTGTGAAGGGCTGTGCCGACAAACCTTCAACCGCCTCCGCGACCGTAGCATAATTGTCGAGTGCATATTGCGCCCAGGCACCAACGGACAGCGTTGGTTTACAATCTGCTAAACCATAGTCGGCTTCGGCCAGATAAAGCAGGTTAGCCACAAGCCCGGCTTCGTTCATGCCGTCGACAGTGCCAATGTCATAGCCTGACAAGGTGATTGATCCGTATTTTGACACCCACTCAATCGAACCTGCGCCCAGACCTCCGTCCCGCTCCATGCCCTTTGGGAACGCCCAGAAATCTGAACCGACATCCTCGAACCAGTCCATACTTCTGGCTGTGATGAAACTGTCCGATCCCGTTTTGTAGAGTAACCGAGTGCAAGCATCGGCAGGCACCGTCATTGCTGATACAGCGCAGATACCGCTGATCCCGGCCAGTAGATTTCGAGCAGTATTTTTCATTTTGAAACTCCGCGATATGGTTTCGATTGACGACCGATTGGAAGATAAGAGGGACCAGATGTTCAAGTGTCGCACAGAACCAGATCAAATGCCCTGCGGCACGCTTTCAGGGCTCACAAAAATAGCCTGACATTTGCGGATTGCAGCGACAATCTGACATCGCAACCTGTTATCCAATGACGCTGTGCCCACGGGCCTGCATGCAGTTAATCAGAACCTGGCGTTTGACCAATTCGTCATTGTATTGACCTTTGACAGAGCCAAGTATCCCGCCGGCGACCGCCCCGCCAAGAGCATCATAACCATCTCCGATCATGGCGCCGGTGAGTGCACCGTCGATTGCGCCGAATGTGGTGTCCATTCCCCTTTTACCGGATTGATAGCTAACAGCCAGTGCGGTGCAATGTGCCTCGTCCGAAGCAAAGCTCGCATTTCTTGTGCCGTCCACTGCAAGCGGTTTCTGCATCGGATACTGAGTGCACGCAGTTAAGCCAAGTGCAGCAACGAGAACGAGTTTTTTCATGATCGCATCCCTTCAAATCAAGTACATTGGCCGAGGTGACACGTGTTCAGATTGGCCACTCTCTGAACACTGCTCACATAAGCAATCACGGGTTTGTTATAAGATTGACTTCGATAATTGGACGCTGCGTAAAATTCTATTTTACCTTGCCTGATCTGCCAGTACCGAAAGGATTTGGTGAAACCGGCTGAACGTCCCACCCCCCGGTGAAGCGGAACCAACCTGAAAATCTCCTCACAGATCGGTAAAATCGAAAGATCGGCCGCACACGTGCGGCCGGTTACTCGAGATTGCAGACCTTGGTGCAAACGCAGCGAATTCACACTTTGTCCGCGAGACAACCATTCGCAATCATTCCACTGAATGGCCACTACTCAACCAGAGATCGCTTCACATAACGCCCATACTGCGAAGTTCGCCGTTTGTTACGGCGGCACCAAACACCTGGAGGTTGCGAAACCTGACATTCGGGGGGCCGTTTCGGTACAACCGAAATGCGGGACTTTCCCGACCTTCACTTTTCGAGCTTCGCTGACGCAGCATCAGATCGCAACTGCGGCACGTTTAATGTTGCGGCGCGGCGAAGGTCACCGATCCGGTCATTCGCTGGTGTCGATTTCACCCGGACCGCGACCGCACTTTCGCTGCGCCCTCGGCTAACCGTCGAGGTGCGGACGGCGTTGTTGCACAAATGGAATTGAGGATTCACTCCATGAAATCAGCATGATAGCTGGAAGGCAGCAACCCTTGGTCCCCGCCGCCAACAGGTAAGCATGGTCGACGGCAGGAGTTCAGCGATGCGGAATCCAGACCTGTCTGACCCTGAAAGTCCTGTTTGGCCTGCCGCTGCGGCAAACAACGTGGTTCGTCGAAAACCGCTTACGGCTGGCGAGACTGGGCTGGGCAGTGCCGGACTTCAGCACGTTGTGCCGCCGCCAGAAGACACTGAATGTGAGCCTGCCATATCGTGGCGGCGGAGGACCATTGAACCTCCTCATTGACAGTACGGGCATCAAGGCTGAGGGTGAAGGTGAGTGGAACGCTCGTAAGCACGGTGGCCCCAAACACCGCATCTGGAGCAAGATACACATAGGGATCGACGAGAAGACGCTGGAAGTCCGGGCGGTTGAGTTCACCACCAGCAATGTTGGTGATGCGCCTATGCTGCCTGGGCTTCTCGACCAAATCCCACTCGACTAGGACATCGGGTCAGTGACCGCAGATGGGGCCTACGACACACGAAAATGCCATGATGCGATAGCGCGCGGCGCTCATGCTGTCATTCCTCCGCGCAAGAGCGCCAAACCGTGGAAGCCTACAAGCCCAGGCGCTATCGCCCGGAATGAGGCCGTCAAAGCCTCCCGATACTTCGGCCGCGCCATTTGGCGAAGGTGGAGTGGATGCCACCGCCGAAGTCGTGTCGAGACCAAGATGCATTGTGTGAAGCTATTGGGCCAGAGCCTCATGGTGAGGGACTTCGACCGCCAGGTTGCAGAGATCCAAGCCCGAGTTGCCGTTCTCAATCGCTACACCACGCTCGGCATAACCATCACAGAGGCCGTAGAATAATTCTGTCCGGGGAAAGGGGAAGTCCGACCAAACCCCAATTTGTGCAATAAAGTCGTTCAAACTTACCGTTGAAATATAGCACCAGTCGGTCGGTGAAATGTTCACAAGAGATATATGATTAGACAATTATTTGATACCTTAACATCTTGCGGCCTGCGATATTAGGCAATGGGTCATAAGCAACCAGGTTTGATGGGATTTATGATGAACAGAAGACACTTTCTGGTAACTTCTTTGGCGATGCTTTCTCAGCCGTTGTTTTCGACACGCACAACAGCATCTACTTCTTCTCAATGGGCGGCATGGGACGCCAGGGTAACGCCGCCAAATTTTGATCCCGCGACATCCAATCCCTGGGGGCTGCACCCACGTTTCCTGCCTCAGCGTGTGCAAACCAACCGGGCGCTTGTTCCGGGTGACATTCATGTCGATGCGGTCGCCCGATATCTATATTTCATCGAAGACGGTGGCACGGCAATGCGCTACGGCGTAGCCATTGCCCGAGGCAATCTTTACGAGCCCGGCGTCTACACAATCAAGCGAAAGGCCAAGTGGCCGCGTTGGACTCCTACTGCCGAAATGATTGAGCGCGACCCTGATGAATATGCGCAATTCGCAGATGGTGTGCCCGGTGGGCCGACAAACCCATTGGGATCAAGGGCGTTTTATCTGTTCGAAGGCGGTCGCGACACATACTTGCGAATTCACGGAACACCCTATCCAAGATCTATAGGAGGTCGTGCAAGTTCCGGCTGCGTAAGGATGGCGATGCCACATATCATCGGACTGTATGACCGTGTCAGGCCAGGTGCCACGGCGCATCTCTACCCTCCCGAGCGGCATTTGACCGCGACCAGCTGATAGGTGCTTGTCAGGCGCGCGTGCAGATTGGGCGCCCTTCTATAGTCCTGAGTGGCAGGTAGGTCGTTTCAACCGGTCCCACGTAGCGATACCAATAGCAACCGTCCTCAGGCATGATTTTCACGGCGTTCAGGTCCTGGCCCGGAGCAGCAATCTGGGCAACGGCGTCAGGAACTCGGGAAAGCGTTCTGGGCTCGCCATCTGCAGGTATTGACGTTGTTTCAGTGCAGGCGCCGACGAGCATAAGTGCGGCCAGTGCTTGGAAAGCTTTCTTGAAGCACATGGTGTTTAGTCCATTGTGTTTGTCATTTGTAGTACCTGATACCCTCGCATCGACGGGTGATCACATCAATTCACTAAGAACTAAGCAATTGTTAGCGTTGCTTTTTTGTGCTCGGTCGATTCAAGAAAGTCAGGTTTTGCTTAAAGCAGCCTGGAATTACGTCCAAGAAAAATTGCTTTTCCACAACGACTTGATGGTTTGGGTCCGCCTTCTAAGGAAATATCACTGCGCCAACGGCAACGACAATTCAGACGAGGCGCCCCATATGAAATGTCATTTGCGTGTTGACCTTCCAGCGCAGGAACCGGGCATACGAATTATTTGAGTCGGAATAAAAGAATAAACTTTGGGATGGCAGGCATGAAACGGAGCAAAGAAGGTAAGGTTGTTACGCGACGTGGAGTGATTGCCGCGTTTGCTGCGACGACACTTTTTCCAGCACCGGCCGTTTGGGCCCAATCAACGGCAACTGAGGGGACGCGCCGCAATGTTTCCTCATTCCGCGTTGCTAAATGGCAGGACCACTTTGATACCTTGAAAAACGGGGTAATCCTGTCCGATACACAGTCCAAGGTCCTGCAATATTGGTCAGAAGACGAAAGCGTCTATCGGATGTATCCAACCAGCGTACCGCTCACGGAAGACCTTACAAGGCTGGGCTATACCACAGTTATTCGCAAGGTCGAAGGGCCATCTTGGCGACCAACGCCGGCAATGAAAGAGCGCAATCCAGCATGGCCTGACTATGTAGGCCCGGGTCCTGAGAACCCTCTGGGGACACATGCGCTCTATTTGAGCTGGCAATACTACCGCATCCACGGCACCAACGACACGCGCAAGATCGGGAGAAGATCCTCCAACGGCTGCATTGGTTTATACAACGAGCAGATTGCGGAATTGTTCGAACTGGCCACTGTGGGCACGCAGGTAAAATTGATCTGACCTTGGTCAAGATGACTTTTCAGGACAGGTGCTTAAATTCGGTAACTGACAACGACGTGAAAAACTGAGATGGATAAACTTACACTCTTGATAGGCGGAGTAGCGATCGCAGGTGCCGCCGCTATCGTCTACAATCTCGATCAGCAACCAACTGGCCATTCGATGACGCCACCTGATACGTCGGTGCTGGAGCCAGGAGACCCAATCCAAAACGTCAATTTGCCAGAGCAGCTGGGCGAGTCTGCTGCCGTCGGCAAAGTGGCATTCGACGCCAAATGTGCGGCGTGCCATGGCGCGAATGCAACTGGCCTGGAAGGGCTCGCGCCTCCATTGGTGCATAAAATCTATGAACCAAGCCACCATTCGGACGAGTCATTTTATGTGGCAGTCCAGAAAGGAGTTCGGGCACACCATTGGAAGTTCGGCAATATGCCGCCGGTCGATGGCTTGACCCGTGCGGATGTGAAAGGCATCGTGGCATATATAAGAGAGTTGCAGCAGGAAAACGGGATTTTCTGAAGGTGACGAGCCGAATGGGTAGTGCAATTCGTTACATCATCCTGTCAATGGTGCTGGCCTTTGGCGGGCTGCTTGGGACGGCCGATTCTGCTCATGCACATGGCAGTGGTTCACAGCACGTGATTGAACAAACGGTCTCTGCGGACGTTGAGCATGTCAAGCAGGGTCATCCTGGACATTGTCACGGCGGAACGATTTGCAACGCTGTTGGTCTATTTTCGATGGGTCCAACACCGCCTGGCCCTCAAGATACTGAACAAAGATACTCGATCCCTCGAGCCCAATACCGTGTTCTCGGTATCGCGGCGTTTGAACCACCACCGCCGCGTGTCCTGATCTGACCAGTCGAATTGCGCTCAACATGGGCGCGTCGAAGCAGACGACAAGGACAAAACAATGAACATTCTAAAAATGACCACAGGCGTTGTCCTGGTTTCACTGATTGCGGCAGCCGCCCTGGCGCATGGTGGCGCAACCGGCATCGTCAAAGAACGCATGGATGGTATGTCCGCGATGAAGGGCAGCATGAAGATCCTTACGCCGATGATGCAGGGTAAAACTCCTTACAATGCGGAAACCGTGCGAAGCGAAGCCGAGAAGATCGGGCGTCACGCGGGTGAGAGCATGACAAAACTGTTTCCAGAGGGATCTGATGGCAAACCCTCGGAGGCCAAATCGGAGATCTGGCAGGATTGGGGATCCTTTGCAGAATTGGCCAGACAATTGGCAACCTACTCTGAAGGCCTTGCGCTTGCGGCGGACAACGGGTTGATGGCGTCCGGATCGGGCCATGGTTCGGGCATGATGGGCGGCGCATCCATGATAGGTGGTGGTTCTATGATGGGTGCCGGGATGATGGGCGGCAGTCCTAACCAGGAACAACTTTCTGAAATGCCGGCAGATGGTGTGTTCATGATGTTGAGCCAGACATGCTCGGCGTGTCACACGCGATTTCGGTCGGAATAGGAATGCGTCATGAGACCGATATTCCGATTGGGCATTGCTGCCGCCGTAACGGCGGCAGCGGGACTTGTTGCCGTGATGGCTTGGCCGATTGGTCAGCCCCTACAAGCTCTCGATATTCAGGGTGACGTTAACCGTGGGGCGTATCTGGCAAGGGCAAGTGGCTGTATCGCTTGCCACACAGATTTTGCTAAAGGGGGTGCGCCCTTGGCCGGTGGGGTGGAGTTGGATACCCCGTTCGGCACGCTCTATTCACCGAATCTGACCACCGATCCTGACCACGGTATCGGTGATTGGACGGTCGAGGAATTTGCCCGCGCGGTGCGTCAGGGCGTGTCGCCTGACGGCGAACCCTATTACCCAGCCTTTCCTTATCCGTTCTATGCCAACTTCACAGATCAGGACATCGCGGATCTCTGGGCAGCCTGGCAAACGGTTCCACCGGTACCGGAACCGTCGAAAGAGCAGGAAATGGCGTTCCCCTTCAATCAGAGATGGGGCCTGAAGCTGTGGCGCGCGGCTTTTCTGGAACCACCCCGCACTGATCCCGTGCCGGGCAATGACGAAGTGTGGAATCGGGGCCGGCTACTGGTCGAAGGCGCCACGCATTGTGCGGCCTGCCACACCGGGAGGAACCTGGCTGGCGCAAGAAATTCGGACACGGAACACTTCAAAGGAAGTGACTCCCTGCCGGGCGGTGACAAGGCACCGGCCATCGACTTTGAGACACTGCAAAAGCGTGGTTGGACGGTAGATGATTTGGCCTACGCGTTGCGCACCGGTGTCATGCCTGATGGCGATGTATTCGGCGGCGCCATGGGAGAGGTCGTAAACTATGGCACCAGCTTTCTGACAGACGATGACCGGAAGGCGATGGCGACCTATCTGCTGGATGTGCACGACGGGGGGTAATCGAGTGAGAGATCAAATTTTCTTTGGAGGGAAGTCCTCATGAAGCTCAATCGCAGGCAATTCGTTGCAGGCACATCGGCACTAATCGCAGTGCCGACTATCGGGAGGGCGGCTACCGCCCCCCGAATAATCGAGGCGCGTTCAGGATTGGTGCGTGTTGCGCCCGACAGCTATCCTGAAACCGAGATATGGGGATATGATGGCGGTGTTCCGGGCCCCGAAATTCGTGCCCGGCAGGGTGAAACGGTTCGCCGGACGCTTCTGAACTCACTGCCTCAGCCTACGGCAATCCATTGGCATGGACTGCGGGTTCCGAACAACATGGACGGGGTGCCGGGTCTTACACAGGAGGCCGTACAAACAGGCGGCGAGTTCCAGTATGAATTGCCTCTGAAGGATGCGGGAACCTTCTGGTACCACTCTCATAACCAGTCGACGGAACAAGTGGCCAGAGGCCTTTACGGCGCGTTCATCGTCGAAGAAACGGACCCGCCGGACACGGATCATGACATTGCGATCCTGCTGGATGACTGGAGGTTGGGTCAGGACGCCCAAATCGTCAATGATTTTGGCGCGATGCATGACTGGACGCATGCAGGCCGAATGGGAAATTACGTTCACGCGCACATATCGCCCATGACAGAAGTTTTGACGAACCAACGTTTGCGTATTCGAATGGTCAACGTGGCAACTGATCGGATCATGTATGTCTCAGTAGGTGGCGCAAACGGGAAGCTGGTCGCTTATGATGGCATGCCCGTAAGGCAGCCAGAGGATTTTGAAACCCTTGTTTTCGGGCCTGCACAGCGAGCAGACTTAATTGTTGATGTCACAGCGGAATCGAACGAAGCCGTTCAAATAACTCTTCACGAACGCGATGAATCGTTTGTCATCGCTGAGATCCCGGTTTCGGGAAGCGGTACATCTGCTAACCGCGGTGTGATCGAAGCCCTGCCACCCAACCCTGTTCCCTTTCTCGAAGATGTTTCTGACGCTTTGACAGTTCCATTGGTGATGGAAGGCGGGGCGATGGGCGGACTGCGTCAAGGCACTTTTAACGGCCAAGTCATGAGCACCAATGAACTGGTTCAGGAAGGGCAGATCTGGACATTCAACGGTGTCGCCGGGTTGCCCGAAAACCCGCTTGCTGCCGTTTCGCGTGGCGACATAGTCCGGATTCAGATGCAGAACGACACCGTCTTCCCGCACGCTATGCACTTGCACGGGACGCACTTCCAGGAAGTTCTGCCGAACGGCAGCCTGGGGCCGCTGCGGGACACAATCCTGGTTGACCGGATAGAAACCCGGGAGATTGCGTTCGTTGCGGATAACCCGGGGGACTGGCTGTTTCATTGCCACATGCTGTCGCATCAGGCCGCTGGTATGAAGACCTGGCTGAGCGTAGCGTGATGAACAGGAGCTCAGCGAAATGGCTGTCACTGGCTGCCGTGGTGATCATTGTCGCGGTCGCTGGCTGGGGACTGAGTGGGCGTGCGCAGAACAGTGCATCGGCGGATTCGGCACGTGGTGCAGTTTTGTACGCCGAAAACTGCGCGTCATGCCACGGGGCAAATTTGGAGGGTCAGCAGGATTGGCAAACACCTGATCCGGATGGCGTCTTGCGGGCGCCCCCGCATGACCGAACCGGGCACACCTGGCATCACGGCGACAAGCTGTTGTTCGACTATACAAAGTTTGGCGGGGACCAAACTTTGAAACAGATGGGTGTCGCTGACGTCAAAAGCGGCATGCCAGGCTTCGGGGACACTCTGTCGGATCAGGATATCTGGGACATCCTCGCCTTCATCAAGGAGAGTTGGCCGGATCGGGAACGCAAGCTGCAAGAGCAACGCACCGAAGCAGAACAAACGGAAGGAAACTGATGTGAAACGAATACTTGCAGGCTTAGTCGCTATCGCCATGTCGATTGGCATTCCTATGGCACGCGCCGACGAGCTGTCTGACTCCGATGTAAAACGGCTGGCTCTCGAAGCCATTTTGGAAAACCCTGAGATCATCATGCAGGCGATTCAACTGCTTCAACAGCGCGAGGATCAGGCAAAAGCCGACGCAATTGGAAGCGTCTTGGAAAATCAGCGTGAATTGCTCGAACAGGATCCGAATGCGCCTGTCATAGGAAACCCGGAAGGCAATGTAACCGTGGTCGAGTTTTTTGACTATAACTGCCCATATTGTAAACGCGCTGCCCCGGTCGTGAAAAACGTGATCGCAGGCGATTCCGATGTACGAGTTGTTTATCGAGAATGGCCCATACTCGGAGAAGGTTCCGACTTCGCGGCACGCGCCGCGCTTGCCTCACGAAATCAGGGAAAATATGAAGAATTTCATTGGGCGCTTATGGCTCTGAACGGTCGCGCCACTGAGGCCAGTGTTATGAAAGTTGTTCGGGAACTTGGCCTGGACGAGGATCAATTGCGCGCAGACATGGAGGCGCCGGAAGTCGACGCGCATATTCAGGTGTCCATGGAATTGGCCCGGCAGCTTGGCTTCAGTGGCACCCCTTCGTTTGTGATTGGAGATGCGCTTGCCCCGGGGCTGATCGCCGAAGATGAAATGACCCGGCTAATCGAGGCAGTCAGAGACGCAAGATAGAACTAAGGGACGACAGCATGTGCGCTCCTAAACTTCTGTTGCGACCGTGGCTTCGCATCCCTCGGACTCAGAGCTGCAAGGATATGATCAAGTTGATTAGCGCTTAAGACACGTACCCTGCGGTTTTTCATGTCAAAGTCCAACTTTGCGGAGGAACTTACTGTGTCAATGGCTTTGTCTATAACTGACTTGCGGTGCCCGCAGCTCATATCCGGGATACTTAGCGTCGTCATGAATGATGAGAAAGAAAGTCAGCCTCATCCCTTGACCTTCCACTTGCTGGAACCCTTATGTTGCCCGTCAGCAGAACATACGTGGTGACAATATGACTGAAAATTCACATGCGCGGTTCCAGGTTCAGGGTATGAGCTGTGCTTCCTGCGTTGGGCGCGTCGAGCGCGCGCTGAAAGCTGTGCCAGGGGTAGATTCCGCTTCGGTTAATCTCGCCAGTGAAAGCGTTCAGGTCGATTTCCGCGATCCAGCCGATAAAGCGGCCATTGCTGATGCGTTAAACCGCGCCGGATATCCGGCGCGGACCGCAGAGGTCACGCTGGATATTCAGAACATGTCCTGCGCATCCTGTGTAGGGCGCGTTGAACGAGCCCTGGAAGCCGATGGCGGCGTCTTGTCCGCGTCGGTCAATCTGGCCACTGAAAGTGCAACTGTGCGTTTTGCTGAGGGTGTCACAACACCCGAAGCCATAGCGGCGCTTGCGGCATCTGCCGGCTATCCGGCGAGCCTGCGATCCGCAACGCAGACCGAACCACAAGACCGCAAAGCGGCAGAGATCAGCCATCTGGCGCGGCGAACAAGCTTCGCCGCTTTGCTCGCTTTGCCGGTATTCATTCTCGAAATGGGCTCGCATGTTATTCCGGGCATGCACCACCTGATAGCGAGCACCATCGGCATCCAGAACAGCTATTACCTGCAATTCCTTCTGACCACGATCGTTCTTTTTGGGCCGGGCTTGCAGTTCTACACCAAGGGATTCCCTTCCTTGGTCAAAGGCGCGCCGGACATGAACTCTCTGGTGGCCCTGGGCACTTCGGCGGCATATGGGTTCTCACTGATCTCGACCTTTGCGCCGCATATTCTTCCTGCCGGAACCGCAAATGTCTACTACGAGGCCGCAGCGGTAATCGTGGTTCTTATATTGCTTGGGCGGTTCCTCGAGGCGCGCGCCAAGGGCCGAACGGGTGAAGCGATCCGAAAACTGGTCGGTCTGCAGGCAAAAACAGCACGAGTTGAGCGCGACGGATCGGTTGTCGAGCTACCGATTGAGCAGATCGTTGTAGGGGATATTGTGCACGCTCGACCGGGCGAAAAAATCGCGGTGGATGGTGCCGTAATGACCGGCGCGTCATATGTCGATGAAAGCATGATCACCGGAGAGCCGGTTCCCGTCGAAAAAACCGAGGGCGCAACTGTGGTCGGGGGGACCGTAAATGGCGCGGGTGCATTGACGTACCGTGCTGAAAAGATCGGCGCAGACACTATGTTGGCCCAGATCATTCAGATGGTCGAACAAGCACAGGGTGCCAAGCTTCCGATTCAAGGCCTGGTCGACCGCATCACGCTGTGGTTTGTGCCGGTAGTGATCGGAGTGGCCGTTGTGACAGTGCTGGTATGGATGTTGTTCGGACCCGATCCCGCGCTTAGCCTGGCGTTGGTGGCCGGGGTTGCGGTACTGATCATTGCTTGCCCCTGCGCCATGGGGTTGGCCACACCTACTTCCATCATGGTCGGCACTGGCCGCGCTGCCGAGATGGGCGTCCTGTTCCGAAAGGGCGATGCCTTGCAAATGCTGCAGGAAACCACCGTTGTTGCGGTGGACAAGACGGGCACCCTGACCGAAGGGCGTCCGGAGCTGACCGACCTGATTGTGGCCGAAGGAATGACCGAAGACGAGGTTCTGCACCTTGTTGCTGCCGTTGAGGTCACATCCGAACATCCAATCGCCACAGCCATCGTGCGCGCGGCAGAAACCCGTGGTCTGGAGCTTTCCAAGCCAGAAGACTTCACGTCGATCACCGGTTACGGGGTAAGCGCCTCAGTCGAAGGCCATAATATCCTGATCGGGGCCGACCGCCTGATGAGTCGCGAAGGGGTTGAAATGGGCGCGTTGTCTGATCGGGGCGCTGAACTCGCAATCAACGGAAAGACTCCACTTTATGCTGCCGTAGACGGGGCTATCGCGGCCGTAATCGCTGTGGCGGACCCAATCAAAACCACCACGCCGGACGCAATCGAAGCTCTGCACGGGCTGGGCCTGAAAGTAGCGATGATCACCGGTGACAATGCCGCTGCTGCCAAATCCATTGCAGCGCAGCTTGGCATCGATCATGTCGTGGCTGAAGTTCTGCCCGAGGGTAAAGTATCCGCGTTACAGGATTTGCGTTCAAATGGCGGAAAACTGGCCTTTGTGGGTGATGGCATCAATGATGCGCCTGCTTTGGCGGCAGCTGACGTAGGAATTGCGATCGGGACAGGCACTGACATTGCCATCGAAGCGGCTGACGTCGTTCTGATGTCAGGCGACCTGACGGGCGTGGTCAATGCCTTCGATATTAGTCAGCGCACCATGCGTAACATCCGCCAAAACCTGTTCTGGGCGTTCGGCTACAACACACTGCTCATACCGGTTGCGGCAGGGGTGCTTTATCCGTTTGGCGGCCCGCTGCTGTCGCCGGTTTTGGCCGCAGGTGCCATGGCTCTCTCCAGTGTATTTGTCCTGACCAATGCGCTGCGGTTGCGCTGGGTTAAGCCGATCAAAGTTGGGCGAGAACAGATCTCGCAGAACACCGAGCAAACGCTGCGTTCAGTGCATGCTGGATAGTATAGGAGAACCGCTGTGAATATCGGAGATGTAGCAGAACGTTCGGGTCTGCCTGCCAAAACCATCCGCTATTACGAGGATATCGGATTCATCAAACCCAGGCGCGGCCTGAATGGGTATCGCCATTTCGACGAAAAGGAACTGCATAAACTGGCCTTCATCGGGCGGGCCCGTTCCTTGGGCTTCACTATTGAGGATTGCCGTTCATTACTGGCGTTGTACGAGGACAAAGAACGCGCAAGCGCAGACGTTAAAGAAATAGCCAAACAGAACCTTAAAGAAATTGACGCCAAAATCGCCGACTTGAGGGCCATGCATACAACACTTACTCATTTGATTGAGGAATGTGCCGGTGATCATCGTCCCGACTGTCCCATACTAAAGAACCTTGGCGAAATTTAGTAACACCGGTCGCATACCCACTTCGTTCTCATAGCACGCCTCTACTGAGGAAAAGATATAACCTCAAAGTTCAATACAAATTGGACAATCGTAGCCGCTGGTTGTGCCACCTGCTGGATGGTCATATTTGTTCTACAAACCTTTAGTTGTATGGCTAGCTGCTCAAACGCATGAAGGCGCTCGCCAAAGCTGTTATGCAGACGGCACCGGCGGCAAATGTCAGCAACGCGATTGCAATTGGTCCGATCGAATAACCTCATTGGGCATATTGACGAGTTGTTGGCGCTGAAAAGCAAAACCAAGGAAATGGGCCATGGACAACGCATAGCGATCATTGACGATTTCATACACGATCAAATGGCGTGGGCAGCCGTGGTGAAAAAGAACAAAGATCGCCTCGACCTCATGGCCGAGGGTAATAATTTGTTGCGGTACATCGTTAAGGAAAATGCCACGGCCTGAAATGCCACTGTCGAAGGTATATGAGCTAGGGTCAGGACTCATAGCCAATATATAACGAGTGCTGCGAGGGCGATTGCGGACAGGAAAACCTTCGGGCACCTGTCGTAGCGGGTTGCCACACGCCGCCAATCCTTCAACCTGCCGAACATGATCTCGATCCGGTTGCGCCGTTTGTAACGACGCTTGTCGCACTTAACCGGTTTCTTCCGCTGCTTCCGGCCAGGGATGCAGGCGCGTATCCCTTTGTCTTTCAACGTATCCCGGAACCAATCGGCGTCATAGCCACGATCCCCGAGCAGCCAATCGACATCCGGCAGGCTGCTCAGCAGTGCCCGCGCACCAATGTAATCGCTGACCTGACCGGCGGTGATGAACAGGTTGAGCGGACGTCCCCGACTGTCGCAGATGGCATGCAACTTGGTGTTCATGCCGCCCTTGGTGCGACCGATCAGGCGTCCACGCCCCCTTTTTTGACGCCCAAACTGGTTGCGGTACGGTGGGCCTTCAGGTAGGTGGCATCGATCATCACAGTCTTCTCTTCACCGTGTTCGGCAGCCAGACCGGCCATCATCCGGGCGAAGATGCCTTTGTCGCTCCACCGCTTCCAACGGTTATAGAGCGTCTTGTGTGGGCCATAAGCCGAAGGGGCATCGCGCCATCTCAACCCATTGCGATTAATGAAGATAATGCCGCTCAACACACGTCGATCATCAACGCGTGGTTTGCCGTGGGACTTGGGGAAGAAAGGCTCAAGACGCGCCATCTGCGCATCCGTCAGCCAGAAAAGATCAGACATGGTCACCGCTCGATTTTCGAACCGTGAATCACGCAGCCAAGCGGAAATCAATGGGTTCTGACCCTAGCAACCATGAGGGCAGATGAAGCATTCAACGAGAGACCACCGCGCATAACACCCGTTCTGCAATGTCCAATGGCTTTTAGCTAAGGCTTACCCTCCGAGAGCTTAATACCTGACACTTATGCGAGACACAGCGAATGTCTCAAAGGAGCCCACACCGGAAGTCTTGAAATCTCGCTGCGCGCGAACGCAGCGTGAAAATCGCTGTACGTTCTTGGATGATGATGCTGCGCGGCGGCGGAAAGTGCGGTCATTGATGCACGTCGCGGCAAGGATTGCGGTAGCAATTCACAGGTCGCGGGACTTTGCAGCTATTTGGTGCAGCCTATCGGATGTCCAATTTCAGCGCTTCACGATCAGTTAAATATGGAAGCCGCGCTTGGGCAACTGATACTTTGTCTAGTTGCAATGTACCGAAGATTATCTGGGCCTGCGCATTTGCGCGCGCCAGTTCCCGGCCGTCCGGGGTTGCGATAAAACTTTGACCTAAAAAGATCATGCCATTTTCGCTGCCAGCGCTGTTCGCATAGGCAAGAAAGACACCGTTTTCATAAGCTCGCGTCGGGATCATGCGTTGTGCTACCCATTCCCACTGAGCGCCAAGTGCGGTTGGAACCAGAACGAGCTCGGCCCCCCTTGAAGCCACATCCCGCGCGGTTTCCGGGAATTCGGCGTCATAGCAAATCAGTGTCGCTATTCGCACATCGCGATAAGTGAAAAGCGCGCACCCTCCGCCGGGTGTGAAATGATCCCGTTCGAAACTCGGCGGAATGGCTAGTTTGCGGTGACCGCCCAAACGCGCGCCATCCGGCCCGATGCATTGCGCTGCATTGAAAATCAATCCTCCATCAACTTCGGGGAACCCATAGTGGATTGCGACACCGTGGGTTTTAGCAAGTGCTGCAATAGCATGGGCAATGGGACCGTCAGCAGGTTCGGCGCGCGCGACTACTTGCTCACCGATGTAGTAGCCACTGGCAAATAGCTCGGGCAGGACCAAAAGGTCGGCATCTTCGGCGGCGACCGCAGGCATCACACCCGACAACCAATCCAGACGATCCTTCACCGTGGCCAATTCTGCTGGCGATTGCCCAACAGCAAGTCGAAACGAGCGGCTCATTTTTAACTGTCCGTGACCAGCAATGTGCGGGGGTATTCCGTGATGTAGTCAAATCCCGTCTCGGTCACCACGACGGAATCGCCAATGCGCCCGGCAGTCACCCCGTCAATAGAAATACCCCCGTCCACCGCAAAGGTCATGCCGGGCTGCAAAATGGTGGTGTCGCCGGTTTTCAACTCCGGTGCCTCAAGATAGGCCACACCAATCGACCGCCCTGTGCGATAGCCGGTTTCATACCCACGTTCGGCGTAAACCTCGTTTGCAGCTGCGGCCACATCCTGTGCTTCGATTCCAGGGCGAATAGCCGCGATTCCTGCCTGTTGGGCATCGATGGCGGCTTGTTGCACGCGAGCGGCGTCGTCGCGCACTTCGCCAATGTGGAACATCCGGTCAAAGCCCAATTTGTATTGCTTGAATTGCGCCATGTTGCAAAAGCAGAAATAGACCGGATCAGCCCGCTGATATCGGCGGACCGAGGCACGGCGGTGCACCATAGATGTATCTTTACCGCTTTGCAGGATTTGCAAGTTGTGAATCATCGGCGAGACGAACCTGTCCCAGCCCTTGTCCGTCAGAAATGTTGCCGCCTTGCGCGACCCGGCATCGATCACGGCCAGCGCGCTTTCATACTCCTGAGCCCCCTCTTGTAGGCTGCGATGCGCGGCTTTCATCATCGCGCCTGCAATTTGACCTGCCTCTTTCATCACCTGAATTTCAAACGGGGTTTTGATCATCCGCATGGCACCCAGGACCGGCGAGATGTCCTTGACCGGCACACCGGGATAGGTTTCATCCAGGTAGTTGCGCACAATTGCTGGGATGCTGTTCCGCTCTACCCAGATCTCTTCCGGCTTGTCGCCCAAAGCACCCGCAAGGGCTCGTCCCCAAGTGCGCTGCCCCATGTCTTCCCATGTGCGTACGTCTTCGACCCAGGTCATCGCAGCGACCAATTCGCTTTCCATCAGAGGCGTGATCACAATGGGCGCCTCATCTGCATTTACGACCAACATGGTTGGGCGGCCAAATTCGATGCCCAAATAACCCCAAAATCCCGAGAGATAAGCGATGGAACTTTCGTCCGTGAAAACCGCGCGCTGGATACCCAAGTCCTTCATCCGGGCCTGAAGGGTGAAAGTGCGGGTTTTGGCTTCGTTGAGCATGTGTACTTCCTGGATTGGGGGCTGGAGAAACATCTCAAACGCTTAAGCTGTACACAGGTAGTGAGTCAAATCCAATTATTTACCAATAGTTGCTCCTGAATTTACACTGATGTATGCACCTTAAACAAAGGAGATCTGTATGCCCCTCTCTCAGAAAACCACCGCTACAGGAATCAATAGTACGGCCGAAGCCATCCAGACCGAAATTTTGCAGCGGATTTGTTTTCTAGACTACCCCCCAGGCAAGCAACTGAAAGAGGCTGAATTGGCTGCCGAATTTGGTGTCAGCAGAACTCCGATACGCGATGCGATCAGTCGGATCAGTCATCTGGGGCTGGTGGATACCCGTAATGGTGTGGGCACGGTCGTGGTCGCACTGTCAGCCGCGCAAATCCGTCATGTCTATGACATGCGGCTGGAGCTTGCCCCGCTGATTGGCACCATGTCTCCCAGCAGCATCACCGAGTCTGATTGCGAGATCGGACAGACCTTGCTGCAGGAGGCGAAAGCGTTGTGCAATGCATTCGATTTCCGGAAATACATCGAGATCAATCATCGCCTGCACTTGCTGATTACCGGCCTGATCGGCAATGGTGCGTTAAGGTCATTTTGGTGGCAGACTTATTGTCAGGCAGCCAGTACCTGGTACCTGGTCAGCAAACAAAGAGACTCGGAAATGGCACGGGCGCTGGTCGCGGAACTTAATGAGATCAACGCCGCGCTTGAACTAGGCGATGTCACCGCCATTGGGTTTATCCAGCGAACCCATATCGGATACGGTTTTCAACGGATCAAAACCCACTTACTGACAACCAAATCAGAGTGAAGAGCTCCTGCTGCATAGCCTATGTCATGATCCAGCGAACATAAGACGGTTTAGTCGCTTACAGCGCATAGCGGTCACATGCTCGAGGTACAGCATCCGGTACATTGGGGCTCAGACCAGCCCAATGAACCTACAGCGTTTCCCGGAGATTAAGCAATCGGACAACGGCCAATCAAACCAACAGTAAAATTCAGGTGTCAGCGCGGTGCTGATGTCTGGGCCTGGCGGGAGGATTGGAGGGCCCAATATGTCAAGAGTCCAGCTGCCGGCTGTCACCCCGAAACGAAGAGCCTGGAACAAAGGCCGGATCGTCGGCCAGAAAAGGCCGCTGTTGCCGAAACAAGTGTGGGCAATCCGCGCGCGGCTCGAATTGGCCAGGAAACTGCGTGATCTCACGCTGTTCAACGTGGCGATTGATAGCAAGCTTCGCGGATGCGACTTGGCGAAACTGTCCGTCAGCGATTTGATCAGAGCCGACCGCGTTCGAGAGAGGGTGTCTTTGATCCAGAGCAAAACCTGGCGACCCGTTCAGTTCGAAGTCTCTGAAAACACGCGGGATACCATTGCCGCATGGATCAAGTCGCCGGAAATGATCGGCTACCGCTTCATGTTTCCCAGCCGGTTTCATGGCCGCCCCCATATCTCAACCCGCCAATATGGCCGACTTGTGCGGGATTGGGTGGCTGCGATTGGGTTAGAACCCAGCGGCTACGGCACCCATTCGTTGCGCCGGACTAAGGCGGCGGAGATCTACCGCAAGACCGGAAATCTCAGGGCGGTTCAACTGTTGCTCGGACACACAAAGGTTGACAGCACTGTCAAATATCTTGGTGTCGAACTTGAAGATGCGTTGAGCATCGCCGAGCAAATCGACATTTGAACCATGTTGGCGGGCGGCACTTGCCGTTCGCCAATCCAGACCAGACCTACGGTCGCAACGCGGCAGTGGTTCAGTTCGAGCCCGATGCTGCATTGTCCACCAATGACAGCTTCCTGGATGCTGGGCTCTCTGAAAGTCGAGTTTCCAAGTGAATGCTCAGTGGGACTAGTTAAATCGCTAACTAACTACCTCTATCGACTGGCTCGATGCCGCGAGTGTTGCGACATGCGATTTTAATACTTCAACGAACTGGTCGCGCGCTTCGTTTGGTTCTGAATGCAGTGGAAAGAGAAGCCCAAACGACATCCAGCGTTCAGGCGATATTGGAACTGTCCGAACACGGGTCTGATCTACATCGGCGGCCACGAGTTCATCTGCTATTGTGACACCACCGCCATCTGCTACGAGAGCACATGCCAGCGAAGAAGATGCGACTTCGCAAGTCTGTATTGGGAGTATCCCTGCGGATCGAAACATATCGTCCAATTGATCGCGCAATAGCAGTCCGTGCATGAGGCGGACAACAGGAACTTCAGCCAGATCGTCAATGGAAACTTCCATCAGATCGGCAAGCGGATGATCAATTGGTACGACGGCTTGCGCTCTTACGCGCAATAACAGCTCGGTTTGGATGTCAGGGTGTTCGACGGGCAGCGCACCAATGCCCACGTCATATTCCCTGCCGGCCAACCATTTGCCAGCTTCTCTGCGCGCTCGCACATCAAGGCTTACGTTGATATCAGGGTTTGCTCTTATGAATTGGCCAACAGCGGGGGAGGCGAGCGCGCGAGCGACGCGCGGCATGGCGACGATGCGAAGGTTCTGGGTGCGGCCTGCGCGAATCTCGGCTGCGATGCCGGGGATCTCATCCAGGTTGTCGAGGATGCGACCAGCTTCGCGATAAAATGCAAGTCCCTCGGGTGTTGGAGTGAGGTTTCGGCCGCTTCGATCAAAAAGATTAAGCCGCAACTCCCCCTCGAGTCCAGAAATCAACCGGCTGACCGCTGGTTGCGAAAGGTGCAGTATATTTGCTGCTGCAGCGAGTGATCCCTCGGACAGCGTTGCTCTGAATGCACGAAGCGCTTTGATGTTCATGTTCGCCACCGTCACTTACACTTTTTGCAAGTAAATTAAACATCTTTGCATTTTTCGCAATCGCCAACATCTGCTAGGTGAGATCAGGAGAGGAATTAGGGAGGATACTATGAAACGCAGAACACTCATTCCTGCCGTACTGGCAGGCATCGCCCTTGCGGCATCTGCCACAGCCAGCTTTGCGGCTGACTGGCCCAAACGCCCGATCAACCTGGTTGTGCCCTACAAGGCAGGCGGTGGCACTGATGCCTATGCCCGCGCTATCTCAGCAGCAGCCGAAGGCATTTTGGATGTGCCGGTTGTTGTTGTGAACAAACCTGGCTCGGGTGGCTTGAATGGTGCCAATTCTGTCGTCGGCGCCCGGTCCGACGGCTATACTATGATGATGACGTCTGGTGGCTCATTCTTGCTATCCACCATGACCCGCGACACTGACATTGATGCGCTGGACAGCTTTGAGTTCGTCGCACAGGTCGGCCAATTGCAAACCTCGCTGATGGTCCCGAAAAACAGCCCATTCCAGTCTGTTCAAGACGTGATCGACGCGGCTAAAGCTGATCCTGGCTCGCTTCGTTGGGCGCATTCAGGCCGCGGAGGTTTCCACCATGTGGGCGGTCTGGGCTTTCTGGCCAATAACGGCATTGAAGCGCAAGACGTTCCATTCAAAGGTGGTGGCCCGACCCGTGCTGCTCTCATCGGTGAGCAAGCCGACTTCGGCTTCTTGGGCGTACAGCAGCTTGCCGGTTTCGAAGACCAACTGCGCGCACTGGCCGTCAACAGTCAAGAACGCGACGGCATCATGACGGATGTGCCTGCCTTTGGAGAATTGGGCATACCGTTTGCCGCAGTTTCCTCGCCGGTGATTGTTTTCGCCCCGAAGGGCACGCCTGCTGAAGTGGTCGCGGCAATGGAAACAGCGCTGGAACAGATCGCAGCAAAACCTGAATTTGCTGAATTGCTGGCGTCGCGCGGCACTGGTCCGGTCTATCAGAACGGCGCAGACGCCAGAGCAACGCTGAGCTCTATGAAAGAGGACGCCACCCCATTGGTAGAAAGTTTGACCAACTAAGTCCTCATGGCCGGGGTATCGATGATCTCCCGGCTTCTTTCTGTCCACGCATTATTCAGGGAGGAAGACATGCGCGCTTATGCCGAAGGATTCGTGCTGGCCGTCGTTTCATTAGTGGCCATCTGGGGCGCCTGGCAGGTGCCCGCTGCATCGCCTGGAGACACCTGGGCCGGGATCGTGCCCTTTGCAGCCTCTGTCGCGCTTTTGGGCTTGTCTGGCCTCTTGCTGGTAGGTGCATCACGTCAGACCGGAGACGTTGTCGCTGCCGGTTCAGATAACGGTGCGACCGTTCAGATCATCGCGCTGTTCATCATTGCGTTGATCTACCAACAATCATTCCGCTGGTTCGGGTATTTGCTGCCAACCGCCATCGTGGCTCCCATTGTGCTTTATATGTTCGGTGTGCGGAGCTGGATTGGTCTTGCGATCTCTGTTGTCATCTGCCCGCTGGTTTTCCACCTCATCTTTTTTGTGCTGCTTGGTGTCTTCCCGCCCTATGGCGAAGTGTTTGACCTGCTCAGCTGGATACAGGGGTAAATCTCATGGAAATTTTTCCCGCCCTTCTTTCGGTTATCACTGACCCAATGCTGCTCTTTGCCATTGTTCTTGCCGCTGCAGTTGGCATGATAGTGGGCGCAACGCCGGGTCTGACGGCATCAGCTGCAATCGCGATGCTGTTGCCCATCACATTCTATATGTCACCCCTCTTCGCGCTCGCCTTTCTTTATGTGATCGGAAAATCCGGGCGATATGGCGGCTCCATCGCGGCGATCCTATTCAATACGCCTGGCACTGCCGCGAGTGCTGCGACGCAGATTGACGGCTATCCGCTGGCCCGCGCTGGTAAGGCGGGCAAGGCAATGAAGGTTGCCACGATCTCCTCCGTGATCGGCGATCTCATGGGCGACGTTCTGTTGGTTGTCGGCGTGGGGTTCATCGCCGCAATTGCGCTGAAACTCGGACCCCCAGAGACCTTTGCGATCTACTTTGCGGCCTTTGTTGTTATCGGCTCAGTAATCGGAAAATCCATTGTCAAGGGTCTGGCCTCCGCGCTCCTGGGTATATTGGTGGCAATGGTGGGGCTCGATCCGATTTCCAGCGAAGAGCGTTACACATTCGGCTCGTTCGATCTCTCCAACGGGATCGGCCTCGTACCGCTGATGATTGGTGTCTTTGTCTTGGGTGAAGTCTTTGCGCAACTTGAAGAACGCCGCAAAGCAACTGGCGAGACCAAGGAAAACGAAAGCTCCGCTGACGGCAATGATCTGACATGGGAAGAATACAAACCCTGTCTGCCCCATGCCGTCCGGGGCGGGTTCATCGGTGCTGGCATTGGTGTGCTG
Source organism: Ruegeria sp. AA3 (assembly GCF_056542905.1). Taxonomy (NCBI): domain Bacteria; kingdom Pseudomonadati; phylum Pseudomonadota; class Alphaproteobacteria; order Rhodobacterales; family Roseobacteraceae; genus Ruegeria; species Ruegeria sp. AA3. The sequence continues at coordinate 83,455 of NZ_JBQGAQ010000010.1, read as the reverse complement.
CCGGGGCTGGGGTCTGCGATTGCGGCGTTCATCTCTTATGGGGAAGGCAAGCGCCGCGCGAAGAACCCTGAACAATGGGGCAAGGGCGCATTAGAAGGTGTCGCCGCGCCAGAAGCCGCCAACAACGCGGTATCCGGTCCATCGATGGCTCCGCTGCTGACATTGGGAATTCCCGGCTCGACCATCGGCGCGATCCTGTTGGGCGTGTTCCTGATCCATGGCATTCAAGTCGGCCCGACGCTGTTCCTGACCGACAAGGAACTGGTCTACAAGCTCTTTGCCTGCGGGATGCTCGGCATCCTCGCCTATGGTCTGATCGGATACTTCGGTGCCACGCAAGTCGCCCGACTGATCCTGAAAATCCCGACCAATGTGCTCTATCCACTAATCTTCATGACCGCATTCGTAGCAGCCTACTCGGCGCGTGGGTCCATGTTCGATGTGACGGTGATGACCTGCGCCGGGTTCGTCGGCTGGCTGATGCGCAAAAATGATTTCAACATTGCGGCCTTCGTGATCTCATTTGTTCTGGCCAAAGGAGCAGAAGAAACGTTCCGGCAATCACTGCTGATGTCGGATGGTGGTGCGCTTATCTTTGTCGAGCGCCCGATCGCACTTGCCTTCCTCATCCTTGGTGCCGGGGCGATTGCCTTCCGCATTCGCGGCATCATGAAAGAACGCAAACTGGCGCAGGGAGGGTTAGGCGATGCTTGAATGGCAGCTCATGCAAGACAGCTTTTCCAGCACAGATATGCGACACATCTGGTCTGAATCCTCGACAATCTCTGCCTGGATCAAAGTCGAACAAACATTGGCGCGCACGCAAAGTGATGCGGGTCTCGTGCCGAATGAAGCTGTTGTTGCGCTCGACGGGTTTGGCATCGGACAGCTCGATCAGGAGCGCTTGCGGCAGGACATGGCGCTTGTCGGGCGACCCATTGTGGGATTGGTCGAGCAACTGCGCGAACACGTCGGCAAGGATCTCGCCAAGTTCGTCCATTTCAATAGTACGACACAAGATATCATGGACACAGCGCTTGCGATGCAAATGAAGCTCGGTCTGGCGACTGTATTGAGCGACCTCGATCAGCTCGTTTTTTCCCTGACGGGCTTGATCAAGGAGCACCCCAACACGCGAATAATCGGGCGCACCAACGGGCAACACGCGATCCCGATGCTGCTCCGGATCAAGTTTGAAGTTTGGCGCGCGGAGCTTCTACGTCGTCGCGAGGTGATCACCGAAGCGGAAAAGCGTGGGGTGTTCGTTCAGGTCGGTGGACCGTTAGGGGATTTGTCAAATTATAGCGATGGAACAGGGACAGAGATAAAGGTGCGTATGGCAGAGGCGCTTGGTCTGGGCGTTGCAGAACCTCATTGGCAAAACGCGCGTGACGGCGTGGCCGATATTGTCACTGCCCTCGGCGCGCTGTGTGCGACGATCTGCAAAATAGCCCACAACATCAACCTGCTTTCATCCAGTGATATCGGTGAGATCCGCGAATGCCATGAAAACGGTAAGGGTGCTTCATCCTCAATGCATCATAAACGCAACCAACGGGCCAGTGAATTTGCCGAGGCTGTAGCAAGATTGGGGCGCCAAAGGTCGGAGCAAATCGGGGAACTGACTCTGCACCAATATGAGCGCTCTGGCGGTGTTTGGGTCGGTGAGTGGCTTGTCGTTCCTGAAGTGTTCTTGCTGTCGTCAGGAGCTTTGTCATGGGCAAATCGGATGCTATCTGATTTGAGGGTCGACGAAGGCGGGATGGAACAGAATTTAATCTGAGAAGAGTTAAGAAACGATAGCCGTCATTCGCGTTGTTGCAGTGAACGGCAACGCTGTCCACTCCTCGTTGGTCGAATTCGCGCGCAGCGAAAGGGCGGTTCGATTATCACCCCTCAGAGTGGCTACTGTTGACCGTTCTGGTGACACATGCTGCTTCATAGTGAGAGCCATGCCGCGCCAGCGAGTGTTTTCTGCGTCAGCAATAGCGGCGTCAGCAAAAGACGGCTGTGTCCGCGAGGCAACCTTTCGTACTTGTTCCATTGAACGGCCATCACTCAACCAGAGATCGCTTCACATAAAACCGGTTCAGCGATGTTCGCGGTACGTTACGAAGATGCGTTTCAGCCAAAAGTTGTCTGCGCGTGCCTCTGTATCGGGAAACACGCGCGGACTTTCGAGAAACCTGCCGGGCGTCTGGCCCGGAATGATGGGCTCCGACGGGTTCGCCGTCCTCCCCATCGCCGCGCTTGATCCGCCCCACCGTGCGGCGTCTCCAGCGGTCCCCGCGCTTGATGGGTCCGGGTCCCCAAAATCAATTCCAATCAGCCGTGAGGGTTCAGGAAGTGAAGGCCTCGTTTTCTGTGATCTTTTCAAACACGGGTAAGAACGCGTCATGGTGCAGCGAAAGGTAGCGTGTGATCTGCTCGCTGCGCATCAGTTTCGCGATGAACCCGCGTGTCAGGACCAGATCGAGATGATCCGCACCGTAGCTGTCTTCGACAAGGCGGACCTCGCGTTCCAGATTGGCAGACTCGCGCTCCATCAGCTCCAGCTGTTCGCGCGAAATGCCTTTGATCTTTTTCGGTGTTGCCGCTGACACCAACTGGCGCTCGGGTGTCGCGGCCAGAAGCGATCGGGCATAGTTGATCGTGAACTTATTCATGGCGACCATCAGTTGCGCCGCTTCAATCTGGCGGATTGGCTTCATCTTTTTCAGAATCTGAAACCCGGTCAAAGCCACTTGTTTGTCTTTCAGTAGTTCCGCCGCCTCATCGCAAATACCATCCAGAAGCTGGCGTTTCTGCTTCAGGGTCTTGATGTTGACATTTAGCGCGCTCGCCAAACGGGCCTCTGGTACGCCAAGTGAGAGGGCTCTCAGGATCATCTTGTGCTCTTGAATGGTCGCGAGACGAGAGATGCGTTTGTTGTAGGTGAAGGCTTCGTCGTCCGTGGAAACAAGACATCGCGCATGTGTCTGACCCTGGTCTTTCAAAACCTCAAGGCGCAGATGCCCATCAAGCAAAGTATATTGACCAGCGTTGTATGGGTCGCGGGCCACAACAATAGGTTCAACAAGACCGACGTCCTGAATAGATGTGATGATCTGTTTGAACTTGATGCTGGCCTTCTTTTGCGGCGTGAGCACATAGAGCGGCGCGATGTTCTCGAATGAGAGTGTCACCAGCTCCTGTTCAAAAGCAGCTACAACCGTCCGTTCTTTCCTGGTCACCGTCATGCGGACACCTCCTCGGATTTTGCCAGGCGATCTGCAACCTGCTTTGGCAGGCTGATCAAGCCTTCGGCGCGAAGCAATGTGACGAAGTTTTCGTCAGTCATCAGGGTCTTAAGCGCTTCTGTCAGAAAGAGCAGTTCGCTGCGCGTTGCATTTGCTTTTCTCAGCAACACCTTCTTTTTCTCGACATCGTTTTCATAAGTCTTGAGCAGACTTTCGACCGACAGGCTTTTACGCGGTCGTTCGCCAGTGGGCGCGCGGCCCTTGCCATGCTTCTGGCGCGCCTCAACCAGACGCTTGGCCGCCAGGAGTCTGCCGCCGCGCAGAAGCTTTTTTTCATAAGCTTGCCTCAGAACACGTTGCACGCCGACGTCATCCGCGTCCGCAATGTCAACGGCAACACTGACCGGAATCTTACCGCTCTCCACTGCACGCAGAAGGCGGTGTTCGTGACTTTCCAGAAGTTTAATGACGCCGTGGACATACTTCTTGGACAGCTGAGTCTTGGCGGCGATTTCAGTTTCAGAGTAACCCCTTTCTTTGAGGCGCCCAATGTCTCTGAGCAAGTCCAGCGAATGGTGGTGCCTGCGCGCCAGGTTTTCCACCAGGCTCATAACAAGGCAATCTTCGCTGCTGGCATCTATGACGATCGCCGGTATTCCAGATTGGCCAAGAACCTTGAATGCCTCAAGACGGCCCTGGCCGCAGACCAATTCGTATGCTGGCTCACTTCCGTCCTCAGTCTCACGCGCAGCAACCGTTATGGGTCTTTTCAACCCAAGCTCCGCGATGTTCGCAGTAATCTCGTCGAAAACCTTTTTGTTCCTAAGTCTTGGGTTGACGACGGTAATTGCATCGACAGGAACAAGAACAGCGCGTCCGACCGGCGCATGGTCCATCACGCTGCCCCCAGTATTGGCGTACGTGCGGCCATGTCGAAGAAATTAGCCAGGTTATCGAAGCGGAATGCATCAAGGGACAAACCGTTGTTTTCCGCCAAGCGCAGCTTTGATTTGGTCATGTCAAAGGTGGGCAGCAAGTAGTAGTCGAGCGGCGTTCTGTTTGACTGCCCCATCCTGACGACGATGGACATGTCGGGGAGCTGGCCGGTGTTCAAACGAATGTTCCAGCGATACGCACCTGCGCCTGTCTGAAGACAGCGCGCAATGACAATTGAAACGGTGAACTCGTCATTGATGATGAGGGTATCTGTATTGGGGTCACGGGCGACATCTCCGCCAACGGCTTCGACTCCGGCGATGATGTCCCGGATGATGTCGGAATGCAGGCTGCGCAATCGTTTGTTGATCTCAATGTACCGGTAATCTCTGTCAGATTTGAAGCCGACGAGGCTGTAAGCACGCAACAGGCTCCCAAATCTGTTCTGATGGGCCCCGCTGGATGGAAGCTTTGGCGCTTCATTGATGACAAAGCCCGAGAGGTACCCGTTTTCCTCCAAAACCTCCTTTAGCCGATCTAGCATTTCTTCGTCGGACAATACATGGGAGCGGGCTGCAATAATTGCTCCGGCAGCGTCGAACAGGTTGGCGTCAACGATTGCTTCAAAGGCACCAACAGCGCGGACCCAATTTTCCGGATCGTTCCGGACATGGCGTTTCTTGAGTTTGAAGGAATTGCGGTTCCAGAGATTATTCCCGATGTATTTTTCGTTGGTCAGAATTTGACGCACAACCGCCGGTGACCAATCCCGATCCAGATCAGTTCGAATTCCGCGCTGGTTCAAGTCTGACGCAATCTCAGCGTCAGACCAACCGTCGTTCACAAACCTCAAGAAGATCTGATTCACTATTGCGATTTCATCGGCAGGACCCGGAACAAGTGTTACTCGGTCGGTCTGAATACTCTTGTGTTCACCTCGCGAAAGAATGCCCTTGGTACGTCCTGCTTCATCAATCAGCATTCGCCGCAACCCGAACCCAGCTGCGCCGCCTTGTCGATAGCCCAACTCGATCAGCCGCTGCTGCCCCGCAAAGACTTTTTGCGAAAGCTCGCGACTGTATTCGCCTGCCATTGCCCGCTTTAAACCTTTGACGATGGTGGACATTGGGCTGCCATCATTCTCGAACTGCTCCGCGCAGTACTCGACCGAAATGCCCGCCCGTTTGCAGATATACTCGTAGTAGGCGCTTTCATCCGCGTCCTGGAAGCGCCCCCAACGGCTGACATCGTAAACGAGAACAGTTCCGAATTCGGTCTGGCCAGCTTCGATGTCGTCGATCAATTGCGATAGGCCTGCGCGGCCTTGAATTCTCAATCCGCTTTTGCCTGCATCAGAATAGGTTCGAATAATTCTGTAGCCGCGTTCATCGGCATAGCGCTGGATGGCGTCGGCCTGGTTTTCGGTCGAGTAGCGCTGATGCTCTGTCGACATGCGAACGCACTGTGCAGCGTTCTGGCGGTTTTCCCTGTCTGTCTTGTTCTTCGGCCAACTCAATGCTGCGGCTCCCACCACTCAAATTTGCAAACCTATACGGGAACTCTGCGATTCCTTTCTCAATCCTAAAGGGAGAGGTCCGGAAACATGTTTCATAAAAAGGGCAACACGTTTCATCGAAAGTGCGACGAGCGCGTATCGGCGTCAGAATACAGGGAGGCGATCAGCGACGCTCTCTCTCAAGAACTGGGTGGGGCAGGGCGAGCTACAAAATCAACGATGCGGTGGACTGGAGCAAGTGAACGAACGGCTAAGAACTGGATATCTGGCTCATACGGACCAACAGGCGAGAACCTGATCGCATTGATGAAACATTCAGACACAGTTTTTGCAGTCGTGCTCGAATTGGCCGGACGGAGCGAAGCGCTATCAGTAGCACGGCTAAAGCTTGTCAGAGAAGAACTGGCCGAAATCTTGAGTGATTTAGATGTGATCTGTGCGGATGAGGACGATCAAAAACCGGAATAGACTCTTTCGGCTGCTCCAACGCGATGGAAAGCCTTTGAGTCGCAAATGGCAAAACTCGTGCGCCCATGAAAACTGAATGATTCAATATCAATGACTTAGCTGTCGTTGAATGGCAGAACTATGTGTCGCCCGACAACTTGTGTCAGGCGACACATAGTTCTGCCACCAGCGACAGAACCTTGCCATTTTCGCCTCACTTCCTTCATCCAGCACTTAGACCGATTTCATTGATCCTGACTTCCTTTTGGGAAAATCAGGGCTGATTTGCAGATCAGACGCCGAAGGCGCCTGTTCCTGCTGATCTGCCACGTGGCGAACGCGGATGGGGGCGACCCAACCGTCACAGTTGGACCAGAAACAAGGTGGACGCTCGACACTGGAAGGTATCCCAAAAAATTCTCCTATTAGAAAATGAGAATAGATCCTGAGCTGCAGATCAGTTGCTGGAGATAGAACTTAGTTCCAACTTTTTTGGGTGTCGGTTTGCTGTTTCTCGCGGCCCAAACCGGACCTTGAGCGAAGCGTTCAGTTTCTGCGAGTGCAACCTACTTAGCGGTCATTGGTCCGGGACAGCACTAAGGAGTCCGGTTTCGAGTCGGTGAACGCCTTTCCTAAACCCAACCACAGAGTTGATGATCCTGTCCTGAAAAGTCATCATCAGGTTTTTTGTCCCCCTATCAAAACACAAATGTCTCGCGATGACGTTTTGCTTCCTCAATGCCCAACTCTTTGAGTGCCGCGTCCGTGCTGGTCATCATAGCTTCAGGACCGCACATATACACATCTCGCATTCCGAGATGCGTGACCGATTGAATGTCTGCGCTATGCATGCGTCGCTCCTCAAGCTTGAGCGGCTGATCGGTGAATGTTGCGTCCAAACCATCGCGTGCAGATTTCGCAGCCAATGGGTTTTCGCCCGCGCTTTGAAACGCGACAATACGTAGTGTCACCTGATCCGAAACAGAGCCGTTTTGCTCCGCAAAGTGCTGCAGAACTGCGATGTCATCGTCCCGGCCGGAAAACAGAAGCACGATATCGATTGACCGGTGCTGCGGGTAAGCCGTTGCCACTCGTTTGATCCCGTCCCACATCGCCATAAATGGGGTGATGCCAACACCGCCCGCGATCCAAAGCATCTTTTCTGGGAGGTTTGGGCGGCTGCCCTCGACCGCTTCGGAAAAACAGGAAAAGCCCGCGCCGGTACCCTTGAACTGAACTGGAAGTTTGTGCGCGATCAGCTTTTCCGCGTTGGAGTGCAGAACATTGGACATCAGACCGCCTGGTTTGCGTTTGACCGTAACACTTACCCGATTGGTCGTGCGAAAGGCGTTACTCTCTTTGTCAAACTTAGGCGCGCTGGAAAGCGTCCATGTGCGGACGTAGTCCTCGTTCACAAGCTGAGGGTTTGCCTCATTCATGTGGCTATATCCGGCGTCCACGAGGTCTGAGAAGCCAAAGACGCCAAATCCGCCCGGCAACGGGGCTTTGATCGGTTTAGACAGCGCGAATTCGAAGGTACTGATTGTGCTGGACAGCGGTTTTGTTGCGACAAGCTTGGCGGTCAATGGGATTGCGGCGGCGTGCGCCTCGATTGCGTGCCCCATCTGCTCCAACTCTGCGCGCAAGTATTTGACCGGCGGATTGTAGGGGGAGAGCTGCTCTGGTGATGCCAACTTGAGGTTCAGGCCTCCGCGCACGAAAACCGCGCCCGTCACCTTGATACGTGTCAGCAGGCTCAAGCGCGGCATCAAAGCGTCTGCGTCATCCCCAAGCAGATTTTCGGCGTCCCCCGTGATGTAGAGGATCCCACCCGTTGCAAAGTCTGGAAAGACCAGCCCAACCTGCGGGTCCGTTTCGATATTGCCCAGCGACTGGTAGAAGCGATTGCCAGAATGATCGGGCAGCATCAAATAGGTCGTGACCTGTGCCCCATCGTCCTCTTCATAGAGGCGGATAAAGCCGGGCGCGCCACCGCGATGGTTGACGCCCATATCGGTCTGAACACCTGCAGCGGTGTCATCACTTGTGTGTTTTGTCGCCAGAAACACAGTACTTGCGCGCGCCACAACGGATTTGGCCTCATCAGGCAACGCAGATATGGGCGCGTCAAAGCTGTCATGGACAATTTCAGGACTGCGCTTGTCGTGCACCAGGTTACGGACAGTGATGTACTTGGGGCAGTTCCCCAGGTGCTGATCAGACAAGAGCTGTAACTTGATCTTCCCTCCGCCCTCGACACTTGCGGCACGTATGGAACCCGCGATTTTGTTTCGTCGGCGATTGGCGAAGTCGATCCCAACCCCGGCAAAAAGCCGCGCCTCAAGGCCCGATGCTGGATCTTGGTCCACAGCGCGCAAGAACGGGTCATGCGGATTGGTTTCCGCCACCACATGTGTGCTGTTCCGGCCATCAATCTGAATGCCAACGGATGGGTCGTTGTCTGACTGTGTGACTAGAAGGCTGACCCATGGGCGCCCCTGACGATCAAGCGTTGCGAGCGGCAAATTGGACAGACCCGAAAAGAAATCCGCATGCTGTTTCGGCATGTCGCTTTCGATGTAGTGCGGAATCGCATCGCTCAGCTCTTTGGGAGTGTGACGCCGCTCTTGCAGCATCAACTCACCTCTGTGCGATTTATGTATCTGTGCCATCGCTTGATCCATTCACGTTCGCCGCGTCAGAGCCCTAAATCGCTCAGACCGGGGTGGTCATCCGGACGGCGCCCCAACGGCCAGCGGAACTTTCGATCCGCCTCTTGGATGGGGTGCTCATTGATGCTGGCAAACCGGCGTTCCATGTAGCCATCCTTGTCGAACTCCCAATTTTCATTGCCATAGGCCCGGAACCAGTTTCCGCTGTCATCGTGGTACTCATAGGCGTAGCGGACCGCGATGCGATTGCCGTCATGTGCCCAAAGCTCTTTGATCAGACGGTAGTCCAGTTCCTTGGCCCACTTCCGGGTCAAGAACTCCTCAATCTGATCGCGCCCTTGGGGAAACTCGATCCGGTTGCGCCACTTGCTGTCCGGCGTGTAGGCCAGCGCGACCTTGGCCGGATCCCGGCCGTTCCAGCCGTCCTCAGCGAGGCGCACCTTTTGAATGGCGGTTTCTAATGAGAACGGTGGCAAAGGATGCCGTTGGGCTTCGGTCGTCATGGGTTTGCCCTTTCACTCTGCAACAAGACCAACAGCGGTTGCCGGCATGGGTTCAAAACCAGGCAACGCCTCGAACCGAGCGAGCCAAGCGCGGATGTTCGGGTAGGGCTCGAGAGAGACATTCCCTTCCGGTGCGTGTGCCGTATAAGAATAGCTCGCCACATCAGCGATCGTGGGCCGTGCGCCCACAAGCCAATCGCTGCCAGTGAGCCCGTGTTCCAGTTTTTGCATTGCTTTTTCGGCAGTCGCAGCGGCGAACTCTGGATCCAGCGGCGCGCCAAAAACGGTAATCAACCGTGCAGCACAGGTCCCAAATGCAATCTCTCCAGCCGCCAACGTGAGCCAGCGCTGCACATTGGCTTCTCCGACCGGATCAGTTGGCATCCAATCAGGTGCATAGGTCCGCGCAAGATAGACAAGGATCGCGTTCGAGTCGGACACAACAACCTCGCCATCCTCTAGAACCGGGACTTGCCCATTCGGGTTCATGGCAAGAAATTCAGGTGATTTATGCGCACCAGCGGCCAGATCAACAGGAACGGCATCATGTGCAATCCCAGCGAGTTTTGCAAAGACCAAGGCGCGATGTGCGTGGCCTGATTTTGCGAAATGATGAATGCGAACGGCGTTGGACATGTGTATCTCCAGTAAATTTGAGCTGCTGAATGACCAATATAGGTTGCACCCAATGATGATAATCGCCTATTGTTGCCCAAGTTTAAGCCCTGAAAGGGCGCAATAAGTGGACAAAATCGATCGCATGCGGGCCTTTGCGCTGGTCGCAAAGAATGCGTCTTTTACCGTTGCAGCGCAGCGCATGGGGCGGTCTGCGCGTTTGGTCAGCAAATACGTCGCTGATCTGGAAAACGCGCTTGGTGTGCAGCTGCTCAATCGCACGACGCGTAGCGTCTCTTTGACAGATGTCGGGGCAACATACCTGACGCTGTGCGAGCCACTTCTAGACGGGTTTGACGAGCTCGAAGACCGGGTCAGAAATGAGCAGACCTCGTTGCGCGGCGTAATCCATATTTCGGCGCCAACGGGGTTTGGCGTATTGCGTTTGATCCCTTCACTCGCCAAGTTTGCCGAGAAACATCCCAATGTGGAGCTTGATCTAAAGTTCTCTGATCGCAGAGCGTCAATTGTTGAGGAGGGCCTCGACCTCGCTGTCAGGATTGGCCCCATGCGGGACAGCTCGCTCAAGGTTCGGCAATTGGGCCGCATGCCCCTGGTTGTCTGTGCCTCACCGGCCTATCTGGAGCGCGCAGGGCGCCCGAGCCATCCGCGAGCTCTTGCATCGCATGAATGCATCCTCGATGGCAACATGACTGAGCCCACGGTGTGGAGGTTCAGTATCAGCGGTCATGAAGAGGCCGTCCATGTCAATGGGCGCTTCCGAATGAACGCCCCCGCGGCATCAGCGCGCCTTGCTGCACAAGGCGCAGCCATCGCACGGTGCCCCGCCTACACCGTCGCCGACGCATTGCACTCCGGCGATCTGGTCGAGCTTTTTCCCGAAAACCGAGTGTCGCCATATGTCGTCGCTGCGCTGTTTCCGCAGAACAGGCGCATTACAACTCGGGTACGCGCGCTTCTGGATCATCTAGCAGGCGACCCGGCTTTATGCCCTGATGGCAAGCGCTGACGGCCCATTTCCGACATTCGTTCATACGACGCCGTATGTCCGCTTACATTACCTTTCGGAACTTTCTGGCCACCTTCGCGGCGGTGCCCTCGTCAATGCCGCGAAGAGAAGCACTAGTGGCCACGATAGTATCCAATGAGCGGCGGATGGTCGTCATCGTCGACAGTCATTTGGCGGTTGATAGCCCCTGTCTCAAAGGCATCCATCGGACTGGAAGGGCCAAGGGCTCATAGCGTTCTATCTTACTAAGTAAGTTAGAATGCTTGGGCTTCCCGGGAAATACTCTCAGTGCATTGTGGGCGTCGGCAAAGCGATATCAACGCAAGAATGGCTTCGCAGCACACCCCAATTACTCCAGATAGGTTTTGAACCATTCAATTGTGCGGTCCCAGGCCAGGTTTGCCATCTCCTCGTCATAGCGTGGCGTGCTGTCGTTATGAAAACCGTGGTTGGTGTTTTCGTAAATATAGGCCTCGTATACCTTGTCGTTGGCCTGCAGGGCGGCCTCAAAGTCTGGCCAGCCCGCGTTGATGCGTTCGTCGAGCTCACCCATCTGAACAAGCAACGGCGCTTGAATTTTGGCCACATCCTCGGCCGCTGGCTGGCGCCCGTAGAACGGGACACCAGCGGCCAGTTCGGGATAGGCCACAGCAATTGCGCTGACCACACCGCCGCCGTAGCAGAAACCAACAGCGCCGACCTTTCCAGTGCAATCATCTCGGTTCAATAGATATTCAAATCCATTGAAGAAATCGTTCATCAATTCGACCCGGTCCACTGTCTTTTGCAGCTCGCGCCCATCCGCGTCGTTGCCTGGGTATCCTCCCACTGACGTCAGACCATCGGGGGCCAGTGCCATAAACCCGGCCTTCGCCAATCGGCGCGCCACATCTTCGATGTAGGGGTTAAGGCCGCGGTTTTCGTGGATTACCAATACCGCGGGCAGGGGCTCTTCAACGCCGGCGGGTCGGACAAGGTAGCCGCGAACATCACCGGTTCCATTCGGTGAAGGGTAGGTGATGTAGTCCGCGTGGATATCAGGATCGTTGAACGACACTTGCTGAGCCATCGCGTAGTTCGGGCTGAGCATGTTCAGCAGCGCGACCGCTGTCACGCCGCCGACCGCGAACTTGCCTGCGCGGTCCAGGAATTGGCGCTTGGTGATCTTGCCGTGCGCGTAAAAGTCATACAGGTCCAGAAGTTCCTGGTCGAAGTCTTTTGCGGTCATGCGAGTCATTGTGGATCTCCTGATGAGTTTGGCAGTCTGAAGGGTGGGTAGTATCCGATCTGAAGGTCTTGATTTGATTGAGCGTCTGGATAGGCTTCCTAAGATGCCGCCGGTGATAGTTCCTTGTTCGCGTACCGTTCGCGCAGCACGTTCTTTTGAACTTTTCCCATAGTGTTTCGCGGCAACTCCTGGACGAGTTCGTAGCGACGAGGATGTTTGAATCGCGACAGCTTGTTTCTGATGATCGACTCGATCTGTTCCACCTGAAGCTGTGCTCCAGGCTCGGCAACCAAAGCAGCAATAATTGCTTCTCCAAATTCGTCGTCGGGAACCCCGAAGACCGCCGATTCCTGAACACCATCGACATCGTTCAAAACGTCTTCAATTTCTTTGGGGTAGACGTTGTAACCACCGGTAATGATCAGGTCCTTTGACCGACCTACTATCGACAGGTAGCCATCCTCGCTGTATTGGCCCAGATCTCCGGTGATGAAAAATCCATTTTCTCGAAGCTCTTCAGCCGTTTTTTCGGGCATTTGCCAATAGCCCTGAAAAACATTGGGGCCACGCACTTCGATCATTCCGACATCGCCCTGGGGTAGCGGTTCTCCAGTTTTAGGGTTGGTTACGATCACCTCGGTGCCGGGTAGGGCCATACCAACAGTTCCCGCGCGACGCTCACCTCTATAAGGGTTAGAGGTGTTCATGTTCGTTTCGGTCATACCATAGCGCTCAAGGATACGGTGGCCGGTGCGCGTTTCGAACGCCACATGGGTCTCTGCCAGCAAAGGGGCTGAACCGGAAATGAACAGACGCATGTTCTCTGTGATCTCGTCGGTGAAACCATCATCCGCCAGCAACCGGGTATAGAAAGTGGGGACACCCATCAGAAGGGTTGAATTCGGCAGTTCTTCCAAGATCATATCAGTGTCGAAATTTTTCATTAGCCGCACTTTGGAACCGGCGAGTAGTGATGTGTTCATCGCCACGAAAAGCCCGTGCGTATGAAAGATGGGCAACGCGTGAATTAAGCGATCAGCGTCGGTGATACCCCACATATCCACAAGGGCTTGGGCATTGGACAGCAGGTTTCGGTGGCTGAGCATCGCGCCCTTGGACCGGCCCGTGGTACCTGAAGTGTAAAGAAGCGCCGCGAGGTCTTCTGGCGCGCGATCCACGGTTTCGAATGCACAAGGTTGTGCGTCCGCATCGCGGCTCAGGCTTGAATTTTTGCTACCCAAGGTCAGCAGCTTTGCGCCGGACCGGGTTGCCAATTGCTCGAATTCAACTTTGTCGTTGCTGTCGCAAACGATTAACGCAGGTTGCGCATCAGAGATGAAATAGTCCAACTCTGCCATGGTATAGGCGGTGTTTAGGGGCAGGTAGACAGCACCTGCCTGAACCGAAGCGGCATAGAGCGCAATCGTGTCAGCCTGCTTGGGCGCTTGCACAACGATGCGGTCGCCGGGGGAAACTCCGCTGTTCTGCAAGACATGCGCGATTTGCGCGGTGCGCTGCAGAAACGCATCATAAGTAACCACCTGGCCATTATCGAGTTGCAGGAATGGAGCCGTGTTGCCCTCATGGCGGGCAAACAAACTGTCGTAAAGTGTATTAGTCACGCTGTATTTTCCCTAGGCTTTACTGCAAGCGTCGCAGTTGAAGCCGCGCGAATTGAACGCGAGGCTTGGATCGTGGCACGTGTCGCGAATTCTTCGTGGTAACGTTCTGTTTTGTTCAAATCGTAAAGGTAATTGACCATCGCACCTCCGGACTGGGCGCGTCCGTTTGGCGACTGATCTGCCTGGGCATGCAGTTCATGAAGCTCGGCACCATTTCCCAAGTGAAAGCGCGCCACAGGGTCAAGCGGCATTCCATCTTCGCGCTTGGCGAAAATCAAGTACCGGGCGGCCATCGCGCGCACGTCCTGCGGTGTTGCTGTTTCTGCAAGCACGGCCTCGGCGGCATGCCCGTGTTCCGGGTTGTCTGTTTCACGAGACAGCCACCGGTTTAGCCCCGGTATCGGCGACAATGTCACAAAGGTATCAAGCCCGCGAAGCTCCCGCGAAAGCTCGGTCACAACCTGCTTTATCAATAGATTCCCAAAGCTGATGCCCGCCAAACCCTTTTGGCAGTTTGAAATGGAATAGAACGCCGCGACCTTTGCCTGCTCGGTTTCGATCGGTTCTCGTGCTTCGGATAGAAGCGTATCTATTGCATTCGGGATTTCAGCGGTCAGAGCGACCTCAACAAAAATCAGTGGCTCATCTGGCATCGAGGGGTGGAAGAACGCAAAACATCGACGGTCCGGTGGGTAGAGCCGTCGCCGTAAGTCGTCCAGATCGTTGATCTGGTGCACCGCTTCATAGGCGACGATCTTATCCAGAACGCGGGCAGGGGTGTCCCAGCTAATTTGCTTGAGGACCAGAAAGCCTCGGTTGAACCAGCTGCGCAATAAATGGACGAAATCGATATCCGTTCGCTTGAGTTCCGGTTTGGATTTGAGAAAGCGCAGCAGATCAACGCGCATGGCTACAAGTTCCTGTGTCGCACCAGACGGCTGGTTCAGCCGTCGCAATAACTCTTGCCGCCGTGGCTCTGAAACTTCACTAAGCCTTTGATAAAGTTTGACACTTTGGTCGCTGGCGTAGAGGCGGGCTGCTTCAGAAAGCTGTTTTGCGTCCAACTCAAGTTGGTCATTCAAATAGACAAAAAAGTCTAGTTTCTCTGCATCATTCAGAGTGTGGTAGCGCTCAAGGATCGTAGACGCGAGCGTGAATCCTGAAACTTCACCTTCCGCAGATAAAAGCGCCTCACATAGTTCGGAAATGGACCGTTTGTCATCCTTGCCACGCCTTTTGTCAGGGCGGTCCAGCAATTGGTTTAGTAGATCACCCAGAAACCAATTCTGCTGCATTTCAGGGCTCCATCTGGCTGCTAAGGTACTCACCTGTTCGGCGGTAGTGATCGATTAGGTGCCGAGTTGCGCCGTCTGCGTCGTGATTTAATGCGGCGTCCAAGATTTGCTGATGTTCGGCGGCGATGTCTCGTTTTTTGTAACTCGACCCGCCGGCTGCCAGATAGCGGTAGCGAATGTTCAGGTCGTAAAGCTGCGAGCAATACCGCAGCAGCAACGGCAGTTTCGAATTGTCCAACAAGGCCATATGAAACGCCTTGTGAGCGTCCTCAAAGTCTTGTGCCCCGTTCTGGCTGGCCTTTTTCATATGATGGTGACGCAAGACAAGCCGGTCTTCCCAGGCCGCATCCGCATTGGTGATGGAAGCGCGCAATGCGGTTTCTTCAAGGTTGCATCGAAGCAGAAGGATTTCCTCAAAGTTACACTTGCTGACTGGCGCTGCCCGAAATCCGCGCTGATCAATCCGCTCGACCAACATGTCCGAAGTCAAAAGGCTAAGCGCTTCCCGAACTGGACTAGCGCCAGTGTCCAAAAGCCCGCGAAGCTGTTCGATCTTGAGTTTTTGACCCGGAGGTAATTCGCCGGTCAGGATTAATTCGCGCAGCTTTCGATACGCTCCATGAGTGGCTGATGTCTCTTTGCCCTCAGTATCAAGCATGGCGTCCATATCCGACTGTTCCTATTTCGCGGCAAATACTCTTGAGTGCACTTAACTGAAGGCACTCGTTCCAGTCGATAGACCAACTGAAATGTTCAGCGAGCCTTCGTTGATCAACCAGCGCCGAAGTACAAAACTACGTGCCCCACTTTTGTGCATAGGATCGTCTTCGGCCAGCTTCCGGGCGGATTCAAGGCTGTCGGCGCGATAGATGATCAGTCCCATCCCCTGCATATGCTCTCCAGTTTCATCCGACATGGGGCCTGCAAAAGCCAGCTGCCCCAAACGTTCCAGCTGCGTCTGATACGCCAAGTGATCTGGCAGTGACGCCTTTACATCATTCGGCGCTTTGGCTGGCGTGCTGAGCGCGACGTAAAGCTCCAAAGCAAGCGCACCGCGGCTTTTTGCTTCTGATTTGTAGTCTGCCCAAGTAACCATTTGCTATCTCCAAAAATATCGATATTATTTGACATATGGCAAAATAGTCGGCAAAAATCAAGCGAACTGACATGGATGGTGAAAATGAAATACCTGGTGGGAGAGACTTCGGAAGGCACGGCGGTTTTTGCTGTAGACGGTAAAAACGCAGTGAATCTAACGGCTTTGGACCCTGCCGTCGGTTCGGATTTGATGGGTTTGATAGCCAAGCCTGAACTGGCCGACTCACTTGCCAGCAAAATTGACGCGGCAGACAGTGTGCCCGTGTCTTCCATCACTCCGGCATTGCCCGTTGCTGCTCCCGGAACGATTATTTGCATGGGGTTGAACTACACGGACCACATCAAGGAAGGCGGGTATGACATCCCGGAATATCCGACGCTGTTCATGCGCGGGAAGAATTCGATCATGGCGGCAGGGCAACCTATGGTACGGCCTGCCTGTTCCCAGAAGCTCGACTACGAAGCCGAACTTATGCTGATCGTTGGAAAACGCGGCCGCCATATCTCGGAGCAGGACGCACTGGATTATGTCTTTGGCTACACTGTATTCAACGATGGTTCGCTGCGGGACTATCAGCGCAAAACCGTTCAGTGGACACCCGGCAAAAACTTTGATGACACGGGCGCGATCGGCCCTTTCACCGTAACGCCGGATGAGTTGCCCGAAGGGGCATCAGGTCTGAAGATCGAAAGCCGTGTGGGTGATGAAATCCTTCAAAGCTCGAATACCGCCAACATGATTTGGGGGGTTTGTCAGGTCATCGCGACGATTTCGGAATATACTACTCTGGAGCCGGGGGATCTGATTGCGCTGGGTACGCCGCCCGGTGTCGGACACGCCAAAAAGCCCAATCCCCGTTGGCTGAAGCCCGGCGAAACCGTTGAGGTCGAGATTGAAGGCATCGGAATCTGCGCCAGCCCAATCATTGACGAAAAGGACGCCAAGTCCAAGGTGGCTGCAGCATGAGCGCACCAACCGGAGCAGAGCTGGAGGCACTTCGCGCTAAGGCGCAGCAAGATCACCGCGATCTGCGCGCGCGCATTCCACGCTTGTCGGATGACGCGATCGCCTTGATCCTGCGCGAATCCAGATCGCACTACGCGTGGACCAACAAGCCTGTTTCTGACGAAATACTTGAAGAGATCTACGACATCACGATCAACGGCGCGACCAGCATGAATACGTTGCCCGCGCGCTTCGTTTTCGTGAAAAGTTCTGAAGGGAAAGAGCGGCTTGCAAAGTCTTTAAAGCCGAAGAATGTGCCAAAGATGATGGATGCTCCGGTCACGGCGATCATTGCCTATGACATGGACTTCTGGAAGGAACTGCCCTTTCTTTTCCCGCACGAAGACCGTCGGCCATTGTTCGAAAACAAGCCCGACTACGTGGCAGACACGGCCTTTCGAAATGGCACGCTTCAGGGCGCTTACTTCATGATTGCGGCCCGGGCGGTCGGGTTGGACGTCGGCGCCATGTCAGGTTTTTTGAACAAGATCGTCGATGAGGAGTTCTTCGCGGGTACGACGCTCAAGTCCAATTTTCTTTGCAATCTGGGCTACGCGGACGAGACCGGATTGTTCCAGAAGCTTCCACGTTTTCCCTTCGAAAAGGTCTGCACTTATGCATGAGGAGGTGACGCAATGGCCATGAATGTAAAACCCGTCGTGACCTATCGGACAACGGCCCAGTGCCCGACACATGCGCGCACCGAAATTCCCATCCGCGATCTGAACGTCACAATCGACGAACCCGTCGAGCGCGGCGGCACCAATCAAGGGCCCTCTCCGACGGAAACCGCCATGGCCGCGCTGATCGCCTGTACGAATGTCATCGGGCACAAGAACGCACATCGGTTGGGGGTCGACCTCGGCGCTGTGACAATCGACGCGAAATGCAGGCTGGATCGGCGCGGTGTCCTGATGGAAGAGGAGATTGATGTTCCGTTTCCGGAAATCGAACTCACCGTGAATTGTGAGACACCCGCCAGTCAGGAGGAGCTGACACTCGTGGGCGAGGAGTCAGCCAAGTATTGCGCCATTGCAAAACTGTTCGAAGCGGCAGGCACTGACCTGACCGTCAACTGGGTCAAAACAAACAAATAAAGACAAAAGACCCAACTTTCTGGGAGGAGAGAAATGAAAAACTGGACCAAACGCAGCCTAGTGGGCGCTGCTCTGGCGGGCGCCATGGCGATGCCCCTCGCGGCAGAAGAGACCATCTCTGCTGTCGTAATTGATGGCTATCCCGACCGCGCGTTGTGGGTGAAAGAATTCACCAACTTCTTCATTCCAGAAGTGGACAAGCGGTTGGCCGATTCCGGCAACTACAAGATGAGCTGGCAAGAGAACTACGGCGGTTCGATCGTCAAGCCCAAGGGTGTTCTGGAAGGTATTCAGCTGGGATTAGGAGACATTGGCATCGTTACCACAATCTTCCATTCTTCGAAGCTTCCCAGCCAAGGAATATCGGGCTCGACACCTTTTGTGGCATCGGATTCCCGCGCCGTCGCCAAGGCTGTTGATGAAATCGCTCGTGAATACCCGGCGATGCAAAACGAGTTCGCCGCACAGAACCAAGTTTATCTTGCTACCGGCGTTGTGCTCGACACCTATCAAATCTTCTGCACGGAACCTGTTTCTTCGGTTGCCGATCTTGAGGGCCGCAAAATCGCGGGAGCAGGCCTGAACCTGCGTTATCTTGAAGGGATCAAGGATGCCGCTGGTGTACGCGGGGGACTAACCGATTTCTACAACATGCTTCAAACCGGCCTGGTCGACTGCGGCATGCTTTGGCCCGAAGCCGCAAAGACGTTTAAGATCGCGGAAGTAGCGCCGTACATGCTCAAGGCTGATCTGGGAGCAGTGAATTCCAAGACCATCACCGTCAATGCCGACTACTGGGCTAGCCTCCCGGACGAAGTCAAAGAAGTGTTAAAGGCCGTCGCCATCGACTACCGTGACCATGTCGCCGGCATCGCGATGGACCGCGCCGCTGCTTCGCGGGATGCGTATGTAGAAGCGGGTGGAACAATCGTTGAGGTTTCGGACGAAGACCGTGCCGCTTGGGCAAACGCCATGCCGAATGTCGCGCAGGAATGGGCCGCGACGCTGAACGATAACGGCGAGCAGGGCACAGAGATGCTGGCCGCTTACCTCGGCAAGCTTCAGGATGCCGGATTTACCGGTGTGCGTGACTGGACGGCTAAATAACCGGTTGGCGATCCACGAAAGGGGCCTTTCATGCTGAAGACCGCAGTTGCTGGCTTGTCTCGGGTCGCCAATTCGCTTGCAATCGCTGCCAACGCTTTGGGTACTATCGTTGTCCTTGCGTTGGTGGTCATTCTGAATATTGACGTCATCGCGCGTGGCCTGTTTTCAGCCCCTCTGCGCGGGACCTACGAGATGGTCCAGTTTTCGGTCGTGATGATCGTTTTCTTGCAGTTGGCCGACGTCGTCAGAGTGGATCGGCTGACGCGCTCAGACGGGTTCCTGAACCTGCTGCACCATCGCCGCCCGGGTGTGACAGCCAGCCTGAGGTGCATCATCAACGCCATATCTGCAATCTTCATGGCCTTGATTGCGTATGTGACCTTCCCAGAGTTCCTGCATATGTGGGAGACGCAGGACTACTTCGGGGTACCCGGTCTTTTCACATTGCCATGGTGGCCGGTCAAACTGGTCATCGCGTGCGGTACTGCGCTTGCCTGCGTGATCTTCCTGCTTAAGGTCGTCACGGCGCAGGACCGCCCGCAGCTTGTCCGCACCCCTGAACATGACGAGGCCGCAGAATGACGCCGATTGAGATTGGCCTGATCTCGGTCGTTGCAATCGTCTTCCTGATCTACGCTGGCGTCTACATTCCGATTGCTTTGGGCGTGGTCTCCTTCGTGTCGATCTGGCTGATGCGAGATAACTTCACGCTTGCGCTCAATCTGCTGAAGGTTGCGGTGGGCGACAGCGCGATGGAATACAGTTTCGCGACCATCCCGTTGTTTACCTTTATGGGGCTCATCGTTTCAAAAGCGGGACTAGGCAGGGACATTTACGAAGTCATGACCATGCGGTTCCGCAAGGTCAAAGGCGGTATCGGAATGGCGACCGTCGGAGCCAATGCCGTGTTTGCGGCCGTTACCGGGTCGTCCATTGCGTCCGCATCAGTGTTCACCAAGGTCTCGGTCCCGCAGATGATGGCGCAGGCATATAATCCACGTTTTGCTGTTGGCGTGGTGGCCGGGTCGTCGGTTTTGGGGATGATTATTCCACCCTCGGCGATGCTGATCATCTATTCCTTTGTCGCTGAGCAGTCCGTAGGGGACATGTTTCTGGCGGGGGTAATACCCGGTATCATGCTGGCGATAGCTTATGTGGGCGCGATCTGGTTGATGGGCCGCTTCACACCTGCATTTGTGGGCGGCCGGGTCGTTGAAGACACCGAATGGATGTCCAGACGCGAGATCGCATCCAAGACCCTGCCCACATTGTTCATTATCACGGTAGTGCTCGGTGGCATTTACACAGGATGGCTAACCGCTGTCGAGGCGGGTGCCGCCGGGGCACTGGTTGCGCTCGTGATCGCCGTCGTGCGCAAGTCCATGACACCAAGAGCGTTCTGGGACGCGTTGCTGGAAACCGGTCACATTACAGCGGCGATCTTGTTCCTGATTACGGCGGCTTCGATCTATAGTCGCATGCTGGGGCTGGCCGGGCTGCCCAATCAGTTGCAGGATTTGCTCGCGGGAAATTCCGCGTCCTTTTGGTCGATCATGCTGCTCTACGTTCTCTTGATGCTTTTTCTGGGAACTTTGCTCGATACGGCGTCCATCATTCTGATCGTCGTCCCGCTGTTCCTGCCCATGGCCGAAGCCCTGGACATGTCGTTGATCTGGTTTGGCATAATCACTGTGGTCGGCGCCGAAATCGGGCTTTTGACCCCGCCTTTGGGCATATCTTGCTTCGTCATCAAATCGACGATCAACGATGACCGAATATCGCTCAAGGATGTGTTTATGGGCGCACTTCCCTTTGCGTTCGTGATGCTGATCGTTCTGTTTATTCTGATCGAGTTCCCGATCCTCAGCCTTGCCCTGATTTAAGGAGGCCCAGATGCGCTCTGTCACCAAAGACAATATCACCGACGTGTTCATGGGATACCTGTCCAAGGACACCGATCCGCGGATGAGAGAAATCATGGGGTCACTGGTCAAACACCTCCACGACTTCGCGCGAGAAACCAACTTGACACATGACGAATGGCGCGCCGGGATTGCGTTTCTGGAGGGATGCGCTGCCGTGGAATCAGAGGACAGGCATGAGTTCGTGCTCGCCTCGGATGTGCTGGGCCTGTCGTCATTGGTGGATATGTTGCATTCAAGTTCTGATGCAACAAGTTCGTCCGTACTTGGCCCTTTCCATGTCTCTGGCGCGCCGCCTCTGCCATTCGGCGGGGATATGAAGCGCCACTACGGTGGGCCTGTGCTGCTTGCTGAAGGCGTGATCCGGGACATCGATGGTAATCCGATTTCCGGTGCTGAGCTGGATATCTGGCAAACCGCACCGAATGGAATGTATGCAAGCCAGGACGAAGAACAGGACACCTATTCTTTTCACGGCCTGATGACTACCGGTGACGACGGTAAGTATGCATTCACGACCGTCAAGCCAGTTGAATACACGGTACCGTCAGATGGGCCGGTCGGGGATATCCTGCGCGCCTGCGGCCGCCATCCCTGGCGACCTTCGCACCTGCACTATATCGTCAAAGCTCCTGGCTTCCGTTCTTTGGTCACTGAGATTTTCCCCGACGACGATCCTTATTTGGATCAGGATACAGTGTTTGGTGTTCGGGATGATCTGGTGATGACCTATATTGAAAGGCCAGTTTCAGAATTTCCTGATGGCATGGAGCTTTCTGGTAAGATCACTGAACCTTTCTTGCACGTGAAGTTCGATGTGAAGCTTGCCAAAGTCTGAACGATATTGAGGAGGCTTGAGGTGCTGAAACATATCTTCATATTTGGTGCCGCGCTGATTTGCAGTAGTGCTATCGCAGAAGAGCGCCCGATCTTTGACGCGCATATTCATTACAGCCACGATGCCGTCAAACTGGTTCCTCCCGAACAGGTGGCCAAAATCCTTCGAGATGCGGGCGTTCGTAAAGCCCTGGTCTCCAGCTCTGATGACAATGGTACTCAGCTGTTGTTGGCCGCGGCACCGGACATTGTTGTTCCGGCACTGCGCCCTTACCGGCGTCGCGGTGAAATCAGCACCTGGATGCACGATGAAACCGTAATCGAGTATCTGGAAGCAAATCTGGCAATGAACAAGTACGAAGCCATCGGTGAGTTTCACGCTTACGGCGACGATATCAAAACGCCGGTCATCCAACGTATGATTGCACTAGCCAAAGAGCGGAACCTCATCCTGCATCACCATGGTGATCGAGAGGCAGTTGACCTGATCTTCGAAACCTGGCCTGAAGCTCGGGTCTTGTGGGCGCACTCTGGCTTTGATGATCCAGCGAGCGTTGTTGACGCGCTGGACACCTATCCCAGGCTTTGGGCCGATCTGGCGTTTCGTTCCGACATGACCTCACGAGGCCGTATCGACCCGGATTGGAAGGCGGCTTTCGAAGCCCATCCGGATCGTTTCATGGTCGGCACGGACACATTTGCGCCGGAACGTTGGTATTACGTAGGACCTCATGCCGATTTTTCGCGTGAATGGCTGGATTTGCTGCCGGACCAGATTGCGGACAACATCGCCTATGCCAACGCAGAACGTTTGCTGGCATCAGAATGATCCGCAGCGCTGTCTGGTTTATGATTTGGTCCAGCACGGCTTTTGCTTGTGACGTAACTGGGCAACGTATGAATTCGGAAGTTCAAAACGCACCCGAGGTTTATCTGTCCGTCGATGAAATCCCGTTGGCTCGACCGTTTTCCGTACTGGTTTCTATTTGTAGTGAAACTGACGTGGGCCAGATGCGTGTGGATGCAACCATGCCCGCACATCGACATGGTATGAACTATACCCCCAAAGTTACCGCCTTGGGCGGCGGAGCGTTCCGCGTTGATGATATGCTGTTTCACATGCCGGGTTTGTGGGAGCTGCAGGCCGATGTCGACATCAATGGCCAATCAATTTTCTATACGTCAGAAATTACGCTGAAATGAAACTGTGGTTTACAGCTGCGTTAATAGCCCTGACAGGTGCAGTGCGTGCAGAGGTCTTGTTATCTGTAGACGAAATTGAACAAACGCTTTCCTTTGGGCCTTGGCCACCATCCTTCCATTCGGACCCAAGCAATAGGGTTTCGAACAATGCCAGAGCGATCGCGCTTGGAGAGGCCTTATTCAACGATCCGGTGTTGTCCGTCGACGGTGCATTTTCTTGTGCAAGTTGTCATGATCCTGAACAGGCATTTACAACGCCAGAGGCGCGTGCGCTCGGCCGTGTACTGTTAGATCGAAACACTCCATCGCTGCGGAACCTGGCCGGACTCCGCTGGTATGGTTGGGGTGGCAAAAGCGATAACCTTTGGGCAGCTAGCCTGCATCCGATCATTGAAAAACAAGAGATGGCCCACAGTGCCGATAGCCTAAAAACTGCTATCTCAGAAAGTACCTACATTGATGAATTTGAAGCCACGTTTGGCGACATTCAGGTTCAAGATTCAGAGCTTGTGCTGGTGAACATTGCCAAAACTCTATCCGCCTACTTGGAAACTTTGGCTACGGACCGGACACAGTTTGACGATTTCCGCGATGCATTGGAGAATCAAGATCTAGCAGCGGCTGCGAGCTACCCCGAAGCTGCACAGCGAGGTCTTCAGCTGTTCATAGGGCGTGGAAACTGTGTGTTGTGCCACAATGGTCCGAGATTTTCCAACAACGAGTTCCACGACGCTGGAGTGCCATATTTTCTGAATGAAATCGAGGTTGACGAAGGGCGGTTCGCTGGGCTGAACTTTTTATTCTCAAGCCCCTACACACTGGACGGCAACTGGAATGATGATCCGAAGAGACAAGGTGCTTGGGCGGTTCGAAATGTACGAAGGAACCATTCTGATTTTGGAACCTTCCGCACGCCCAGCTTGCGGGGAGTGTCTGAAACCGCTCCGTACATGCATGACGGCAGCCTAAGTGATCTGAACGCAGTCATCCGGCATTACAGCAAAATCAATACGGAAAGGCTGCACGCCGACGGTGAAGCCATTCTCTCGCAATTGAATTTGTCTGAGCAAGAGATTGCAGACTTAGTTGCGTTTTTGATGACGCTGTCCAAGTCGCCTTAACAAAGCACTGGTTTTAAGGACTTGGGATTGGGCTAATTGGCGAGCAATCTTGGCCTCTTCGTCCCTGGGACAAATTCGCTTCCGAAATCTTTAAACCTCCCCCTTTCACGAGCAGATCCACAATTTCGTCGACCCCGCTTCTGTGGCGAAGTGACGAGAACAAGAAGGGCCGTCCTTTACGCATTCTTTGCGCATCACGTTCCATAACCTGCAGCGAAGCGCCAACATGCGGCGCAAGGTCGGTCTTGTTGATAACAAGGATGTCCGATTTCGTAATCGCCGGCCCGCCTTTCCTGGGGATTTCTTCGCCTGCGGCGACATCAATCACGTAGATGGTCAGATCCGCCAGTTCCGGGCTGAATGTGGCCGATAGATTGTCGCCTCCGCTTTCAATCAAAACAACGTCGAGATCCGGATGGCGTGTCTGCATTTCCGCGACAGCGGCCAAATTGATCGAGGCGTCTTCGCGAATTGCTGTATGCGGGCAACCACCCGTTTCGACGCCGATGATCCTGTCCCGCGGCAGGACCTGCATGCGCATTAGCGCTTCGGCATCTTCCTGCGTATAAATGTCGTTGGTTATAACGCCCACCGAGCAGACATCGCGCAACGCCTCAGACAAGGCGGCGGTTAAAGTGGTTTTTCCGGCGCCTACCGGACCACCAATACCTACGCGAAGCGGGCCGTGCATACTCGTCATGTGCGAAATATCCTCGAATATTGTGTTTCGTGTTTCATGGACGCGATGTCCGCCAAAAACGTGGTAGAGCTTAACTCGTCCAAACTTGCCTTTTGTGCTCTTTCAGCAATCTGGGAACACAGCGGCGTCAGTTGGCGGATCAGCCTTTGAGCATCAGTCTGTCCCAGTGGCACAAGGCGCGTCGCACATGCGACAAGGTTGCTTGCGAATGCTTGCAGAAACATCTTGGTCGTCAGCAGCAATGGAAGGTTTTGTAGTCTTGCAGACCGACCAATCGAGACGGGGTAAGTGAACCGCTTAAGGTCCAATCCCCAGACACCTTTGGTGACATTCCCGAAGGCCTGTCCCAGCAAATTGGTTTCCATGAGCCTTTCGGATGTCGCGCAAAAAGCCCTCGCCGTGACATCGACGTTGATCAATTCATCTTTGTCCAGCGCATTGAAGGCCGCCACAACGAACAGAGCATCATTCCACCCAGAGCCATATTCCAGCACATCTGAAATCCAGGCTTCGGTATCCTGAGAATTCGCGACAGTTCCCCGGTCAATCGCTGCCTCAAGCCCGTGAGAGTAGGCAAACCCCCCCACAGGATAGGCGGGTGACAACCATTGGGTCAGTGTCAGGACATCGGCGTCAGTGGGTGTGGCCATGGGTCCTGCCGTGGCCATAGGCCCCGCCTTCGGGGGTAAACGGCTCGTGCACCTTTCGCACGGTAGCCCCTATTCTGAGAAGCATGTCTCGGATAACGTGATCGACCTGGATCATCAGGCGATCCTTTTCGATCTGACAAGGCGTATGGCGATTGCCGATATGCCATGCGATGCGCGTCAGGTCCGGGGCAGTTACCTCCAGCAAAGCTTCGCGTGCAGCTTGTATTTCTACTTCGCGGCCGTCATCCAAGATTAACGCGCCGCCGTGGTTCAATGAGGTCGTTTGTGCCAGATCGATGAGGATCTGCTCGCCGCTTTCGCAGGTAAGAACCTTGCGGCGCAAAAAGCGGTCATCATAAGTCAAAGACAAGCAGTCTGTCGGATCGCCGTGTGTGTGATCCGAGTATTGGCGGGCGGTGCAGAGCAGGGCGGTCATACCATCGCCTCCTCTGCAACGGAAACGATCAGAGCCAGATCGAATCCGCAAAGACCCGGTGCACGATCCGTTCGCGCGTCAGACCACGGTTTTTCAGCTCTTCGTCGCTGAGCGATTGCAGAAATTCGACTTGCCTGACACGCGATTGGGCTTGGGCCACGCTGATCAAAGCCGAGTAGATGGATGACCCGATGGATGCGATCAGACCGGGCAGCGAAAAGCGTGAGTTTGTCTGTGTTGCTGAGTGTGCCATTTGAACCCTCGTAAACGGTGGTCCTCCCATGGGGTTTAATATTTGTCATGTCGGCCTCACTTAGTAGAGCGTGTTTGGTCATTTCTGCCTTGCATGTGCCGCAACGCAGCACACTTTTTGATCAGAATAAAAAGTATCGCTGTGCCATGGGCAGCGTTTCGGCGGGTTGGCAGGTTAGCAGTTCGTCATCTGCCCGGACCTCGTAGGTTTCCGGGTCAACTTCGACATGCGGCGTCGCGTTGTTCAGCAGAAGATCCTGCTTGCCAATTTCTCGTGTGTTTTGGACGGCGACGGTCTGCTTTGCCAATCCCAGTGTATCACCGATCCCATCCGCATGGGCCGCCTGCGAGACAAATGTGATCGCCGAGTTTTCCACCGACCGTCCGTAAGCGCCAAACATTGGGCGACTATAAACCGGCTGCGGTGTAGGGATCGACGCGTTGGGATCGCCCATCTGCGCGCAGGCTATGGTGCCGCCCAGCAGAACCATCTCGGGCTTTACACCGAAAAAGGCCGGGTTCCAAAGAACCAGGTCGGCGCGTTTGCCTTCTTCGATACTACCAATCTCGTGGCTCAGGCCATGTGCAATGGCCGGGTTGATGGTGTATTTCGCAATATAGCGGCGGACGCGAAAGTTGTCGTTCTCACCGGTTTCCTCGGGCAGACGCCCGCGCTGTTTCTTCATCTTGTCCGCGGTTTGCCACGTGCGGATCAAAACCTCTCCGACCCGACCCATGGCCTGACTGTCTGATGCGATAATGCTGAACGCGCCCATGTCATGCAGGATATCCTCGGCCGCAATCGTCTCGCGCCGGATACGGCTTTCGGCAAAGGCCACGTCCTCGGGGATGGATTTGTCGAGGTGGTGACAGACCATCAGCATATCCAGATGTTCCTCGACCGTGTTCACGGTGAAGGGCCGCGTCGGGTTCGTCGAAGACGGCAGAACGTGGTTCTCGCCGCAGATCTTGATGATATCCGGGGCGTGGCCACCGCCCGCACCTTCGGTGTGGAAGGCGTGGATTGTGCGACCCTTTATGGCCGCCACGGTGTTTTCGACAAAGCCTGATTCATTGAGTGTGTCAGTGTGGATCATAACCTGTACATCCATCGCGTCTGCCACCGACAGGCAGCAGTCGATGGCGGCAGGGGTGGTGCCCCAATCCTCGTGCAGCTTCAGAGCGCAGGCACCGGCTTTGACCTGCTCTTCAAGAGCTGGGGGCAGCGAGGCATTGCCCTTGCCTGCAAACGCTAGATTCATCGGAAAAGCATCAGCCGCTTGCATCATCCGCCCGATATGCCATGGGCCAGGGGTGCAGGTGGTCGCCAACGTTCCATGCGCTGGACCGGTGCCGCCACCCAGCATAGTGGTCAAGCCGGAATGCAACGCGTCTTCGATCTGTTGCGGGCAAATGAAGTGGATATGACTGTCGAACCCACCTGCGGTCAGAATGCGACCTTCGCCTGCAATGATCTCGGTACCGGGACCGATGATGATGTCCACGCCGGGTTGAGTGTCGGGGTTCCCGGCCTTGCCGATCCTGGCGATACGCCCGTCTTTCAACCCCACATCCGCTTTGTAGATGCCGGAGTGATCGACGATCAGCGCGTTGGTGATCACCGTATCCACCGCCCCTTCGGCTCGCGTGAACTGAGATTGCCCCATCCCATCACGAATGACTTTGCCACCGCCGAACTTGACCTCTTCCCCGTAAACGTCTTCGCGGTGGCCGGTTTCGCTGAAACGGGCTGCCGTTGCGCGCTCAACAATCAGATCTTTCTCGACCTCGATTATCAGATCCGTATCTGCCAATCGTACTTTGTCGCCGACCGTGGGGCCGAACATGGAGGCATAGTCACTCCGGCTGATCTTGCCCGGCATCTTTCAAAGCCCCCATGATGTGCATATTGAAACCGTAGATGTGACGGCGCCCGTCATATGGCACCAGAATAACCTCGCGAGTCTGACCCGGCTCAAATCGCACGGCAGTACCTGCAGGGATGTCTAATCGCATCCCCAAGGCCGCATAGCGATCGAAATCCAAGGCGGAGTTCGCTTCGGCGAAATGGTAATGGCTACCGACCTGCACGGGTCGATCACCGGTATTGGCGACAACAACAAGACGACTGTTGCGTCCTGCGTTGAGCGTCAGTGAACCCTCGGCGGGTATGATCTCACCGGGGGTCATTTTGGCAGCTTCATTATCACCGTGATGGCGATGACCGCGATCAATGCTAGCCCTGCTGCAAGCAGGGCATAGTCACTGCTATGAGCGTGAACATGGGTGTCCGAATGGGCCACGGCCGGACTAGCCAGAATAAGAGCGGGAAACAGCATGCGGTACATGGGAAACTCCTCTGAAGTTTAACGAATAGGGTTATGAACAGTCACAAGCTTGGTGCCGTCCGGGAAAGTGGCTTCGACCTGCACCTCGTGGATCATCTCGGGCACGCCTTCCATGCATTGGTCGCGGGTGATCACTTCAGCCCCGGACTGCATCATGTCGGCGACTGAACGGCCGTCGCGCGCGCCCTCGACCACGGCGTCGGTGATCAGGGCGATAGCCTCAGGGTGGTTCAGTTTGACGCCGCGGTCCAGCCGTTTGCGGGCGACCTCGGCGGCCATGGCGACCAGCAGTTTGTCTTTTTCACGAGGTGTCAGGTTCATGTCAGAGCATCCAGCATCGGGGGAGTGTGTCTTTGTTCAGTTTGCGAAGAACCGGCATTAACGTCCGGCGAAGGGTAAAGCTGTTTTGGGCCAGAACCCGCGTGACGAGCAGGTCACTGCCGAGCAGGGTCGCCCCGGCGTCCTCCGGCAGCAATTGGCGAACAGAATCCAGATGACCCTCCGCTGCCTTCGACGCAAAGACGATCAGTGCCATCGCTCCCGCGCCGTTCGCTATATACGGTCCGGAGAAATGCTTGTGCCAGTCACCAGAGAATCGAATCGCATCCAAAAACACTGGCGTCCCTGCGCGCCGAATCTCAATCCGGTCGCGCAAACGAATGTTGGTCAGCGTCTCACCCATGGCGGCGCGACCGAAGATCAGCGGCTCGACCATCAGCATCTCGGCATCCGGCGCCATATCAATCCTGAGGCGTCGATCCAATGCGCTGCCATTGAACAGAATGGTCTCTTGCGGCAACCAGTTCAAACGGGCCCCAGCCCCGGCCGTCAAAAGATTGGTAATCTGGCCACATTCGGCGGGTTGGGCCTTATAGGCCCGCTCGCAGGCTTGAGTTGTTAAGGTCAGCGCCGTACCTTCCGCAGCCTTGCCAGAAAATCGGAACGAATCCCCTCCGGTTACGCCGCCTGCTGTATTTAGGAGAACCGCATCAAGATCAGACGTCGTGGTTCTGGGAAACAGGCATTTAAATGACCCGGACTGGTGAAACGTGTCCAGCACCGTCTTTTTGCCCAGTTTCTTGGTGCTCAGGCTGACGGCACCTGCAGCACGTGGCGGCACCGCGCTGTGCGTGGGCAATATGACTGCAGCTTGTGTAATTGGGCACCTTTAGAGCGTCGGATCGTGCGACTTGTTTCTCTGTTGAGGCGCCGGAACTCTAATCTACAGTGTCGAAAACTGTATATTTCCATGTCGTGTGGCTAAATTTTAGACAGTGGTGTCAGCGCGAGATCAAAAAATGGGCACATCTCACTGATTTCCAGAATCGAGGCAAACGTACGTTGCCAAGCATGCTGCAATGCAGAAACCGTATGGGTGCCACCGCGGAAAGAATTCGTAGGGTGTGTGACGGCTGCGCGAATTGGACCTCGATCACAACCGCCACACGGAACGCAACAACAGTTGCGGGGATCAGGTAGATGAAGAATGCGCAATTGCGCAAGCCTTCTCTGCTGACCTCGCCAGGAGGATTAGATGAAATCGCTCAAATCCACGCTCGCCGGATCAGTAGTATTTGCTGCCATGGCCACCGCTGCGCTGTCGGCCGAAGACACTATTAAGGTCGGAGTACTGCATTCGCTCTCGGGTACGATGGCAATCTCGGAAACGACGCTGAAAGACACGATGCTAATGCTGATCGATCAACAAAATGCCAAGGGCGGTTTGTTGGGTAAGCAGCTTGAGGCCGTTGTAGTGGATCCCGCATCGGACTGGCCTTTGTTCGCGGAAAAAGCGCGTGAACTTCTCACTGTGCATGAAGTTGATGTGATTTTTGGCAACTGGACTTCGGTCAGTCGTAAGTCAGTCCTGCCGGTGATCGAAGAACTGAACGGCCTTCTATTCTATCCGGTACAGTATGAGGGTGAAGAAAGCTCGAAAAACGTCTTCTACACCGGAGCGGCCCCGAACCAGCAGGCGATCCCTGCGACCGACTATTTCCTGGAGGAACTGGGGGTCGAGAAATTCGCTCTGCTCGGCACGGACTATGTCTACCCCAGGACTACCAACAATATCCTTGAAAGCTATCTGAAGCAGAAGGGTATTGCTGATGACGATATCTTCGTAAACTACACGCCTTTCGGCCATTCCGACTGGTCCAAGATCGTGGCTGACGTGGTCGCGCTGGGCGCGGATGGGAAGAAAGTCGGTGTGATCTCGACCATCAATGGTGACGCCAATATCGGCTTCTACAAGGAACTAGCAGCGGCCGGTGTGTCGGCAGATGACATTCCAGTCGTGGCCTTCTCGGTCGGTGAGGAAGAACTGTCCGGTCTGGATACCACGAACCTCGTCGGTCACCTTGCCGCTTGGAACTACTTCCAATCGGCCGACACTGACGTCAACGCAGAGTTCGTTGAGACATGGAAAGCCACCATGGGTGATGAACGCGTGACCAACGATCCGATGGAAGCGCATTACATCGGCTTCAACATGTGGGTAAATGCCGCGACCGAGGCCGGCACGACCGAAGTCGATGCTGTACGCGCGGCGATGTACGGGCAGGAGTTCCCGAACCTGACCGGTGGCACTGCTGTGATGTTGCCGAACCACCACCTCGCCAAACCGGTTCTGATCGGCGAGATTCAGGAAGACGGCCAGTTCGATATCATCAGTGAGACTGATGTCGTGCCGGGTGACGCGTGGACTGATTTCCTTCCGGAGTCGGCTGTGCTGGTCTCGGATTGGAAAGAGCTGGGCTGCGGTATGTACAACACCGAGACCAAAACCTGCGTTCAGACACTGTCGAACTACTAACGGACACGCAAGGCGGGTTTGTTCGCCCGCCTTGCCACAAGAGACATTCGGGTTTCACCACATGGTACGACTATTCCTTGCGGGCCTCGCAATTCTGTGCGCCTGCCTGACCGCCAACGCGCAAGAGGCCGGTCTGCAACCGATCCTGCAAGAACATCAGGAGATCATCGCCAAAAGCTCGCGCAAGACGATCAAACCAGCGATCGATGCAATTGCATCGAGCGGCTTGCCTCAGGCGCAAGTGATGCTTGAGACGTGGGCCGCCAAGAATATGTGGATGCGCAAGTCTGACGGTCTGTTCTTTTCTGGCCAGAAAGGTGAGGGGCGGTCGTATGAATTGACCGACTTCGACACCGGAGAAGTCGTCGGCACGTTCGAGAAAACCGAGCTTAAGCAGTTGAAACCCAACAGCGGTATCCGTGCGATGATCGGGGCCGCTCTGGTCCGGTTCCAACTGACCGATCCGAATCGCGCGAAACGTCTGGCGGCCCTGCAATCCATCCAGCGCGATCCCGAAGGGGCCTTGCTGGAGCCGCTGCGCGCGTCCATTGAAGCTGAACCAGACGCGGCGTTGAAAGCGCAAAAACAGCGGCTGGAACGGTTGCTGACCATTAGATACGACGCGGATGTTTCGGCCCGAGTGACCGCTATTGAAGAGATGTCCGATGATCTAGGGGTCGATGTCCGCGCGGCGCTAAACCCTCTGGTCGTGACCAAACTGCAAACGGCGGCAGACCTGCCGTCCGACGTGAATATCGCCAATCTCCTGCAACCCGGATCGCATGACCTGTCGCGTGATGCGGCCTATGATCTGCTGGTTGCCAGCGACCTGGCCGCGCCGCGTGTATCACCCGATGACATTCGCGCGGCATTGGCCGCTAATATCGACGGAGGTCGCGTGGGAGGTATTCCGGTCGTGCAACTGAACACCGACGCCGCCCGCGCGCAGGCGTATGCGGAATTAGCTGAAGCCCGAACCGTTCCGGCGTTGATCACGCAAACTGATGTCGACATCGCGCTGGACTCCCATGTGTTCTTTGAAATCTATGCAGAGCCGTCGTCCGAAGTGACCGCAGCAGCCAAGAAGGCACTGGAGCAGATCGAGCTGAAGGTCGGCCTGAACCAGACGCTCGACCTGACGCTGGACGCGATCTCACTGGCGTCGATCTATTTCCTTGCCGCCATTGGTCTGGCCATCACCTTCGGCGTGATGGGCGTGATCAACATGGCCCATGGCGAGTTTATTATGATGGGCGCCTATACCGGATACGTGGTGCAGCAGTTTATCCCTGACCACACGCTTTCGATCATCGTGGCAATCCCCATGGCCTTTGCCGTGACATTTGCCATGGGCGTCGCGATGGAGCGGCTGGTGATCCGCTGGCTCTATGCCCGGCCGCTTGAGACGCTGCTGGCGACCTTCGGAATTTCGATTGCGCTGCAACAACTGGCCAAGAACATCTTTGGAACGCAGGCCCGCCCACTGACCGCACCGGGATGGCTGGATGGGGCGTGGGTGCTGAACGATGTGGTCTCGATCAGCTACATCCGCATCGCGATCTTTGTGCTTGCGATGATCTTTCTGGGACTCTTCCTCTACATTATTAAGCGCACGCGGCTCGGGCTTGAGATGCGCGCGGTGACGCAGAACCCGCGTATGGCGGGGTCGATGGGGATCAATCCGGGGCGCGTGAATATGCTGACCTTCGGGTTGGGCTCGGGTATCGCCGGGATCGCCGGGGTTGCGATTGGTCTGTTCGCTAAGGTCACCTCGGACTTGGGCAGCGACTATATCGTTCAAAGCTTCATGACCGTGGTTGTCGGCGGCGTCGGCAATATTTGGGGTGCGCTGGCGGGTGCCGGAATGATCGGCTTTCTGCAAAAAGGGATCGAGTGGATGAACCCGTCGAACACTCTCGCGGCCCAAACCTACATGATCATCTTCATCATCATTTTCATCCAATTCCGGCCGCGGGGCATCATCGCCCTCAAAGGCCGCGCCGCGGGGGATTGAGCCATGGATCGTAGCTTTGTCGCCAAGAACCCCTCGGTGCTGGTCTTTCTGGCGATCCTGTCTCTGTTTACCCTATGCGTGACGATCCTGTCCGAAGGGTTCGGGATCGGCGTAATTTCGACCAGTTTCGTCAAAACGCTGGGCAAGACCCTGTGCCTCTGCCTGATCGCAGTGGCGATGGATCTGGTCTGGGGCTTCACCGGCATCCTGTCGCTAGGTCACTTCGCCTTCTTCGGGCTGGGGGGCTACATGATCGGCATGTGGTTGATGTACGAACGCACCCGCCTGATCGTGGTCGACTCGCTGGCACAGGCCGAAATTCCACCGACTTCAGCCGAGGTGGTGGACGCCATCGGCACACAAATCTTTGGCGTTGTCGGATCGTCGGAATTTCCGTTGATCTGGGCTTTTTCCCATAGCCTGACACTGCAACTGATCCTAATTGTGCTAGTCCCTGGTCTTCTGGCGCTGATCTTCGGATGGTTGGCCTTCCGGAGCCGCGTCACCGGTGTGTACCTATCGATCTTGACACAGGCGATGACGTTGGCACTGGCCCTGTACCTGTTTCAGAACGACAGCGGCTTGCGTGGCAATAACGGCTTGTCCGGCCTGCAGAATCTGCCTGGTGTCTCCGCCTCGCAGGACGTGGTGTCGATCTGGTTCCTCTGGGCTTCGTCACTGGCACTGGGGTTAGGTTATTTGCTCGCTGCGTGGATCGTGTCGGGCAAATTCGGCTCGGTCATTCGCGGCATCCGCGATAACGAGGCGCGGGTGCGGTTCCTTGGATACTCGGTCGAAGTCTACAAACTGGCCGTCTTCACCCTGACTGCTTGTATCGCGGCCATTGCTGGCGCGCTTTATTACCCGCAAGCGGGCATCATCAACCCCGAGGAGATGGCCCCAATCGCCTCGATTTATTTGGCCGTCTGGGTCGCAATCGGTGGACGAGGTCGCTTGTACGGCGCGGTAATTGGCGCAGCTTTTGTCAGTCTTCTGAGTACGTGGTTTACGGGCGGGCAGGCCCCGGATATTTCGCTTGGGTTTTACACGATCAAATGGGTCGACTGGTGGCAGGTTCTACTGGGCGTAACTTTCGTGTTGGTTACGTTGTTCGCCCCGCAGGGCATCGGAGGATTGTTCGACTTGTGGACCGACCGCCGCCACCCGGACAGGCACGGGGCAAATCTGGGACCGGATGACGGAGCCCTGCGAGAGAAGGAGGCCATCGAATGAGCACTTTGCTTGAGGTTAGCGGCGTTTCGGTCACTTTCGACGGTTTTCGTGCTATCAACAACTTGTCGTTCCAGATCGGCGAGGCCGAGCTTCGCGCCGTGATCGGCCCGAACGGGGCAGGCAAGACCACATTCATGGATATCATCACAGGAAAAACTCGGCCCGATAATGGACGCGTCATCTGGGGCAAGAAATCCGTATCTTTGCTGAGAATGTCCGAAGCAAAAATCGCGCAGGCTGGCATCGGGCGGAAGTTTCAGAAGCCGACGGTTTTCGAAGACCAGACCGTACACGGAAATCTGCTTATGGCGCTTCAGAACAAACGCGGTTGGCTTCGCGTTCTCTTCTATCGACCCTCCAAAGACGATTTGCGGAAAGTTGACGATCTGAGCGTCGAGATCGGTCTGCACCAGCACCTAAGCCGCAAAGCTGGCGAACTGAGCCACGGTCAAAAGCAGTGGCTGGAAATCGGCATGCTGCTGGCACAAGAGCCACGACTCTTGCTGGTGGACGAACCTGCCGCTGGGATGACCCCCCAGGAGCGCGAACACACGACCAAATTGCTGGTTCAGGCCGCCAGAACCCGCGCTGTGGTCGTGGTGGAACACGATATGGAGTTTGTCAGACGTCTGAATTGCAAAGTCACGGTTTTGCACGAAGGGTCGGTCTTGGCTGAAGGTAGTCTTGATCACGTGACTTCCAATCAGGACGTCATCGACGTTTATCTGGGGCGCTAAGCAATGCTTAAACTGACCGATCTGACTTTGCACTATGGGCATTCGCAAATCCTCAACGGGATTTCCATGGAAGCCAGACAAGGTGAAGTGACTTGCATCATGGGGACCAATGGCGTCGGGAAAACCTGCCTGATGAAAGCAATCTCGGGGACGCATCCACGCTCGGGTGGCAATTTGGAACTGGATGGGGAACCTTTGGGTGTCCTGCCTGCTCATCAAATGGCGTGGAAAGGTGTGGCTTATGTTCCACAAGGTCGTGAGATATTTCCTTTGCTCACAGTTCGCGAAAATCTTGAAGCGGGGTACTCCTGTCTGCCAGCCAGCGAACATTTCATCCCAAATGAAGTTTTTGATATGTTCCCGGTACTCAAGCAAATGCAAAACCGTCGCGGAGGTGACCTTTCTGGCGGTCAACAGCAACAACTGGCGATCGCGCGGGCACTAATAACGCGACCACGCCTGCTTCTGTTGGACGAGCCGACCGAAGGTATTCAACCCAACATCATCCAACAGATAGGCGAAGTGATCCGGCACCTCAGAACCACGAGCGGAATGGCAATCATTCTAGTGGAGCAATACTTTGACTTTGCCTATGACCTTGCCGACAGTTTTGTCGCGTTGCGACGTGGAGAAGTCTTGATCAACGGCACTAGAGAAGACGTGACACGCGATGAGTTGTTGCAGGCCGTTACAGTCTAGCGCTGATACTTGAAATTAGTTTCAGGATTGAAGAATGAAACGCAAAACTTGGCTTAATTTACGCTCGAGATATGGTCTGATCCTCTGAACACGTTCAATTGAAACTGTATTTTCTTCTGAAATCCCGTCGTTCGATGTCTTCTTCCTTAAATGGCGAGTATTTTTTGATCAGATGTAGCCAACAGATGCCAGTAAACCGCGCTATTTATCGCGTTGCTGACTTGGCGCTCATCGAGCCGCATCTCCAGATGGATGCTAAGCGAAGCGATCAGCCCTGTCTCCGCAGGGTCGGCTTCGGGCTCAGAGCCGCCTTTCACTGCGTTGTCAAACGCACTTACTGCCCTCAAGGTCTGCTGAGCGGGACAAAGCGCCAGTTCGTTGCCATCGCAAATGATGCCCGCTTATCTTCATTAAGCAGACCTCGGTGAAATCAAGATACGTATAGATCGATAACTTTGCGGGCCTCAGCGATCACGTCTTCTCGAAATGCGGCTGGCTCATGGACCTCGGCCTCAGAACCCAACGATAAAACATCACGAACGGCCTTCACTCCAACCTCCATGTGTACGTTCACAGAGAACCATCCTTTTCGTTTCGGAATCTGAACAGGCGACTGCGATACAAAGCCCAATTCGTTTAACATGCGCAAGCCTGTTGAACTGACCCGAAGCGCGACTGGTTGAGACTTCAGCCGACGCTCGAAATCTGCGATCCAACTGTGCCAAAAAGCGCTGACATCAAAAGTCTTCGGGCGTAAAAATGTTTCATCAAGAACCTTGATGCTCCGGACATTTGCAATCTTGTAGACACGTGGGGTTTCGACGAGCGCGACAAGATACCAGTTTCCGGCTTTCAGGACAATCGCCAAGGGTGACACGACACGGTCCACGACACCGTTCCAGCTCTCGTATTCTATCGACAGTCGCCTTTCATTCCACACGGCTGAGGCAACCTCAGGCACAAATGGAGCCGTAGTCCTCTTTTGATACCAACCCAGCGGATCCAACAAAAACCTCTCGGAAACAAGAATGGCCTGATCGCGCGTCGAGCCCGAGAGCGACGCCATGACTTTTAGCTCTGTCTGGCTCGCGGCTTCCAGCAAACCAAGATCATCCAATGCGGAGCCAAGCCCCGCCAGCAGCAGGCTGCGCGCTTCATCCGCATCAAGGCCTGTCAATCGGGTCTGGTATCCATCCATCAACCGATAGCCGCCGTTGCGCCCCCGCTCGGCATAAACGGGGACACCTGCGTAGCTTAGCTGATCGATGTCCCTGTGAATCGTGCGCAAGCTGACCTCAAATTCATCGGCCAATTGCTGCGCCGTCATCAGGCCGCGGGATTGAAGGCGTAACAAAATTGACAGTAAGCGAGAGGATTTCATCGGCTCTCCGAAAAACATGACACGATATGTCGGGTTATTTCTCTCATAAGCTGTCATGTCACGGAAAAAAGGAGAAGCCATGCACACCGATCGCAGCCCTGAGGCGACAACCGCTATCCAGAATGATTTTGACTTCATGTTCGGGTCTTGGACCGTACAGCACAGACGCTTGAAGGAGCGGCTAACCGGCTGCGATGATTGGGAGGTTTTCGCAGGCCAATCGCAAACTCAGCCAATCCTTGCAGGCAATGGAAATGTTGAAGACAACCTTGTCGAGCTTCCTGGACAGCCTTATCGCGCCATTGCCTTGCGCAGCTTCGATCCAGATTCAGGGGAATGGGCGATCTGGTGGCTCGACGGTAGATCGCCCCACAGGCTTGATACACCGGTAAAGGGTGCATTCACAGGAGATATCGGTGAATTTCACGCGCATGACGTGTTGAATGGGCAGCCCCTCATCGTCAGGTTTCTTTGGAAAAAAGGGGCGGTTCCGCGATGGGAACAAGCTTTCTCGACTGATGAGGGAGCCACTTGGGAAACCAACTGGACGATGGACTTCACACCGATTGCCTGACGAAAGACCGAGTTCTGTGGGATAACGGACTTTGGAACCGAGCGCAGCATCGGTCAATCTGGGCTCTCTATTGCCGCGGGAACAATTGCAGCATTGGCGATATTGGGTCGTGCCGAAGCTTTCGAGGACGGCCCAAACCGGCCTTTGGCTGCCACACTCGGTTGCTGCGTTGCAGCCCGTCAAAGCTGCCGTTCGCTGCGCCTGCGAGATATGCTGCAGAGCGAATTAACGCAAAGCGCAATAATGCGGGCGTTCGCTACAGAAGCAGTGGAACGCCCAATGACGGTTTAGTTTGGCGCTGTTACACCTTCGAAAACGGCCAAATCACAGGATGCAACCCTGTCCAGTATTTCTTTGTATGGACGATGTTCCGGTCCAAGATAGTAGTCTTTGGCGACCTCTTTGCTGGGAAATTCCATCAAAATCAGGCGTCCTTTGGGCAGGTTTCCCTCGATCACTTCAAAATCCTCAGTAACAGCAAGAGGATTACCGCCATATTTGAGCAAAATCGCGTGCGCCTCCGGAAGATAGTCTCGGGCGTGTGTTTCTGCATCTTTGACGCGGAGGAATGTCAGCATGTAGGTGGGCATGGTTTAATCCTTTGAAGGCCGGTGTATCTCTGGCTTACAAGCTGAACATTGGTTACAAAACATCAAGTAGGCACCTTGAGGTAACCATTGTAAAAGTGGAATGCGCCCGATCAGCAAAGAAGAATACGACCTGAAATGCTCCACGCGTCAGTTGTTTGAGCTAATGTCGGAGAAGTGGGTTCCAGGGTTGATATATACGCTGTCTCTTGGCCCCCAACGCCCCGGAAAGTTAGCAGGGCGGTTGCAGGGCATTTCAAAAAAGATGCTGACGCAAACCCTGCGCAATCTCGAAGACAGGGGTGTAGTTAAGCGTACGGTCTATGATGTGGTCCCGCCCCATGTGGAATACTCACTGACGTCGTTGGGGGAAAAGATGGTGGAGCCAATTGCGCTAATCCACGGCTGGGCTCAGCAAAACCGAGAAGACATTGCCAAAGTGTTTGCCCGACGGCAGGCTTCCAAGGAAACTTGAAGTCTATTCAGTCTTATCGTTGCTTATTAGCCGAGAACGTAGGCACATGCGACCAATGTCCGGTCGCGCGCTATCCTGGATCAGTATTTCCCGTGTCTGAAGAAAATGGGTGAAGTTGTCAGGCATTCCCCGGTTCAGTCGGCTCGAATGCCAGGGAAGTGGTCTACCAGGAAATCGATCAAAACCCGCACCCGCCGCGGCAGGAAGGTTGTTTCCGGGCGTAGAATGAAGATCCCACCGCCAGCGTCTTGTTCAGTGAAATCAGTTAACATCGGTACCAGGTGGCCATTTGGCAGGTCTTGGGAGATGAGAAACTCTGGCAGCCAAGCAATGCCTCGCCCCGCGCAGCACGCTGCGTGGAGAGCTTCAAGACTGTTGCAAATGAAGCCGGAGCCAAGCCGCGCATGCCCGTGTGGTGCTCGGGCAAAACCCCAATCCGAAAGGTGCATCTCATGGCGCAGGCGCAAACATTTGTGTGTGGTAAGCTCTTCCGGTCGCTGAGGGGTGCCATGCTGTTCGAGATAGGCAGTTGCAGCACATGGTACTCGCCGGTTGGTCATCAGTTTTCGCGAGACCAGGGACGAATCGCGTAAGACACCGCTGCGGATCGCAAGGTCAAAACCTTCTCCGACCAAATCGACCGATTTGTCGGTCAGCAGCAATTCGATCTCAACCTCCGGATGTCGTTCCATGAATTCGATCGCAATGGGAACTACATGCAGGCGACCAAGAGCTGCGGCGCTTGTCACGCGGATTGTGCCGCGCAGCCTGTCGCCATCATCGGCAATATCCTCTTCAAGCGCTGTTAGGCGAGCAAGAAGACCGCGCGCTTCCTCCACATATCGCTGTCCTGCATCGGTTAAGGCCATGCGTCGGGTTGAGCGGACAAGAAGCGGCACCTTCAACCGCTCTTCCAGCTGGTGCACCCGTTTACCCACAGCGGACGGGGTGTATCCCAACACTCTAGCGGCGGCTGAGAAACTGCCGTGATCGACAACGGCCAGAAGGATCTCGATTTCTGTCTTATGTGTCATCTGTTCCAAAATCTATCAAGACGTGATCCAAATAGCCATCTTATCATGCAAAGTGATCCAAAGTATCTCAGGTTGAGATGAAAACTCCAAGGAAAACTCCAAGGAAAACTGCTTTGAACACCGCTTCGAACATCTCCCTTTTCTCGCCAATCACATTGCCGAATGGGCGTTTATTGAAGAACCGGATCATCAAATCAGCGATGTCGGATTCGTTGGCGGATGGCCAGGGAAACCCAACTCCTTCTCAGATGCGGCTTTATGAACGCTGGGCTGAAGGAGGGCTTGCCGCGTCGATCATCGGCGAAGTGCAGGGTGATCCGAGGTACCCCGAGAAACCGGGCAATCTGGTTCTGGATGATGCAGCCGACCTGAAAGCGTTTCGCGACCTTGCGCGGCGCGGGTCGGCTAACGGAGCCCAATTGTGGTTGCAGCTTGGGCATGCTGGGGCAATGGCTCATCTTCCGATCAGCAAACCCAGAGGGCCAAGTGCCATCGACTTTCCTGATTTCCGCAGCGAAGCCATGTCTATCGCCGAGATAAGGGCCGTTCCAGATTGTTTTGCCCGCACCGCACTGCGTGCGGCGGAATTGGGCTTTGGCGGCGTGCAAATCCATGCCGCGCACGGCTTCCTCCTGAGCCAGTTTCTGTCGCCACTATTCAATCGCCGAACCGATGCCTATGGCGGCTCGATACAGGCGCGGATGCGGCTACTGATTGAAACGGTCGAAGCCGTTCGCGCGGCGGTCCCATCCGAATTTGTGGTAGCAATAAAGCTGAATGCAACCGATCAACTCGACGGAGGCTTAACGGAAGACGAAGCACTCGAAGTCGTTGCAGGCCTTGAAGGCAAGGGTGTCGACCTTCTGGATATCAGCGGCGGAACCTATTTCCCCGGGGCACCTTCCAGCTCGGAACGCGCCACGAAGGGTCCATACTTTGTCGAATTTGCACGCGCTGCGCGTCGACTGATATCGGTTCCACTTATGGTCACCGGAGGCTTCAAACGTAAAGAGGAGGCTGAAGCTGCAATCCGGTCAGGGGATGTGGATGTCGTGGGAGTGGCACGGGGTATTGTCCTCGATCCCTCCTTGCCCGCAAAATGGCGGACAGGTGAAAATGATCCCCCTTTCCCTCGCTTCGCCACCTTGCCGCCCGGAGGTATGACTGCTTGGTTTACCATGCGCATGACCGATCTCGGAAAAGATCAAGAGGATCAAGTTAAACGGGGCATCAGTGAAGCTATTACAGAATATGAGAAACGCGATGAATTGCGTGTCGTTCAGTGGAAGAGAAGGTTTTCTGTTCCGTAAGGTGTTCCAGCCTTGGAAGTGCGATTTTCCCCAGAATCTGTCATTGACACAATCTGCAGCGAAAGGCAGGCAACCTCCCAATCTCAGGTGCTTCGACGGCCCATACCGGCCATTCAGCGCGTCGGTTCACACCGCAATGCAGCTTGATTGAACCCACAGAAAAGCTAACCACAACAGTGGTTTCCTAACTGAACTGGCGGATACGGGACGGTTGCGTAGGAACAATAAACACAGCAATCGCCTTCCAACGGTGTCAAAACTACCTTGCACGACTTGCAATCACTAAACCACTGGCACGCTTCGGTTGGCATTTTCTCGGTTTCAATGTGCCAGCACTCAGGGCAGGTCAAAGTGTTATCGAGCACCACAGTTTGTTGTGTCATTTTCTCACATCTGCATGATTAGATAGGGCCAGTACCGCAATGGATATAGGAATGGACCAAAGAGCGATTTTTTGTGTCATTTGGCCGCGACCCTCAATCAATCATGAACAGAAACTCGGGTGTTTGGTGAGCTCCGATGTTCAAAACGTAAAGCAGGTGTTTGGTGAAAAGGGAATAGGCCTCACAGCTTCCTACTGGCGACCGGCGACAGCATTTGGTCCCCGCAGCATGGCGCCGAACGTCTGTTACTCTGATGGAAGCCCCGTCGACGAAACAGGAACAGCTTTGAGATAGGCGGCAATCGCCAAACGGTCCTCATCCGTGAGGCGCGATGTGTTCTCGATGACGTCCACCATCTCACCACCTGCGCTGTCATAGTCCGGCGTGAAGCCGGATTTCAGGTACTCGGCGATGTCAGCCTCGGACCAGTCAAGCTGGTCTGAGGTAAGGCCGGGGATGCGACCTTTCCCGTTTGGATTTGGTGCACCTGTCAGCCAAAGGTCTCGTTTCAGACCACCTAAGCCATTTCGCGGCGTATGGCATTCGGCGCAGTGGCCAAGAGCCTCCACCAGATACCGGCCTTGCCTTTGTTGGTTGGTCAGATCACCTTCGACTACCCAGCCTGGCGACATGAACAAAAGCTTCCATCCCCCCAGTCCGCGTCGAATGTTAAAGGGAAAGCGAACCTCATGCACCTCGCTTTCGGTTGCGACCGCTGGCAGCGTGCCGAGGAATGCGTGAAGCGAAATAACGTCTTCGACTGACATGTTGGCATAAGACGTATAAGGAAACGCAGGAAAATAGTGTTGCCCTTCGGGCCCGGTTCCATGGGTTAGGGCATTGGCCAGATCCAATACAGACCAGGACCCGATGCCAACATCGGGGTCACTGGATATGTTCGGGGCAATGAACGTGCCGAAATCCGTTTCGAACCTACGACCACCGGAGAGCATGAGCTTGTCCTCACCAATCGCGCCCTGCGCTGAATGACAGGATGCGCATCCTGCGGCGTGGAACACGATTTCACCTCTGGCGAGATCTGGGTTCAGATTGTCGAATTGTGACTGATCCATTCTTTGTGGTCGGGTCAGCACCAAACCGGCCAACCCAACCACAAGTGCAAGGAAAGCGGTAAAAAGGGAATTCCGCTTCACAGCTTTCTACCATTCAGTCTTTCGGTGCTCTGTACGCTTTGTGACATGCGGAACAGCTTCCACCCAGATCGCCCATCGCCGCTTTCAGCGCATCAACATCTTGGCCAGCCACAGCCTGCATCGCAACAGCGGCGTCTGCCATGGCCTGCCCTTTCGCACCAATGTCAGGGAAATTTTCCCAGATCGCAGGTAGCGCTCGGGAGGACGGATCGGACACATTGTCAGATCCCTGGGGCCACATCGCGGATTGGTCGATCTGCGTTAGCACCACAAGGTTGTTTGCAGCCCGCGTTGCGGCCTCGGCATCATAATCCGTCTCGCCTTTGGCCATGCCGCCAAGTGTACCAAGATTGAAGGCGTAGAGCTGCATGATTGAGGTTCGAGCTTTCACAGCCGGGTTTTCACTTTCGTGGGCGATGGCTGTGCCAATTGCGACTAATGACAAAAGACCTGCCGCAAAGATCGAAAATTTCTTCATCATGGTGTGTCTCCCTGTTCAATAGTCTGAACGATAACTTGAACGAATTTACTTGTAATTGTTTGTTATTGGTCGTCACTTGTTAATTTATGAACAACGAAAACTGGGATGATATTCGGTACGCGCTAGCCGTAAGCAAATACGGTTCGTTGAACGCGGCGGCGACGGCCATGGGCGTCACGCATGCCACAGTCTTGCGTAGGGTGGCCGCATTCGAAGAGCGCAATGGCTGCCGGATTTTTCAAAAAAGCCCGTCAGGATACTCCATTCTCCCCGAAGCCAGTGCGATCTTTTCGGCCATGGAAAGCGTCGAAGACGCTGTGCTGTCGGTGGAGCGAGCGGTTGTAGGGGCTAACCGGTCTCCTATGGGTCACGTGCGCATTACGTCTACCGATAGTCTTTGTCAGATCGTTCTCCCTCGCATCCTGAACGAGATCTCACTTCTTTACCCAAGCTTGAATTTGACTCTGCTGAGCCAAAATAGCCACCATGATCTTTCCAGACTTACAGCAGACATTGCGGTGCGCCCATCGACAAAGCTTGGGGAAGGACTAGTTGGGCAGCGTGCAGGAACGCTATCCTTTGGCGTCTTTGACGATGGTTGCCCAAATCGCAAATGGATGAGGCTTGATGGGGCGTTAAGCCGTTCACTTCCTGCCAAATGGCTGAAGGCGAATGTGAGCGCCGAAGAAATGACAAACGGAGCAGACAGTTTTCTGGTGCTACAACAGATGGCTGCCTTGGGAGCTGGAAAAACCTTTCTGCCGTCATTTTTCGGCGACGCGGATACCCGCCTTAAAAGGTTGCAGGACGTTTGTCCTGAGATTGAAGTTCCGTTGTGGGTCGCGACGCTAGAGGAAATTGCACAAACCCCAAGGTTTGCCGTTGTTCAGAAGGCGTTAGTTGAACGCATATCAGAAGCGCTAGCTAAGTGATTTCATGCAACAGAGATTTTCGATTTCTTACATTTTTGACTTTCAAAATTTGCAAAGTCCAGTCGGAAATGTCCGCTTTGGGCTGCGACCTTCCGAATGTAAGTGCATCATGCCTTTGAACTTTCCTAGT
The DNA here is from genome assembly GCF_056542905.1 of Ruegeria sp. AA3. Taxonomy (NCBI): domain Bacteria; kingdom Pseudomonadati; phylum Pseudomonadota; class Alphaproteobacteria; order Rhodobacterales; family Roseobacteraceae; genus Ruegeria; species Ruegeria sp. AA3. The sequence goes on along the minus strand of NZ_JBQGAQ010000010.1, from coordinate 38,636 downwards.
AGTTTTGAGTTCTCAGCCGCCATTGAGGCTATTGCAGCAATCGATGCTCAAGTCGTCCGATCATTCAGCGAACCGGCCCTAAGCAGACCTTGATTAGAAAACTGAAATGGCGCGTTTGCAGCTCACGTAGTCGACATTTGCCGCGGGCGCTCAGTTTTGATCATGTTCTAAAAACTACCTGGGGCGGTCTGGTTCGTCAGGGAGCATTCGCAAATGGGCGGCGCCATCGAAGTGACGGCGCCGCAAAATGCGCTGGAGCTTGCAAATGCAGGGCTCGCCAAGGCGGTTCTGCCAACTTTCATTGGAAACACCCAGCCGGGCCTGAAACCGATGTCACCTTTAATTTATGATCCGGAGCATGATCAGTGGCTGGTCATACATCACGAAGACCGGTTTCTTGCAGAGGTACGGCATGTCATAGATCGCACCCATGCAGTGATGTCGGAAGCTTGTGAAAATGGATGAACCGATGCTGCAAATGCCTATTCACCTAACCGTTCCATCAACCGAGCATAGGCTGTTTGGCCACGCTGGAAGGTTGGCAGACGGAAAAACTCGTCCGGGGCGTGTTGGTTTTCATCCTCATGACCGAATGCAAACATGACGGCATGCAAACCCAACTCGTCCAGCAGGGTCGACATCACTGGGATCGAGCCACCAACGCGGGTTTTGTACGCGGGTTTGCCGTAAACCTCTTCGAGGACCTGTCCCGCGATGGCTGTTGCGTTGTGACCGGCCGGTACAAGGAACGGATCCGCGCGCCCAGGGTTGCGCGATACCTGAGCAGTCACACCCGGCGGGCAGTGGGTTTCCACATGGGCTGAGATCTGGTCAAAGACCTTTTCGGGATTCTGGTTAGCGACCAGTCGGCAAGTTATTTTGGCCGAGGCCACCGCGGGCAAAACGGTCTTTGTACCTTCCCCTTGCCAACCGCTGGTCAGCCCGTTGACCTCAAGCGTTGGACGCGCCCACAGATTTTCACGTGTGGAATATCCCGGCTCGCCCAAAGTCGCTGGCGCTCCGGTTTGGGCCAGATAGGCTGCCTCCTCCCATGGCACCCGCGCTATCGCGGCACGGTCTTCATCGGTCAACGCGATAACGTCGTCATAGAAGCCATCCACTGTGATGCGACCATCAGCCGATTTCATGCTGGCCAGTAATTGAGCCAACGCCATCGCGGGGTTTGCGACACCGCCGCCATGCATACCAGAGTGCAAGTCCGTTTTCGCGCCTTGAACCGAGATCTCAAGCGAGGTGAGCCCTTTCAGGCCCAGAACCAGTTGCGGCGTCTCGGTATCCCACTGGCTGCCATCAGCGGAAAAGATCATATCGGCCTGAAGGCGGTCGAGATTTGCCTCGATAAAGGGTGGAAGGTCAGGGGAGCCGATTTCTTCCTGGCCTTCAAAGAAAAACCGCAAATTGACCGGCAGCTTTCCAGTCTCCGCCAGCAAAGCCTCGGCCGCTAGGATCGGGATTAACATGGCACCCTTGTCATCAGTCGCCCCGCGCCCGTAGATCCGATCCCCGCGGATCGTTGGCTCGAACGGGGTGAGGACCAGAGCTCGAACGGTTCAGCCGGTTGCACGTCAAAATGGCCATAGATTAGGATTGTGGGCGCATCGGCCCCGGTATGCAGCCAATCGGCATAGACCACGGGATGGCCTGCTGTCTCCATCATCTGAACGTTTTCCATTCCCGCCGCGACCAAACGATCAACGACCCACTGTCCGGCCTTTCGAACATCGCCCGCGTTTTCGGGTTTGGCTGAAACTGATGGAATACGAATGAAATCGCACAGTTCTTGGACAAAGCGCGATTGATGTGTGTCGAGATATTCGGTCCAGCTCAATCCATGACCTCTCTGATGCCGCGCTTAATCTACGAAACTATACGTCACCTGCAAGCCCGCGGGATACAAACTAAAACTCGTAACAACCCGACTTGGTAGAGCGATACTAGGTCGCATCCATCGGCTTGTCTCGGTTCTGCAGTCGCAGCCCGCATAGCCTCCGTTCGTTGCGCGTGCGAAATCCTGTAGAACGTCGACTCACAGTCTGCGGACAAAACTGACCTTGGAGTCTACACCTTCGCTGACGCAGGATACACCGCACTGGCAGCAACAGCTTTTTCCTTCAACAGGGAAAATCGCCAAAGCGGCCGTTCCACAGAGGGCTTGGGAGCTCCTTGATCGCTCTTTGACTAAATGGCGCTCTGGCATGGAAGCAAAGGGGCCTGGCTCAGCGCATAACCAGAGCTAGCAAATAGGCGTCAGGATCATGAAATTGGGCTTCTTCGCGCAAGGAAAGCGAAGACAGGCAACATTGTTACGATCCAGACCACGCTATAAATTGCGGATGGGATGGCATATTCGCTTAACCCATTGGTGTTAGGCAACAGCAAAGTGGCAATTGCGATTCCCAAAGCTCCGTTTTGAACGCCGGTCTCAATTGAAATCGTCTTCGCCTCGATGTCTGTGCATCCGAGCATCCCTGAACTCATGATGCCAATAAACGTGAGTGACGCACCTACAACAAATAGTGGGGGTCCAAGCCTAAGGTAGTTATCCGCGACCACCACCCAGTTTGAAATGATCGCGCCTCCGATGACCAGCGCAAAAAGTAGCATAGAGACCTTGCTAAAGATTGGTTCGACAGCGGCTGCAATTCGCGGCGCCAATGACCGCGCCATCACACCGACTAGGATCGGTGAAGCTGTTAAAAAAAACATTGCCAGAGCCGTCGAAGAGATGTCGATAGCGGGCGCAGTTGCCCCCATGAACATCTGCATCGAAAACCCCAGGATGAGCGGTACGGTAACGACACAAGTCAGACTGAAGACTGCTGTAAGAGTAACGGACAAAGCGACATCCCAATTCGAAAGCTTGGTCACGATGTTACTGATCGCCCCGCCCGGACAGGCCGCTAAAATCATGATGCCAACGGCTGTCTCAGCGGAAATCCCAAAGATAAAAGTCACCATCAAAGCAATGCAAGGCAGCAAAATTATCTGGTTGAGAGCGCCGACGCAAAAGGCCCGTGGACGTCGTCCGATGCGTTGAAAGTCAGCCGCTGTGAGTCCGAGGCCAAGGCAGAACATGGTGACCACAACTGCGAGCGGCAGCAGCACAGATATGAAAATTTCGCCCATCTATCATGACCTCGATGCCTGCATGCTTCGCGCACGTTCTCGGACGATACCGTTCAGAAAATCTGATGACGAGGTTTATCAGTTTGGCGCATTTATCCTAAAGCGCCCGAAGATCGAGGCTGTCTTTATTTATTATACCTATCACAGGGTTGGACGATCTGGCGTGAAAGAGCTTTCCAGTGCTAATCTCACTGTATGGCAAGTGTAACTTACGCATTCGCCCGCGCGATGGCCAACGCCGCCGGGATGACGCTGAACGACGATGGCGCCCTGATTTCGAATGGCGCTGTCGTGCTGCGTTTACCAGAAGCTCAAGACGGCCAATTGGCGGATGATGCGTATTTCGATCTGATCGATTGGATTCGTGCGCAACAAGCGGACGAGGCCGCGTTGGTTGAGGCCTATGCGAACGCGATTGCGACCGATGATCTCGGCGTACTTGGCTTGGCCGTAAAGACAGCTCCGACCTTGAGGCAATCTTTGCAACGGATCGAGCGTTATTTTCGTCTCGTGACGGACACCGCAGTTTACCGACTTGATGAAACTGGCGATCCGGTCCTTTGGGTTTTTGAAGGACAAACACCACATCGCGCCGCCCTGGAACTGCGCAACGAATGCGCGCTTGCTGCCTTTGCAAGGAACATGCATCGGTTTGTGGGTGATGGGTTGTCGCTCGCATATGTCACATTTCAGCATGCATGCAGACAAGAGCCAGAACGTTACGCCGAATATTTCGGGTGCCCGGTTCGATTTGTGAGCGACCACAACGCCATTGCGATGCGCCCTGCTATGCTCGAATGCGTAAATCGTCTTGGCGATCCGGGCTTGTCAGATTTCATGACGAAACATCTGGATGAGGAATTCAATTCTCTGGATGATGATATTTCACTGAGCAACGTACTTGTTCATCGACTTACGCCAGCCCTGAGTAACGGCGCACCGCAGGCGGCGCATGTCGCCCAAGAGATGGGAATGAGCGAGCGCACTCTTTACCGCAGGTTGGCTGAAGAAGGGCTGACCTATCGCGACGTTCTTGGTCAGGCACAAGTTGCACTCGCTCGTGACCTGCTCCGTGACGGTAAGGCTTCCATAGCCGAGATCGCCTTTATGACCGGGTTTTCGGAACAGAGCACGTTCAGCCGCGCCTTCAAGCGTTGGGTCGGACAGGCTCCCGCTCGTTTCCGACAGCAAGCGACCTCCGACTAGGCGCACACCTCAAGACCACATGGCAGGTTCGGTCAAAACCTTGGCAGGGCCTGCCAATACCTCGGCCAATGTTGTGCCTAACTTCTTCTTTGTCAGATCCACTTGGGGCGCTGCCGAGTAAGGCAAACCGCTTTGCCCCACTCAGACAAAGGAAAATTGCAATGAGCGATCATGACCACAAACATGGAAACGGCTGCGACTGCGACGTCACACCGGAACGCGTTGATATGGCGCGCCGCCGCCTCCTGACGCAAGCCGCTGGTGCGGCCGCAGCTGGGACAACAATCGCGGCTGGCGGGCAGGCCCTTGCGGCGACCGATGAGGCCCGCGCCTACTACGCTGACCCGGAAAATCCAGGCCTTCCCCAAATCGACATGACCATCGAACCGGGGCGTACCGCGCTTGTGGTGACCGATCCCCAAATTGATTTTCTGTCAGAGGACGGTGTGACGTGGGGCGTCGTTGGCGAAAGCGTGACCGAACAGGGCACCGTCGACAATATCGAACGGCTTTTCATCGCCGCTAAGGCAGTCGGGATGCCGGTCTTCATCTCGCCCCACTATTACTACCCGCATGATCACAAGTGGGAGTTCGAGGGCACTCTGGAAGCCACGATGCACAGCATCGGTATGTTTGACCGCCTGGGACCGCTCAACCTGGACAATTTCGAGGGCTCAGGTGCAGACTGGATGCCGCAGTACAAAAAGTACATTGAGGATGGCGAAACCATCATTTGTTCGCCCCACAAGGTTTATAGCCCGGCTCAGAACGACCTGAACCTGCAGTTGCGCAAGCGCAAGATCGACAAGGTGATCCTTGCGGGGATGTCGGCGAACCTGTGTACGCAAGCGCATCTCTACGAATTGCTGGAGCTGGGCTACGAAGTTGCTGTCGTTCGCGATGCCACGGCCGGAGCCAAGGTGCCTGAAGGTGACGGGTATCTCGCAGCCATCATCAACTTCCGCATGGTCGCCAACGGCGTCTGGTGGACCGACGACGCTGTGAAGCGCATCGGCCAATCGGCCTGACCCAAACCGACTTTCCAAATTGAGCCTGACACCCTGAAAGGACACGTCATGACACGCATCTTTACACTTCCCGCACTTACAACAGCGCTGACGCTCGCTCTGGCGGCGGCGGCTCTGGCCGACGATGAATACAACGTTTCGAACAGTCTTACCCTGACTGGACACCCCCTCGGCATGCACGGCGTCGATCCTGTGTCGATGTTTGAAGCCGAGAATCCTGAGATGGGCAACGCCACTTACACGTCGCCCCATGATGGTGTGGACTACTATTTTGCGTCGCAAGCGGCGCAAGCTACATTCGAAGCGGATCCGACGGCACATCTGCCTCAATTCGGCGGGTTCTGCGCCTTTGGCGTCTATGTAGGCAAGAAGCTTGATGGCGATGTTCGGTATGCCGATATCGTGGACGACAAGCTCTATCTCTTTGTGAATGAGGACATCTTCAAGAAGTACCTTGAGGACAAAGAGACCGTGATCCAAGGCGCCCATGCCAAGTGGGCAGACATCCACCACACGCCTGTCGGCAGCCTATGATTGAGGAATTTGGTGGCTTTTGCCGGTCGGAGCCACCGCTGCCTCGCCCCTCCCCAAAAGACCGGCATTTCTCCAAGACGCGCTGTCCGCAAGAACAATTTGAGTGCGTCGAAAGCTCTTCCTAAAGGAAACCAGACATGACTGATTTTGAGACCTATACAATCGCCTCCGCCCCTGACGCGGCGAAACCAATTCTGGAAGCATCGCTGAAAGGGTATGGCTTTGTCCCCAACCTTTATGCCGCCATGGCCGAAGCTCCCGCAATTCTGGAAGGCTACACAACACTTTCCAGCATCTTCGGAAAGACCAGCCTGTCAGAAACCGAGCGCCAGATCATCCTTATGACCAACAACCGGTTGAACGGGTGCAAGTACTGCATGGCCGCCCATACCACTCTTTCACAGATGGCCGGTGTCCCCGAAGACGTGATCGCGGCATTGCGCGATGGCAGTCCCATTGCCGACCCCAAGTTGGAAGCGCTGCGCAATTTCGCCATTGTGATCAACGAAAACCGGGGCTGGCCCAGCGACGCACAGGTCGAGGCGTTTCTGACGGCTGGTTACACACGCCAATCTATGCTGGAAGTCATCCTTGGCACAGCGTTGAAAACCTTGTCGAACTATACGAACCATGTGGCGGACACCGCGTTGGATGATGCCTTTGTGCCAAATGCATGGATCGCCCCGGTCGCGGCGGTGGCTGAATAGCGAGACGCCCGCCCATTTGTTAATCTTGCTTTTGGACCTGTGTTTGGTTCCCGACAAGAAGGGGATCAGATTTGAGACGTCCGACAGCAAAGTCAACAAAAGTGCGCACCTTCGCAGACACGGTTCGTCCCTCTTGATGCACAAGATGGATGGGGACTTCGGGTGGTTCATACGACTTTAGAACAGTCTTGAGCCGCCCATCTGCAATGTAGGGTGCGACTTGATAGGACAGAAGCCGCCCGACACCATGACCTTGCAAGGCCAACTCGATCACAGCGTCATTTGTGTTCATGCTGATGCGTGGGCTCATGCGTTTGGTGACAGTCTTTCTGCCCCGTTGAAAATGCCATTGGGCCGATGCATTCAAGGCAGTTGAATTAATGATTGCATGGCAGGATAAATCGTCGGGCGTATCTGGTTCGCCATATCGGTCAAGATATTTACGGGAAGCAAACACGACCTGCCTCACCGTACCACACCTGACAGCCATCAAACTGGAATCAGCGAGGTTGCCAATTCTGATCCCGACGTCGAGACCCTCATCAATCAGATTGACCACGCGGTCCACATAGAGCGTGCGCGCCGAGAGCTTTGGATACAGATCCAGAAAATCGCCCAAAATTGGAGTGACGAACATACGGCCAAACAGGACTGATGCAGTAACACTAATTTCCCCGGTCGGTTCGGCATAGGAACCGACAGCGGCGCGCTCGGCCTCTTCAAGGTCAGCCAGAATACGTCTGGCATCCTCAAAAAACCTTTGCCCGCTATCAGTCAGCATCACTGAGCGCGTTGTGCGTACAAAAAGACGTAGCCCGAGGCTGTCCTCAAGCATAGAAACCATTCGGGTCACTGTCGGTGGTGACATGTTGAGGTCGCGGGCCGCAGCAGCGAAACCTTTTAGTTCGGCGACCTTCACAAAGACTTTTAACGCGTGAAATCTGTCCAAGACATTATTCCATATTTTTGAATAATATATTGCCAAGTATCCAAATTCCGCAACTTGAAAGCTCCAATTAACTTCACCTCAGTCCCAGGGCATCGCCCAGGCCGAGATGGAGAATTCAATGGCACGACCCTTTGCAGAGATCAGCTTCACGCCCTCCGTTCGCGAAACGCAGGCCAAAAACGGGTCAGCTAACGGCTACGCGAAGTTTCTGGACGGCACGCGTCAGGAGGACTCTATCAGCCCGGTCGAGGCCAGGTTCATCGAGCAAAGAGACGGCTTCTATCAGGCAACAGTCTCGGAAACCGGCTGGCCCTATGTACAATTTCGCGGTGGACCTGCGGGTTTTCTGAAAGTGTTGGATGAACGGACACTTGCCTACGCCGATTTCCGCGGCAACCGGCAATATCTCAGCACCGGGAATCTGCTGGGCAATGACCAAATCTCGCTGATCCTGATGGATTATCCCAATCAGCGACGCCTCAAGATCTGGGGTCGGGCGAAACTCATTGATGCCGATGCCGATCCGGCTCTGATGCAACGCCTGAGTGAGCCGGGCTATCGCGCTCATCCTGAGCGGGCGATTGTGATCAAGCTTGAGGCAATGGACTGGAACTGCCCGCAGCACATCCCCCATCGCCTAACCCTTGAAGAATTTGAAGATTGCCTCGTCCCGCTTCGCACTGAGTTGGAAGCACTGAAAGCTCGAAACGCAAGGCTCGAAGAGGCACTGGGTCAGCAAATCTGACCGATATCAAGCCCCGCGCGTTCAAGCACGCACGCCGTAACCTGAAGAAAGGAAACATCCATGTCGCGCAATCTGAAATCCGTCCTGATGAGCGCCAGCATTCTCGCACTTTCCATTGCTGCGCCATTTACACCGGCGCCAGCAATCGCCGCAGAGACTGGAATTGAAGCTACGCAAGCCGTCAGCTTCCGCACGGAAGAAATCGGCGACATCGCTATCGCCTATCGTGAAGCCGGAGATCCAAACAGACCTACTGTCCTGCTGCTTCACGGTTTTCCGACCTCATCACATATGTTCCGCAACCTTATCCCTGAACTAGCCAAGCACTACCACGTGATCGCACCCGATTATCCCGGATTTGGAGCTTCGGAAATGCCAATGGCCGAAGGCTTCGAGTATTCCTTCGCGAATATCTCCGAAATGATGACGTCTCTGCTCGACCGGAAGGGTGTCGATCAATATGCGGTCTATCTGATGGATTACGGTGCCCCGGTTGGTTTCCGTATGTTTGCGGAACAGCCCGAACGGGTAACCGGCTTCATCATTCAAAACGGGAATGCTTACGAGGAAGGGCTGCGTGAATTCTGGGATCCAATCAAAGCTTATTGGGCCGACCCATCGCAAGAGAATGGCGACCAGCTTCGTGGTTTCCTCACTCTGGATGCCACCAAATGGCAGTTCACTCACGGTGTTCAGAAACCCGAGTCGATCAGCCCGGATAACTATTGGCACGTCCAATACCTACTAGACCGCGAAGGCAATCAGGAGGTGCAACTCGAACTCTTCCTGGATTACGGCACCAACGTTGCCGAGTACCCAAAATGGCAAGCGCTGTTTCGCGAGCATCAACCCCCGGCACTGCTGATGTGGGGTAAGAATGATCACATTTTTCCGGTCGAAGGCGCCTATCCCTATCAACGCGATCTGAATGATCTCGATTTTCATCTGCTCGATACGGGTCACTTCGCGCTGGAAGAATATGGGCCCGAGATTGCGGCGCAAATGACCGCCTTTCTGAATCGCATCACCGCCGCCAGCAACTGACGTAAAACTGGCCGCACCATGCTCAAAGGTGCGGCCGACGCATGGAGAAAACCAATGAATACGCAAGCAAATACTGTCAGACAGGTAACGGTTGAAATCGTACACGGCTTTGTCGACGGTGGCGCCGGTGGAAATCCCGCAGGCGTCGTCCTGGATGCTGATGAATTGGGCGAACAGGATATGCAAACCGTCGCGGCAAGGGTTGGATTGTCCGAAACGGCCTTTGTGTCGCAGTCCAAGACAGAGGGCTTCAAACTGGATTTCTTCACACCGAACAGGCGCATCGCTCATTGCGGTCATGCAACAATTGCCGCCTTCTCTCACCTTGACGCGCTGGGCCGGATTCCCAATCCCAACACCTCGAAGGAGACAGTTGATGGGCCAAGGCGCATACTAATGAAAGAGGGCGCCGCCTATATGGAACAGCTAGCCCCAAAATACGCGATACCAGAGGAATGGGTGGAAAAAGGTGTAAGCATCGGTGATGTACTGAACTCCCTTGGGATCAGCAGACATCACCTTGATCAGGAAATACCACCGATTTTAGTCAATACCGGTAACAGTTTCATTGTCATCGGCCTCGCTGATGCCGATGGTCTTGCCAATGTGAAACCAGATTTTGCCAAAATCACGCAAATCAGCGAACGACTGGATTTGATCGGTTATTACGTCTTCACAAGAGACCCATCGGCAACCAACCGAGACGCGACGACCCGCATGTTTGCGCCCCGATACGCGATTGAAGAAGAAGCCGCGACGGGGATGGCTGCAGGGCCTTTAGCATGTGTATTGCACGACTTTGGCGGATCATCTCAACGATCATTTCAAATCGAACAAGGGGTGTTTATGAACCCGGCGAGTCCGAGCTTGATAAAAGTTGATCTGGACATCGAGAACGGCACAATTTCTGGCCTGATGGCGGGTGGCTACGGCATGGTTAAACGCTCCCTTCGAATTGCTTTCTAGCGTTAAACAGCTAGTCAAATGTGATGTTTGCTTGCTGCCAATTTCGCGTACGGTGAAATTGGGCACTGAATTCATCCGTTGGCGGAACGTCTGGTTTTCCATTGCCATGCGACACGAATATTTACGTGCCTGAAGAACAATCCTTGCTGCGTGCGTGTGCAGCACGAATTTGCAATGGCTGGGTTGGGCTCGTTACGGATCTTGGATGCAACGCAGAAATTTATCCTTTTGTTTAGCCTTGCAGCGTGGGGACGGCGCATTCCCACCGTTACTCACTTCACTCTGTTTCTGAGGTTGCAGCCTGCTGTCCTGTCGTTCATTGCAACGCCAAATATGCTGATGGATCGTCGCAATGAACTTGGACATCATGGACCTCTATCGCCAAATACTACGGCTAGACAAGGCTCAATGAAATCGCCCGACGCTTTAGCTGCACAAAGTGTGAAACGTCTCGGATTTTCGATTCTTGCAGCGGCGAAACCCACCGAAAAAGGGAGGATCTGATTCCTGAACCTCGCCCGACCGCTACACATAGATGCTAAACACTTTGGTTTTATTTACTCTTGCCAATCTAATGGAGGCGGCTGGTTCTAAAACATCCTCCCAATTGGTATCAGATGGATTTATCTAACAATCCCCCAGCGAAGAGTGACCGGGAAGTCGCTCGCGATGCAGGGCCCGGTACGTTCATCCCCCGTCTGCCAGCATCCATCTGCCTTCCGGCCAGAAGGCGTGGAATGCAAAGGCGAACATGACATCATGGGCGATATCCTGTCCCGATGCGTTACGCACCCGGACGGAACCTACATCGCGCCCCTTGGCGATGCGCCCGGTGTCGAGCGCCGAGGCCTGCCCCGCGCGCCAGGAGAGCGTTATCCCGGCCTCAGAGATCTCGCCCTCTGCGCTCAGTCTCTCCAGAGTCCAGGCTTTGTCGCCGACGCGGACCAAGCGCGCCAGTGGGCTGATACCATGGGGCGGGTTTTCACCGGAATAGAGAAAAGGCCGCGACAGGGTGTCGTAGCCGCGATAAGGGTTGCGCCCATAGTCGCGATTATAGGCCGGTTCATTCATCACCAGCCCATCTGGGTTACGGTTGCTGAACTCTTCCCAGCTTTCCATCCAAGTGGGCAGGGTCTTCAGTTCGGTGCCTGTCAGATCGCCGACGATGGCACGGCCGATGGCCTGCTGCCACCAGCTTTCAGTTTCGCGGTCATACATCACCATGTCGGAATGGCGCAGCTTGCCTGAGACGCCAAATGTGAGTGTGCCCGCAGCGGTGCGCCGATCGAAGCTCATGCCGGAATTGCACAATGGGCAATAGGTGACGGCCACCGGGATTCCGCCGACCCTGTCATTCACAATCTCGTGCCATATCAGATAGCGTATTGGATAGGCTCGAGGCTCGGCCCCGTCGATCTCAAGCGTGATCACCGGCTCGCGTTTTCCCAGCCTCGTTTCGTCAGAGGTGCGCAAAAAATTGGGATCATTGATCGCAGGGATTCCGTCCTTGGGCGGGCCGCCGGACTGAATCTCGGACCAATCCGTGACCGCACTGCGGCAGAAATTGGTCTGCGGCCACTCAAGTTCCCAGCGTTCGGGGCTGGCGAGCGCTGTACCGGCGACGAAGAGAAAGGCGAACAGGACAATACGGCGCATTGGCATCTCCGGTCGGTGGATACGCAATCCTGACGGCTGGACATCTGTCTGCATAGGGCTGACACAGGAATGTGAATAGAATTCATACCTCCGGTATCAGGTTGCTCCCTCGGGGCTTAGGTAAACCAAGGTGGAGGCGAGAGCCGGGATTCCGGCTAGGGTCTGCGCCACATGGTTCACTGTACCCCGAAACCGGCAAAGCGCCAGAAACGCAAGGCCCAACCAGGTCGCAAAAACTACGCTGCCCGTCCGTACCGTGGGCCACGTTTGAAATTAACACCTCCGCTTCGTAGTAGCTGACTTATTCGATTTTGAGCCCTGACTAGGACGCGGCTTTCGAAACAAGCATAAAGGATGCCCTCCAATCTCCATGGCGGTACCGACCTCAAGTAACTCATCGTCGAGAGAAAACTTGGAAATGCCGGCCCAAAGGAGACATTCAACCGCTACCCATAATGCTGCTTCGCGGCCCGTCAAACTTGCCATTCACGGTGGGAGAGAAATCGCAAGACAGGCAAACTCACAAAACGCGTACCTTCCTGCGCTTCGAAACTCGGACGCTAACAGGTCGAACACATGATTTCGCCCACAGCCCATCGCAGTGACATAATTCTCTAGCTCTCCAGGAGCCATTAACACACCGTTTAGGCCGCATCGCGATACAGCAATGCGGCCGTCGAAGCTGCCGTTTTCATAGTGCACAAGTAGCTTGTGCGATTTCACACTACGCGATCAGGTTGTGATCAATCACATCAAAGGAAAATTCATCAACCGTAAACATAGTATCACCGCTTGCGGCCAACTCCACCGCGTCAAAACTCGTGCGGCCCAACGAACCTTGGAAATCACCGTTGGCGGCGTCCGCGATCAGCGTGCCCACAAGCTCTCCGTCATCGTAGAACGCAACCTCCACTTCGCCGTTTCCATGACTTTCGTCGAAGCTAAACATAAACTCCACCGCCTCAAGATCCGCGTCCTCCAACGAGATCATCAAGCTTTCATCACCGTCGACTGACCTGGCTTCGCGTCCGAAGATCGGATCGTCGAAGGAATAGACACCTATCGCGCCATGCTTGGTGGCGACAAACTCGAATTTGGTCGGGTCAATCGCATCCACCTTAATACCAACATCCGAAAATTTGAGACTTTTGCGCACGGGACCAAGCCGGTCGACATCCACAACTTCGCCATCGATGCTCTCGAATGCTGTGGTTCTGAACCACCCATCTGCTTCGAACTCGATCGCCAGTGTCTGTGTGTCGGGCAGAAACAGGCTAGTCAGCATCGGGTCATGATCCGACGCTCGCGCGCTGGTTGCAGCAAATTCCGAATTGACATGGATAATGTCCACCAATGCGCCGGCATACAATCCCTCGGAGACCAGAATATGGTCTAACGATTGGCTGTTTCCCTGAAACTCGAAGGTATAGCGCTCGTCTTCCGGGATATCGTTTGTCAGGTTTACAAGGCTGGTGTTGTTTTCAAGATCGGCCACAGGTGAGACAAACTCGAATTCGTTGAAGTCACCTAATACAACCGCATTGGCCTCAGCACCAAGACCATTGACGAAGTCCTGCACCGCCTGGCTCTGAGCCTGACGTTCATCCAGACTGCCATTCACTGTAACGTCCTCTTGACGTGCGGCAAAATCCTGTTCGGCCCCCAGAATGGGCGCGGATCCGCCTTTGGAGGAGAAGTGGTTGTTGACCACCGTCACCGTCTCGCCGTTGAAGACGAAATCAGCGACCAGCGGCAGGCGTGTGCCTTCGAACGCTTCGCCGGGACCTTGCCCACCGATGGTTTGCACCGATCCTTCAACCAGCGTGACACGCTCGGGATTGTACAGGAAAGCCGTGCGGATATTGCCGCCGGGCTGACCGCCCGATGTTCCGTCGCCGATGAAGGTATTGTCGATCACCTCATAGGCCGGACCACCTGCGGCAACGATGGCCGCGGCCAGCTCCGCAAGGGTCTCCGCTGCCGAAACGGTTCCGTCATCGACCGAGCCGGAATTGTCCTGCACCTCTTGCAGGCCAATGATGTCGGGGCTGCCCAGGTTGTTGGTGATCTGCGCGGCAATGGCGTCGAACCGCCCATCGGCCACATCCCGATCACCGTCGTCATCATTTGGATCGAGGTTAAGCACATTGTACGTCGCAATTGTCAGTTCATTGGCCGAACCGGCAATGTCGGTCGATTCCGGTTCCAATCCGGCGGATTGAATGTTCGGGGTAAAATCCTCGGTCGGCAGGATTTCGAAGTTTCCGAAACTGTACCCAACCACGCCTGTGACGTCGCCGAGAAGATCACCAACGTTTACCGAAGGGAAGTCAAAGTCGAAAATCCCGCTGTCTTCGTCGATCTGGATTTTTTCGGGGTTAAAGTCATCTGGCGAGATATTCAGCGTGCCGCGCTCGGAAAGACCCGTGGCACCGCTGCCCTGATCGGTAACGGCAAAAATCTCGCCAAACCGGCTGGTTCCGCTGACGGCTTGCAGGTCGGTCGCCGTCACGCGCATGCCTTCGAGGCTTTCGAAGAAGTCGATGCCGTCCTGAATGGGTTCGAATGAGGCAAAAGCATCATCGTCGATGCTCTGGTTCGGAACTGCCCATTCACCCGGATCATTGCCGATCATAACTGCATCTGGCAGGGTATTGCCTGAAGACTGGACTTCAAGATCGAACACATTCGTCAGCTGCGTACTCGACAGGTTTCCGCTGCCTGTACCGCCAGGGAAAAACTCAGCAACTGTTCCACCCACTGAAACTGCGTCTCCGACAGAGACAGTCGGGCTGGAACCAGTGAACACGAATATCGCGTCTGAGGTGGCATCATCACCGTCACCATCCGGTTCCTGCAAGTAAAACCCGTTGGAATCCACCGCTGTAACAATACCGCTGGTCGAAACCAAGTCGCCAAAAACGTTCGATGTGCCGGCGGGGAGGGTCTCATAAAACTCGGCAACGGTCTGCCCTTCGGACAGAACAAAATCAGACACATGACCCGCACCCTGGATCTCGTAGATTGCAACGATTTCGATGTCGCTGGCCGAAACAGACACTTCCACGATAGGGGCGAGGATGCCTTCATATGCCGGGTCATCGGATGTGACAGAATGCTGTATTTCCGCGATCTCGGCCGCCTCTGGCAAATCGTCATCAACCGCGGTCACTGCAACTTGCTGCGGCTGATCAAAATTTGTCGCATCAAATACAAGCTCGGCCGGTACGACATCCAGATCAGCGCCCACCGCGATGGTGATTGTGACCGGTTGCGTAGGTGCGACAGACAATGTGACTTCGTATGTATCCGCCATGCCACCTTCATCGGTGGCAAGGTCCAAATCGTTGATTATAACTGAGGGCGACGGTGTGGCATCAGTGACAGTGAAACTCGCCGGTTCGATATCGTCGATCCGTGAATTATCGGTCACCCAGTTTGCCGTGTTGTTGATAGCTGCCTGTAGCTCTGCCTTGTTGCCTGTAAGCGGACCATTATAGACTCCGTTGTCGGTCTCGGGAATAGCCACAGCGCTGGTGCCCACAGTCAGACCCGCGGGCAGGGCCGAAGTGTTTGAAGAAGTTGCGTCAGCTTCATAACCAGTGCCGTTGAAATGAACAGACGCAACAAAAGACGGCGCGGTCTCGGTCCCCTGATAGGCATGTATCTGATCCCCGCTTGCAGAGAAGGATGGCCCCGAGAAAGCTGGATTTATTACGGTTCCCGCCGCGATATTTGCAGGTGCCGTCCAGATAAAAACACCCTCAGTACTGCGAAAACCGCCCGCTGCGAGCCAGCCATTGTCAGTAAATCTGATCTCAGTCCCGGCTTCGATGTCAGTCAGGGCAACGAAAGTGAACTCATCAGGGTTGTCAGAATTGAAACCGGTAAACGCAATATCGCCAGCAGCTAAAACGGTCGTCATGTCAGTACCTCTTTATAGATAAGAAAAAAGGCAGCGGCCTACGAGAGACTCGCCGCAACACAACCCAAGGTAGCGTACGCTAGAGGAATTAGTTAAAAAGTTGTGTACAATCGAACAATACGGCGGAGCTTTGCCGCTAGATGTTCGTCAGGCCGTTGCTCACATAAGCAACTGGTGAAAATCGCAATGTTTGAGCAGTTCTAAGTGCAGTCAGTACTTTGTTGGAGTTCATTTTTTATCTGCCAAGAATAGACCATCAACATGGCTGCAACCTAAGTGCCGGCTTTCAAACAAGTTTCGCGCATTGATTGCTATAGAAATGAAAATAGTAGCCCAAACCAGACACTCAAATGTGCCAAACGGCCCCAACCGGACCCGCAGCCCGTTGACTCCATGCTGCGGCGCGGCCCGTCGAACCTGCCGTTCGCTGCGAGCGCAAAATCAAAGGCTGCCTGAACATTCGACATGCGGACCTTGCGGCCATCCGCATTTTTGGCCCGGTGGGCCGCTCGCAACCCAAAGATGAAATACATCAGCGATGTTTGAGTATTCTGGGAAGTTTAACACATCTCCTATTTAGGCCACTTTTTTCGCAAATAGAGCGGCTTTCTTTATGACTCTGCGGATCTTCCCAAGGCCACACCATACCAGCATCGCCCGAAGCGCATTGAATACTGTCTGCAAAGAAACTCTGTGACTTCTATCTTATGCCCAGTAAACTCCGATGTTGTGTGTGTTTCATTAGTTGGTGCGGGAGCTGCGAACGCAGGTGGGTGGAAAGAGGACATCGGAAGAGACGGGAAGTTCAGCGTCGTCGTCTGCGCAAAGTTCGGGGCTCAGCGCGGATGATCAGCAGGCGCGGTTCGAAGCTACTGCGCGGGTTATGCAGGCGATTTCTGAGACCAAGGATGACATCCAACCAGTATGCGACTTGATTTTAACGCTGGCAAAAGATCTCTGCGATGCCATTTTTGCTGGTCTGGTTCTCGGGCAAGAAGGGGATGCGCGTCAGCAACTGATTGCCAGCGTCAATCTGCACCCGGATATTCAGCAGCTGTGGCTCGACGGCAAATACACGATGGAGCCAGGCAACTCCATCGTGACGGACACTATTCTCAGCGGTAAGACGAGGCGTGTTGTCGATATGGGCGACACCGATTTCCACAAATCGGGTGATGAGCGCTTTAAACTCATTGTCGACACGCATGGGTGCAGAAGCAATCTGTTTGTTCCTTTGAAAGTGGGTGGCAGTGCAATCGGATGCCTGATGCTGGCACGGGATGAGGTGCGACCGTACTCCGACGATCAGGTCCAGCTGGTTGAAACTTTCGCCGCGCAGGCGGTCATTGCAATTGAAAATGTTCGCCAGTTTAGCAAGCTGCAGGTCCGTCTGGCTCGTGAAGGGGCAACGCGCGATGTGCTGGAGACGATCAGTCGATCTCGGGAAGATGAAGCGCCAGTCTTTCAGACGATCCTGGAAAACACGGCCCGGCTTTGCGAAACAGATGTAGCCACGTTGAGCCTGCTAAATGAGGCAGGAACTCATTTGGAATACGCGGCCCATTTTGGTGATCAATTGGCTACGTACAAGGTAGGCGTGGATCGCTGGTCTTTGGAGTCAAATTTACAAATTGCCGAGTCCGTGCGGCAATCGCGCGTTATTCACAACGTCGATTTGCGCGAGACAGACCACTACATCAATGGGGATCCTTGGCGCCGGCAACTGGTTGATGAGGAAGGTGTCCGTTCGTTTCTAACGGTTCCTTTGATGTCGGCAAATGGTGATCCCGTCGGTGTCATTGGGATCTACCGGCGTGAAGTGCGGCCATTTACTGAAGATGAAATCTCTTTGGTCGAGGGCTTTGCGGCGCAGGCTGTGATCGCAATAGATAACACCCGTCAAATGAAGGAACTGCACACTCAGTTAGAACGCCAAACGGCGACGCAGGAGGTTCTGAGTGTTATCAGCAAAAGCCGGGACAACGATGCGCGCGTCTTTGAAGCGGTGCTGCAGCAGGCCACGGAAATCTGTGACGCGGATCAGGCGGCACTGGTTTTGGTCAACGCTGCAGGAACCCATATTCAATTGGCCGGTGCATGGGGGCACGATAGAACCGACGTCGAATTGGGAGAAGAGTGGCCTCTTGATGGTTCAGTCACGGCGGCGGCGGCGATACGAAATTGCAAGGTTGTACGCGTCGAGGACATCGCCGACACTGAGTTCTACCGCTCGGGTGATCCTACTGCTGTTACAATGGTTGAGGTCGAAGGCATCAGGTCACGGGTTGTTGTGCCATTGATGCAGGGGGAACAGGCGATTGGTGCGATCGCAGTCAGCCGCCGCGAAGTCCGCCCGTTTTCTGATCCCGACGTGCAATTCATTGAAGAGTTCGCCAAACACGCAGTCATAGCGATAGAAAATACGCGCCAATTTCGAGAGGTTCAGGAACGACTTGAGCGCGAAAAAGCATCGCGAGAAATCCTCGAAGTCATAAGCCGTAGCCGCGACGACGAAAGGCCGGTTTTCCAAAGCATTCTCGAAAACTCCAGCCGTCTGTGCAAAGCGCCACTCGCCTTCTTGTGTATCGCTGATCACGAACGCGAGATCGCAACGATTCCAGCCAATATTGGTGCGAGAATCGATTTTGACGAAGCGCTCAAAAATTTTATGGAGCCACTTACACGCACTGAATTAATTGCGATCAAACCAATGATTGATGGCGAGGTCATTCGCCAGGACGATATCGCGGACGATCCCCTTTACCTCAGGGATCGTGACCCGAAACGGGTTCAGATGGTTGAGATTGAAGGAGCCCGCTCGGTTCTGGCGGTTCCGTTGATGAAGGATGGCACCGGTCTAGGGGTGATCGTGCTCTATCGCCGTGAAGTTGCGCCTTTCTCAGATGATGATGTGGCGCTGGTCCAAACCTTCGCGGCTCAAGCCGTGATCGCAATGGAAAACGTCCGCCAGTTCCGCGAAGTTCAGGATCGGACAGCCGAAGTAACGCAAGCTTTGGAATACCAGACCTCTACATCCGAAGTGCTGCGGGTGATCTCGGCGTCACCAAACGAGTTGGCACCCGTTCTCGACGCTATCCTCAAAGAAGCGTCGCGCATCTGCGAATTGCAGGATGCCTATGTTGCGATGCTGAACCCCGACGATCAGCTCTTTCATGTTCATGCGATCCTTACGCAGGACACGACTTTTGCGGAATACGTCAAAGCTCATCCTATTTCACCTGATGAAAGCGGTGTAAGCGGGCGTGCCATTCTGTCGAAACGCACCACCTATATCGAAGATGTCGAAACCGAGACGTCTTATACTTGGATGGAAGAAAGCGGCGTCGGGGAATACAGGTCCGTGCTCGGCGTCCCGTTGGTCAAGAATGGCGTTGTCGTAGGTGTAATTTCAGTCGGGTCAACCGAGGTTTCGGGATTTTCCACCAAGCAGATTCAGTTATTAGAAACATTCGCCGACCAAGCGATTATCGCCATTACGAATGCCAACCTGTTCCGCGAAGTCGAGGAACGCACTGCCGAAGTCGTACAGTCACTGGAATACCAGACTGCCACGTCAGAAGTATTGGATGTCATCTCTCGCTCGCCTAACGATCTTCCACGGGTTCTGGATGCGATCCTGGAAGTTTCCTCACGTATCTGCGACCCGGAATATGCATTTTTTGCAATGCGGGATGCTGACGATGGGTTGTACCGTGTGGCCATGTCCCACAACGTGAGCGATGCGTTTCTGAACTATTTATCAGACAACCCCATAGCCCCAGAGGAAGGTTCGTGCATCGGTCGCACGGCCCTTCATGGCCAGACCGTCTATGTCAAAGACACGCGCAAGGATCCGACCTACACATGGAAAGTGGCGGCAGAGATCGGCGATTACCTCACCACGTTGGGCGTCCCCTTGGTCAGCGACGGCGTAACAGTTGGTGTTATCGTCATGGCGCACCGGAAATCCGGGGCGTTTAGTGAAAAACAGATCAACCTGTTAGAGACATTCGCGTCCCAGGCCGTGATCGCCATCAACAACACTCGGTTGTTCAAAGAAGTGCAGGCACGCACTGCAGAAGTTGAAGAAGCGCTCGACTATCAAACAGCCACGTCTGAAGTGCTGGGAGTGATCTCGCGCTCGCCAAACGAACTCGATCCCGTACTCAAAGCTATTTTGCAAGTGGCGGTTCGCATCTGCAAACCCGAGGCGTCTTACGTCGCACTACTGAATGAAGACACTGGAATTTATGACATTGCTGCGACCCATAATTCCGCCGCAGCTCATTACGACGTCATAACCCGTCAGGTGCTTGTTCCAGACAAGGGCACGACCACGGGACGTGCC
Source organism: Ruegeria sp. AA3 (assembly GCF_056542905.1). Lineage (NCBI taxonomy): Bacteria > Pseudomonadati > Pseudomonadota > Alphaproteobacteria > Rhodobacterales > Roseobacteraceae > Ruegeria > Ruegeria sp. AA3. The sequence continues at coordinate 18,381 of NZ_JBQGAQ010000010.1, read as the reverse complement.
GCGTTGACAGGCAAAACGGTGTATATTGAAGATTTTGAGCACGACCCGGACTATGCTTGGAAAGAAGAAGCACTGGGTGCCGGATTTCGTTCGGCTTTAGGGGTCCCACTGGTAAAGGATGGAGTCACGCTCGGCGTGATTTCACTTGCTCATTCGAAAGTTGGGGCGTTCTCGGACAAGCAGATAGCTTTGGTTGAAACGTTCGCTTCGCAAGCGGTAATTGCGCTTGGAAATGCGCACCTTTTCGACGAGGTGACAGCCCGAACTGAGGAAGTTGAGGAATCCTTAGCGTACCAGAAAGCCACAAGCGAGGTGCTCGAAGTTATTTCCCGATCTCCTGATGCATTGGAGCCTGTACTGGAGGCGTTGCTGGCCGTTTCGTCTCGCATTTGTCGCCTGCAGGATGCCTTCGTTGCGCTTAAGGCACCCGAAGATGGGAAGTACCATTATTTTGCCGGGCACAATTTGTCGGGCAAATTCGCGGATTTTTTAAAGGCGCATCCTTTTGAGCCCGGGGAAACATCGGCCACGGCACGTGCGCTTCTGCATGGACGGGCCGACTATGTTGAAGATACGCAAGCTGACCCCAATTACGATCCGCTGCTCAAATCCAATCTCGAGGGCTATCGATCCGTCCTTTCCGTGCCACTGATCCGCGATGGTGTCACAATCGGTGTCATCAGCATGGGCAGCCGAATAACTGCGGCTTTCGACGAGAAGCAAATCAAGCAGATGGAGACATTTGCGTCACAGGCGATCATCGCTATTCAGAACTCGCAGCTTTTCAATGACACGCAAACCGCGCTTGCCCGCCAAACAGCCAGTGCAGATGTGCTGCGGGTAATATCTGAATCCCCAACCGATACCAAACCCGTGTTCGAGAAGATTGTTGGTCTGGCAACCACGCTGATAGATTGCGACCTGGCAATTGCTATTCAAGCAAACAAAACCGAAATTTGGCAGGTTGCTGTCGCAACGCCAGAAGGTGTGGAAAAAGTCGAGTGGACGGATCGGCTTCCGATTGACCCCGAAGACAACCTGCCGTCCTGGGCAATCAAAAGCGGCAAGACGCTACACATGCCAAACTGGCGCTACGATGAACTGCCGCGGCGCGACAAGAAGATATTTCGCGAGAAGGGCTTTAAATCGTTTTTGATGGTGCCCTTGATGCGTGGAAAAGACTGTTTCGGCAACTTGGTCTTTATTCGAAAGACGTCCAAGGTTTTTACCAAAGACGAAGTGTCCATTGCCGAGTCATTTGCCGCTCAGGCCATAATCGCGCTGGAAAATGTACGCCTGTTCAATGAAACTCAGTCTTCCTTGGCCCGGCAGACTGCGAGTGCTGATGTATTGCGGGTGATCAGCCAATCACCCACGGATACAACGCCTGTTTTTGAGGTGATCGTAGATTCCGCGACACGGCTTGTTTCGTGCGACATGGCCGGTGCGGCGTTGTCGGATGAGAGTTTCTGGTGGCAAGTGGCTTTGGCCTCGCCCAAAGGGCTGATACGTGATTTCGGAAGAACTCGGCACCCGCTGGATACGCAAGACAATTTTCTGTCGTCGGTATTGCTGTCTGGAAAAACCATGCATGTGCATGATTTGTCGTCGGGTGACTTGCCGCGGTTGGCAAAGAAGCTTCACGAAGAAAGCGGGTTTGAAGCTTTCCTTGGCGTGCCATTGATGCGCGGAGGCAAATGTCTGGGCGGCCTCTATTTCATCAGAAAATCCAAAACACCCTTCTCGGATGACGATATTGCAATGGCCGAGTCCTTTGCCGATCAATCTGTTATTGCGATCGAGAACGTACGCCTTTTCCGCGAAGCTGAAGAGGCGCGCGAGGCTGCTGAAACTGCCAACGAAGCAAAAAGCGCATTCCTGGCCACCATGTCACATGAGATACGCACGCCCATGAACGCGGTGATCGGGATGAGCGGCCTGTTGATGGACACAGAGTTGGATGCAGAGCAAAGCGACTATGCAAACACCATCCGCGATAGTGGTGACGCGCTGTTGGGTATCATCAACGAGATCCTCGACTTCTCGAAAATTGAAGCCGGGCAGATGGATATCGAAAACCATCCGTTCGACCTGCGCGAATGCATAGAAAGCGCTCTCGACTTAGTCAGCGGCAAAGCCGCCGAGAAACAACTGGATTTAGCCTATGAGTTCGATGACGCGCTACCACTGGCGATTAGCGCGGATCTGACCAGATTGCGGCAAATTCTGCTGAACCTGCTTTCTAACGCAGTGAAGTTCACCGAAAGCGGCGAAGTGGTTCTGTCTGTTGAACAATCCGCCAAGGTACAGGGATCGCTCGAACTAACGTTCAAAGTCCGAGACACTGGAATCGGCCTATCCCAAAAAGGCATGAGCCGATTATTTCAGTCCTTCAGTCAGGCAGATAGTTCAACGACCAGAAAATATGGCGGCACTGGTCTGGGTCTTGCGATCTCGAAACGCCTAGCAGAACTCATGGGCGGGACCATGTGGGCTGAAAGCGATGGCGAGGGGAGCGGTTCCACCTTTGTTTTCAAGATCCAGGCCAAACCTGCAAAGCCAGTTAAATCGTCTTCTCGCAATCTTGTTGGTGTTCAGCCTGAACTCGAAGGCAAGCGAATTTTGATGGTGGATGACAATGCCACCAATCGTAAAATCCTTTCTCTGCAAACCGAGAAATGGGGCACGCAGACAACGACGTATGGATCGCCGTCAGAGGCGCTGAGCATACTTGAAGAAGGCGTCGAGTTCGATTTGGCCATTCTCGACATGCATATGCCTGATATGGATGGAGAAGAGCTCGCAAAAAGGGTTCGCGCCAAGAAACCGGGCTTGCCACTCATCCTTTTCAGTTCACTTGGCCCTCGCGATATAGACCTTGAGGATGGGCTCTTCGCCGCCAACCTTGCCAAACCTTTGCGCCAATCCCACCTGTTCGATACCCTGGTCACATTGTTCGCGACTGAAAAGGTGCGCGTAGAGCCGTCCAAACCTCAGGGCAAACCCCAAACAGATCCGGATATGGCCACACGACATCCACTGCGGATTTTGCTGGCCGAGGATAATTTGGTGAACCAGAAACTTGCGCTGCGACTGCTGGAACAGATGGGCTATCGCGCTGATTTGGCCAGCAATGGTGTTGAAGCGGTCGAAAGCGTCAACCGGCAAACATATGATGTCGTTTTCATGGATGTGCAAATGCCCGAGATGGACGGGCTTGAAGCATCTCGTCGTATCAACAAAGCGAATCCGGATGGCAGTCGTCCTCGCATAGTCGCGATGACCGCGAACGCCATGCAGGGCGACCGTGAGATGTGCCTGAAAGCAGGGATGGACGACTACATCACTAAACCGATCCGCGTATCGGTCCTAATTGAAGCCCTGTTAAATTCCCCCAGAATAAGAAGGTGATCCATGACAGACAGCCCGATTGATCATGAAATCTTCATGGAGCTTAAAGACGCTACAGGCGAAGATTTTGCAGCCGAGCTTGTGACCACCTTTCTCGACGAAGCGCCTGGCATGATTGACGAATTGAAAGCGGCTGCGGGCGCGGCTGATGCCGACCGATACCGCCGTGCTGCGCACTCCATTAAGTCGAATGCCAATACCTTTGGGGCGATTGCTCTCGCCGAACGGGCCAGGAAAATCGAGCTCGGAGAGCTGCCTGAAGCCGGGGACCTTACGGATGCGACGGCGCTGGAAACCGACCTTGCCATTGCTGCAGCTGCTTTACGGAGCCTGATTCATGTCTGACGCCCCGGGTCATTTGCTCATCGTTGATGACAACAAGGTGAACCGCTTGCTTTTGTCGCGCAGCGTAGAGCTTTTGGGTCACCAGGCATCGGTCGCGGAAAACGGCCGGGTCGCAATGGAGATGTTGTCTAACCAGCCATTTGATTTGCTTCTGCTGGATATCGAAATGCCTGAAATGGACGGCTTTCAGGTTCTCGAAGCCATCAAATCAGACACCGACCTGCGTGATCTGCCGGTGATCGTGACGTCATCTGTTGAGGGGCTCGACAATGTCGTGCGCTGTATCGAATTGGGTGCGGAAGACTACCTGCCAAAACCGGTCAATAAGACACTACTCGGTGCGCGCGTCGCCAGCGGTCTTGAAAAGAAAAGACTCAGGGACGAGCAGAAACGTCTGCTAGAGCGCTTTGCAACAACGGAGGTTGCACAAGACCTGCAAGAGTCTGGCTTTGCGATAGGTGGCAAGCGTGCCAATGCTTCGGTCCTCTTCTGTGACATTCGAGGTTTCACGACCTTGTCTGAAAATCTCGCACCAGAGGAAACAATTGACCTGCTCAATACGTTCTACACGTTGATGTTCGAGGCTGTTACCAGCAATGGCGGAATTGTCAGCCTGATGCTGGGTGACGGTTTGATGGCTCTTTTTGGAGTTCCGCAACCACTGCCCAATACTGCGCAAAGTGCAGTGGCGGCAGGGCATGAAATGCACAACATGATCGAGATGTTAAATCTTGAAAGGCGCTCAGAAGCGAAAAGTGACCTGAAAATCGGCATCGGAATAGCGACTGGCGAAGTCGTCGCCGGCTATGCCGGTACGGACAATCGAGCGACGTATACTTGCATAGGATCGACCGTAAACCTTGCTGCTCGCCTCGAGGCAGAAACTCAGAAAACCGGAAGCCGTATATTGATTGATCAAGAAACCTTCGATCTGTTGGAAGGGGCAAATGTGTTGGAGACATTTGGTAGAACAATGATCAAAGGTTTCTCCGATCCGTTCGATATCCATGCGCTATGACCATTCATGCAACCTGGCAAGCGCATCTACACCGGGTGTAGTTGCGCTTGTGGCTTTGCTTTTCGCCCGATGATTTTCATATGTGGCTCAGTGATTGGAGACTAGATATCGTCAAACTTCGCAAAGTCCGCTTTCTGCGCATTGCTGCCATTTGGGCAGTTCGCAGCAATTTGTACTTTGGACTCATTTCAGGTGTTCAGCGTCAAATTCATGAATGTCAGCTTTGGGCCGCGCTTACCAGTGTCAATGGCGCCAATCGGTGCTTCTCGGCCGTTTGTGCGAGGTGCAGCTTCTGGACCTATGAACTCAAACCAGCCATCTGATGGTTTTGGTCAGTCTATACTGCTCTAACGACAGCAAAGCGAGACATCTGCGCCCAATTGCAGATAGAGATGGACTGTCGACCCTAAACTCAGTACGCCCTAAAACACGGAAAATACTAAACTAAGGTTCTCCTTTTTTCCTCAATACGTCTCCTCATACAAACGGCAGCGAGCATCCGTTTCCAATTCTGCAGTTCTTGTAATCTCAGACTGTTTATGTGTGCGATAGACCTGCGCAAAACCGTCCGGGAACCAACCTGTTGCCACTGGGTTGCTCGCGTAGCGGTCCAGCGCCTCTTCTAAGGTTTGCGGCAGTCGCACGATGCCCTTTTCGGCCAATTCAGAAGCGTTCAGAAGCGATAAATCATCTTCTGTCGGGGTCGGCGCAGCCAAGCCTTCTTCGATGCCTTGTGCTCCGGCGAAAACAATAGCTGCCAATGCCAGGTGGGGCGAGGCTGCCGCGTCGGCAGCACGGTATTCGATATTGAATTGCCGAGCGATTGAGGTCGGATCCTTGGCCGTCATTGGGCAAATCCGCAACGACGCCTCGCGGTCGCGGAATCCCAGATTGTTGAAAGCAGCAGACCAACGATGCGGTGTCAGGCGTTCATACGAGATCACCGAAGGCGCAGTCAGGGCCAAAATCGCATCCAGATACTTCAGAACTCCGGCAGCGAAAGCACTCGTCAGGTCCGACATGCCGCACGGCCCATCTTTGGCGTAGGTCAGCGGCGCGCCCTGATCATCCACAAAGCTCATGTGGATATGGACTCCGTTACCAACACTCGCGACATCGCGAATAGGGGTATAGGTGGCCCGCTCGCCATAGACATGCGCAGTCGCATAGGTCAGTTCGCGCACCATGACGGCCGCGTCCGCCGCGCGCACCCCCAGTTCGGGGCCGATGACGACCTCATATTGGTTTGGACCATATTCCTTCATGATCGAATCCGGTTTCAGACCGACCTGAGAAATCGCGTTGATCAAAGTCTCACACAGATCACGCTGAAGGCCAAAGCCCCGGTGGCCATAGGCTTCGTTGGCCTGAGTTGGCGGATCTTTCAACTGGAACTCATGCTCGAAGGCGGCCAGCATATTTGCTCCTGAGACCTCGTGCAGCCGCTCCAGCGCCGCCCTCAAGAGACTGCGCGTGCAGAAGTCCCACGGGTCTCCGTCCAGCGTGACGATATCGCCCATAAGAAAGTGCAGACCAGAGTCTTCGCCGAATTCGACCTTTGCCTCGGCCGTGGCGTCCGGGATCAGAAGAAGATCGCCCAGCGCGCCAAACGGGCTTTCAGCAATTCCGTCAAAACAGTTGATCTGAACGTTGGTGGGTGTCCACCCGACCCCGCGCTGCAACCGCTTGTTCAGTTGATCCGCCGGAAAGGCCTTGCCCCGCAATTTCCCGGCTAGGTCTGAGGTGGCGACAAACATCAAGGGGGTTTTGGGCATCATGGGTTAGGGTCCTGATTGTGGGATCGCATGGCATCCCAGGCTTCGATGCGGGATTTCGTCTGATCCCAGTTGTCTTCGGCGACGCGGGTCACCAGCGCCTCGGTGACGGCAAGGGCCGCTGTGTACGTATCCCAGAGCGTGCCGCTTTCGATCGGAACTGGCAAGATTTCTGCCGCATGTCGGGATATGGGCGACAACCATTTGTCTGTCATGAGGACAACGCGAACCCCTCGATCCTGCGCGGCTGTCGCGGCCAATCGCGCCAACGCAGGTTGGTAACGGCGAAAATCGACCAGAAACAGGATATCCGCAGGCTTCATCCGTAGCAGGTATTCCGGCCAGACCTCATTGTTGGCCGGAAGATGATACACGCCGCTGCGGGTTTGGCGCAGGTGAAAAGACAAATGCTGCGCGATGGTGTCACTGATCCGACCGCCCAATATATAGACATCGTTCTTAGGTTGGCTCAGTACCGAGCATATGCGCTGAAACTGCGCCTCGGTGATACCTTCTGCCGACAGTGCCATCTGGGACGAGGCCCGCGCGATGAAGTCGCGTAAGAACCCGCCATCGACACTGCGCCCTTCGCCGTGCAGATCAGTAGGCGAGCGTTGGCCCTCTTTCAGCTCGGACAACAGAGCACGCTGGAATTCCTGATAGCCCCCCAATCCGATCTTGGTAACAAACCGAGAGATCGACGGGGCCGAGACCTCGGCGCGCCGGGCGAGTTCCTGGATCGTGACCAGACCCGCATAGGGGTAGTCGCTCAGCAAAGCAGCGGCCAGCTTGCGCTCGCTCGCGGTCATGCGTTCAGCCTTCGCTTCAATTCTCTGCCTAACAAGCAAGCGGCACCTCCTGATCTGAATGGATCGCATGGAATAAAAATTTCAGTCAATCTATTTTTTATTGACTCTGAAAAAACTTGTTCTCTAACGTAGGCCGCATGAAGACATCAGTCGCAACCCAAGAACTGCTGGTCACCGGGGATCCGGCCCCGGTAGAATGGGTGAATCGTGACAGTGATGCGAAGATCGCGCTACTCTGCGAACACGCCGGGCGCGCAATCCCGCAAAAGCTAGGCGATCTGGGTGTCTCGGAAGAGGTGCAAGCCAGCCATCGCGGTTGGGACATCGGGGCCGAGGCCGTGGCCCGGCAATTGGCTGACCGCCTACGGGCCCCTTTGATCTTGCAGCGCTATTCCCGGCTTGTGATTGATTGCAACCGCCCGATCGAGGCCCCGGATTCAATTCCGCCAAACAGCTTTGGAGAGCAGATCCCAGCCAATCTGAACTTGACGGCTGCGGATCGCGCTGCGCGCCAGCGCGAGATTATGGCCCCTCTGAACGGTGCCATTGAACATATGCTGGACCGGGCGCCGCGCGTGCTTGCGGTGTCGATCCACTCCTTCGCCGCACAGGTCGATGGTGAGACGCGACCTTGGCACGCTGGATTTCTGACCCGCGTTGACTCGACCACGGGACAAGCCGCTATCGACCATATCTCGGCCCAACGTCCCGATCTGCACATGGCGTTAAACCAGCCCTACCAGATCGACAGTGAAAGCGACTGGTTCATACCGCGTTTCGCCGAACCGCGCGGACTGGCGCATTCGCTGGTCGAAATCCGCAATGACCTGATCCGCGATGCAAAAGGCGTCGAGGATTGGGCGCAGCTTCTCGCCGATGCCTTTACCCGGATATTGGAGACCAAGACGTGACCTTGACCCGCAATGTTCCACTGATCCCATCGCAATCTGCCCTGTTGTTCATTGACGTGCAGAACTATTCGGCACATCGCGACGGCGCCGAGTTCAAAGACCTGCCCGCAGCTGAGTTCAATGAGAAATACGGCTGGTTTTTCGATCAACTGGACACCCGCGTGATCCCGAACATGCAGGCCATACAGGCCGCCTGCCGCACTGCCGGCGTCGAGGTCATGTATACCAATATCGAAAGCCTGACACTCGACGGGCGGGATCGGTCGCTGGACTATAAGATCACGGGCTTTCATGTTCCCAAGGGCAGCTGGGACGGAAAGGTCATTGACCAGATCGCGCCCCAAAGGGATGAGATCGTGCTGCCGAAGACGTCTTCTTCGGTGTTTGTGTCCACGCATGTTGACTATATCCTGCGCAACCTTGGAGTCCGTCAGATCGTTTTGTCTGGTCTTTTGACGGACCAATGCGTGGAAAGCGCCATCCGGGACGCGTGTGATCTGGGCTACCTTGTCACTCAAGTCGAAGACGCCTGCCTGACCCATACGCAGGATCGGCACGATAATTCTCTGCGTGCGATCAAGGGCTATTGCCGACAGATCACCACAAAGGAACTGGTCGAGGAATTGGCCGGTGCTTGAACTGAACGGTATCACCAAGACTTTTGGGGGGGTCCACGCCGTCGAGGATGTGACCATGTCCGTCGCACCAGGCGAGGTGCGCGGTTTGATCGGCCCCAATGGTGCAGGCAAGACAACGCTGGTCAACCTGATCTCTGGTCTGCTGACCCATTCGGCAGGAAGCATGTTGCTGGATGGCGAGCCGCTGGACCACCTGCGCGCCCACGAACGCGCGGTTCGCGGCGTGGCGCGGACGTTTCAGAACCTGCGGGTCTTTCCAAGCCTCAGCGTCGCGCAGAACATCGACGTCACCCGCTATTCTGGCCGGGGCGCTGAAATCGTCGAGGCCGCGATCCCGGAGTTCGGCCTTTCGGACAAGCTCAACCAGAACGCCGGGTCGTTGGCGTATGGTCAACTCCGGAGGTTGGAGATCGTTCGCGCGCTGGCGCTGAACCCACGTGTCCTGATGTTGGACGAACCCGCCGCGGGGATGAACGAACAGGAAACGGAAGCTCTAGGCAGGTCTCTGACATGGGTTCGAACACATTCGGACAGCGCGATTTTGGTAATCGATCACGATCTGAAATTCATCATGTCGCTTTGTGACAAGATCACCGTTTTGAATATGGGCGCCATCATTGCCGAAGGCGCCCCCGAAGAAATAACCAAGAACCAAGAGGTTATCGACGCTTATCTTGGCGAAACCGATGAACGTGCCGCGTGACGCAGGCGGCTTTCAACAGGAGAACAAGTATGAAAAAGTTGACCCTTACGACTCTGACCGCCATGAGCCTGGCCCTACCCGCGGTCGCCGAAGATACGATCAAGATCGGACTGGGTGTACCGATGACTGGTGATCTGGCTATCTATTCCGAATACCTGGGCGCGCGCTGCATGGCGGATATGATCAACGCCGAAGGCGGCGCTGGTGGCAAGAAGATCGAAGTTCTGGTGCAGGATTCCGCTGGCGACACGCAGGCCGCCATTTCGTTGGCGCAGAAGTTTCTGGACGAAGGCGTCGTTATGCTGGGCACCACGCCGTTCTCAGACACGATGATCCCGGTCGCTCAGATTGCCCAACCTTACGGCGTTTCCATCTTCCAGCCGCAATCCACGCAGGTCGAGATGCACGCGGGTATCGTCGACAACTTCTTTACTGGCGTCTCGCCTGATCCATTCACGGCAACGGCGGCTGCAAACCACGCGCTCGGCGAAGGGGTCAAGAACGTGGTTCTGCTGACCTCGGATGAAGGCGGATCGTGGTCCGCGCGTACCCCGCTGTGGTTCGGTCAAGTGATCGAAGAGGGCGGCGGCAAGGTGTTGGCCAAGATGAATTTCAGCTTTGGCACATCGGACTGGTCGCCTCAGATCGCGGACATGAAAGCACTGGGTGAAGAGATCGATGCCGTTTATATTTCGTCGATCATGCCTGATATCGGTGTACTCGTGCGGCAGCTGCGCAGCGCTGGTATCGACGCCTGGGTGGTCGGCTCGGATGGGTTTGACGATCCATCCCTGGATGCAGTCGCGGCTGATGATCCTGCGATCCTCGACAAGGTTTTCTTTGCCACGCTGGCCCCCAGCCATGACGAAAGCGCAGTGGTCAAGTTCATGGCCGATTGCAAGGAGTTGGGCCACGAAGTCCCCGGCTTGTTCCCGGCCACCGGTGCCGATACGGTCAAGGCCGTTGCCTGGGCGGTTGAAACCTCGGGCAGCAGTGACCCGGCGGTGATTGCGGAAACGATCCGCACAGCCGAGTCGATCCCAGTACTGACAGTCGACAGCATTTCGTTCAAGGACACGAAAACCTATGCCCAACGCACGATCCCTGTGATTGGCTACAAAGATGGCAAGCGGGTTCTGATCTCGAACGAAATTCCCGAAAACACACCGAAAGACTGGAACTGAGCCAAAAGACGGGGGCGGTTCCAGCCCCTGTTTCCAATCCCATGCTGAATGTTGAAAACCTGATAGTTTCTCACGGTCCGATCGAGGCCGTGCACGGCATCTCTTTCGCCGTGGAGAAGGGCCGCTGCGTGTCCTTGCTGGGGCCCAATGGCGCGGGCAAGACCTCGACCATCTCGGCGCTGATGGGTGTGGTCAAGTCCTCGGGCCGGATCACCTTTGACGGGGCCGATATCTCTTCGCTGCCTGTGGAAGCACGCGTGCAGGCGGGCATGTCCGTGGCCCCCGAAGGACGCCGCATCTTCTCGAACCTGAGCGTCGAGGAAAACCTGGTTCTGGGCGGTGCCACGCGTTCTGACCGCGCGGCCAAAGACGCCGACATCGCCCACTGGCTTGAGATCTTTCCTATCCTTGGCGAACGCAAAGACCAACCCGCAGGCACCTTGTCGGGCGGTGAGCAGCAGATGCTGGCCATTTCCCGCGCCTTGATGACACGCCCCAAGATCCTGTTGCTGGATGAACCCAGCCTGGGTCTGGCCCCCAAGATCGTAAGCCAGATTTTCCAGATGATCGAACAGCTGAAAGCGCAGGGAATGACGATCCTTCTGGTTGAACAGAACGCAACGCAAGCGCTGCGCCTGTCGGACTACGCCTACCTTCTGAACAACGGGCGGATCGTGGCCGAGGGGACGAAGGAAACACTGGGCCAAAGCAGCGCGCTTATGGCGGAACTGACGGGGATCGCCTGACATGGAATACCTGGCCCAGCAGATGATGAACGCGCTCGCTTTTGGTGCGGAATATGCGCTGATTGCACTCGGTCTGGCGATTGTCTTTTCGATCATGGGGCTGGTGAACTTTGCCCATGGTGAGGTGATCGCGGTTGGCGGTTACACGATGGTGGCCTTTGCTGCGCTGGCGTTGAACAACCCCTTTATCGTCATAGGCGGAGCTATCGCGGCGGCCATTTTGATGTCCTTGCTTTTAGAGCGTGTGGCATTTCGCCCCGTACGCTATGCGGACCCGACTACGGGCCTGCTGACCGCCTTTGGTGTCTCGATCATTCTGCAGAATGTGTTTCTTCTTGCCGTCTCACCTCGCCCAGTGGCCGTGACGTCGCTGTATTTCTTAGACTGGCCCGTGCAGCTTTTGGGCGTTCAGGTATCTTCCCTTCAGGTGTTCGAGGCGGTGACAACGGTGCTGGTGATCGTCGGGCTGATGCTGTTTCTCAAGCGCACGACACTGGGTCTGGCAATGCGCGCCGCCTCGCTGGATTTTGAGATGGTCCGCATGGTCGGCGTCAGATCCAACAGGGTGTTTGCGGTGGCCTTCATGGTGTCGGGCCTTCTGGCTGGGCTGGCCTGTATTTTCATCATGGCGCGGCGTGGGTCGGTTGATCCGCATCTGGGGTTTAACCCAGTCCTCAAGGCCTTCGTGGCCTGCGTCGTCGGAGGATTCGGCAGCCTGCCCGGAGCCGTGCTGGGCGGCTTTCTTCTCGGCGCGATCGAGGTTGCCATGCTAGTCCTGCTACCGCAGGAATATGGCGGTATGAAAGACGCTTTTGTGTTTGGAATCATCGCCCTTGTCCTGGTCTGGAGACCTGATGGCATCCTGTCGCCTCCGACTGAGAAAGGGGACAAGATATGATCCTGAATCCCAGTCAGAAACGCGGACTGGTGGGCGCTGCGATCCTGGCCGCAGTATTGATCATGATTGGGCTGGTCGTGACCTACTTCGGCTCTCGCTATCAGCTTCGGCTGGTCTACAGCGCCTACGTGAACCTATTGGTTGTTCTGGCCATGCAGGTGTTCATGGGCAATGCGCGCCTGACCAACCTCAGCCACAGTGCCTTCATGGGGATCGGTGCCTATGTGGCCGCAATTTGCGTAACGCCGGTGACGGTCAAATCCATCTCTTTGCCGGATGCGCCTTGGGGGTTGAATGCCTTCTCGCTGGATCCGGTCAGCTCGGCCCTACTTGCCATTGCTATCACCGCCGTTCTGGCCCTGATCGTCGGACTATTTGTCGTGCGCCTGACAGGGTCCGGCGTGACCATCTTTTCCCTTGCCGTCCTGGTCATCGTGCATTCTGTATTCCTGTACCGCACCGACATTTTCAAAGGGAACCAGGCGTTTTTTGGCATTCCACAGGTGTTTTCACTGACGTCTATCGTGATCTTGTCAGTGTTCGTTGTGTTCATCGTGCGCCTGTTTCGCGAAAGCCGTTGGGGTATCCAGCTGCGTGCCTGTGCCGATGATGAGGTCGGTGCCGCCGCAATGGGTGTGAACATTCGCAGGTTGCGCCTGATTGCCTGGGTCCTGTCGGCCATCCTGCTTGCGGTCGCCGGGATTGCTTACGCCTATTTCCTTGGCACTATTAGCGCGCGGCCCTTCTATTTCAACCACGTCTTCCTGACTCTCGCCATGCTGATCCTCGGGGGAATGAGAACGGTCACAGGTGCGGTTCTGGGCACGCTTCTGATCTCGTTCGGGTTGGAATGCGTGCGCTGGCTGGAAACCGGCCCAGTCGTCTTGGGCATAGACCTGCCCGAAGTGCTTGGCCTGTCAGGCATTGCGTTGGGAACGGTCATCGTACTGACTATGGCCCTGCGACCTGGAGGGATCATGGGTGATCAAGAAATCGAAGACCTGGTTCTAAAAAAACAGGAGTAAGTCATGGGTTGCAACCATACTATTCACAAACACAACCATCATTTCGGCTGGGACAACTCCATCGAACCCGTCCTGAGCGTCGACCCCGGCGAGACCGTCGAGGTCGAAACCATCGACAGCTCGGGCGGGCAGTTGAACGCTTCCTCGACAGTGGCCGACCTGGGTACGCTGTCCTTCGACGCGGTCAACCCGGTCACAGGGCCGATCCACATCAAAGGGGCCCAGCCCGGCGATACGGTTGCCGTGACCTTCCTGGATTTCAAACCCTCGGGCTGGGGTTGGACCGCAAACATCCCCGGCTTTGGCCTGCTGACCGATCAGTTTCCCGAGGCGGCCCTGCATATCTGGAATTATGACACCAATGCGATGACACCCACCCTGTTTGGCCCGGGCGGGAAGGTGCCGCTAAAGCCGTTCGTCGGCACAATCGGGTTGGCGCTGGCCGAGCCGGGTCTACATTCTGTCGTTCCGCCGCGTCGGGTGGGCGGCAATCTGGACATCCGCGACAATTGCGTGGGCACAACGCTATACCTGCCGGTGGAAGTGGCTGGTGGGATGCTGTCGTTGGGAGATACCCATGCCGCGCAAGGTGATGGAGAGATTTGCGGCACTGCCATCGAAAGCCCAATGGACGTGGCACTTAAGGTCGACCTCATCAAAGGTGAAAACCTACCTTTCCCAAGATTTGAAACCAATGGCCCCGTCACTCGCCATTTCGATGCTGCCGGGTACAAGGCGACAACCGGCATCGGCGAGGACCTGATGCAAGCTGCTCGCGATGCGGTCTCGGGAATGGTCGATTGGATCGCGGCCACGACGGGGATGTCTGCGCTCGACGCCTATATGCTCTGCTCGGTGTGCGGCGATCTCCGGATCAGTGAGATCGTGGATATCCCGAACTGGACAGTGTCGTTCTACTTTCCGAAATCCGTTTTAGACTAAAGAATGAAACGACTGTTAGACCCTGCTCTGGATCCGTGCTTGAGCCTAGGCGATGAATGAAACTACCGGTTCCGAAGAAAATCTGCATGCGCATGTTCCAATCGAATTTCCCGGAAGTTTAGGGATCGAAAACGATTGATATTGGTAAAAAACTCTACCTACTACACCTTGTGTTTACGGCGATAGCCCCCAAATCCGTCACTCCGCTGCGTCCCTCTTTTTGGCACAATTCAGCCGCCAGCCAGACGGCTTGAGCCTTTGTTTCTAAAGGACGCATTTGAGAAGATAGCCGCTTCTGGGTCAGAAGTGCTTGACGTTTGGGTCAGAATTGAATGACGTGATTGACCGATTTATTGAGGTTTGGGCTGTCGATTGAGTCAAATATCGGTGACGTTCCACACCTTTTTGTAGGGGACACACAGTTATGCCACCAGCGACAGAACCTTGCCATTTTCGCCTCACTTCTTTCATCCAGCACCTAGACCGATTTCATTGATCCTGACTTCCTTTTGGAAAATCAGGGCTGATTTGCAGATCAGACACCAAAGGCGCCTGTTTCTGCTGATCTGCCACGTGGCGAATGTGGATGGGGGCGAGGCAATGCTATTCGGCAATGGTGGTGCGGCCTGCGGGCGTAAGGAAGCTGAAGAGGACTCGGCGACGGCAGTCCTCAGGGCTTGCGTGCAGGATTTTGTGCGTGAAAACTATCCGCTGCAGACCGGCGCGAAAGAGCTGGGTACGGAAATTTCAGCACCCAAACTCATCACGCTTGAACGCGCGCGGGAGCTACATGGGGTCGGCGAGGTTCGGGTGCGAGGTATTCTCGCCCATCTTCGCGGTCAAAACGCGAGCGACCTTTCAAATATGAAAGATGTCAGCCATGAAGATCTGGTCGCCGTGCTCGACTTTTGGTCTGGATTGCAGAATATCAAAGCCACCGCGACTCAGTTGAATATCCATCCGGTCCAGGTGAAGGCGCTGATCCGGCATAACGTTCTGGAATCCTATCGTTTTGGAACGTCTCTGCGCTATGTGCCATCGTCCTCGGTACAGACCTTGCTGACTAGACTTGAAGGCCTACGCATTGCCTCTCGGGCCCGTCATAGGTTGCCCCTCTCGGAGTACAGCCGACAGAGCAGGGTGGCCCTAGCTCGCGTTGTCGCCGATTTGGCAGCAGGCCGACTGACCGGCGTTTGGAGAGATCCAGACGTAGAGGGGTTGGCTGGAATTCTTATAGACTGCGCTGAGATCCTGGAGAAATCGGAGCGCGTGTTTTCCGGCGACCTGTCGCTTCTGGATGCGGCGGCGCGCTTGAGAATTAGCATCGGGTCAATTCGGCTATTGCGGGATTGTGGATACCTGAAGCAGGTAATGCTGCGAAACCCGGACACGCAGCACTATCGTTACTACATCACTGAAGAGAGTATTCAGGCTTTTGAAAAACACTATGTAACGCTGGGCCAAATGGCAGAGCAGTTTGAGATCGCCGCGATCCATTTGGCTCCGGCGCTGGATCGAAGAGAAGTTGAGACCATCCCCTGTCAAGCCGGGTTTGTTCGGGCGTACCCGAAAGAGACGCTAGATGTGGTTCGGGATATGGCTAACAGAGTAACGAGTTAATCTGATCTGATGATCTCAACGGATATTTGAACCAGTGCGCGCGGCGGAGTTGGCCAGATGCTCTACCGCGCATGCTCACCAATAATAGTGGGGTTTGGGGCATGACAATGCCGCCTCCGATGGCCATAGTTCCGCGGTTGCTTACTTGGGTCCTGTTGACAACAACTATGGTGTACCGTCCCAGATGGCTGTTTTGATACTGTGAGATACACGATGACCCGTCCAACTTTCACCTCTAGCGTTTCGCCTGAGATCGAGCAGGTCATCCAATCTAAGCTCACCGCTTTAGAAGCGGACTATGATGTCCGAGTGCTGTTCACCATTGAAAGCGGCCGCCGTGCATGGGGTGTCATGTCGGCGCTGCTTTGCGGATTATTCCAACTGAGACGCGACACAAAAACAACGTAAGGGCGCCGATCATTAGAAAGACGCCCTCCAAAAATGATAACTTGTGCCCAACTAGGTTCGGTACACGAAGCGGTAATTCAGCTGGGCTCAATCTTGGTTTCCCAACTCGAATGATGGACCGACATCGGCAGCTGGAGTAATAATACCAAAGGATATTACGTTTAATAAACCTGAGATTGGGTTAGTTTTAGCAACGTGAGGTCGCACAGACGGATGAAAAGGAAAATCTCAGCAGTCTTGAGTCTGGACGTGGTCGATTACACGCAACGTATGTCGGAGGATGCTGATGCTACCTTCCTTGTATTGCAACGCATTTTAGTCGAAATCATCAAGCCGGCGGTGAAAGGCAACTCTGGACGGATTTTCAAATTTCTGGGCGACGGAGCTCTGGTCAAGTTCGATGCAGCCACCGATGCAATCAATGCGGCCAGCGATATTTTGCAGCAAATGCGAAGTGAAGATCTTTCACTACGCGCGGGTATTCATGTTGGTGATGCCATGCCCAACGGCACCGATTTGTTTGGGGATGCCGTAAATGTGGCCTCGCGCCTTCAGGCAACTGCTAAGCCCGGCAATTGTCTTGTCAGCAAGACAACTGCTGATGTCGCAGGGACCTCGCTGAGCGTTGCATTGCGGCCTGAAAGTTCTTTGCGATTTAAGGGGGTACCAAATCCCATCGAAGCCTTTTCTATCGACTTTGAAGGCGACATCAAACGAGCGAAGAAAAAGCGTCAAGCCGAGTCCCAAGACATCAGGTTTGCAAAGTCAAAGGATGGAACGACGCTGGCCTGGACCTCAACCGGCGAAGGAAGAAAGCTGCTGGTGGCGCCGAACTGGCTCAGGCATCTGGAATATGACTGGACAATGAACACCATTGCCGGCTGGCTACCATTGCTGTCTCAGAGCTACTGCCTTTACCGTTTTGATGGCCGCAATAACGGTTTGTCCGAGAGAGGTGTGCAGGATATCTCGTTGAGCCGGATAGTGGAAGATGTAGAGGCCGTACTTAACGACACCAAAATTGAACGCTTGCCTTTGTTCGGCATTTCTTTCGGGGCTACTGTGGCCGCAGCCTTTGCTGCGCTACGTCCTGATCGTGTTTCAGGTCTGGTGTTGTTGGGTGGTTTCGCGCAGGGGTTGGAAGTGCGCTCCCAACCGGGCATTGCCGCCCTTGGGCAAGCAATGATGGATATGAGCTTAGAGGGTTGGAATGATGATTACCCTTCAGCGAGGGACTTGATGGCCCAGTCATTTTCTCCGGCTGCTAGTCCTCACGATCAGCGGTCCTATGCAGAATTCATGAAGTTGGCGATGGATCACCATGATTGGCAGCGAATTGGCCCTCTGGTCGCAGGGGTCGACATCACCGATATGTTGCCACAAATCTCTTGTCCTGCTCTGGTTCTTCACGCCAGAAGAGACAGGATGCATAGTGTTGATCAAGGCAGGATGCTGGCCTCCGGCATTGAGAATGCTCGCTTTGTTGGTATCGAAACCACGAACAACACAATGCCGGAATACGATCCCGCGTGGCCCAAAGCTCTAGCGGAAATCGATAAATTTCTTGACGGACTGTGACTCGCTAAGATCGCAGTCCTTACACGAACCGGCCGGTCACCGCGAGGCATACGGTCGTCATTAAAAGGCCCGGAGCTGCAAAATGCACTCGCAGCATCCAGTTTCCCTGGCAACGGCTGCTATGGGCTCAATGCAGTCTTCTGAGTCTTACAGTCAGATGACGGTTTAGGAAAGGATAGCGGTCATTATTGGTGGTCCTCCCGAGAAATTTCACCCGAAGGTCTGCATATGAACGGCGGCGGACTTTCGCTGAACTCTGCTGAACGGGAGAGTTGCGGAGATAGTGTTGAAAAAGTCGGTTGATTGGTTGGTCTGGCGCTGATTCACTCGTTTTGAGAGTGGAGGACTTAGCAATGATGGGACCGAGGCA
>NZ_JBQGAQ010000009.1:0-181459 GCF_056542905.1 Ruegeria sp. AA3 | reverse complement strand
ACCGTCTCTCCGATGCGTCTCAACCGTCTCTCCGGCTCGTCTCCGCCGTTCCCAGCGTCCCAGCAACCGCCTCAGCAGCGCCGGTGAAGGGGTATTTACGGATTAGGCCTGAGACCTGCAACCCCCATTTTGAAAAAACTTCACATTTCCGCTCGGTTTCTTCTCCATCTTAATGAAAACAATATGTTAGCTTCATAATTTACCCCACAAACCTGCTAAACAGAAACTCACAGCAACGAGGTGGACGACCTTTCAGCGGAATCATACCCAATGATCGGTAGGCAACCTAAACTCGGGCGAACGAAAACGCCGCCCGAGTCTCCTCGGGCGGCTCAATTCACTGCGGTTGTCACAGGGTTAGTTCAAATCATATCGATCCGCGTTCATCACCTTGTTCCAGGCCGAAACGAAGTCGCAGACAAATTTACCGCCCGCATCGTCCTGACCATAGACCTCGGCCAGCGCCCGCAACTGCGAGTTCGAACCAAAGACCAGATCCGCGCGGGTACCTGTCCACTTCACTTCGCCGCTCGCCCGATCACGACCCTCGTAGACGCCATCACCTGATGGCTTCCACTCGGTTCCCATATCCAAAAGATTCACAAAGAAGTCAGTGCTGAGCGTACCAACCCGGTCGGTGAGCACTCCATGAGAGGTGCCACCGAAGTTTGCACCCAGCACCCGCATCCCACCGACAAGTGCCGTCATCTCAGGCGCAGACAGTGTCAGCAATTGCGCCTTGTCCACCAGCAGAGCCTCGGCCGGAACCGAGTACTCCTTGTGCAGGTAGTTGCGGAAACCGTCGGCGATGGGTTCCATCACTGCAAAGCTGTCCACATCCGTCTGCTCTTGCGCGGCATCGGTGCGGCCTGGGGTAAAGGGCACGTCAACGTCATGGCCTGCAGCTTTGGCTGCCTGTTCGATGGCTGCAGCGCCACCAAGGACAATAATATCTGCCAAGGAAACTCTCTTGCCACCAGACTGTCCATCATTGAACGCAGCCTGAACCCCTTCCAGCGCATCCAGCGCCTTGGACAGTTTCAGCGGCTCGTTGACCTCCCAATCTTTCTGCGGGGCCAGGCGAATACGCGCACCGTTGGCACCGCCACGCATGTCCGATCCGCGGAAGGTTGAAGCCGAAGCCCATGCGGTCGACACCAGATCCGAAACCGACAACCCGGTTGCGAGTATCTTTGCTTTGAGATCGGCCACATCGGCGTCGTCAATAAGCGCATGATCGACGGCAGGGACATTGTCTTGCCATATGAGCTCTTCGCTCGGAGCTTCTGCTCCCAGATAACGCGCACGTGGACCCATGTCGCGGTGGGTCAGTTTGAACCAGGCGCGAGCGAAGGCGTCGGCGAACTCTTCTGGGTTTTCATGGAAGCGTTTCGAGATCGGACCATAGATCGGGTCCATGCGCATCGCCATGTCGGCGGTGGTCATCATGGTCTTGACTTTCTTGGACGGATCATGCGCCGCCGGCGCCATGTCTTCGTCTTTCACGCCGACCGGTTCCCAGATCCAAGCGCCCGAGGGACTTTTGGTCAGGTTCCAATCATAGCCGAACAACAGATCGAAATAGCCATTGTCCCACTTGATCGGGTTCGCGGTCCACGCGCCTTCAATACCCGAGGTGGTCGTGTCGTCACCCTTGCCGGTTCCGAAGTCGTTGATCCAGCCAAAGCCCATGTCCTCGATCGGGGCGGCTTCGGGTTCGGGGCCGACCAGGTTGGGGTCGCCCGCACCATGCGCCTTGCCAAAAGTGTGGCCACCCGCGACCAGAGCGACGGTTTCCTCGTCGTTCATTGCCATCCGACCAAAGGTGTCACGGATGTCTCGGCCCGAGGCCAGAACGTTCGGCTCACCATCGGGCCCTTCGGGATTCACATAGATCAGACCCATCTGAACGGCGGCCAACGGGTTTTCCAGATCACGCTCGCCCGAATAGCGGCTATGCGGGTTCTCGGTTGGGGCCAGCCATTCGGTCTCGGCACCCCAATAGATGTCTTCTTCGGGTGCCCAGATGTCTTCGCGGCCACCCGAGAAACCAAAGGTCGTTCCACCCATGGATTCAATCGCGCAGTTGCCCGCCAGAATATAAAGGTCAGCCCAGGAAATCTGGTTGCCGTATTTTTGCTTGATCGGCCACAGCAAACGGCGCGCTTTGTCCAGGTTGCCATTGTCCGGCCAGCTGTTCAGCGGTGCAAAACGCTGATTGCCGGTCGAAGCACCACCGCGACCATCCGCCGTCCGATAAGTGCCCGCTGCGTGCCAGGCCATACGGATGAACAAGCCGCCGTAGTGACCATAGTCCGCCGGCCACCAGTCCTGTGAATCCGTCATCAGTGCGTAAAGGTCTTCCTTCAGCGCCTTCAGGTCGAGCTTCTTGAACTCTTCGGCATAGTCGAATGTCTCACCCATCGGGTTCGATGCAGGGCTATGCTGATGCAGAATCGACAGGTTAAGTTGGTTCGGCCACCAATCCCGGTTGGACCGGGCCTCGGCGCCATGCATTACCGGGCATTTGCCCATGTTGGGGGTATCACTTCCGTCCATATCGATCTCCAGTACTGGCTAGATGTGTGCGTCGCGCGGTTAACTTTGAAACGAGAAACAGGGGGCTTGAGTGTTTTTGCTCTCGTCCTTGGCATGGGCATTACGCGGGATCGCGCGGATCGGCCCTGCCTTCATTGTAGGAAATAGCATTAACGACTCGTTCTTTCTGTTTGGATGTAGATTTAGCAAATCCAAACCATTCACATAAGTTTTGTTTTTCGATGATATCGATAACCCAAAACTATCACTTGAACGTCTTCGCGCAGCTGGACGCTAAAGCACGCGATTGCATTTTCATCGCTGGGCTTCAGCGTGACTCGCAATTTGAGCACGTGGGGGTGGCGACGCAAATGGATCTACGATGCTAACCGCTGTGAATTGCCTGACTGGCGCCAGCGTCAAGTTGTCTGTCGACACAGTTTCAGTGGCCACTGACTTTCTTATAAAGGGCTGATTTGTAGCCAAAAGGAATTCCCAATACGCCGACCAGCCACCCAGCCGTGCGGGCGATCTGGATCAACCGTCGATCCGGTTGGAACGGAAACAACAGGATTGCCCCCAGTAGCGCCACCAAACGCAAAGGCGCGCTCAGGAAACCCAAGATCGCCTTTGTCGGCTTCTGATCAAGCTTGCGCCGCATATGCGTGTTGGACTGATCCCGTCCTCGGGCAGCCTGATACCAGAACGAGAGACGCTCGGGTGAAATGGTTTCATACACGAACGCATCATGCACCCAGCCCACAGGTAATCCGGCGGCAACAGTCTCGGCGTAAAACTTTGCGTCCGTTCCGCCCGTCATCCGCATGGTTTCATCAAACCAAAGCCCGGTTTCGCTGAACAACCGCGTCTCGCCAAGCCAGTTGTTGGTCACGATGGTGACACCGCCGGTATCGTTCAATGTCGCCTTCCTGGCGGCGGCGTTTTCCTTGTCGAGATATCGATTGCTGATGTTGCGCAGCATCAGCCGCTGCATTGCGGTTTCCTGCCCAGTCGGCCCTGCGGCGCGGAGCGGCGCACCCAACAACACAGAGGAACTCTTGCGATAACCGGCAACCAAACTCTCAAGCCAATCGGATGCCACCACTTCATCATCATCAACAAAACAGAGCAGATCCGAACCCTGTTCAAGCGCCTCGCGCGCTGCACGGTTGCGCCCGAAGGGAATGCCAGGCTCGGTCTCAAGGACATAATCCAGACCCGCCCCGTTGGGCAGAACAGCCCCCGCTGCCCGCACGGTATCCTCGCTAAGAGGTGAACTGTCGTTTTCGACCACAAGGCATCGCACTGAGCAATCAGGCGGCAGCTTCATCTCGCCCCAGCTCTCAATCAATGCAGCCAGCATTTCGGGGCGCTGCCGGGTGAGAGTAGAAACCGTAATCTTCAGGGTGGCTGAGCGATCCTTCATCGCATCCCCATACTACCTGCATCTGTTTCTTGACAAGGCGCAGTGATCACGAGGGTTCCATCAACGCTTCTAACCCAACCCGGTAATTTGGGTAGAGCAGTGAGATACCCAACTCTTCTTTAATCCGATCATTCCGAACGCGTTTGTTTTCATCGTAAAAACTACGGGCCATCGGAGTCAGAGCAGCCTCATCAAACGGCACAGCAGGCGGTAACGGCAGTCCCTGCAGCTCGGCCGCATAGCCGATCACATCCTGCGGTGGCACCGGTTCATCATCGCAGACATTGTAGATCGCGCCCGGATTGGGTTTGGCCATCGATGCGATCAACACCTGCGCGATATCATCAACGTGAATACGCGAGAATACCTGTCCCGGCTTAATGATCCGTCTCAGGCCACCTCTCTTGAGCTTGGAAAACGGTCCACGCCCCGGCCCATAAATCCCCGCCAATCGGAATGTATGTAACGGGAGGTCCGGGATATCTGCCCACTGCGTTTCGGCACGCACGCGCCACCGACCTCGTTCGGCGGTAGGTTCGGGCGCGGTGGTCTCATCCACCCAACCCCCATCGTGATCACCATAAACCGCAGTGGTCGACAGATACCCAACCCATTTGAATTGCCCGGCGCGGGCGGCAATCTCATCGCGCAACTCTGCCAATACAGGGTCACCATCTGCTTTAGGCGCGGTTGAGATCAATACATGTGTGACACCTTCCAAGTCAGGCCGTTCCCCCGGCCAGACAATCGGCTCGGCGCCCGACGCGCGAATGGTCTCAATTTGCTTTGGATCGCGCGAGGTTCCGATGATCCGCCAGGATGCTGGATCAAGTCGCTTCGATGTCGCTCGGGCAGAATAGCCGTGGCCGAATGAAAAAAGTGTTTGAGTCATAGCTCCTTTGATGATCCGCCCGGCCCGGGGATGCAAGCGCCGGATGGACGCACTTGATTCGAATCCTCTGATGCGCCTTCATTGATGTATGAGCAACAAAACACCCGATCTACGCGCCGCCTATTCCTTGAAGTCGCCTGAAGAGAACAAGCGTCTCTACGCTGAATGGGCCGGAGACTACGACGACAATTTTGCCGCACTGGAAGACTATCAACTCCACATCCAAACAGCGCGCGCTTTCATTGCTGCCGGTGGTCAGGGTCCGGTATTGGATGTTGGAGCGGGAACGGGGTTATGTGGTGCGGTTTTGGCGGGGCTGGGCGTTGGCCCGATTGACGCCACGGATATCAGTGCTGAAATGCTGGATCAGGCGATGCGCAAGGATATCTACCGAGACGCGATCGAGGCCGATCTGAATCAGGGCCTTCCCGTCCCGCGTGACAGCTATGCAGGCGTGGTCTCCTCCGGAACGTTCACCCATGGCCACCTGGGGCCCGAGGCCTTGCCCGCGCTCTTGCGGGTCGCGCGTCCCGGCGCACAATTCGCCCTGTCAATCAACGCAAAGCACTTTGAGGCGCTGGGGTTTTCCGATGCATTCGGCGCTCTCGAGGCTGAACAAATCAGCAATCTGTCATTTACCGAAGTGCGTATATATGGTGAGCTAGCCGCTGGCCCCAACAAGGATGACATTGCTTTAATCGCACTGTTCGAAAAGGGCTGATCAGACACTAATCAGGGCGAATCTGACAATATCTGGACCTTCGCAGCATTAGACATCTAGGTATACATCTGCTTCTTATACGCCCGAGTCCGTGTTGTCGCCTCAGCTGAGCCGTCGTGATAGGTCCCGAACCACTTGTCGAACGGAATCTCAGAAGTGCCATAGTTGCACTCGAAATACCGGTGATGAAGCTGATGGAAGAAATCTCCTGCCCTCGCTGCGTCCGTCTCGCCAGCCTTTAGCTTTTCAAAGCCCGAATGGGACAGAACCGGGCTGATCTGCTGAAAGTAAACATGAAACAGCAGATGCAGCGGGTGCGAGGGTACGATCAGATGGATGAAGTAGGTCGAAAAATAAAGCAGGTTTTCATACCAGTGGTTCGATATCCCCGACCACGGCCCGATATTGACGTTGCGGTGATGCACAGCATGGACGTGTTTATAGAGTTTCGGGTGATGCTCCAACCGATGGACCCAGTAGAAATGCAGCCCGGACCACATCGGAATCAGCAGTATCCAGATCACGAACCAGACCGGCGCTGCGGCCCATGTTATGACTGGCACGTAGCCGTTCGCCATCGCCCAATAGATTACCCATTGATAGACCGTGGCCACAGTCATCGCGCTGCCCAAGGTCCACCAGATATTATCCAATACCTGGTTTCGAAAAGTGAATGAACCATTGTTCCGAGTCAGGTCCCGACGGTCAAACTTTTTATACATGCCCTGCCCTTTGCGCATGTAAAGCCACCAATGCAGGCCCCCAGCAACCAGGATCTGAGGGAGCATATTCAATAGCCAAACGCGGAACATCCAACCAGGCGCGAAGGATTTCATAGTCTCTAATGCTGGCAAAAACGCAAAATATGCAACCATTGCCAAGGCCATGCACAGAGTCAGCGACGTAAGCGGAAGCCAAGCCCCTCTGTACCATCGCAGGATCGCGGCGGGGCGCGGCGGCCAGTTGAACAAAGGATTCAGACCGACCGGACCGTCGGGGCGGTAATTCCAGCGGGCGGCTTCTGCATCATGAACGTCAGTCATGGCTGAAACTCCTTAGAGGGGGTATTTAGGATGCGTAGTCCGAGCCTTCGGCATCCAAGACTGCTTTAATTTCGCGCAGATGCGCCTCAGCCTGACCGGGATAGTCATCCAATTCCTGTGCGGTCTTTTCCGCAATTTCGTCTGACAGAACGCGCAAGGGCTGCCCGGTTTGAAGCGCACGGATGTAAGTTTCAGCGGCGCGTTCAAAATAGTAGAGTCTATTAAAGGCATCTGCAGGGCTGTCACCGATCACCAGAACCCCATGATTGCCCATGATCATGACCTTTTTCTTCGGGTCTGACAGCATCGAAGCGCATCG
Source organism: Ruegeria sp. AA3 (assembly GCF_056542905.1). Classification (NCBI taxonomy): domain Bacteria; kingdom Pseudomonadati; phylum Pseudomonadota; class Alphaproteobacteria; order Rhodobacterales; family Roseobacteraceae; genus Ruegeria; species Ruegeria sp. AA3. The sequence goes on along the minus strand of NZ_JBQGAQ010000009.1, from coordinate 174,520 downwards.
TTCGCCCTCGCTTTCGAACGCCAGACCACCGAATTCCTCATCGATCACATAGCGGTTGAAGAAGGTTGCGGTGTTTTGATCGATCGGCGGCAGGGTGCTGTCCGCCAGTGATGCCAGAACCGTCGCAAATATCGAATGTACGTGCATCACACAACGCGCATGGGGGCAATGGCGGTGGATTGATCCGTGCAACCCCCATGCCGTCGGGTCCGGCGCTCCGGGCTGATCCATGACATTATTGTCGTTGGCATCCAGTAGCAGCAGATTTGACGCTTTGATCCGCAAGAAATGCATCTGGTTGGCATTCATCAGAAACTGCGTGCCGTCTGCATTGACAGCCAAGCTAAAATGGTTCGCTACCCCTTCATGCATGTTGAGACGCTCGGTCCAGCGGAAGGCTGCGGCCATATCAACACGTTCGGACCAATGATCGATGTTGGGGCGCAGGTTGGTGACGCTCATACCGGACTCCTTCGTGGGGCGATTGGGGCATTGGGTAAATCGTGCCTGCACTGCAAAAGTTTGACCAACGAAAAAAACACACCTAATTCATAAGTAAAACTACTGGCGGAGTTATGCATATGCGGAAACCACTTCCTCCTCTGGGTTGGCTGCGCACATTTGAAGCAGCAGCCCGTCACCTGTCGTTTACAGGTGCGGCACGGGATCTGAACATGACGCAAAGTGCGGTCAGTCAGCAGGTCAAATCGCTGGAGGGGTATCTGGGCCAGCCGTTGTTCCTGCGTCGCCCGCGCGCATTGGAACTGACCGAAGCAGGCATCACCTATCTGCCGGTTGTGCGCGAGGCGTTTCGAACGCTTGTAAGGGGCACTCAGGCCGTCACGGGGGCGCAACAAAACGCGGTTCAGGTGCAGAGCAACATAACATTTGCCGTCAACTGGCTGGCGCCGCGTCTTCCCCGGTTTCGGAAACTGCACCCGGATGTGCATTTGAACATCTTCACCGAGCTGTGGGAGCCACGCGAAATGGCTGAGGGTGCGGCGGTCGAAATTCGATATTCACTGCGTCCTGCCGACACGGTGCGCACAGAACTATTGCAGACCGATCACTATTATCCCGTCTGTGCTCCGGGCTTCCGGGTAACACTTGAAACATTGCAAGAGCAGCCTCTTTTTGATTGTTCGAACTTGCTGTCGAATTGGGAGAGCTGGATCACGGAACAGGGTCTAACTTGGGAGAAACCGCAAGTCACCTATTCAACGACCTATCTGGTCAGCCTGTCAGTCGCGATGGCTGGAGGCGGGTTGTGCTTGGCCCATGACATGATCGCCAAACGCCTACTTGACGAAGGTCGCCTAATTGCGCCGTTCTCTCACCGTGCCGCCATGCCCGAGGCATATTATTTGCTGCTGTCACCTCAAGCTGAGGAAACGCCGGGCGCATTGGTTTTTGTTGACTGGCTGCGCTCCGAAATCGCAGCCGACACTCAAAACTAGACCGGGGCGCTCCCGCCCATCCTCAATGCCCTTTGGGCATCTCCTCTGGTTGGGCGTAGCAGCGCTGGCGCGTTGTGGTTGGCATGAATTGTGATGATTGGATGATACCTTACCGGTGGGGGTTGCACCTTTTGCTTCATTCGTGAAAGTTGGGCCATGGAATACACGCCCTTCCCAAGTTGGCCCGATACCACCCCTCGTCTTATCGCCGTTGCTGCAGGCCGCGAAGCTGCCGATATGGTGATCCGCGGCGGTATCTGGGTGAATGTACACAGCCGAGAAGCCCTGCCGGATCATGATGTCGCCATCGCTGCGGGACGCGTGGCCTTTGTGGGTCCGGATGCCTCCTATTGCATTGGTCCTGAAACTCAGGTCATCGAGGCAGACGGCCGGTATATGATTCCCGGACTTTGCGACGCGCATATGCATATCGAATCGGGCATGCTGACGCCTGCAGAGTTTGCCCGCGCAGTCATTCCACATGGCACCACCTCGATGTTCACCGACCCGCATGAGATCGCCAATGTGCTTGGCCTTGAAGGCGTGCGCCTGATGCATGACGAAGCGCTTATGCAGCCCGTGAATATCTTTACCCAGATGCCGTCCTGCGCGCCTTCGGCACCGGGCCTGGAGACCACAGGATATGAGATTACAGCCGAGGATGTGGCTGAAGCGATGTCGTGGCCCGGCATTATTGGGTTGGGAGAGATGATGAACTTTCCCGGGGTCATACATGGCGACCCGAAGATGCTTGCGGAAATTGCTGCCACGCAGCGAGCGGGAAAAACAGTGGGCGGGCACTATGCATCGCCTGATTTAGGGTCTGATTTTGCAGCATACGTCGCTGGTGGCCCCGCTGATGACCATGAAGGCACCTGCGAGGACGATGCCATTGCTCGGGTCCGTCAGGGGATGCGGTCGATGATGCGGCTGGGGTCTGCCTGGTATGATGTAGAAAGCCAGATCACTGCGGTGACCGAAAAGGGGCTGGATCCGCGCAACTTCATTCTGTGTACCGACGACTGCCATTCGGGTACTCTGGTCAATGATGGTCATATGAACCGTGTGGTGCGCCATGCAATCTCGTGCGGATGTGATCCTCTGGTCGCGCTTCAAATGGCTACCATTAACACCGCGACTCACTTTGGGTTGGAACGTGAGATCGGCTCGATAACACCGGGTCGGCTAGCCGACATTATTCTGAGTTCTGACCTGACCAGTTTGCCAATCGAAACGGTTATTGCGCGGGGCCAGGTCGTGGCTGAAAACGGAACGGTGACAGTCGACTGTCCGCATCTGGATTGGCCTGCCAAGGCACGGAACACTGTCCATCTGGGACATGAGCTGTCTTCGACCGATTTTGAGATCAACGCCCCCGCTGGCGCCAACCGCGTCATGGCCAATGTGATCGGCGTCGTCGAGAATCAAGCCCCAACCCAGGCGCTGAAGTCAGAATTGCCCATTATCGAAGGGCTTGTTGAGGGCGAAGGCGAGGTTTGCCAGATCGCGTTGGTTGAACGCCACCGCGCCACGGGCGGGGTGACCAACGCCTTTGTGTCAGGTTTTGGGTATCAGGGCAAAATGGCCATGGCCTCGACCGTGGCGCATGACAGCCACCATATGATCGTTGTCGGCACTGACCGCGAGCAGATGGCTCTGGCTGCAAACCGACTGGCGGAAGTGGGCGGCGGCATCACAATCTTTCGGGACGGTGAAGAACTGGCGCTGGTTGAATTGCCCATAGCGGGCCTGATGTCCGACAACCCAGCCGCAGAAGTTGCAGCCAAAGCCGAAAAGATGGTCGAGGCGATGAAAGCCTGTGGCTGTGAACTCAACAACGCATATATGCAGCATTCTTTGTTAGCCCTAGTCGTGATCCCTGAACTGCGGATCTCAGACCTTGGGCTGGTAGACGTACGCACATTTGAAAAGATCGACCTTCTGGAACCCCTTGCATGACAACTATCCAAACCCCTGACGTTCCCAACCCCGAGAAATTTACAGACCCGCTGGCCGCTGTCGCGCGCTTGGAAGAGCTTTATGAACAAGCGACAAAGTTCCTGTGCGACAAGTTTGCTGACACGCTCAAAAATGGCGCTCCTACCGAAAGATTCCGGGCGTTCTACCCTGAAATCCGGATCAGGACCTCTTCCTACGCACAGGTCGACAGCCGACTAAGCTTCGGTCATGTATCCGAACCGGGCACGCATGCGACAACGGTCACCCGGCCCGATCTGTTCCGGTCATATCTGGCCCAGCAAATCGCACTATTGATCAAGAATCACGATCAGCCGGTAACAATTGGAGCCTCTGAGACCCCGATCCCGGTGCATTTCGCCGTGGCCAACAACCCGGATCTGGTGGTTCCGCACCAAGGCGCAGCCGGTTTCACGTTGCGTGATGCGTTTGATGTGCCCGATCTGAACACAACCAATGACGACATCGTAAATGGCATCAACGAGACTGAGAACGAGGCCGAGCCTCTGGCGCTATTCACCGCCCAGCGCGTAGATTACTCTCTTGCGCGGCTGTCGCATTACACCGCAACGGACCCGAGCCATTTCCAGAACCACGTTCTGTTCACAAACTATCAGTTCTACGTCTCTGAATTCGAAAACTATGCGCGCGCGCAATTGTCCGATCCCGACAGCGGCTATACCAGCTTTGTCTCGACTGGAAATGCCGAGATCGCTGATCCAGAAGCGGCAATCGAACAGCCGTTGAAACTGCCGCAAATGCCAACCTACCACCTGAAACGCGCGGATGGGTCTGGGATCACGCTGGTCAATATCGGCGTCGGACCATCGAATGCCAAAACGGCCACCGACCACATAGCGGTTCTGCGCCCGCACGCCTGGTTGATGGTTGGTCACTGCGCCGGTCTGCGCAACACGCAGGCACTGGGAGATTTCGTACTGGCACATGCCTACCTGCGCGAGGACAAGGTGCTGGACGACGACCTGCCCGTCTGGGTGCCGATCCCACCGCTGGCCGAAGTCCAGGTCGCTCTGGAACAGGCTGTGGCCGAGGTAACTGAGTTGGAAGGCTACGAGCTGAAACGCATCATGCGGACAGGCACCGTCGCCTCCGTCGATAACCGCAACTGGGAGCTTCGCGATCAGTCCGGGCCGGTGCAACGGCTCAGCCAGTCCCGTGCGATTGCGCTAGATATGGAAAGCGCGACTATTGCTGCAAATGGCTACCGGTTCCGGGTGCCTTACGGCACATTGCTCTGTGTCTCGGACAAACCTCTGCACGGTGAATTAAAGCTTCCCGGCATGGCTTCGGCATTCTATACAACTCAGGTCAGCCGCCATCTGGCTATTGGAATCCGGGCGATGGAACACTTACGCGGCATGCCGCTAGAACGCTTGCACAGCCGGAAATTGCGTTCGTTCGACGAAACGGCCTTTCTCTGAAGCAAAAAAGCAACGAATTCCCCCTATTTTTGGGGTTTCTGGTGCTACTATTCGTTGTGTTCGGCCACAATATCCCGTTACAGTTACGCGGTGAGGCCCTATAGATCGGGCACGTTAAGGAGACCAAGAAATGGCAAAGCCTATGACAAAGACTCAGCTGGTGGCTGCTCTCGCTGAGGAAATGGGAACTGACAAGAAATCCGCAAATGCCGCGCTGGAGGCCATGACCGGCCTGATCACCCGCGAAGTTTCGGCCGGTGGCGCCGTCACCCTGCCCGGCGTTGGCAAAATCTACTGCCGCGAGCGCCCCGAGCGCATGGTGCGCAACCCTGCGACCGGTGAGCAGTTCAAGAAAGAGGCTGACAAAGTGGTCAAGATGACCATCGCGAAAGCCCTGAAGGACAGCGTCAACGGCTAAATCACCGTAGACAGATCACAAGATCGAAGGGGTCGCCACCGGGCGGCCCCTTTTCCTTGCGGTTGTCACGAAAACCGGTGACAGTCGCCCCGAATTTCCAAGGAGGCCGAAATGGATCTGCGCGCCATCGCTATGGGGCTTGTGTTTGCCCTGATCTGGTCATCGGCCTTTACCTCGGCACGGATCATTGTTGCCGATGCCTCACCCCTGTTCTCGCTTGCGCTGCGGTTTCTCATTTCCGGAATGCTCGGCGTGGCGATCGCGCGCGCCATGGGACAGAGCTGGAATCTGACGCCTGCCCAATGGCGCGCCACAATCCTATTCGGAATCTGTCAAAATGCCCTTTATTTGGGTCTGAATTTCTTCGCCATGCAGACCGTCGAAGCATCGATGGCCGCGATCATAGCATCAACCATGCCGTTGCTTGTCGCCTTGGCTGGATGGCTGCTGCTAGGCGAAAAACTGCGTCCGGTGGGTGTCATCGGTTTGTTTGCAGGCTTTGCCGGTGTTGCCTTGATCATGGGCAGCCGGATCGGAGCTGGCATCGACCTGTTTGGGGTCATGCTCTGCGGGTTCGGGGCACTTGCACTCACTTTTGCTACGCTGGCGGTGCGCGGAGCGACATCTGGCGGCAATTTCATGATGGTGGTGGGGCTGCAAATGCTTGTGGGTGCAGCGGCGCTGTTCGCCGCCGCCCCGATCTTTGAAATCATCCACATCCACCCAACCGTTCCGTTTATACTGGCTTTTACTTACACCACGCTGTTCCCCGGCCTTTTGGCCACGCTGATCTGGTTCCTGCTGCTGGACCGGATCGGCCCGATCCGTGCTGCAACCTTCCATTTTCTCAACCCGGTCTTCGGTGTTGCCATAGCGGCCCTCCTGCTGGGTGAAAAATTGGGGCCACTTGATGCGATCGGTGTACTGATCACCACATTGGGTATTTTGGCCGTGCAATTGTCACGCCAACCCGTCGCCAAGCTGGCCTAAGATCGCGCACGACTGCGCGAGCCGATGTAACAAGTCTTTGCTTTCCCCGTTAGAACCCCAATTATTGGTCGAAACCAATAGAATCGGAGGAGCCATGTCTCGATTCACCAAGGACCCCGAGGCCATCGCCGCCCTTTCGCCGGAGGAGTTCCACGTCACTCAACGCAGCGGGACCGAACGCCCGGGCACAGGCAAACTGTTGAACAACAAGGAACCCGGCATCTATGTGGATATCGTCTCGGGGGAGCCATTGTTCGCGTCGACCCATAAGTACGAATCCGGCTGTGGCTGGCCCAGCTTTACCAAACCCATCGTACATGAACATGTCGAAGAGTTTCGCGACACCACCCATGGCATGATCCGGACCGAGGTCCGCTCGAAGCACGGCGATAGCCACCTGGGCCATGTCTTCCCCGATGGCCCGCGCGAACATGGTGGGCTACGCTATTGCATCAATTCCGCCTCGCTGCGGTTCATCCATCGCGACGATATGGAGGACGAGGGCTATGGCGAATTCCTGATCCATGTGGAGGAAATCAGATGACCGATGAACGCGCCGTTCTGGCCGGAGGCTGCTTTTGGGGCATGCAGGACCTGATCCGCAAATTGCCGGGCGTGTCCCGCACCCGTGTCGGATACACCGGCGGTGACGTACCCAACGCCACCTATCGAAACCATGGCACCCATGCAGAGGGAATCGAGATTTGGTTCGACCCGGCACAGATCACCTATCGTGAAATGTTGGAGTTCTTCTTCCAGATTCACGACCCCACCACCTTGAACCGTCAGGGCAATGATCGCGGCATGAGCTATCGCTCAGCGATCTATTATGTTGACGAACCCCAGAAACAGGTAGCCGAAGACACGATTGCCGATGTGGATGCCAGCGGTATCTGGCCCGGCAAAGTCGTGACCGAGATCGAGCCTGTCGGAGATTTCTGGGAAGCCGAGCCCGAACATCAGGATTATCTGGAACGTATCCCGAACGGATACACTTGCCACTTCCCGCGCCCGGATTGGGTGCTGCCAAAACGCTCCAGCGCGGCTGAATAAGGACGCCGGTAGCCCCTGCCGGGGCTACCCCACCGCCACCCGAGGCCGTCCGCTGGCCTCGACCGTGACCGACGCCTCGACAAACACCTCCTGCGCCTCAATTTTTGCGGTGCGAATGTCGCGCTCGACCGTCACTCGAATATCCTCGGCCCCTGCTTCGCGCACAGCACCTTCAGCCTCACCACGCAAAGCTGTTTCAAGTACCTTCAGGGCAGCGCTTGAATCCGAGAAATCTTGTGGCCCTTCTTCCAGATGCACCCGATAGCGGCCTTCAGCGGGAGACGTGACAGTGCCTGACCGGCGCAGGGTCATCCGACCAACGACCGCTCCGATAGCGTTCGCAACACCAGCGTGTTCAGGCAGGATCATATTGCAATGCAACCGCTCACCTACGGCAGGGTAATAGCTGGGTGCCGAGGCCCCTAGGCCCACCACATCGACATTCATTGCGGTATCCAGCGCGATCAATCCTCGGTGTTTGGCAAGACCACGATGGGTTAGTACGTGCCGCGCGAGTTCCTGCGGTGCAAGACCAAAACCGTCGACCTCTTCCGCAAAAGCAGCCTCTAACAAAGTCAATGAGGTTTGTTCGGTCAATTGATCAACGATCATCTGCGCCAGCGCCTCAGGTGATCTCGCCAGCGTTTCTCCAGATCCAACCCGCTTGCGTGTCATTAGCTCCAGTGCCTTGTGTGCCGCCTTAGCATCCCAGTCGTCCAGACGACCCAGAACATGGCTCGCGTCTGAGGGCGTGACACCGGAAACCTGAACAATCCCACGATCGACCAAACGCGTCAGCGCGCCATGTTCCATCCGTGTCTGCAGCAGTTTACTCAGCGCCTGCACCCCATCGCCCAGCCGGTCCAGCAAGACAGCTTCACGCGGGCCCACGCCTTCAGCCGGGATACCCGCCACCCGCCGCGCAAAACGGGTATCGTGTTCACCCACCGTTGTAGCGCGCAATTGTTCATCCAACTCTGCGTGAACAACCTCTGGTGCTTCGGCAGCGATCAACGAGACCGGAAGCACACGCCGCGGGCCAAGAAAGACACCACCCTGCAATCCTTCGGTCAAAACATGTACTTGGCTGTCCCCACCCAGACCGTGGGTACGCATCGCAACGGCTTCGACCATAGTACGGAAACCGCCAACTTGCGCACCTGCGGGATCAATCGCGGGCTTTCCATCCCGTATCAACGCGACGTCGGTAGTAGTTCCACCGATATCGGAAACCAACGCGTTATCGGCATTCGTCAACCAACGCGCGCCCACAATCGATGCCGCCGGACCGCTAAGGATCGTCTCGATCGGGCGTTCACGCGCCTGTTCGGCACTCATTAAAGCCCCGTCCCCACGCACGACCATCATAGGCGCTGAAATACCTTGTTCTTTCAGTTGGTCCTGCGCCCGCCCGATCAAACGATCAATCATGCCTATCAACCGGGCGTTCAAAACCGCAGTCACAGCCCGTTTTGGTCCATTCAATTTGGCTGACAAATGGTGCGAGCAAGTCACCGGAATACCGGTTCTTTCCGCAACCATCCGTGCAACTTCAAGCTCATGCGCCGGGTTTCGGGTGGCAAATTGTGCCGCAACTGCGTAACCAGATATGCCTTCGTGAGACTTCAAGAAGGCCTCAAGTGCCTCTGTATCCAACGGCTCTTTCTCACCGCCTGCGTGATTGTGCCCACCGGACAGAACCAACGCCGGGTCGCCTTTCAGCGCATCCCGCAACCCATGCTTTTCCAGATCACTTTCCCGAAACCCAACATAAATCAGCGCGATACGCCCCCCCTGGCCTTCGACCAGCGCATTGGTGGCCAGAGTCGTCGAAAGCGATGCCAATCCGATCTGATCTGGCGCGATCTCGGCTTCTGCAAGCACCGCCGAGATGGCCCGACCAACTCCTATCGCCAAATCTGCGCGTGTGGTCAAAGACTTAGCCGAGGCAATCACCTCACGCTCATCCCGAACCAGCACCGCATCTGTATAGGTTCCGCCCGTATCCACACCCAAAGCCAGCGCCATCGGGTCCTCCTTCTGTTCGCCAGAATCGGGTGTAGCGTTTTCCTACGGCGCGTCCAGCCTGTTTACGACAACCTAGACGCCGCCCAGCGCGCAGCATCAGCCACCGTCGGATCAGGATCATCGGTCAGCGTCTGAGCAACCCGCAGCAACGCCGGTACCGCCGAGTTCCCAATCGCATAAAGCACATTCCGCACAAACCGGTCCCGCCCGATCCGCTTGATCGGTGAGCCCGAAAACATCGCTCTGAAAGCCGTGTCATCCAACATCGCCAACTCTGCCAACGACGGCGCCTTCAATTCCTCACGCGCTGCATATCTAATATCGCTGGCAGCGACTGCGAACTTGTTCCAGGGGCAGGCTGCAAGACAATCATCGCAGCCATATATCCGGTTCCCCAGTAGCCCCCGCAATTCTTCATCCACCGGCCCCTTATGCTCGATGGTTAGATACGAAATACAACGACGCGCATCCAGTTGATACGGCGCTGGAAAAGCGTTTGTTGGACATGCATTCAAACAAGCCCTGCACGACCCGCAATGGTCGATCTCAGCCACGTCCGAAGGCAGGTTCAATGTCGTGAATACAGACCCTAAGAAGGCCCAATTGCCCCAATCCTGGCTTACCAGATTGGTGTGTTTACCCTGCCAACCTAACCCAGCTGCCTCTCCCAAAGATTTCTCAGGCACTGGCGCCGTGTCGACAAACACCTTCACTTCACCCCCGCCCTCAGCAATCAGCCAGCGCGCCAATCGCTTCAGGCGTTTCTTGACCAGATCATGATAATCCTTGTTCTGTGCATAAACCGAAATTGCACCCAATTCGGGATACGACAGCACTTCTGCGGGATCATGCTCAGGCGTATAACTCTCGGCCAGCATGATCACGGATCGCGCCTCGGGCCAGAGCGCCGACGGATCCCCGCGCCAATGGCTCCGCTCGGCCATCCACCCCATCTGACCATGATATCCGGCCTGCAGAAATGCCTCTAACCGCTCTGGCACCTGCGGCACGTCCCAAGGACGGCAAACCCGGCAGGCCACAAACCCCTCGGCAAGGGCCTGCTCCACCAATCGTGCCTTCAATTCCGATACGTTCTTCATCTGGCCCTAATTTTCTTCGGGGGTGAATTGGCCCAATGGGCCAAGAGGGGGCAGACAGCCCCCCTTCCCCAACCTATCAGAAATCCAGATCGGCGTAATGCGGCGGCGGCCGGAACCCCGGAACCTGATCCGCCAGAATCGAACGGAACGCCGGTCGGGATTTGATCTTGGCGTACCAGTCCTTCACCGCAGAGCTTCGGTTCCAATCTACGTCCGAAATGTAATCCAGCGCCGACAGATGCGCCGCCGCGGCGAAATCGGCCAATGTCATCTGATCTCCGGCCAGCCAGCGACGGTGATCCAGCAGCCAGGCCATGTAATCCAAATGATACTTGATCGCTTTTGCACCTTCCTTGACGTTCTTGCTGTCCGGATAACCCTGCCCAGTGACCTTCTTGTTCACCCGTTCATAAAGCAGTTTTGAGGTTACCTCGTGATGAAACTTGTCATCGAACCAGCCAACAAGACGCCTGACTTCGTAACGCGCCTCGGGCTTTTTAGGCATCAGGGGCGGCTCAGGACGAGTCTCTTCGATATATTCACAAATCGCGGCACTCTCGGCCATGATCTGACCATCCAATCGCAACACGGGGACCTTGCCCGCCGGATTGCGGCGCAAAAAGTCCGGGTCTTGTTCCCAATATCGTTCTTCGACCAGCTCAACCTCGATCTTCTTTTCAGCCAGGGATAAGCGGACTTTGCGGCAGTAGGGAGAGAGGGGAACGTGAAACAGACGCGCCATGAGCTTCCAATCGAACCAGAGAATACACCACAGCTTTAGCCTCTGACCGGCTTGAGATTCAATCCTCGAAACACTTGGCGCGTCCATCTGCGCGGATGGTGGCCGCTCCATCAAGAATGGACGCTGCACGCCTGCGGGTTCGAACCGAAGGATCGGTAACTGATCTGTTTCGCGGCGAGGGCAGAATTGCTGCAATACGCGCGGCTTGGACCGGCGACATCTTTGCCGCACTCACCCCATAGTATTTCTGTGCCGCCGCTTCGACACCAAACACACCGGTCCCGGTTTCGGCGACGTTCAGATAGACCTCTAGAATGCGCTGCTTGCTCCAGACCATTTCGACTACCGGAGTTATCGAAGTCTCAAGGGCCTTGCGCACCCAACTGCGCCCTTGCCAAAGGAAGACATTCTTCACCACTTGCTGCGTTATGGTCGATGCGCCTCGATTGCCCCCATCTTCCAACGCGTCCCGAATGGCCTCAACATCGAAACCCCAATGCAGGCAAAAATTTGCATCTTCAGCAGCCACTGCAGATCGGGACATGACGGGTGAAATTTCTTCGATGGCGACCCAGTCACGGTCAACCTTTCCCAACCGGCGCCATTCCGACCAGATCGTATGTGTGATCGGAGGGTTCACGACCGAATAAACCAGGATCAACGCAAAAAACGCGACAGCAATACCTAAGACGATTCGCAGCCCCCACCGCCGCATCCGCGCGATGAGGCCTTGCGATTTCTTTGAGCCTGATGCCTTTTTATTCTTACCGCGTGACTTGCGCGCTGCTTTCTTTGCCATGCTTTGCTATACGCCGCAGAGGACGCATTTGAAACGGATTAATTCGACAACATTTGCCCGTCCCGCGGACGAACAACCGGGCGCGCCGTATTGACTGATGCAACACCGCGCACACTCAACTCAGGGAACAGCGCCAGAACTTCACCTTGTGTTCGTTGTTCGGCCTGGGTCAGCGCATGTCCCGGATAGTAACTTTCGCTTTTGGCCCCATTGGCGAACACGATCTCATGCCGGCGGAACAAGAGATGGATATAGTCGACCTCGCCCCCTTCCACCCTTGTCACAGTATCACCGTTCACAAGACAATGCGCTGCGATCAGAACTTCATCATGTCCAAACAGGTATTGCGCACGCCAATCGTCAATAAGCATTCGGTGTTGAGGAGAAACAACCAGCGGCTCGACAAGGCCAAACATCCCGGCCTCAAACCGAACCGGTGCCAGATTACCCTCTGCCGCTACCGTCGTCTGGCCAACCCAAAGCACCGGTTCTGCACCGCTGTCTGCTGTTGTAACAAGATCTCCGGGTTTCAGGTCTTCAGCCAGACGCGGCCCATCTGGCGTATCGATCAGTGTTCCAGGCGTAAAACAAGGTGGGCCAAGTTCGCCCGGGACAATCAGGGGGCCTTCAACATTCACAAATGTCGTCGATACCAGCGTGCCTGCCTGAAGAACCTGACCGTCTGTAGGTGTGAAAACCCGCGTGACGCCGTCCGAAAGATAGAATGTAATACCCACATAGGTGACGTCTCCGACACCGGGAACATTTATCGTCACGGTGTCTCCGGGCCAGGAATCTGAAACCGTTTGCCCGGCGACAGTGTCACCGCCAAAGTCCTCAATCTCGCCATTTTCGTCCTGATCAACCAGATCAAATGTATCGACCGTGATCGCGGAACCGACGGGGGGTGGGTTTGCCGGATCGAAGGAATAAAACTGGTCTGTATAGGTTATCGGCACACCAAAACTCCGCCTCTTTCACATCATTGATTTAGGATCATGCCCGCATTTCCCGAACAAACAATGACCAAAGCTAGGCGTTCCAGACCGAATTGCACAAGAATTAGAAGCCCTGCGCATATGCAAAAGAGAACCCGGCGTGTTGGATTCGACACGCCGGGTAAACCGTTTTCGATATCGCAGATCCTATTCTGCAGGAACCGCTGCGACTTCGGTGGTCAGGGGATGGCTTAGCTTGTTCAGCATCTCCTTGGGGCAGACCTGCAGGAAATGCGTCTTTTCCACTTCCCAGTGCTGCAAAATGTCTGCAGCCTTGCGGCTATTGGTTTCGTCGACATGGCGTTGGATCAGCGTTTTCAGTTGATCCAACCAATGCTCTACCGTGACTGGACAGGTGACCAGGGTCTCGTTGTTCAACAGCGCTTCGGTCTTGCCTTCGGGATTGTACAGATAGGCCATGCCGCCTGTCATACCCGCGCCAAAGTTCGCTCCAATGTCACCCAGGATTACCGCAACACCGCCGGTCATGTATTCACACCCGTTCGAGCCACAGCCTTCGACCACAACAGTTGCGCCCGAGTTCCGAACCGCGAACCGCTCACCCGCGCGACCTGCCGCGAACAGATGTCCGTCGGTCGCACCATACAGGACGGTATTGCCAACGATGGTGTTGTCATCCGCCTTCAACGGGCTGACCTGCGGTGGACGCACGACGATTGTGCCACCCGAAAGGCCTTTGCCTACATAATCATTGGCATCACCTGAGACTTCCAGCTTCAATCCCGGAGCAGCAAAGGCCCCAAGCGATTGACCGGCCGAACCTTGCAGTTTGACATGCAAGTGGTCGTCCTGGAACGTGTTCCGCATCCCAAAGTTCTGGACGATATGGCTGGAGACACGGGTTCCCACGGTCCGATGCGTGTTCTGGACGGCATATGACAGCTGCATCTTTTCACCGTCTTTCAAGAACCGGGCGGCATCGCGCACGATCTCAGCGTCCAGCGTATCAGGCACCGCATTTCGATCCTTATCGCGGTTGTACACGATGTTATGCGCTCCATCGACGGTGATCAGCAGCGGATTGAGGTCCAGATCGTCCAGATGCGCAGAGCCCCGGCTTACCTGAGCCAGCAGGTCTGCGCGACCGATAATCTCATCAACCGAACGCGCCCCTAGGCTGGCCAGAAGTTCGCGCACTTCCTGCGCGTAGAAGGTGATCAGGTTTACGACCTTGTCCGCGTTGCCCGTGAACTTTGCACGCAGGGATCCGTCTTGCGTACAGACACCCACAGGGCAGGTGTTCGACTGGCACTGACGTACCATGATACAGCCCATCGCGATCAATGCAGCGGTGCCGATACCGTATTCCTCGGCCCCCATCATCGCGGCCATGACGATGTCACGCCCGGTGCGCAGGCCGCCATCGGTGCGCAGAGTGACGCGGTCGCGCAGGTTGTTCATGGCCAAAACCTGGTGCGCCTCGGTCAGGCCCATTTCCCATGGCAGACCAGCATATTTGATTGATGTCGCGGGCGAGGCACCTGTACCGCCATTGTGGCCCGAAATAAGGATAATATCCGCTTTCGCCTTGGCCACACCGGCAGCAATTGTGCCAACGCCCGACGACGCAACAAGCTTCACCGTCACCTTACAACGCGGGTTGATCTGCTTGAGGTCATAGATCAGCTGCGCCAGATCCTCGATCGAGTAGATGTCGTGGTGCGGCGGCGGTGAGATCAGAGTCACACCCTTAGTCGAGTGCCGCAGACGCGCGATCAGGTCGGTGACCTTCATACCCGGAAGCTGACCACCCTCACCCGGCTTCGCACCCTGAGCGACCTTGATCTCAAGCTCTTCACATTGGTTCAGATACTCGGCGGTCACGCCAAACCGCCCCGAAGCCACCTGTTTGATCTTGGCCGAGGGGTTATCGCCATTGGGCTCCGGCACGAAGTGTGCAGGGTCTTCACCACCCTCACCCGAGTCGGATTTCGCACCGATCCGGTTCATCGCCACATTCAGCGTCTTATGCGCCTCTGGTGACAGCGCCCCCAGCGACATACCCGGGGTGACAAAACGCTTGCGGATCGATGTGATCGACTCGACCTCTTCAATTGGCACCGGCTTGCCCAGCGGTTTGAAGTCCATCAGGTCGCGCAAATGGATCGGCGGGTTCGACTGCATCTTGGCCGAGTACTGCTTCCACAGCTCATATGAGGCTCTATTACAGGCCATTTGCATCATGTGCATCGAGGTCGCTTCCCACGCATGGGTCTCACCCGATTTACGCGCCTTGTAGAAACCACCGATGGGCAGCACGTCCAGGCCGCTTGCCCAGCCCTTGGCGTGAATCTCTTCGACCTTGACTCGAATGCCGTGGATACCAATGCCGGAAATCCGGCTCGTCATACCGGGGAAATACTCGGCCACCATGGCGCGGCTCAGGCCGACGGCCTCGAAATTCAGGCCGCCGCGATAAGAAGACACGACAGAAATACCCATCTTTGCCATGATCTTGAGCAGGCCCTGATCGATGGCTTCGCGATATCGCGCCACATTCTCGGTCAAGGTGCCATCCAACAGGCCCCGTTCGATCCGGTCTGCCAGAGAATCCTCGGCCAGATATGCGTTCACAACGGTTGCACCGCACCCGATCAGCACCGCGAAATAGTGCGGATCGACGCATTCTGCCGACCGCACGTTGAGCGAGCAGAAGGTCCGTAGCCCCTGCCGTGTCAGATGACTGTGTACGGCGCTGGTGGCCAGAATCATCGGCATCGCCACCTTGTCTGGCCCGGAATGCTGATCGGTCAGCACCAAATGTCCTGCACCCGAACGCACCGCTTCTTCCGCCTCGGCGCGGATGCGGTCCAGAGCCAAGTCCAACTGACCCTCACCCGGGGCAAAACTGCAATCGATCTCGGCCAAAGGAGAGTTGAACTGCCCGACCAGCAACTCCCATTGCGCATTGCCGACAAAGGGGCTTTCCAGAACCACAATCTCAGTCTGGCTGCTATCTTCGTCCAGAACGTTCTTCAGGTTACCAAATCTAGTTTTCAGCGACATGACGCGATACTCGCGCAAACTGTCGATTGGCGGGTTTGTTACCTGGCTAAAGTTCTGACGGAAGAAATGGCTGAGCGGGCGATACTGTTTCGACAGAACAGCCGAAGGCGTGTCATCCCCCATCGAAGCAAGCGCTTCTTTGCCATCTTCCGCCATAGGGGCCAGGATCTGTTCGAGGTCTTCAACCGAGTATCCCGCCGCAATCTGGCGCTTACGCAGTTCTTCGCCCGAGAACATGGGCGCTTCGGTTACGCCTGCAAGCGTTGTATCTAGATCGTTGATCTTGCTGACCCAATCGCCAAACGGCAAGGCGCGCGATAGCTTGTCCTTGATCTGGGTGTCACGGTACAGCTTGCCTTTTTTCATATCCACGGCCAGCAACTGCCCCGGTCCAAGCGCGCCTTTTTCTTTCGCCGACGCCTCATCAATTGGGACCATCCCGGCCTCGGAACCCGCTATGACCAGACCGTCACCCGTTACAACATATCGCATTGGGCGCAGGCCATTCCGGTCCAGTCCGGCACATACCCAACGTCCATCGGTCATCGCCAACGCGGCGGGTCCGTCCCACGGCTCCATGACTGAGTTGCAATAAGAATACATGTCGCGCCAAGCCTGAGGCAGCTCGACTGCCTGCTTTGACCAGCTTTCCGGCACCAGCATGGTTTTCGCCATCGGGGCTGAACGTCCGGCGCGCACCAAAACCTCAAACACCGAGTCTAATGCGGCCGAATCCGACGATCCACCTGCGATGATCGGCTTGATATCCTCGGCATGGTCACCAAAGGTCGCGCTGGCCATGCGAATCTCATGGCTTTTCATCCAATTGACGTTGCCCTTGAGTGTGTTGATTTCACCGTTATGGGCCAGCATACGGAACGGCTGGGCCAGCCACCATTGCGGGAATGTGTTGGTCGAATAGCGCTGATGGTAGATTGCGAACGCGGATTCAAAGCGTTCGTCCATCAGGTCGGGGTAGAACACCGCCACTTGTTCGGCCAGCATCATACCCTTGTAGATGATCGACCGGCAGGACAGCGAAGCCAGATACAACCCTGAGATCCCCGCGGCGGCTGCGGCCTTTTCGATACGGCGGCGGATGACGTAAAGCTCACGCTCGAAGGTCTCTTCATCCACGCCTTTGGAGTTCGAGATCAGGATTTGTTCAATCTCTGGCCGGGTTGCGTTGGCCTTATCACCCAGACAGGTCACATCGACCGGCACATGCCGCCAGCCGTAGATATAGTACCCCATGCGCAGAACTTCGGTCTCTACGATGGTCCGGCAGCTTTCCTGCGCACCAAAATCAGTCCGGGGCAAGAACACCTGACCAACCGCGATCAGTTCGTCCATGTTTGGCTCATGCCCGGTGCGACGAATCTGGTCATAGAAAAACGGAACGGGGATTTGCACATGGATGCCTGCTCCGTCACCGGTTTTGCCGTCAGCATCCACAGCCCCCCGGTGCCAGATCGCCTTGAGCGCATCGATCCCTGCGTCAACAACTTTGCGACTTTTCTTACCGTCAACAGAAACAACCAGACCCACGCCGCAGGATGAATGTTCCTCTTCTTCGGAATAAAGACCATTCTCAGCCATCCACTGACGTTTGGTTTCTTCGGCCTGCACCCAATCTGCGTCAAACTTGGTCATTGGCTGTCTCCTTCTTCCGTCGGCACTCCAAGGTTTCTGAACCTTCGTGGGCGTTCATTTGGCAACGCCTGTCCGTCGAGTATTTAATATTGTGATTGCAGCAGGTGATCTGCCGCCGTTTGTGTCATTCGGCCGCGACGGCAGCTTTGGCGTTGAACCGGTCGATAATCGCGTCAGCACAATCGCGCCCATCGCGGATTGCCCAAACCACAAGCGATGCACCACGCACGATGTCTCCGATCGCGTAAACGCCTTCCATTTCGGTCTCACCAGTCTCGAATGCGGCCTTGATAGTGCCCCACCGAGTCACGGGCAGGTCGGGCTGACCAAACAGAGTGGGTAGGTCTTCGGGTTCAAAACCCAGCGCCTTGATGACAAGATCGGCGTCTTCGACATAATCCGCACCTTCGATCACTTCTGGCGATTGGCGCCCCGATGCGTCGGGCTGACCCAGGCGCATCTTCTGCACCATGACACCTGAAACCTTGTCGTCGCCGGTAAAGCCTTTGGGCGCACTGAGCCATTCAAAGATGACACCTTCTTCCTCGGCATTTTGGGTTTCACGCTGTGACCCCGGCATATTCGCCCGGTCACGGCGATAGAGACATTTGACCGAAGTTGCCCCCTGCCGGATTGACGTCCGTACACAGTCCATCGCGGTATCACCGCCGCCAATGACGACAACTTTCTTACCTTCAGCGTTTAGGCGGCCACTATCAAAATCTTCAACGGCATCTCCAAAACTCTTACGGTTCGAGGCGGTCAGGAAATCGATTGCCTTTTCGATCCCGGTCAGACCGCTGCCCGGCATGGACAAATCGCGGGATTTGTAGACACCTGTCGCAATAATTACCGCATCATGTTTTGCTCGGATTTCTTCGAACTTGGCAGCATCCACATTGCAATTCAGAACAAATTCTACGCCGCCTTCGGCCAGCAAATCATTGCGACGCTGGACAATGTCTTTTTCCAGTTTGAAGCCCGGAATACCATACATCAGCAGCCCCCCTGCGCGGTCATAGCGATCATAGACCGTGACCTGGATGCCCGCCTGACGCAGCATATCGGCCGCGGCCAGTCCGCCGGGGCCGCTACCAATGATGCCAACGCTTTCGCCACGCTCCGCCGCTGGTGCGACGGGCTTCACCCAACCTTTGTCCCAGGCGGTATCGGCTATGTATTTCTCGATCGTTCCAATGGTGACCGTCCCGTGACCCGATAGTTCGATTACGCAGTTACCTTCACAAAGTCGGTCCTGCGGACAAATACGACCACAGATCTCGGGGAACGTGTTGGTCGCCTGGCTGGTCACATAGGCCTCTTCCAACCGTCCTGTAGCGGTCAGGCGCAGCCAGTCCGGAATGTTGTTGTGTAGTGGGCAATGCGATTGGCAATAAGGCACACCACACTGGCTGCAACGACTCGCTTGCTCGGCCGCTTTTTCGGCGGCAAACTCCGCATAGATTTCATCAAAGTCCTCTTTGCGGTCACCAGCGGCACGCTTTTCAGGCATGACGCGTTCGATCTGCACAAATTTCAGCATCGGTTGCTTGGCCACGGGTCAGGCTCCATGAATTGGCTTGCTTGGGTCTCTTTAAGGGAAGTCATTGGGGATGAAAAGTCAAATGTACTGACCTATTATTAGAAAATTTTGGTGATTTGGCGTGTTGGGGCGAAATTTTGTCCGGAAAATAGTCCCGATTCGGACCTATCTATGCGCTTTCCTTTCTCGCAACACGCTTATACCCATTGATCACAACAAGCAGACCACAACACCGGCAGAGCAGATGAGTCTTTTTCACTTGATTCTTGTGGCGATTATCCAAGGCGTCACCGAGTTCTTGCCGGTCTCATCCTCGGGCCATCTGATCCTGCTTCCGGGCCTGTCCGGCGCAAGTGACCAAGGCCTGGCGATCGATGTCGCTGTTCATCTGGGTACGCTTGGTGCCGTGGTTCTGTATTTCTGGTCAGATGTGAGGCAGGCGTTGGCCGGTCTGCCAGAAGTTTTGACCGGGCGAATTGATACTCCCAGGGCACAGCTGGCCTTCGGATTAATCGTGGCCACCATTCCAACCGTTATTGTCGGCGCGATTCTGTACCTGTCGGAGCTTCAGCAATCCCTGCGCTCAATCGCGGTCATCGGCTGGACGATGCTGGGATTCGGATTGCTGCTGTACTGGATGGATCAGAAAGGCGCGCAAACCAAACATGCCTCTGATTGGGGCATAAGAGATGCAGTGATAATGGGGCTATGGCAGGTGCTGGCGCTGGTCCCGGGGACCTCACGGTCTGGGATTACCATCACGGGTGCACGACAACTCGGGTATACACGGGAAGATGGGGCCAGGATTGCGATGCTGATGTCTATTCCAACAATATTGGCCTCGGGAGCCCTTTTGTCGGTTGACGTCATCCAGGATGCTAACTGGGATTTGGCGAAGGACGGAGTCATCGCGGCAGCGTTTGCATTTGTTGCCGCACTGCTGGCGTTGAGCCTGATGATGCGCCTGTTGCGCAGCGTCAGTTTCACACCTTATGTAATCTATCGCGTGATCCTTGGGGCGATCCTGTTAGTTATCGCCTATTCCTGATCAGATACGCAGATTCTTGGCTGAGTTCTGAATATCGTCATATTGACCCGATGGGCGGAATTTCCAGAGATATTCCGGCAATATCGAATCCAGTGTTGCGGGCTCAATCCCAAGATCCACAAACCCCTTGGCATCTTCTGCCACGACGTTATCGCGCCGCAGGTTTCTAACCTGGTCGCGGGTTAGGATATTGTTTGGGAACAACTGGAAACTAACAAACTTTACGATATCCAGTACGCCCGCCATGATTTTGGCTGCGAGGAATGGCATGCCTATGATGATCCGACGACGATGGATCACTTCGAGCATCTGCTGCATCAAGCCACGAAAGCTCTTAACCTCAGGACCGCCAAGCTCATAAACCCCTGCAGTGGCCTTACCCAAAACACCCTGAACAGCGGCCTGTGCAACATCATCCACATAGACCGGCTGAAACTTGGTGTCGGCTCCGACAAGAGGCAGGAATGGGCTCATGCGCGTCATTCCTGCAAATCGGTTAAAGAACTGATCCTCGGTCCCGAAGATTATCGAAGGGCGCAGAATAACAGCCCCCGGCATGTGTTGCAGAACATTCGCCTCGCCCTGGGCTTTGGTGCGTGCGTATTCGCTATCAGAATCCAGATCGGCGCCAATGGCGGAGATATGAACCATGCGATCGACATCGTTCGACGCAGCCAGGCGGGCGATCCGTTCGGCCCCGTCGGCCTGCACCGCGTCAAACGCATTTTTGCCTAGCTCATTCAGGACACCGACGCAGTTGACCACAGCATCGACACCATGCATCGCCGAAGCAACCGAAGCATCGTCGCGGATATTGCACAGTATGGGCTCAACTTGCCCGACCGCGCCATACGGTCGCACAAACATCGCCTCATTGGGTCGCCGTACAGCGACCCGAACACGCCAGCCTTCGGCTGCCATGCGCCGAGCGATATATCGGCCGACAAAGCCCGATCCACCGAAAATCGTGACCAGTTTGGACATGATGGCGCTCCTGCTGTCTGGTTCTGATCTGATCTACCGCCCAACCGCTCGACGGACAAGGCGCAATAACGCCGCGCATCCGCGAAAATCCAATGCGTGTATCCCCGTCAGGGCGAGACACTAAAAAACTTTCAAAAAACGCCCCGAATCCGGTTGACGCCTACCGCCAGTCGGCTTAAACGCCCCTCCACGACACCTGCCCAGGTGGCGGAATTGGTAGACGCGCTAGCTTCAGGTGCTAGTGTCCGTATGGACGTGGAGGTTCGAGTCCTCTCCTGGGCACCAAATCTTTCCCACATGGATGTTCACAAAAACTCAATTTGATTGAGGTTTTGATCATTATTCAGGTGCTCTCCCGAACAAAAGTCACGACTGAAGCCAATGCCGGACATCTGTAAATATACTCGTTCCCCGTTTTGAGACGAACCCGCATTGTGAGCGGGTCGGTTGAGCAGCCGGTTGTCATCTCAACCTTTTCAAAGTTGCCTGGTCATCGCCGAAATTCTGATTGCTGATAACACAATGAATCCAAAAGGTGTTTTTGCCGCAATGCCGCTGAATTCACGAGAACCAATCTCGCGCTCGATTCAACGTCTCGATTTAGCGCTATCCCTCAACCAGTGCCTTAAGGTTCTCAAGCCCGCGCTCGTAATCGCCACCGACCCAGTTATCCATCATCAGGCCCATCCAGCGGGAGATAGGGTTCATTCCCAACTCAGACACGAAACCCCAGGTAACCTGCGTACCTGCACCTTCGGATTGCAATGCGAATGTAGCCGTCGCAGTCCCCATCGGGCCAAAGTCGAGGGCGGTTTTGACGGACTGATCGGGGGTGCTTTCAATAATTTCCTGTGATCCAGTGCCCACCTGCGGATTGTCTGAGCTCCAGTTCAATGTATTGCCAACCCCAGCATCCGGGCCGCTGTAACTGAGCTTGGTTTCGGGATCACGCGACAGCCACGGCGACCATTTCTCGGTCTCCTGCATCGAATTAACATAAGGGAATATCATGGCGGCCGGGGCGTCGATCGTGATGCTGCGCGACACCTCGGCTTTACCTGGCAGCAGGTAGGAAACCCCAACCAGTGCCAGAATGATAAGAAGAAAGGCGACGAGGATACGTTTAATCAATCTCATAGAAATGGTCCGAATCCAATTGAACTGGATGGACTATATCAAAAAACAGCGCAGAATCAGAGGACCGATCTGCGCTGTTTAGCGTCAAGCAATGAATGACGTGCCTATACCACGACGAATTTCTTTTCCTGCGGATCATAACTCTGCAACCCGCCTTCTCCGATATCGGTCCAGAGCCCATGCAGGCTGAGTGAGCCTTCTTCGACGGCGGAAGATACAAAAGGGAAGGTCATCAGGTTTTCCAGCGAGGCGACCACGGCCTGACGCTCGAATTGCCGGGCTTGTTCGGTGCTGTCTTCGACATCGGCAACCAGCTCGTATTTAGGCTTGAGGATATCCATCCAACGTCCGACGAAGCTGTCTTTCGCCTCAAGCTGCGGAGCCTGCCCCTTGCACATGTCGATACAGCCCTGCACGCCGCCACATTGAGAATGACCCAGAACTATCAGATGCGCGACCTTCAGCGCCGTTACCGCATATTCAATTGCCGCGCTGGTGCCGTGGTGATCCCCGTCCGGTGCGTAAGGTGGCACCAAGTTGGCGATGTTACGGTGAATGAAAAACTCACCCTGATCGGCACCGAAGATCGAGGTCACATGCACCCGGCTGTCGCAGCACGAAATGACCATTGCGCGCGGGCGCTGTCCCTCCGTCGCCAATCGCCGATACCAGACCTGATTCTCGGAATAGGTGGTCGCCTTCCAGCCGTGATACCGTTTCACCAGATAGGTCGGCAAAGGTTTGGCAAATTTCATTCTGATGCCCCTGTTGTTTTGACTGGATCGCTCTGTACCCTGAATTCTCACAAAATTCGAGACATTATCCCGCTGCTCTGCAAGGAATTGCAAAGGTATTTCAAAGCAGAATTGTAGCGTGCCGTGGGGGCATATCAACTGGGGTGAATGTGGTGGACAAGATTATCACGCTTGAACAGAAAGAATCCGTGCGTCTGGACCCGGACCGCCTGAACAGCCTGTATCATCAACTTGGTGACAGCAATGCGATGGATGTGCTGTGCAGAACAGTAGAAGAACTCGCTCTGCGCCTGTCCAATTGCGAAAGGTTCTGGCGGAAACACGATTGGACTGGGCTGCGCAAATGCGCCAAATCATTGGTGGCCATATCCGAACAGATCGGCATGACAGCATTGGCCCGTGTCGCGGGTGACGTCGTGCAATCGGTTGATGTCGGCGATGCTTTAGCAACAGGTGCCACGCTATGCCGTCTGATCCGGGTTGGCGAGCGTTCGCTAACCGCCATCTGGGATCAGCAGGATCTATCGGTCTGAGAGGGGTTGCGGGGACGCCGCAGACAGATAGTCTGTGCGGAACTTCAACCAGCCGAGGCCCGTATGACCCTGTCCTTTGCCCCCGCTACTGACCCGTCTCTGCCTCTATATGTTCTGCAGCAATCCGAATTGGCGGGCTGGCTGGAAAATCAGCCGGATCACGTGCACTCATGGGTTTCGGCGGATGGTTTTTCTGCCGCACTTGGTCAAACGGTTTTGGTACCCGGCCCAGATGGTAAGCCTGAATTTGCCCTTGCGGGATATGGCAGCGCGGCAAAACGAGCGCGCAAACGGTTTCCCTTGGCCGCAGCGGCGGAATCGTTACCAAAAGGAACCTATCGCATAGCCTCGGGCATTCCGGCGAACGTGCTTGAAGCTGAATGCTTTGGCTGGCTGATGACCGGGTACGCGTTTGATCGCTACGCCGCGCAAAGCGCTGCAAATGCCGCGTTGGTTGCACCCGAAGGTTTGGATGCCAAACGGATCGAGATCATGGCAAAATCCGAGGCCTTAATACGGAATTTGGTCAACACTCCCGCTGCGGATATGGGCCCCACGCAATTGCAACAAGCCATTGAGGACCTGGCGCAGGAGTTCGATGCAGATGTATCGGTCATCAGTGGCGAGGCGCTGTTGGACCAGAACCTTCCAATGATCCACGCGGTCGGACGCGCAGCGGAACAGGCGCCTCGGCTACTGGAGATGAATTGGGGTGACAGCGGCCCGAAACTGACATTGGTTGGCAAAGGGGTTTGTTTCGATACCGGAGGGCTGAACCTGAAACCAGGTGCCTCGATGGGGTTGATGAAGAAAGATATGGGTGGAGCAGCCAATGTGCTGGGTTTGGCCCGTATGATCATGGCGCTCGGGTTGGAATTGCAGCTGAGGGTGTTGATCCCAGCTGTCGAGAACTCGGTTGCGGGCAACGCATTCCGTCCCGGTGATATATTAACCGCGCGAAATGGAATGACCGTAGAAATCAACAACACCGATGCCGAAGGACGGTTGGTTCTAGCCGATGCGCTGGCGCTGGCACATGAGGGCGCGCCCAATCTGCTGATATCGATGGCCACGTTAACCGGTGCAGCAAGGGTAGCGTTAGGGCCCGATTTGGCACCGTATTATACCGATGACAACAAGGCAGCCGAAACGCTGGCACGGGCAGCAGAAACTGTCGCAGATCCGGTCTGGCGCATGCCATTCCATGAGCCCTACGAAGCTATGATTGAGCCTGGCATCGCCGACCTCGACAACGCGCCATCCGGTGGGTTTGCGGGGTCGATCACCGCAGCGCTATTCCTGCGCCGGTTTGCTGATGATAGTCGTTACATGCATTTTGACATCTATTCCTGGCAACGTAGTAAGGAACCCGGCCGCAGCAAGGGCGGGTTGGGTCAAGGGCCACGTGCCCTTCTGGCGGCCCTTCCGGAGCTTCTTGGCCTATGACCCAAGCGCGTATTATCCGTCCCGTCGTCGATTTGCTACGTCAACCTGATGGCTCGCGCGACCGGCAATTGCTGTTCGGTGACTCTGTGACCATCGAAGAAGAGCTTGATGGCTGGAGCAAGATCAAAGCTAGCAAGGATGGTTATGAGGGATGGCTGCCCACCGATCGGTTGGGCCCAATTGAGCCCCAGACTCACTGGATCGTTGCGGGCTCGACCCACGCATACGAGAAGCCTGACATTAAAAGCCGCGACCTAACCTCATTAAGTTTCGGCAGCAGAATTCGCGTTTTGTCGGAGGAAGACAGATTTATGGAGACCGCACTGGGCTTTATTCCAGCGGTCCACGCTGTGCCTGCCTACTCTCAGCTCGCCGATCCTGTTGCCGCTGCCGAACTGTTTCTTGGCACGCCATATCTATGGGGAGGCAATAGCCGGTTCGGACTGGATTGCTCGGGTTTGGTACAGGCTGCCCTGCTAGCCTGCGGCATCCCCTGTCCCGGAGACAGCGGCGATCAGGAACGTGAAGTCGGAGAACTTGTGCCTGCAGGGGAACCTGCGCGTCGCGGCGATCTGCTATTCTGGAAGGGCCATGTGGCTTGGGTGGCGGCCGGGAATTTGCTGCTCCACGCCAATGCCTATCACATGGCTGTCGCGCTTGAGCCTATGGATCAGGCGATTGCCCGAATTGCAGCGCAAGGCGATGGGCCAGTTACGGCGCATAAAAGGCTCTAATCAGAGTCAACCGCCCGGATCAATTTGCGTTCCAGAACTCTCAAAACAGAGCGTAGATCGTGCCCACGTTTCAGAATGCGCCCATCCATACCCACCACCGAATACATACCTTGCCGCATTCGCAGGCGGGGGTGTTTTTCCACCCGGTAAATCGGATGTTCGGCAGTTCGCCTGAAAATTGAAAACACGGCTGTCTCGCGTAAATTGGAAATTCCGTAGTCACGCCATTCACCGGCGGCGACCATTCGGCCATAGACAGACAGGATTTGAGACATCTCACGCCGGTCAAACGCGACCGGCAACTGGGCAGAGCCGGACCCGAACCGGCTGGGAGGCTGCATGTTCATAAAACAAGCCTTGCCGGAAATCGTCATTGAATCAAGCCCAGTGCAATCGCGACACGAATTTTTAGAACCGACCGTGTGCTACCTGCGTCCAACCTGACGGCAAATCAGGATCACCGGCAACAGCCCCACTGCGAGGATAACCAGTGACGGCACCGCTGCACCTTCCAACCGCTCGTCCGACGCCAGCCGGTAAGCCTGTACCGCCAATGTGTCAAAGTTAAAGGGCCGCATGATAAGAGTTGCGGGCAATTCTTTCATGACATCGACAAAGACGATCAGCAACGCCGTTAATAGCGAAGGGGTCAGGATCGGCAAATGCACCCGGCGCAATGTGCCCAGCGGTGTCTGCCCCAGCGATCGCGCGGCAGCGTCCATATTCGAGTGCACTGTACTTTGGCCACCTTCATATGCGCTGAGCGCAGCGGCAAGGAAGCGCACCATATAGGCCGCGACCAGCAACCAGATCGAACCTGTAACCAGCAGTCCCGTTGAAACATCAAAGGTTTTACGCATCCAGGCATCCAGCGCATTGTCTAGCCCGGCAAAGGGTACGATCAGCCCGACAGCGATCACTCCACCGGGCACCGCATAACCCAGCCGCGCCAGATAAGCCGCCGTGGCAGAACCACGCCCGGGTCTGAGGCGCTGATAGAACCCGACCGAGATGGCGGCGCAAACAGTGATCACGGCTGCAGTTCCGGCCAGCGTTAGCGAGTTCTGAATGAATCCGGCATATCTGCGTGACAGAAGGTTTTGTTCGGATTCCAGACCCATCTGCACGAGGATCACAACAGGCAGAAGAAATCCGAACAGAACTGGAATTGCGCAAAGCAGAAAAGCGGCAAACGCCCTTGTGCCCTTCAGATTCGCGGCAGGTTGGGCAGCATGTTGTTTGCCGGTTTGGTAGTATTTGGCCTTACCACGCTGTGTCCGTTCAGCCATAGCCATCACAAGTGCAAATCCCAAAAGGCACAAAGCAAGCTGAGCTGCAGCGGCACGGTCGGCCATGGAAAACCAGCTTGTGTAGATCCCGGTGGCAAATGTCTGGACACCGAAATAGGCGACGGTTCCAAAATCGGCGATGGTCTCCATCACAGCCAACAGCACTCCCCCCGCAATGGCGGGACGTGCCATAGGTAGAGAAACACGCCAGAAGGCGGGCCAGGGTCCGTTCCCCAAGGCGCGGGCGGCCAAAAAGGCGGTGGCACTTTGCTGCAAAAACGCGGCCCGTGCCAGCAGATAGACATAAGGATAGAGCACAAGGATCAACATCACCGCCGCGCCCTCGGTCGAACGAATTTCGGGGAACCAATAGTCGCGCGGCCCCCAGCCCGTCACATCGCGCAGTGTGGATTGCACGATACCTGGGTGGTCAAGGATGAAGGTATAGGCATAGGCCAGAACGTAGGCCGGAAAGGCCAACGGCAGCACCAATGCAATTTCGAGAAATCTCACCCCCGGGAAACGGGTCATGGTCACCAGCCAGGCTGCCCCGACCCCGATTGAAAATGTCCCCGCTGCAACCAGCGCGACAAGGATGATTGTTGTCAGAGCGTAACTGGGTAGTACAGTCTCTAACAAGTGGGAAACGGTGTCCGTTCCGCCGGTCACCGCTGCCAGAACCACGGCCACCATCGGCAACAGACAAGCTGCTGCTACAATACATGCGATAGCTCCCACGAAACGCGTGCTCAAGGCGCCGCGATTGCGTGTTCCGTGTTCTGAATATTCGATTTCGGCCATGATGCCTGACTGAGAATCCCGAAGGTTCCGTCTTTAATCGACCAAATTGCTAAGAAACACCAGTGTGACGGGAAACAAATCTGCGGCACATACTGCCGCAGACCCTTATTCGTAGACGCGCTGATCCTCGATCACCAACCCATCCTTGGGCAATGAACCGGGGGCCACGACCTCAATCGCGCCTTTGAGTTTCAGCACCTCGGCAACCGATTTGGCATAGGCACCGTCATTCTCGCAGGGACTTTCAATCTGTACGGTCATCGTGTCCATCTCGCCCTGACGGGCTGCGATAACCCGGGCTTTGACGATCTCGTCATGTTTATCCACCAGTGCGGCCACCTGTTCGGGACGCACAAACATACCCTTGATTTTGGTGGTCTGATCAGCGCGCCCCATCCAGCCTTTGATGCGCATATTGGTGCGCCCACACGGAGAGGCTCCGGGCATGATAGCCGACAGATCGCCTGTGGCGAACCGGATCAGAGGATAGTCGGGGTTGAGAGTGGTTACGACGACTTCACCAACCTCACCGGGGGCAACGGGTGTGCCAGTGCCCGGCGTGACAATCTCGACGATGACGTGTTCGTCGATGATCATCCCTTCCATGGCCGGGCTTTCATAGGCGATATTGCCCAGATCCGCTGTAGCATAACATTGCAGGCAAGCTATGCCCCGATCCGCGTACTCTTGACGCAAGGAAGGAAATAACGCACCCCCGCCCACGACCGCCTTCGAAAACTGCAGAGCAACACCCATCGCGTCAGCCTTTTCGAGGATGATCTTGAGATAATCCGGGGTTCCGGCATAGGCAGTGCAACCCACATCGCGCGCAGCGGTTACCTGCAGTTCAGTCTGCCCAGTACCGGCTGGCAGAACCGACGCGCCCACAGCCTGGGCACCGCTTTCGAAAATCATACCTGCAGGGGTCAGGTGGTATCCGAAACAATTCTGCACGATATCGCCCGGGCCCACGCCTGCGGCATTCAGAAAGCGGCCCATGCGCCACCAGTCGTGATCGGTGCTGCCCGGTTCATAAATTGGGCCCGGTGACTGGAACACATGCTGGAAGCTCCGCGCAGGTTTCACTGTAAACCCACCAAATGGTGGCCGCCCAGCCTGTGCCTTGGTCAGGTCAGATTTCCGCAGCACCGGCAATTGCGCCAGCGCCTGCATATCAGTCACTGCGTCTGACTGCACATCAGAAAGGATATCCTTGTATCCGGGTGCTGCCTGCGCGCGGTTGATCTGTTCAGGCAAAGCGCGCGCATGATCCGCTGCGCGTTCATCTGCTGATCGGGTTTCAAGCTTATCGAAATAGGTCATCGAAATATCCTCTGCCCGCTTACAGCCATCTCTTGCGACGGCGGTATGAGCGCACGTCGCGAAAGCTCTTTCGGCCCTCGTCTGACATGCCGAGATAAAACTCCTTAACGTCAGGATTCTCGCGCAATTCGGCAGCAGGTCCGTCCATCACAACGCGACCCGATTCCAGAATATAGCCGTAATGGGCAAACCTTAGAGCCACATTTGTGTTCTGTTCGGCCAACAGAAAGGACACGCCTTCCTTCTCGTTCAGGTCTTTTACAATGCCGAAAATCTCTTCGACCAACTGCGGGGCCAAACCCATCGAGGGTTCATCCAACAGGATCGTCTCGGGGCGTGACATCAGCGCCCGGCCCATCGCCACCATTTGCTGTTCGCCGCCCGAAGTATATCCGGCCTGCGACCGGCGGCGTTCCTTCAAACGTGGAAAGTAATTGTAAACCAGTTCCAGATCCTGCTGGATGGCAGCCGAGCCGTCTTTGCGTGTATAGGCGCCGGTCAGAAGGTTTTCTTCGACAGTCAGATGTTCAAAACAATGGCGGCCTTCCATTACCTGGATCACGCCCTTTTCAACCAGAACAGCCGGATCACTTTCATGCACGCTGGTCCCGCGATATTTGATCGAGCCTTTGGTAACCTCGCCCCGTTCGGAATGCAGAAGGTTCGACACCGCCTTAAGTGTCGTGGTCTTACCTGCGCCGTTTCCGCCCAATAGGGCAGTAATACCGCCTTTCGGCACAGTCAGGCTAACGCCTTTCAGCACGAGGATCACATGATTATAGATCACCTCGATATTGTTGACTTCAAGCAATGTTTCGGCTTGTACATCAGTGGTTTGTGCAGCATCCAGCATCAGCGCATATCCTCATGCCTGCCCCGTGGGACCGTTTAATCGGGGCGGCAGCTTACCGCCGCCCCTAAGTTTATGGTCGAAGCAGGCCTTAGTTGCAGCGTGTTTCGACGTTGTTTTCGGCTGCATATGCGCTCGAGTCTTCTTCAACCAGCGCACCGATCACCTCACCATCGGTTGGCTTGAAGTCCGAGATCAGGTTCCATGTTTGTGTACCTGCATCCCACTGAGAGACGCCGACCAAGCCTGGGCCGCCATGGTTATCGCACGATACCTGGAAGGTCGGACCAAAGTTCGGCATGCCCAGGGAGGCCATGCGCTCTTCGGTGATGTTCAGCTGCTCCATCGCGTCCCGAACCATACCCGGTGTGACATCCCCGGTTCCATTTGCTTCCTGCGCGTCCTTGATCGCTTCGGCGGCGAGCATCGCTGAGTAGAGGCCACGGTTGTACAGAACGGTACCAACCTGATCGCCCGCGCCTGCGGCCTTTCCGGCATCCACGACATGCGTCTTGATGTCGTCAAATACAGGAAAGTCATCACCAACGGCATGGAAGGTTACGGCCTTGTAACCGTTCGCCTTGTCGCCAGCAGGCAGTACGTCATGCTGCGCGCCCGACCACCAAACGCCGATGAAGTTTTCCATCGGGAAGCGAATATTGGCAGCCTCCTGAATGGCAACCTGGTTCATTACGCCCCAGCCCCACATCAGGACAAAGTCTGGCTTTTCACGACGGATCTGCAGCCACTGGGATTTTTGCTCTTGTCCAGGATGATCGACCGGCAGCAACGACAGTTCGAAGCCGTGCTTTTTCGACAGCTCTTCCAACGTTCTGATCGGTTCCTTGCCATAGGCTGAATTGTGATAGACCAGAGCGATTTTTTTGCCGTTCAGATCGCCTCCATTTTCGTCGAGCAGGTAGTTGATCGCGCCCGAGGCACCGTCCCAGTAATTCGCGGGATAGTTGAAGACGTGGCTGAACACCTTGCCGTTGCGAGCCGAAGTCCGGCCATAACCCATTGTATGCAACGGGATGTCATCCGCCGTTACTTTGGGGATCAATTGATATGTAATACCGGTCGACAAGGGCTGATAAATCAGCGCACCTTCGCCTTTGGTTGATTCATAGCACTCCACACCTTTTTCGGTGTTATAGCCGGTCTCACATTCGATCACGTTGACAGGAACACCGCCAATACCCCCGTCTCGTTCGTTGAGCAGGGTGAAATAGTCAGCATAGCCATCAGCAAACGGAATACCGCCTGCAGCGTATGGGCCCGTACGATAGCTGAGCGATGGGATCACGAGATCTGCGAGCGCAGGTCCTGCTGCCATCAGCGCGCCCAGCGCCAGGGTAGCCATTTTCTTTTTCATCGGGTGTCTCCTCCCTTAGTTGATCCGATGTTGGGTTTCGGGCTTCAGCCGCCCGTCTTTTCATTGGGCCTGCCCACTAGTGCGGGAACGGCCAGAGTCTGAGTTTCTCTTTCGCGACGCGCCAAAGCTGCGCCAGCCCATGGGGTTCAAGAACAAGGAATATGATGATGAGAGCACCCACGATCACGAGGTTCAGGTGCGCAACGATATCGGTGGGCCAACCCAGCAGATCGACACCCAGCAGCTTTAGGACAACTGGCAGCAAAACCAGAAATGCCGCCCCCGCGAAGGACCCAAAAATAGACCCTAATCCGCCGATTATTACCATGAACAGCACCAGGAATGATTTCTGAATACCGAACACTTCACCCACTTCGACCGCGCCCAGATAGACAGCAAAGAAAAGTGCGCCTGCAATGCCTACGAAAAACGAACTGATGGCAAAGGCGGTAAGCTTTGCCTTGAGTGGGTTCACTCCGATGATCTCGGCTGCGATATCCATGTCGCGGATCGCCATCCATGTTCTGCCCGTAGTGCCGCGCGTCAGGTTACGCGCGATGATCGCACTGAAGGTCAAAAAGATCAGGCAAAACAGATAGGTCGCCCAGGCAGGCGCGTTCGGACCGGTGATGATGATGCCAAACACGTCCCGTTCGGGCGAGTTGATCTGGCCAGAGGCCGAGTAGTTGTAGAACCATGGCACCCGGTTGAAAAGCCATACAAGGAAGAACTGTGCTGCCAGCGTGGCCACCGCAAGGTAGAACCCTTTGATCCGCAAAGAGGGCAGACCAAACAGCACGCCCACCAGCGCAGTGACACCGCCAGCCAACAGAACATGGATGAACATGCTGACATCCGGAAACGCCGTCATCAGCTTGTAGCAAGCATAGGCCCCCACAGCCATGAAACCACCCGTTCCCAGCGAGACTTGCCCGCAATAACCAACGAGGATATTCAACCCGATTGCAGCGATCGCGTAGATCAGGAAGGGCAGCAGCAGTGCGTTGGCCCAATAGTCGTTGATAATGAACGGAATGACCCCGAACGCCACTGCCAACACCACGTAGTACCGATACCGGTCAAACTTGATCGGGAAAGTCTGGCTGTCCGCTATGTAGGAGGTTTTGAAGTCTCCGGCCTCACGATAGAACATATCTTACTTTCCCCATTCTTCCTGCGCCCGATTGCGGGCTGCGGCATCCAGTTGATTGGAGCCCTTGGCGTATCCGGTCGCCTCAGAGGCGCGCACCAGTTTCATGTAGGCGAGAACACCCATAACAAGCCCGGCAAAAGCCAGAAGCACAGCGATCACAAGCTGGCCTTCACTTAGATCACTGGACGTCAGAGCGATGTAGCCAAAGGCCCAGAACCCGGCCCATGCAATCACGTTGACGATGGCGATCAGCTTGGTCATCCCCTACACTCTCTCAATGATCTTCTCGCCGAACAGGCCCTGTGGCCGGAACACCAGAAAGATCAGCGCCAGTACATAGGCAAACCAGTTCTCGGTCGCACCACCGACCAACGGGCCGATGGCAAACTCGAACAGTTTTTCGCCAACACCGATAATCAACCCACCGACGATTGCTCCGGGGATCGACGTGAACCCGCCCAGCATCAGCACCGGCAGCGCCTTGAGTGCGATGAGTGACAGTGAGAACTGAACGCCCGATTTGGTGCCCCACATGATCCCTGCGACCAGGGCCACGAACCCGGCCACCGACCAGACCATCACCCAGATGAAATTCAGCGAAATCCCGACCGACAGCGCGGCCTGATGATCATCCGCCACCGCACGCATCGCTCGGCCCTGTTTGGTGTACTGGCTGAACGCGACCAAGGCCGCCACCAGCAGCGCCGCGATGATCGTCGCCACGATGTCCAGATTGTCGATGAAGAAGCCATAATCGAAGATGTTGAAGGTCGTCTCGTCAATCCACAGGTTGATGCCCTGCGGCAGACCTACATCCAGCGTCTTGATCTCAGACCCCCACATCAGGTCCGCCACGCCCTCAAGGAAATAGGCCAGGCCGATGGTCGCCATGAACAGGATGATCGGTTCCTGCCCAACCAGATGGCGCATCACGAACCGCTGCACGGCCCAGGCCAGCAGTACCATCACCGCCATGGTCAGAATGATCGCCAGCAGCGCGGGGACGTTCCAACCAAAGTAATGAACATGCGTGCCAAAGATGGCGTTGATCAGATGCGCAAAAGGTACCTGCCCATTCATGATTCCGACTAGCGTCATCGCCGCGAACAAAGCCATAACCCCCTGCGCGTAATTGAAAATCCCCGACGCCTTGTAGATCAGAACAAAGCCCAGCGCGACCAGCGCATACAGCACCCCGGCCATCAGACCGTTAAGGATGACCTCCATCGCAAATACGAGTTGTTCAGGCATGCCAGCCCCTCCCCAATTCTGCCCGAGCGTCAGTCATGACTGACCCCCAGATAGGCGTCGATGACTTCCTGATTGTTGCGCACCTCATCCGGCGTGCCGTCACCGATCTTCTTGCCATAATCCATCACAACCACACGGTCGCTCAGGTCCATCACCACGCCCATGTCGTGCTCGATCAAGGCGATGGTGGTGCCGAATTCATCATTCACGTCGAGGATAAAGCGGCTCATGTCCTCTTTCTCCTCGACATTCATCCCGGCCATCGGTTCATCTAGCAGCAGCAGCTTAGGCTCCGCCGCCAGCGCACGCGCCAGCTCAACCCGCTTCTTCAGTCCGTAGGGCAAACGGGACACAGGCGTTTTGCGGATGTGCTGAATTTCGAGGAAATCGATGATCTTCTCGACCGCCTCCCGGTTCTCGGTCTCCTCCGCCTCGGCCTTACCCTTCCATAAGGCCTGCTGCAGGATGTTCGTCTTCATAAAGCCAAGGCGTCCGGTCATCACGTTGTCGAGAACGCTCATACCTTCGAAAAGGGCAATGTTTTGAAACGTCCGCGCAATGCCTTGTTGCGCCACCTCGAAGGGCCGCATCGGCGGGCGCTTGGACCCGTGGAACCAGACCTCGCCCTCTTGCGGGACATAGAAGCCCGAGATCACATTCAGCATCGAGGACTTACCCGCCCCGTTCGGTCCAATGATCGCGCGAATTTCGCCTTCGCGAATGTCGAACGAGATATCCTTGATCGCCACCACACCGCCAAAGCGCAGGGTGATGTTCTTCATCTCCATCACCACACCGCCGATCTTGCGGCCGTCTTCGGTGACATATCCTTCGGAGTTATCCAGCATCAGAACCTCCCTGACACAAAAACGGGACGGCGGGCGGGGCGATGACCGCAGGTCGAGCGGCGCACGTCAGCCCCCTCATTCCGCCGCCACCTTGTGCTGCACGACCGGCACAACCGGTGCATCGACAATCTCCAACGTCGCAGAAATCGAACCCTTGCGACCATCTTCATAGGTCACCTCGGTGGTGGTCGACACTTGACCAGACCCGTCATAAAGCGCAGCGATGATGTCGTGGAACTTCTCCTCGACAAAGCCACGGCGCACCTTCCGAGTCCGGGTCATTTCTCCATCGTCGGCATCCAGTTCCTTGTGCAGAACCACAAAGCGATGCACCTGACAGCCCGACAGCATTTCGTCCGCCGCAACCGACTTGTTCACCGCTTCCACATGGCCGCGAATCGTCTCTAACACACGGGGATGGCCTGCCAATTCCTGATAGGACGCATATGCCACGTTGTTGCGTTCGGCCCAGTTTCCAACCGCGGTCAGATCGATATTGATGAAGGCGACACAACGATCCTTGCCATTGCCAAACAGCACGACTTCGAGAATGTCAGGATAGAACTTCAGCTTGTTCTCAACATATTTCGGCGCGAACATCGATCCGTCGGCCATTTTGCCAACATCCTTGGCGCGATCGATGATCCGCAAATGGCCCGAGCTTTCTTCGATGAACCCGGCATCACCGGTCGCAACCCAGCCCTCGGCATCTTTGGTTGAAGCCGTGGAGTCCGGATTGTTGTAGTACTCAACAAACACACCGGGCGAGCGATAGTGGATCTCGCCGCTGTCATCGATCTTCAGCTCGACATCTGGCGCGGGCACACCAACCGTATCGGCACGCACCTCACCATCCGGCTGCACGGTGATGAACACAGTTGCTTCGGTCTGGCCATAGAGTTGTTTCAAGTTTATGCCCAAAGAGCGATAGAAATCAAAGATTTCCGGCCCAATTGCCTCACCCGCTGTGTAGCCCACCCGAAAGCGGCCATAACCCAACGTATCCTTGAGCGGGCCATAAACCAGCAGGTTGCCCAGCGCGTATTTCAATTTGTCGCCAAAGCCCACAGGCTTGCCGTCCAACAGCAACCCGCCAACCTTTTTGGCATGGGCCATGAAATGATGGAACATACGCTGCTTCAGCTTGCCTGCATCCTCCATCCGGATCATCACATTGGTCAGCTGGGTTTCGAACACGCGCGGCGGTGCAAAGAAATAGGTCGGCCCGATCTCGCGAAGGTCGGTCATCATCGTGTCGGCGCTTTCGGGGCAGTTCACACAGAAGCCGCACCAATAGGCCTGACCGATGGAGAAGATGAAATCGCCCACCCAGGCCATCGGCAGATAAGACAGGATGTCCTCATTCCGGGTCAGATGATCGAAGTCCGCCGAGTTCTTGGCGCTTTCGATCACATTCCGGTTCGACAGCACCACTCCCTTGGGCTTGCCCGTCGTTCCGCTGGTGTAGAGCATCACGCAGGTGTCGTCATAGGTGATCTCGGCGATGCGCTTGTCGAGTTCCGCATCAAACCGCGCGTGGCCCGCACTGCCCTCGGCCATGATGTCCTCAAGCGCGTTCATCTGGCTGTGGTCATACTTCCGCATCCCGCGTTTATCGGTATACAAAATGTGCTTGATCTGATGCACTTTTTCCTGAATTTCGATGACCTTATCAACCTGCTCCTGATCACCGCAGACGACATATTTTGCGCCGCAATGCTCCATCACATAGGTCATCTCTTCGGCAACCGCGTCTTGGTAGAGCGGCACGGGGATCGCGCCCACCATCTGTGCCGCGACCATCGACCAATAATGCGCCGGGCGATTACGGCCTATGACAGCAATATGATCGCCTTTTTCGACGCCAATCTCCAGAAAACCCAATGCAATGGCGCGGATTTCTTTGGCGGTTTCGGCCCAGGACCAGCATTGCCAGATCCCGAATTCCTTTTCGCGGTAAGCCGGGGCATCCCCGAACTGGGTCACATTGCGGTGTAACAGCGCCGGAAGGGACTGCATCCCACCAGCGCCCGACTGCGTCTGAGCCAATCTTTCTCTCCTCCCCATCCGACCCCTCCTCGGGCCGGAAACGACAAGCCGGGAACACGCCCCGGGCGCCGATGCCCCGATAAGGGACGCGGAAAAGATCAGCGTCAAGTTTTGCCTGATGTTTTCTCAATTCTTACGAATTGTAACAGGGCACCGTGTCGGCATGTCGAGATCCGGGATCCGACCAAATCTGCTCAGGCCAAGCCCATTGGTGTATCGAATTTAGATAAAGCACTCCGAACAGCTGAAGAAGGGGAGGGCTGCGCCACATTTCCGCCGGTATTAAGTGAGATTACATCTATGCAGTTATGCAGTGAATTTGGTACAGGCACCGCGGAATGGACTTTTCAGAACTTGCTCAGATAGCCATATCCAAAATTTCGGGCTTTGCGGATAACGCAAACCTGCGGCATTTTTGGGTGTATGTCCTGTGTGGTATGAGCATCGCAATCGTCGCCCATCGATTGGGAGGAGATGACCGCAGATTTCATTCGGTTTTCTTCAAGAAAGAAGTCTGGGGATCCCGCTCGGCCTTCATTGATTATGTAATCCTTCTTCTCAATCCGATCATCTTTGTGTTTGCCCTCGATTGGATCGTCAACACACTCTGGAAACTGACCCCTGTCGTCGCAGATGGTATCCGGTCTTTGGGTGCAGACCTTCAAAGCGAGGGTGGCTCGGTCTGGGTCGCCATCGCGCTGACCGTCACGCTGTATGTCGTGAATGATTTTATGCGCTGGTGGATGCACTATCTGCAGCACAAAGTTCCGTTTCTTTGGGAATTCCACAAGATACATCACTCGGCAGAGCATCTGAACTTTGCAACCGCCGAGCGACACCATCCATTCGACGCGGTATTTTACGGTTTCGGTGCAGTAGGTGCGGCGGCCATCGTGAATGGTGTCTTTATAGGTCTGTTTGGTGATCATCTGACCGCCTATCAGATCGGTGGCGCAAATGTCATATTCTTCGGGTCCAACCTCATCGGTGGTGTTTTGCGCCACAGTCCCATCTGGGTCAGCTATGGCCCGCGTATTGAGAAATGGCTGATATCACCCGCCATGCACCAGATCCATCATTCGAGCGACCCCAAACATTGGGACAAAAACATGGGCGGTGGATTGGCGGTTTGGGACCGGATGGGCGGTACGCTCTATGTTCCCAAAGGCCGAGAAGATTTACAGTTTGGCATCGGGCCGGAAACCGAAGACTATCAGACACTCTACGGCGTGTATGTCGAGCCACTGATGAAAGCGGCTCGGATATTTCAACGCAGTTGAACAAACTTGAGAGGTGAGCCCCAGTAGCCCTCTGGAACAATGGCTCTCACCCTTTGCCTACAGCCAATCCCGCAAAATCGGGATCAACGGAACATCCGCCGCAGGCATCGAGTAATTTCTCAGATCATTCGCGCGTACCCACTTTAGCGCCTGCCCTTCCTTCGATTGCGGGATACCTTCCCATTTGCGGCAGGCAAACAGCGGCATCAGCAGGTGGAAATCGTCATAGCTGTGGCTGGCGAAAGTCAGGGGCGCGAGGCACGACGCCCAGGTGTCGATGCCCAGCTCCTCGTGCAATTCGCGGATCAGCGCAGCCTCAGGGGTTTCGCCGGGTTCGATTTTTCCCCCTGGGAATTCCCAAAGACCAGCCATAGATTTGCCTTCGGGGCGTTGGGCCAGCAGGACGCGGCCCTCGATGTCGATCAGAGCCACCGCAGACACTAAGATTGTTTTCATGAACGGTAATCCGCATTAATCTCGATATAGCCGTGGGTCAGGTCGCAAGTCCAAACGGTGGACTTACCTTCACCCAATCCCAGATCGACTGCGATCACGAGGTCTTGGCCTTTCATGTAAGCGGCGGCGTCTTCCTCGCGGTAATCGGGACTAACCCAGCCTTTTTCGGCGACAAGGATGTCCCCGAAAGAAATGCTCAGAAGGTCGCGGTCAGCAGCAGCGCCGGATTTACCGATGGCCATGACGATACGACCCCAGTTCGGGTCTTCGCCTGCAATGGCGGTTTTGACCAGAGGCGAGTTGGCAATGGCCAGCCCATGGATTTTGGCGTCAGCGTCCGTTGCAGCTCCGGTCACACGAATTTCTACGAATTTTGTGGCCCCCTCACCGTCGCGCACCACTTGCTGCGCAAGGTCCAACATCACAGTTTCAAGTGCCTGCGCAAACGCCTCATTCCCCGTGGCATCAACGCCCGAGGCTCCGGTCGCACACAGAAGCAGGCTGTCAGAGGTCGAGGTATCACTGTCGACGGTGATGCAGTTGAAGGTCCGATCTGTCTGTGCGCCCAACATCGCTTGCAGGGCGGATTGTTCGACATGGGCGTCGGTGAAGATATAGACCAGCATCGTCGCCATATCAGGTGCTATCATGCCGGAGCCCTTCGCAATCCCTGCGATAGAGACTGTTTTGTCATCGATCTCAGCCTGCGCGGATGCCCCTTTTGGGAAGGTATCCGTGGTCATGATCGCCCGCGCCGCGTCTTCGATGGCGTGCCGATTGAGGCCGGATTTCAAGGCCTCAAGCTGGGCGACGATGCGGTCATGGGGTAGCGGCTCGCCGATGACTCCGGTGGAAGAGGTGAAGACCCGTTCCACCGCAACGCCGGTGGCTTTGGCGACGGCTTGCGTCACCTCGGCCACCGATGTTTGTCCATAATGACCAGTAAATGCGTTGGCATTGCCTGAATTCACCAGGATTGCCGCAGGCCCGTCATACGGCCCGCCGATCTTGTCCTGACAGTCCAGAACTGGCGCCGCGCGCGTGGCTGAACGGGTGAAAACACCAGCCACCGATGTGCCCGGATCCAGCACCGCCATCATGACGTCAGTGCGGCCCTGATAGCGTACGCCAGCCTCAACCGTGGCAAAACGTACGCCGTCGATGGCAGGCAACTCAGGAAAGGCCTCTGGGGCCAATAGTGATACCTTGGTGATCGTCGCCACGCGCGTTACTCCTGCAGCAGCTCGATCTGGCGCATGACCTCGGGTCCAACTCCTTCCAGCGCTGGACGTTCGATCGTTGCCTGCTGGGTCAACTCGTCGACCTTGGCTTGGATCGCGTCCTGCCGGATGGTTTGGGCCAGTTCATCACGCACGACGGCCAGTTCCGGGGCCTGCGTTTTGCGTTTGTCATTCAGAGCAACCAAATGCCATCCGAATTGCGTCTGGACGGGTTCCGAAACACTGCCTTTTTCCAAAGCTACAACCGCGTTTTCGAACTCGGGCACCATCTGACCTTTACCGAACCATCCCAGCGAACCGCCATTGGGTCCCGAGGGGCCGGTGGACTTCTCTTTCGCCAATTCGGCGAAATCCGCGCCCTCGTCCAACTGGGCCTTGATGGCTTTGGCTTCGTCTTCGCTTTCAACCAGAATATGGCTGGCGTTGAATTCGTCCTCGCCCTCGAATTCGGCAAACTGCGCATCATAGGCGGCCTGGATTGCTTCATCCGTAACCTCGGCAGCGGTGATCGCCTCAACCGTCTGTACCGCACGCAGGGACCGCGTTTCGTTTTCCAGACGCAATGCGTTCAGAGGGTTCAGAGCATCCTGTTGCTGACCCAACAGGTGTTGCTGGACCAGTTGTTCAAGGATGAAGTCATAAAGAACGCCGTCTTCCAACTGCTGATACTGCGCGGGCAGAGCAGACGCGGTGGCGATGACGTGACCTAATGTGATCTCATCACCATTCACGCGCGCCACGACGGTCGATGCATCGGGCTTGGTTTCGGCGGCCAACGGCAGGGCCATCACGGCAGCAAGCGCCAGCGATGGCAGAAAAGTGAGGCCTTTGGGCATGGAATCATCCTATTTCTTTGCCGCGACAGGGCGCAGCGTTGACACTTTAGAACCTGCCGCTTACATCGCTTTGAAGCCTTGGACAGGGCCGCCTTTCACCCCCCGTATCTATGGGTTGCGCGCAAGGTGGGCAAGCCTGTCGCAACCACGATAAGAACAGATCCGCTGGAGTGAACATGCTGGGACTCGGAACGCTCGCCAAAAAGGTGTTCGGAACACCGAACGACCGCAAGATCAAGGCGACCCGCCCCCTGATCGAAAAGATCAACGCGATGGAGCCCGAGTTCGAGAAACTGACCGACGAAGGCCTGATCGAGAAGACCGCTGAGCTGCGCAAACGGGCGCTGGACGGTGAAAATCTGGATGACCTGCTGCCTGAGGCCTTTGCCAATGTCCGCGAAGGGGCCAAGCGCGCGCTGGGTCTTCGGGCCTTTGACGTGCAGTTGATGGGGGGCATCTTCCTGCATCAAGGCAATATCTCGGAAATGAAGACGGGTGAGGGAAAGACTCTGGTCGCCACTCTCCCCGCTTATCTGAACGCACTGACCGGCAAGGGCGTGCATGTGGTTACAGTGAACGAATACCTGGCCAAGCGCGACTCGGAATGGATGGGCAAGGTGTTCGCGTCCGTGGGCATGACCACAGGCGTGATCTGGACAGGTCAGCCCGATGCCGAGAAAATGGCCGCGTATAACTGCGACATCACGTATGCCACTAACAATGAGCTCGGCTTCGACTATCTGCGCGACAACATGAAGGCAGATCTGGAGCAGGTTTATCAGAAACACCACAATTTCGCGATTGTGGATGAAGTGGATTCGATCCTGATCGACGAGGCTCGGACCCCGCTGATCATCTCGGGGCCTGCGCAGGACCGGTCGGATCTGTATACTGCCATCGATGCGGTGATCCCGACATTGCAGGACGATCATTATTCTCTGGATGAAAAAAGCCGCAACGTGACCTTCACCGATGAAGGCAACGAGTTTCTCGAGCAGCAACTGCTTTCGGCGGGTCTGCTGCCCGAAGGGCATTCGCTGTACGACCCTGAAAGCACCACTGTAGTGCATCACGTCAATCAGGGCCTGCGCGCGCATAAACTGTTCCAACGCGACAAGGACTATATCGTCCGGGATGGGAATGTCGTGCTGATCGACGAATTCACCGGTCGGATGATGCCGGGTCGTCGCCTGTCCGAAGGCCTGCATCAGGCCATCGAAGCCAAGGAAGGCGTGCAGATTCAGCCCGAGAACGTGACGCTGGCCAGCGTGACTTTCCAGAACTATTTCCGCCTTTACGACAAGCTGTCGGGCATGACCGGCACCGCGCTGACCGAGGCGGAAGAATTTCAGGAAATCTATGGTCTGGGCGTAGTCGAGGTTCCGACCAACAAGCCGATTGCGCGTGAGGACAAGGACGATCAGGTTTATCGCACCACGGGTGAGAAATACGGCGCCATCATCGAACAGGTCAAAAAGGCCGGTGAAAAAGGTCAACCGGTTCTGGTCGGCACCACGTCGATCGAAAAGTCCGAAGTGATTAGCCAGATGCTGGACAAAGAGGGAATCGAACACAACGTTCTGAACGCCCGCCAGCATGAACAGGAAGCCCAGATTGTGGCCGATGCAGGCCGTCTGGGCGCGGTGACCATCGCCACCAACATGGCGGGCCGCGGCACCGATATTCAGCTGGGCGGCAATGTCGAGATGAAGGTTCTCCAGGCGCTGGCCGAAAACCCCGAGGCTGACCCGGTCGAGTTGCGTGCGGCAGAAGAAGCCAAGCACGCGGAAGAAAAGGAAAAGGTGCTAGAGGCTGGCGGTCTTTATGTGATGGCGTCCGAACGCCATGAAAGCCGCCGGATCGACAACCAGCTTCGCGGACGTTCGGGACGTCAGGGTGACCCGGGCCGCACGGTGTTTTACCTCAGCCTCGAAGATGACCTGATGCGCATCTTCGGCTCGGAACGTCTGGACAAGGTCCTGACCACGCTGGGCATGAAAGAGGGCGAGGCGATCATTCACCCTTGGGTGAACAAATCGCTTGAACGGGCGCAGTCCAAGGTCGAAGGTCGCAACTTCGACATGCGCAAGAACGTTCTGAAGTTTGACGACGTGATGAATGACCAGCGTAAGGTGGTGTTTAGCCAGCGACGCGAGATCATGTCAGCAGACGATCTGTCGGATGTGGTTTCGGATATGCGCGAGCAGGTAATCGACGATATGATCGACGAATACATGCCGCCGAAAACCTATGCCGATCAATGGAATACCGAGGGGCTGCATGAGGCCGTCAAGGACAAACTTACCATTGATGCACCGGTTCAGGACTGGGCCGCCGAAGAGGGGGTGGATGACGAACAGATCCGCGAACGCCTGATCAAGGCAGCCGATGAAATGATGGCACAGAAAGCCGTCGCCTTCGGCCCCGACAATATGCGTAACATCGAAAAGCAGGTTCTGCTGCAAACCATCGACGGCAAATGGCGCGAACATCTTCTGACGCTGGAACATTTGCGCTCGGTCGTGGCTTTCCGAGGCTATGCCCAGCGTGATCCGCTGAACGAATACAAGAACGAAAGCTTCCAGTTGTTCGAAGGGATGCTCGATTCGTTGCGTGAAACCGTGACCCAGCAATTGTCGCGCGTTCGCCCGCTGAGCGAAGAGGAACAGAAGGAAATGCTGGCACAGATGGCCGCGCAGCAGGCCCAGGCCCAGCAGGCAGTGGATAAGGCGGCGGGACAGGCCGAAGCAGTGGCCGAGGCGCAAGCTTCGGGCGATGCCCGCCCAGGCTTTGTCGAAGATGACCCTACAACCTGGGGAAATCCGTCGCGCAATGATCCCTGCCCCTGTGGTTCAGGCAAAAAGTTCAAACATTGCCACGGTAGATTGACCTAACGTCATCCACTTTCAAACACAATGAGTCCGCCTCAAGGCCACATATTGGCCTTGATTCAGAGGCAAGTTACGAGTCGCTCCTTCAACTGGGGAGGGTGTCTTGTTTGTAATAAAGAACTATGTGACCACGGGCGGAACTGTTGCCTGCGCCCTGGCCATCGGATATCTGATGCAAAGCGGATCAGCGCAGCAACCCAGCGCTGAACCAAACGGCGCGCGTGTCGCGTCGATCTCTGAGCAGGGCGCGGACCTTGCCGGGTTGCAAAGCGTTGTTCTGACTTCTTCCTCCCCCACCGAAGCGCACAATGAGATTCAACCAAAATCCTCGCATCCAGCTCCCGAACAAAGCCGTTTGCCATCCAACTGTGATCTAAGCGCGCGCGCTTTGGCTGTACCCGGTGCGAATGCACGGTTGCGAGTCAAGGCCCCGTGCCATGCAAATGCAACCATCGAAGTTCATCATAACGGGCTGGTATTCAGCACCGAAACCGATGCGCTTGGTGGCTTGAACCTGACTGTTCCGGCGCTGTCCGAATACGCCATATTCCTGATCTCACTGCCCGACGGCAAAGGTACAGTTGCAACAACGCATGTGCCAGAGATCAACGACTTCAACCGGATCGCCCTACAATGGCAGGGTAAGACAGAACTGCAGTTGCACGCATTGGAATTCGGCGCAGGCTACGGAGAAAA
Source organism: Ruegeria sp. AA3 (assembly GCF_056542905.1). Taxonomy (NCBI): domain Bacteria; kingdom Pseudomonadati; phylum Pseudomonadota; class Alphaproteobacteria; order Rhodobacterales; family Roseobacteraceae; genus Ruegeria; species Ruegeria sp. AA3. The sequence continues at coordinate 130,317 of NZ_JBQGAQ010000009.1, read as the reverse complement.
AGGCCACGTATGGACTGGCTCTGAGGCCGGCGGTGAGGGTTCGGTGATCCATCTTGGACAGGGCGGCTCTGACATTGCACGCAATATTGAAGTCTATTCCTTCCCGATACAATCCGCGACCGAGACGGGCTCGATCACCCTATCAGTCGAAACTGAGGTCACCGAGGCCAATTGCGGCAAACCTCTGAACGTGCAATCGCTGGAATGGCGCGCGGATCAACGCCTGAGATCCCGCGATCTGACATTGGATATGCCGGGTTGCGAAACAGCTGGTGATTTTCTGGTGTTGAATAATCTGTTCACAGACCTGACAATCGCTGCCAAATAGGCAGCAGGCAATTCAACGGTCCAAAATGAAAATCCTTCGTGCGGCATTTGTCGCGCTTTTGCCCTTGTCCTTGGCACAGGGAGCCTCCGCGCAAGACATCACTCTGACCTCACACGACGGCAAGATTGAAGTCGTCGGCACATTGCTTGGGTATGACGGTGAGTTTTACCGCGTCGATACGCAGTTTGGCGAACTGACGATCGATGGCTCAGGCGTAACATGTGATGGACCAGCCTGCCCCAATCTGACCAATTTTGTCGCTGAAGTGCGATTTTCAGGTTCATCCGTAATGGCAGAAACTTTGATGCCGGCACTCGTGCAGGGTTTTGCCGTACAAGAAGGTCTGTCGGTATCTGTTTCCGAGACTGCCGTAACCCAACGTGAGTATACATTGCATCATCCTGACCGCTTTGCACCTTTGGCCAGGTTTACCTTCTCCGTGACCGGCACCTCTCAGGGGTTTGCCGATCTTGCAAAGGGCGCGGCGGATATCGTTCTTGCCCAACGCGAGATTCGGCCGGGCGAGGCTAAGTTGAACCGCGACGCTGGATTGGGTGATCTGACTCAGGCACGCCGGTCGCGGGTCTTGGCACTGGATGCGATTGTTCCGATTGTATCTGACGACAATCCCATACGTCAGATATCCCCCGCAGACTTAGCCAAAATCTTCACGGGACAAAATACAAACTGGTCCGATCTTGGCGGTCCCGATGCACCCATTTCTCTGTACCTGCCGAAAGCCGGATCTGGCCTCACGCAGGCCATAGAGGATCTGTTGCTGGCACCGGTCGATGCGCCGATCTCAGCAGACGTTACATTTCATGCTCGCAACAGCGATCTTGTTCGCGCGATCTCGGGCGATCCTTTCGCAATTGGTATCGCCAGCCTCGCTGAGACGGGCGAAGCGCGAGCGCTGCCACTGACCGGTGGCTGCGGTCATACCCTCTCGGCGACGAGGCAATCAGTAAAGACCGAGGACTACCCGCTCACCGCACCGATGTTTATCTACCTGCCGCAAAGAAGATTGCCGCGGCTCGCCCGGCAATTTCTGGCCTACACCCAAAGTGGCGTTGCACAAATGGTGATCCGGCAAGTCGGATTTGTCGATCAATCACCCGAGACCATCGGGATGGCGTTACAAGGCGAGCGGCTGGTCAATGCCGTCAGCACCGGCGGAACCGAAGTTGGACTGGAAGAACTACAGCGCATGATCGAAACCCTCCGCCCTCTATCCCGGTTATCTTTGTCCTTCCGCTTCGAGCCCGGCTCGTCGCGACCCGATGCGCAATCCCGCTCAAATATCCTGCACCTGGCGCAGGTGTTGGAAAGCGGTAGGCTGGATGCGCGACAGGTGACTTTTGTAGGGTTTAGCGATGGCGACGGGGCTGCCACATCCAACACGCGCATTGCTCTGCAACGGGCCAAAACCGTTCGTAACGCGGTGCTGGCGGCCATCGAAACGAGTATTCCTGCGAGTCTCGAGATCGCGGTTGAGGGCTTTGGCGAAGCGATGCCAATGGCCTGCGATGACACCGAATGGGGCCGCAAGGTGAACCGCCGGGTCGAAGTCTGGATTCGATAGCGGTCAAAGATATCCTTGTGCGCGAAAGCTCAATTCTGTCGATTTGCCGATAATCAAATGATCGTGCAAGGTCAGCCCCAGCGCCGTGCAAGCATCCTGAATCCGGTTGGTCATGTCGATGTCAGATTGTGAAGGCGTCGGGTCACCTGAGGGATGGTTGTGCACCAATATCAACGCTGACGCATTCAGCTCCAGCGCGCGTTTCGCCACCTCACGCGGATAAACCGGTACGTGATCTACTGTGCCCTTCGCCTGCTCTTCATCTGCGATCAGTACATTCTTCCGGTCCAGATAAAACACCCGAAACTGCTCGGTCTCGCGATGGGCCATCGTCGTGTGGCAATAATCCAGCAGCGCATCCCAGCCCGAAATCACATGCCGCTGAATCACCCGCGCTCGTGCCATCCGATGAGCGCAGGCCTCAAGAATTTTCAGATCGGTAATCACCGTGTCCCCGATCCCCTTTATCTGACGCAGCCGTTCCTCAGGCGCCGTCAACACGCGGTTGAAGTCGCCAAACGCATCCATCAGAGCACGCGCCAGCGGTTTCACGTCCTGACGCGGGATGGATCGGAACAAAGCCAGCTCCAGCAGTTCATAATCCGGCATCGCTGCTGATCCGCCAGACATGAACCTTTCGCGCAGCCGCTTGCGATGGTCTTTTATGTAGGAGGGTAACCGACCAACGGGCAGCGGCTGCGCCGGTGCTTCATCCGTATCGAACAGCATGGGGGCTTCGGCAAAGGCGTCTTGGGTCATAACCCCACTCTGACGCAGAATCGGTTTCCGAAAAGTTAACGCGCCTTATCCCTGCCCGTCGGAACGGCAACACACGGGTCCCCCGCTTCATCTGGCCATAAATATCTCGGGGGAGTCGCCCAAAGGGCGATGGGGGCAGAGCCCCCCTGCTTAACCGGTTTAACCCTTCATGCCATCCCAGAAGGACTTCACAGAAGAGAAAAAGCTTTTCGATTCCGGGTGATTGTCTTCACCCAAATCGTCAAACTCACGCAGTAGCTCTTTCTGGCGGCTGGTCAGATTGACCGGAGTTTCCACGGCCAGTTCGATGAACATGTCGCCGATACCACCACCACGCAACGCGGGCATGCCTTTGCCGCGCAAACGCATCTGACGCCCGGATTGGCTGCCTGCCGGAATCTGAACGCGGCCGCGACCACCATCAATTGTAGGAACTTCGATCGAGCCACCAAGCGCCGCTTTACCCATACTGACCGGAACGCGACAATATAGGTTCACGCTGTCACGCTCGAACAGTTTATGATCCGAAACCTCGACAAAGATATATAGGTCGCCCGGAGGGCCACCGCGCATGCCAGCCTCGCCTTCACCGGCAAGACGGATGCGGGTACCGGTTTCAACGCCCGCTGGAATGTTCACCGATAGCGCGCGATCTTTTTCAACACGACCAGCACCGCCACACGATTTACAGGGATTCTTGATAATCTGACCCAAACCGGAGCAGGTCGGACAAGTGCGTTCAACGGTGAAGAAGCCCTGTTGCGCGCGCACCTTGCCCATACCGGAACAGGTTGGACAGGTGGTGGGTTCAACCCCACCCTCAGCCCCAGTACCCTCACATGAAGAGCAGGCCACGGCGGTCGGTACATTTATAGTTTTCTGCAGACCCGCATAAGCCTCTTCCAGCGAAACCCGAAGGTTATAGCGCAGGTCCGATCCGCGGGCTGCACGACGTCCACCGCCGCCGCCACGTTGGCCGCCCATGAAGTCGCCGAACAAGTCGTCGAAAACGTCTGAGAACGCGCTGGAGAAATCGCCCTGGCCGCCAAAACCGCCACCGGGACGACCTCCGCCACCCATACCGTTTTCAAACGCAGCGTGGCCAAAGCGGTCATAGGCCGCCTTTTTGTCGCCATCGCGCAGCACATCATAGGCTTCGTTGGCCTCTTTGAACTGCGCTTCGGCATCAGGATTGTCCTTGTTGCGATCGGGATGCAGTTCTTTGGCTTTCTTGCGAAAACCTTTCTTGATCTCATCCGCCGAAGCGCCCTTGGACACGCCGAGCACTTCGTAATAGTCGCGTTTGGACATCAGTTCTTCCTTCTGCCTCAACGTAATTGGGCCGGCCCGGCAACCGGACCGGCCCATATTGGCCCGGTTACCCGTTAGTTACGCTTGTCGTCGTCCAGATCTTCGAACTCGGCGTCGACAATGTCGTCTTCACCCGGTGCCTCATCGGCTGCCGCCGGCGCATCCTCACCCTCTTCGGCTTGCGCCTTGTAGATGGCTTCGCCCAGCTTCATGGCGGCTTCGGTTACGTTCTGGATGCCGGATTTGATCTTGTCGGCATTCTCGGTTTCCAGCTCGTCCTTCAGCGCGGCAATCGCCAGCTCGATGGCTTCGATGGTGGTCGGGTCAACCTTGTCGGCATGCTCTTCCATCGACTTTTCGGTCGAGTGGATGAGGCTTTCCGCCTGGTTCTTGGCGTCGACCAGCTCGCGACGTTCCTTGTCGGCTTCCGCGTTCTCTTCGGCGTCCTTGACCATCTTTTCGATGTCCTCATCGGACAGACCGCCCGAGGCCTGGATGGTGATCTTCTGCTCTTTGCCGGTGCCTTTGTCTTTAGCCGAAACCGAGACAATGCCGTTGGCGTCGATGTCAAAAGTAACCTCAATCTGAGGCATACCGCGCGGTGCGGGCGGGATGTCTTCGAGGTTGAACTGACCCAGGATCTTGTTGTCAGCAGCCATTTCACGCTCACCCTGGAACACGCGGATGGTTACGGCGTTCTGGTTGTCTTCGGCGGTCGAGAAGACCTGAGACTTTTTGGTCGGGATCGTGGTGTTGCGGTCGATCAGACGGGTGAACACGCCACCCAGCGTCTCGATGCCCAGCGACAGCGGGGTCACGTCCAGCAGAACCACGTCTTTGACGTCGCCCTGCAGAACACCGGCCTGAATGGCGGCGCCCATGGCAACCACTTCGTCCGGGTTCACACCCTTGTGCGGCTCTTTACCGAAGAACTTAGTGACCTCTTCGATCACTTTCGGCATCCGGGTCATACCACCGACCAGAACAACCTCGTCCACGTCAGCAGCCGACAGACCGGCGTCTTTCAGAGCAGCCTGGCACGGCTTCATCGACTTCTTGATCAGGTCCGCAACCAGCGATTCCAGCTTGGCACGGGTCAGTTTCATGACCATGTGCAGCGGCTGACCGTTCGAACCCATCGAGATGAACGGCTGGTTGATTTCGGTCTGCGAGGTCGAGCTGAGTTCGATCTTGGCTTTTTCAGCGGCTTCTTTCAGACGCTGCAGGGCCATCTTGTCAGCGGACAGATCGACACCGTGTTCCTTTTTGAACTCGTCTGCCAAGTAGTTGACGATGCGCATGTCAAAGTCTTCACCACCCAGGAAGGTGTCACCGTTGGTCGACTTCACTTCGAACAGGCCGTCGTCGATTTCCAGAATGGTCACGTCGAAGGTACCGCCACCAAGGTCATAAACCGCGATGGTTTGGGTTTCTTCTTTGTCCAGACCATAGGCCAGCGCAGCCGCTGTCGGTTCGTTGATGATCCGCAGCACTTCCAGACCGGCGATTTTACCGGCGTCTTTGGTGGCCTGACGCTGGGCGTCGTTGAAATATGCCGGAACGGTGATAACTGCCTGCGTGACTTCCTCACCCAGATAGCTCTCGGCGGTTTCCTTCATCTTACCCAGAGTGAAGGCCGAGATCTGGCTTGGGGAGTACTTTTCACCGCGGGCTTCAACCCACGCGTCGCCATTGCCGCCATCAACGATGGCGTACGGCACCATTTTCTTATCTTTTTCAACTTCGGCATCATCCACGCGACGACCGATCAGGCGCTTGACGCCAAAGATCGTGTTGTCGGGGTTGGTGACCGCCTGACGTTTTGCAGGCTGACCGACCAGGCGCTCATCTTCAGTGAAGGCGACGATCGAGGGCGTGGTCCGCGCCCCTTCGGCGTTTTCGATGACCTTCGGCTGCGAGCCATCCATGATGGCCACGCACGAGTTGGTGGTTCCGAGGTCAATCCCGATTACTTTTCCCATAATTTTGATCCCTTTCAATTTAAGGCGATGTCCCGAGGCCTGAACCCGTTACGGCATCCCGGCCCCGATCTGATGTGCGCGACAGCACTACACCATCGCGCGTCGAGGCGTATATAAGGGCGCAGACTGGGGCCTGCAAGCGGTCAGAAACGCAGGTTTTCGGGATTTTGTGGCCTTTTTTGGCAAGGTTCTGGCAAGGTTTGGGGATTCTTCCATGGCGCGGCTTCTTTTGCGCGGATTTGATATCCGCAAAGGCTATCTGGATGCGGTGTCGCAAACCCGCCTGGTTGACCTGTTGCGCCCGATTCTGAAGGCCGCGCCGCTCTATCGGCCCATCACCCCATCGGGCAAAGAAATGTCGGTACGCATGACCTCGGCCGGAGCATTGGGCTGGGTTACGGATCGGGCTGGCTATCGGTATCAGGATACCCATCCCAAAGGCATGACCTGGCCTGCAATCCCGGATGATATTCTGACGATCTGGCAAGACCTGACCGGTTCGGAACGTCAGCCCGATTGCTGCCTGATCAACTACTACGGCGAAGGCACCAAGATGGGCCTGCATCAAGACAAGGACGAGGCTGATTTCTCTTGGCCGGTGCTGTCGATTTCACTGGGCGATGACGCGTTATTCCGCATCGGCAATACGACTCGCGGGGGCAAGACCGAGTCAATTTGGCTGAACTCGGGCGATGTGGTGATAATGGGCGGACCTGCCCGGCTGACATATCACGGGATTGACCGCATCCGATTTGGATCATCCAAACTGCTGCCGAAGGGCGGGCGTATTAATCTGACGCTTCGGGTCGCCACCTAGCGGCGCGCCTCCCAGCTTTTTGACACGTGTTTGCGCGTGTAGAATTCAGCCAGCAACCCGATCATGGTCAGGACAATCCCCACCCAAAGCGCATATTCCCAACTAGTGTTGCGAGGAAAATAATTCCGGAACACAAAGCCACGGCATTGGTCGATTATGTGAAATAGCGGGTTCCAGGCAAACATGGCTAGTGCGAACCCGCCGAGCGCATTGCCGACGAACATTTTGCCCGAGAAAACCATATTCATTCGGCGGTATACATTTTTCAGGATTTCGACGGTTCTTGGGAACCATGGGTTGAGAGCCAATAGCACCAACCCAACTGAGCATCCTGTGAACCAGGACAGCACGAGCATGGCAAACGCTCCGCCGGGCTCTTGGATTTCAATCGGGTTTACAGCCACGCTATAGACAAACAGGATCACGACAATCGAAACCAGCTGAGTATATAATACTCCGAAAGCGGCAGCTGCCAGCATCACCATCATCGTCATTGGCGAATGTAATGTCATCGGATTATTGCCGGGTCCGACTCCGGCGATGGCAGTGACCGATTTAATGTTGGTCAGGAACAAAAAAACACCGGAAAGAAGGAACAGAACCTGCTCTCCCCGAATTTTTGCCACACCAGTAAAACGGCCCAGCAGCGACATAAGAAAATAAAATGCCGAGACGAGCAGAACAATTTGAACAATGTTGATAACTATGGCCAGAACGGCATTAGAATGCTGCGATCGAATATTGCGTACTACCGCGTGAAAGATCAGTTCGGCCGTTGTGAAGGCCCCACCTAAAAGTGACTGATTTCGTCTATAGTGAAACACCTGACTGATCTTTCCTGTTGTGTCGCCTGCAATATGGCACGAAATTCTTGCTGTTCCGTATCCAGCGCATCATAAGTCCGTAAGAAACTTGGATCAACAAACCTCAAGAACGGAGCTTTTTTGTGACCTATGACGCCCTGATACCCGTCATCCGGCGGCTGGCCCTTCAGGCAGGCGACAAGATCATGCAGATCTACGAGTCGGATGATTTCGACGTCAAAGTCAAATCCGATTCCAGCCCGGTGACCGAGGCGGATGAGGCCGCAGATGCGCTGATCTCGACCGGGCTGCGCGAAGCTTTTCCCGAAATTATACTAGTGACTGAAGAACAGGCGGACTCGCACTCGGAAAAAGGTGAGACCTTTCTGATCGTCGATCCGCTGGACGGCACTAAGGAATTCATCAACCGTCGAGGCGATTTCACGGTGAACATCGCGCTGGTCGAGAACGGTGTGCCAACACGTGGAGTGGTTTATGCGCCTGCCAGAGGCCGGATGTTCTATACTCAAGCCAATGGGCAATCGGTTGAAGAGACAGGTGATCTGGACGAGGATAATGCAGGCGAGACAGCTCTGATTTCAGTCTCTAAACCAGACAATTCAGCTCTGATGATCGTTGCCTCGAAATCGCACCGCGATCAGGCGACTGAGGATTACATCAACAAATATCAGGTGCGCGACAGCAAAAGCGCCGGGTCATCGCTGAAGTTCTGTCTGGTCGCAACGGGTGAGGCTGACCTTTACCCCCGCGTGGGCCGCACAATGGAATGGGACACCGCAGCGGGCCATGCAGTACTGGCCGGTGCTGGTGGAGTTGTCGTACGATTTGACGACCATACGCCGCTAACTTACGGCAAAGACGGCTATGCCAACCCGTTTTTCATCGCCTATGCTCCGGGCGTCGACCTGAAGGAAGCCTGATGTCTGTTCTGATCGTCATTCCCGCCCGCTACGCGTCGACCCGCTATCCGGGCAAACCTCTGGTGCCGCTGACCGGGGTCAATGGTACAGCCATGACACTGATCGAACGGTCCTGGCGCGCCGCCATTTCGGTCGCGGGTGTCGATCGCGTCGTCGTGGCGACAGACGATGACCGCATTCGCGAAGTATCCGAGGGGTTCGGGGCCGAAGTGATCATGACCTCGGATACCTGTCGCAATGGCACCGAACGCTGCGCCGAGGCACATACGGCGCTGGGCAGCGGTTATGAGATCGTAGTGAACCTGCAGGGCGATGCACCATTGACGCCGCACTGGTTTGTCGAAGACCTGATTTCAGGCTTGCGCGATGCCCCTGAGGCCGGTGTGGCCACCCCGGTTCTGCGCTGCGATGGCGACGCTCTGAACGGGTTGTTGAATGACCGCAAACACGACCGCGTTGGCGGTACGACAGCAGTGTTCGGCAATGATCACAGTGCGCTCTACTTCTCGAAAGAGGTAATCCCATTCACCTCTGAGACCTATGCCAACGATGATCCAACTCCGGTCTTTCATCATGTCGGAGTCTACGCTTATCGGCCAGATGCACTGGCAGACTATCCCTCCTGGCGGACCGGCCCGCTGGAAACTTTGGAGGGCCTTGAACAACTGCGTTTCATGGAAAACGGTCGCAAGGTTCTGTGCGTCGAGGTGGAAGCCAAGGGCCGTCAGTTTTGGGAACTGAACAACCCCCAGGATGTCGCCAAGATCGAAGAAATGATGGCCGCGATGGGGCTGGAATGAACCATATTCTGGTCACCGGCGGCGCTGGCTATATTGGTTCGCACGCCTGCAAGGCGCTTGCAAAGGCGGGCTATATTCCGGTGACCTATGACAATCTGGTCACCGGTTGGCAGGATGCGGTGAAATTTGGTCCGTTCGAGCGGGGCGACCTACTGGATCGCGCGCATCTGGACGCCGTCTTTGCCAAATACCAGCCAGCCGCCGTGATGCATTTCGCAGCCCTCAGCCAAGTGGGTGAGGCAATGTCCGAGCCTGGCAGGTACTGGTCGAACAATGTGACCGGCTCTTTGACGTTAATCCAAGCGGCAGTCGACGCGGGCTGTTTGAATTTCGTCTTTTCATCGACCTGCGCCACTTATGGCGAACACGACAATGTGGTGCTCGATGAAACCTCACCTCAACAACCGCTGAACGCCTATGGCGCCTCAAAACGCGCGATCGAAGATATCCTGCGTGATTTCGAATTCGCCTACGGGCTAAACCATGTGATCTTCCGATATTTCAACGTCGCCGGGGCCGACCCGGATGCCGAAATTGGTGAATTCCATCAACCCGAGACCCATCTGGTGCCGCTGATGCTGGACGCTGTCGCCGGTAAGCGCGATGGTCTTACAGTTTTTGGCATCGATTATGACACGCCCGACGGCACCTGTATTCGCGATTATGTGCACGTCTGCGATCTGGTCGCTGCGCATGTTCTTGGTCTGAAGTGGCTGGAACAAGGCAAAGAGAGCCGTGTGTTCAATCTGGGTACCGGATCGGGATTTTCGGTTATGGAGGTGATCGAGCATTCGAAGGCCGTCACCAATCGAGCGGTGCCCTACAGCATCGGCCCACGCCGGGCAGGGGACTGTACACGTCTGGTATCAGGTTCAACCCGCGCAGAACAAGAGCTGGGCTGGATGCCAAAAAAATCAACGTTAGAGACGATGATCACCGATGCGTGGCGCTGGCATCAGAATGGCAGCTACAAAAAGTGAGCACAAAAGATCAGCCGCTAAGCTGGGCGCAGCGATACAAGTTGCGCCTAAAGCGTAAGCGGCTTTTATGGCGGTCTTTTCGTAGCCGCCATCAGCTAACTTCGCGTGCAGACAAAACGCAACAAATCGCGCCGGGAGCAATCCTTGCCTTTACCACTCTACGGAACGAGATCAGCCGATTGCCGTGGTTTTTTCACCACTACCGGACGCTGGGTGTAGATCATTTTCTGATTGTGGATAACGGCAGCGACGACGGATCGACCCAGTACCTGCTTGATCAGCCGGATGTATCTCTGTGGCAGACAACTGCTAGCTATCGTGCGTCCCGGTTCGGATTGGATTGGCTGACATATCTGCAGTGGAAATTTGGCCACAGGCATTGGACGCTTATGGTCGATGCCGATGAATTGCTTGTCTATGCCCATCACGACACGCATTCGTTAAACGATTTGACGGGCTGGCTGGACGCGCGTGGGCAGTCCGCCTTTGGCGCATTGATGCTGGATCTGTTTCCCAAAGGCCCAGTGGGCACACAGTACTATGACCCGCAATCCGATCCTACGGATGTTCTGAACGGGTTCGACCCCGGCCCCTACAGATCCCAACGTCAATTTCCATTGGGCAACTTGTGGGTTCAAGGCGGGACGCGCGAGCGAGCTTTCTTTTCGGACCGCCCTGAAAGATCCCCGACTCTGAACAAAATCCCTTTGGTCCACTGGTCGCGACATATGGCTTATGTGAATTCCTGCCACTCCGTCCTGCCGCGAGCCCTGAATTTTGAATATGACGGGCCAGAGGGGCAGGCTCCTTCGGGCGTTTTGCTGCACACGAAATTCCTGCCGGGGGTTGTAGAAAAATCGCAGATCGAAAAACACAGGCGCCAGCATTTCCACGACCCTGAAAAATTCAGCACATATTATGATGGGATTATTAATAAACCCGATCTTTGGGGGTCTGATTCTGTAAAGCTGCGCGATTGGCAACAATTGGAGACTTTGGGGCTGCTGAACGGTGGCAGCTTTCCAGCCACTACGGGGAAGTAAACGGGATATAAACCCATTGCTTCGCAAGGTAGCTAGATGTCATAAAACGATGACGGCTCGGCACCACTCAGGCCTCAGGTGGCCCCGGGCAGACTCGCGTATATCAAAAAAGGTTGGGCAGCCGCGTGAGCCTTTTGGATTCCTATCGCATGAGATTGCGACGCAAGCGTCGCCTTTTGCGTTGCCTGCGCAAAAGACGCGAATTGAAAGCGATACAGAATAACACCCCAGATATTCGCCCGCAGGACATCTTGTTGATGAGCGTCGTGCGAAACGAATGTATCCGCCTGCCCTATTTTCTCGATTACTACCGCAAGCTTGGCATTAACCATTTCCTATTCGTCGACAACAATAGCAGTGACGGAACGCATGAGTTTTTAACCGGCCAGCCAGACGTGTCACTGTGGTGGACGGATGCCAGCTACAAACGGTCGACGTATGGGCTGGATTGGTCAAATTATCTGCTGCGAATCTATGCCCACAAACACTGGGTTTTGACCGTCGATCCTGACGAGTTCTTTGTTTACCCGTTCTGTGATACCCGCCCGATAAAGGCGTTGACCGACTGGCTGGACGACACCAGCGTGCGTAGTTTCGGCACGATGCTGATCGATATGTATCCCGAAGGACCAATCGAAGACACGCCCTATCACGCCGGTCAGGATCCGTTCGAGATCGCCCAGTGGTTTGACTCGGGCAACTACATGATCACGCGGAATCCCACCTATGGAAACCTGTGGATCCAAGGTGGTGCCCGAGCACGGGTTTTCTTTCATGATACGCCCGAAAAAGCCCCTGCACTGAACAAAATCCCTTTGGTGAAATGGCATCGCCGCTACGCCTATGTCAGCTCTACCCATGCGCTGCTGCCCCGTGGCCTCAATCAAGTTTATGAGGAGCGCGGGGGTGAGAAGACCAGCGGCGCACTGCTGCATGCCAAGCTGATCGAAACTCTGGGCGACAAAGCGTACGAGGAGCTAAGCCGCAGCCAGCATTACAGCGGTTCGGAAGAATACAAAGCCTATGCCGAACAGTTACAGAATAAACCTATTTTCTGGAACAACTGGTCCGAGAAATACATTAACTGGCGACAGCTTGAGATCCTCGGCATGATGTCAAAAGGGAACTGGGCATGAGTAGCCTGGGCATCGTCATGCTTGTGCACACCGCACTCGACCGAGTAGAGCAGGTGGCGCGGCATTGGACGGCATCGGGCTGCCCGGTCGTGATCCATGTAGATCGCAAAGTGGCCAACTCGGCCTATTCCACTCTGGTCACTGCGTGCTCAGACAACCCGCTAATCCAGTTCTCGGATCGACATGTCTGTGAATGGGGTGGTTGGGGCATCGTTGCGGCCTCACAATCCGCTGCAAACCAGATGTTGGACAGTTTCCCGAAGGTGCGTCACGTTTATCTTGCCTCGGGTGCTTGTTTGCCGCTTCGCCCTGTGGGCGAGCTGATAGACTATCTGGCTGATCGCCCCCGCGTTGATTTCATCGAAAGCGCCACAACACGCGATGTCAGCTGGACCATGGGGGGGTTGGATCTTGAACGCTTCACGCTGCGTTTTCCGTTCTCATGGCGCAAACAACGGAGATTGTTTGACGCATACGTGCGGCTTCAACGCGCAGCAGGCCTGCGCAGGGCCATCCCTGAAGATCTGGTGCCCCATATGGGCAGCCAATGGTGGTGCCTGACACGGCAAACCCTGTCAGCCATTTTACAGGACCCCAAGCGACCGGACTATGACCGGTATTTTCGGAGGGTCTGGATCCCGGACGAAAGCTATTTCCAAACACTTGCGCGCCTGTATTCCACGCATATCGAAAGCCGGTCGCTGACACTGTCGAAGTTCGACTATCAGGGCCGACCTCATATGTTCTACGATGACCACCTACAATTGCTACGCCGCTCGGATTGCTTTGTGGCGCGGAAAATCTGGCACGGAGCAGACAGGCTGTATCAATCCTTTTTGTCGGATGAAAACAGCGCGATGACACCGGCTGAGCCCAATCCGGGAAAGATCGACCGAGTGTTTTCTAAGGCTGTCGAGCGGCGCATTCGCGGCCGGGACGGATTGTATATGCAGAGCTGTTTTCCGCGCGCGACAAGCGAACGCGGCCTAACCGCTTTTTCTTATTCCGTGCTTCAAGGCTTTTCAGAGCTGTTTGAAGATTTCGAACCCTGGCTTGCAAATGTGACGAGTGCACGGGTGCACGGACACCTGTTTCACCCGGAGAAGGCGCAATTTGCAAACGGTGGCACAATGATGAACGGCGCGCTTCCCGATTGCGCGTCTCTCCGCGACTATAATCCGACTGCATTCCTGTCGAACGTCATCTGGAACACACGGGGCGAGCGCCAATGTTTTCAATTCGGACCGAATGATGCCCAACAGATCAACGAGTTCCTGTTGCGCGATCTGAACGCTAGTATTGCAATGATCACCGGGGCCTGGGCGGTTCCCTTGTTCAGGTCCAACATGAACTTTGCCGATATTCGGTGTGAAGCTGCCCGTTTGCAGCAGCGGGAAACAAAGCAGCTTGAGTTGCTGGATACAGCCCGCGCAAACTCTAGAATACGGGTCTGGACCATGGCTGAGTTCGTGGAATCCCCCATGGAACACCTGCAGACCGTGCTTGAAGATATGGGTGCGCCCCAGCCCACCCACTTGACCGAGGCACCCACGATGGTGGATCTGACGGGGTTTGGTAAGTTTCTGCAGAATCTCAAGAACCAGGGCATGCATCCCTATTTGATGGGTGATTTTCCTGTTAACGATGTATTTGGCGGACAAGCCAAATCATTCAAAAAGCCCTATCTGGTGCAGTAATTAAAAATGACCCGCCGCTTCGATTACTTCATCGTACTGGCCGATATGCGTACTGGCTCGAACCTGTTGGAATTGCAGTTAAATACGCTCGACGGAGTGACCTGTCACGGTGAGGCGTTCAACCCCTACTTCGTCGGCCTGCCAAAACTGGATAGCGTTCTTGGGTTTACTCTAGAAGATCGCGAGAACGATCCTCTGGCTCTGATCAATGCGATCCGAAACGCACCGGGTGAGATGAACGGTTTTCGATTCTTCAGTGATCACGATGCGCGTGCTCTTGGGCCTGCGCTTGATGATCCACGCTGTGCCAAGATCATCCTGATGCGCAATCCTCTGGACAGCTACATCTCTTGGAAAATCGCGTTGAAGACCAAGCAATGGAGATTGGTAAACATCAAGCAGCGCCGCGACGCGCAGGTCACTTTCGACACCGAAGAGTTCTTTGACCAACTTCAACAACGGCAGGCGTTCCAGCAGACCGTTCTCAAGCACTTGCAAACCACAGGGCAAACGCCGTTTTATATAGACTATGACGATCTGAATGATCTGGACGTTTTGAACGGGCTTGCTGCCTGGCTGGGCGTCAGCGCACGGCTTGCCGAGCTGAACCAACATCTCAAGCGCCAGAACCCCGCGCCTGCCTTGTCGAAAGTGACCAATCCAGACGACATGGAGCAGGCACTGTCACAGTATGACCGGTTCAAGTTGCACCAAATCCCAAATTTCGAGCCGCGCCGCGGTCCTGCCGTGTCGCGCTATGTGGGCGCGGCAAACACGCCCCTGATGTATCTACCCGTGCGCGGGGGCCCCGAGGCGGAAATTGCGCAATGGCTTGCCGATCTCGATGGAGTCACAACCGATGACCTGATCACTGGCCGCAATCAGAAACAGACGCGTCATTGGATGCAAAGCCATCCCGGTCACCGCAAATTCACAGTGCTACGGCATCCGTTGGCGCGCGCGCACGCGGTATTCTGTGACCGTATCCTACACACCGGCCCCGGCGCCTATGTCAGTATCCGCAATATGCTGAGCCGGCGGTACAATGTGCCGCTACCTGCCAAAGGTGATTTAGGTGCTTATTCACTTGACCAACACTACGAAGCTTTCTCGGCATATCTGGGCATGTTGCGCAGTATTCTTGCCGGTCAGACCCCGATCCGCGTCGATGGAGAATGGTGCGGGCAGGTGCAAACACTGGAAGGCATGGCTGGATTCACTCTACCCGATCTGATTCTGCGTGAGGATGAGATGGCAATCAAATTGCCCGAGCTTGCCCGTCAAGTGGGACACGAAGCACCGCCAACTCCGATGAAAGCAAAGCCTGATGTACCCTTCTTGTTGGATCAAATTTACGATGCACGGCTTGAAGCGCTGGCAGCCGAAGCCTACCAGCGCGACTATGTGCAGTTCGGGTTTGGTGCTTGGAAACCGCTTTGAGTCAGGGACGCAGAGTGATGACCGTTCCCTCGTTCACCATCGCGTAAATCTCTTCGATCTCATCGTTTTTCACAGCGATGCAGCCCGCTGTCCAATCAGGCGTCTTCTTCGCACGCTTGAACTCGGACCTTAGGTTCGGCTGTCCGTGAATGAAGATATCACCACCCGGATCAACGCCAGCGGCCTTGGCCTTCGCCCGATCTTCCGAGTTCGGATACGAGATGCCCAGCGACAGGTGATACCGACTACGTGGGTTGCGGCGGTCGATCAGATAAGTGCCCTCAGGCGTGCGGCCGTCGCCTTTTTTGGTTTTTGTGCCTCTGGGCGCAAATCCCAGATCGACATCATATTCCCGTAAAATCTGCTCGTTATGAAGAAGATACATCTTGCGTGCGCCCTTGTTGATGACCAAAGAGGTCACCTCGGGCCCGCGATAAGAAAGAAATCTGGGTTTCGCTGAGGCGCACGCTGAAAGGCTCAGCGTTGCCATCGCGCCCATTCCAAATGCTCGACGATCCATAGTTTTCACTGCCTGATGCTCTTTTTTGCCAATTATTATGCCAGATTTGCGCGAAACTTAAATCACTTTTTGATGTACGACTGTTCCGTCAGGCGGCGTTCAATCGACTCGAGCCTTTCAAGAACCTCGTCACGATAGGCGTCTGTTTTGACCTCATCCTCGGCATGGTGGGCATCCTGCATCGAGTTCACGATCAGACCAACCAGAAGGTTAACCACCGCAAAGGTGGTCACCATGATGAAGGGAACAAAGAATAGCCAGGCGTAGGGATAGACCTCCATCACCGGGCGGACGATCCCCATGGACCAACTTTCCAGCGTCATGATCTGGAACAGCGTATAGGCAGACATGCCCAGATCACCGAACCAATCCGGAAAGCTGTATGAGAACAGTTTGGTCGAGATCACCGCGCCGATATAGAACAAGATCGCCATCAGCAGGAACACGCTGGCCATGCCCGGCAGCGCCGAGATGAAGCCTTCGACTACTCGGCGCAGGCGCGGCGCAACGGAGATGACGCGCAATACCCGCAAGATACGCAGCGCCCGAAGAACAGAAAGCGCCCCCGCGCTGGGGACAAGGGCGACACCCACAATCACAAAGTCAAAAATGTTCCAGCCGCTTGTGAAGAACCGACGCCCGGTCGCGATCAGTTTCACCACGATTTCGATGACGAAGATGGTGAGGCACAGTTTATCAAGCGTCACGATCAGCGGGCCTGCCGCCTCCATCAGCGTGGGTGATGTCTCCATCCCCAACAGGACCGCATTGAACAGGATCACGCCGGTGATGAACTTCCCGAAAGTCGGCGCTTCGATGATGGGCAGCAGTCGTTGGGCGATCACCATGCGGGTGGTCCTTATCTCAGGGTTAATTGTTCAAAATGAACCGAGCGGCAAGTTCGGTGTGTGACGACCATCGAAATTGGTCAACCACCTGCACCCATTCAAGGGTATATCCGGCGTTAACCAATATTTTTGCATCGCGGGCAAAGGTCACTGGATTGCATGAGACATATGCGAGCACTGGACGCTGGGCCTGCGCTAACTCGGTCACCTGCGCCTCGGCCCCTGCGCGCGGCGGGTCTAGCACGACAGCATCGAATTTCTTGAGCTCATCGGGCATGAGCGGGCGGCGAAACAGGTCTCGGGCCTCGGTTGTGACCTGTTTCAGGCCTTGCGCCTTGCGCCATCCCTGATCCAAGGCCTTCGTCATTTCGGCCTCGCCCTCGACCGCATGCACCTCGGCTGTCTGTGCCAGCGGTAGTGAGAAAGTTCCGCATCCCGCGAAAAGATCGACGATCCGCTTGGCCCCCAGCGTCGCATCGGAAACGGCCTGTAATAGAGCCTGTTCTCCATCCTTGGTGGCTTGCAAAAACGCTCCGGGCGGTGGGGTGACGCCAGCGTTTCCAAAGCGTTGGATCGGAGGCTCACGCATGGCGATAACTTCATCATCCCAACTGAGCCGGGCAAGGCCGTGGTGCTCGGTCGCTTGCGCGAGCGCCAGTTCCAATGGTCCATCCAGCGGTTTGCCGCCTTTAATCGCCACATCCAGACCGCCTTCGGACAGGGTCAGCATTACGGCCAACACGCCTTTGCGGCTGCCACCCAACACGGCCAAGGCCTCGGCCACCGGAATGGCGTCGATCAAGGTGGGATGCAGCAGGCGACAGTCCGGAATTTCGGTGATCGTTTCCGAAGCGCGTCCGTGGAACCCAGCCAGAGTACCCTTTTTGGTGCGCCGAACGGCGATGGTCGCACGGCGGCGCGATCGTTCGGGCGAGGTGTGAATGGGCCGCATCGGGGCATCGAGCCCCTGCGCGGCGAGCGCGTTGCGGACCACGTCGACCTTCCAGTTGGCGACAAAGTCGTCAGCTGCGTGCTGCAGCTGGCAACCCCCACAGGCCTTGTAATGACGGCATGGTGCTTTGACCCGCTGATCCGAGGGCGTTTCGACACGGATGTCACCCAGGAACTGCCCCAGCAGCGTGCCGCTGACCACCTCACCCGGCAGGGTGCGTGGCGCATAGATCGGACCATCGGCGATCCCGTCGCCCTGATGACCAAGGCGGTTTATGGTATAGTGCTGCGTCATGGGGGCCTGATACCGGGGGTTTGCGACCAACAAAACCCTTATTCTGCCGCTTCCGCCTGAATGAACCCACCCGACTGACGGTGCCAGAACCGGGCATAAAGCCCGCCACGTTCCAATAGCGCCTCATGTGTTCCGCTCTCGACGATATGCCCATGATCCAGAACGATGATCCGATCCATCTCGCTGAGCGTGGAGAGGCGGTGCGCGATCGCCAGAACGGTCTTGCCCTGCATAACGCGATGTAGCGCGGCCTGAATCGAAGCCTCGACTTCGGAATCCAGCGCCGAGGTCGCCTCGTCCAGAACCAATATTGGAGCGTCTTTCAGGATTGCACGAGCCAAAGCGATCCTCTGCCGTTGTCCGCCACTGAGTTTCACACCCCGCTCACCGAGATGCGCATCATAGCCCTTACGCCCCTGCGCATCCTCAAGCCCCAGGATGAATTCATGCGCCTCGGCCTTAGTCGCGGCCTCAATCATTTCAGCCTCGGGCGCGTCAGGACGGCCATAGAGGATGTTCTCGCGCGCCGAGCGGTTGAACATCGCAGTTTCCTGCGTGACCATCCCGATCTGTTGACGCAGACTGTCCTGTGTCACCTGAGAGACATCCTGCCCGTCAATTGAAATGACGCCATTTTCCCCGTCATAGAGCCTAAGCAGCAGTGAAACCAAAGTGGATTTCCCCGCACCCGAGGCCCCGACAATGCCCAGCTTCTCACCCGGAGCTGCGGTGAAATGCAGGTCAGACACGCCGCCCACATCGCGGCCATAGGCAAAACTGACATGGTCAAAGGCGATCTCACCTTCCGAGACCACTAGCGGAGTCGCATTCAGGGCATCTTCGACCCGGTCGCGCTTGGTCAGGGTATGCATCCCGTTCTCGATCTCGCCAACATTGGCGTATAGACCCATCAACGTGAAACTGACCCAGCCGGTCATTTGTGAGATACGGATCGCCACGGCACCAGCCGCTACAATATCCCCGGCAGACGCGCCGCCCACCCGCCAAAGCCACAGCGTCGCACCGATCAGCAGGACTGGCAGAACCCCGGCTAGCGTCATCAGGATGAACCGGAAACTGGCCGACAACTTGCCGAATTCCAGCGACCGTTCTCGCAGGTCGACCATAGAGTTGCGCGCAGCGTGGTCTTCGAATTCCGAATGAGCGAACAGTTTGACCGTTTTGATATTTGTAATCGTGTCGACCACTTGCCCCGACACCATCGCCCGTGCTCCAGCACGCGCGGCAGAGCGCACACGAATGCGTGGAAGATACCAGCGCACCAGCAGGAAGTAGACAACCAACCAAGCGGCGAACGGGACCATCACAAGCGGATGAATAGACCCTAACAACAGCAATGACCCCGCAAGCGAGGCCAAGGCGAACACAATCGCGCTGATGGTTTCGGACACCACCTGCGTCATCGCATTTGAGGTTTGCATCTGTTTTTGGGCAATCCGCCCGGCGAAATCATCGTCGAAATAGGTCACCGATTGACCCAGCGTCCAGCGGTTCAGCTTGGCTAATACCAGTGGTGTGATGTTGGGCATTACGATGTAGTTATTCGCTATCGATGACAGCCCAAACAGCGCGGGACGCAACAGCATGAAGAATGCGACAGCACCCAAAATGATCGCAAGATTGCCGCCGGTCAAAAACGCGTCGGGCCCGCTGGTTGTAGTCAGATCGATAACCCGCCCCAAGACCCAGGCGGTGCCGGCCTCCATAGCGCCTGCGATTGCCGAGAACGCAGCAGCGACGAATAGCATCGGCCAGGCGCCGGACAGGCTCCAGCGAATGAACGCCCCCAGCGTTTGCGGCGGGGGCGTTTCGATGTCTTTGAACGGTTGGATGAGGTCGGCAATCCTCATTCAGCGGCCTCCGGGTTCAGGAAGCCCCCAGATTGCCGCGCCCAGAACTGGGCGTAAAGCCCTCGTTGCGCCAGCAATTCGGAATGGCCGCCCTGTTCGACGATGCGACCACCATCCATCACCAGAATGCGATCCATCTGAGCAATCGTGCTGAGCCGGTGCGCGATGGCGATCACGGTCTTGCCTTGCATCATGCCGTAGAGTGTTTCCTGTATCGAGGCTTCGACTTCGGAATCTAGGGCAGATGTCGCCTCGTCCAATAGCAAAATCGGCGCGTCTTTCAGGATCACCCGCGCCAGCGTTACACGCTGCCGCTGACCGCCCGACAGTTTCACGCCCCGCTCGCCCACATGCGCATCATAGCCAGTGCGGCCCTCCGGGTCTTGCAGATCGAGGATGAACTCATGCGCTTCGGCCTGTTTGGCAGCGGCCACCATCTGCTCTTCGGTTGCATCAGGTCGGCCATACAGGATGTTGGCACGAACAGAGCGGTGCAACAGAGCGCTGTCTTGCTGGACCATCCCGATATGGCTGCGCAGGCTGTCCTGCGTAACCTTCGAGATGTCTTGACCATCGATCAGGATCGCGCCTTTCTCGACGTCGTAAAACCGCAGAAGTAGCTTTACTAGAGTCGATTTTCCGGCCCCCGACCGCCCGATCAGGCCAATCTTTTCGCCTGGCCGGATGGTCAGATTGACGTGATCTAAACCACCAGTTTCGCGCCCATAATGATGCGACAAGTCGCGGATTTCGATCTGGCCATTGCCCAGCCGCAAGGATTTCGCATCAGGCTCATCCAACAAGTCGATGGGCTGTGCAATGGTCTGCATCCCTTCGGCAACGATGCCCAGTTCCCGGAAGAAGCTGGTCAACGCCCACATGATCCATCCGGTCATGGCATTCAGCCGCAGCGTCAACGCAGTGGCTGCGGCCACCACACCAACCGTAGCGCTACCTTGCGCCCAAAGCAGGATCGCCCAACCGACGACTCCCACGATCAGCACACCGTTCAACGCAACCAGTGCGGCATCCATGATGGTGAAAATCCGCATCTCGATCTGGAATGTGCGGCGGGTTTCTGCAATCGCCTCGCGCGCATAATCCTGTTCCTGCGTGTCATGGGCAAACATCTTGATGGAGTGAATGTTGGTATAGCTGTCCACCACGCGCCCCGTTACGGTCGAACGCGCATCAGACGCGGCTTGCGACGCGGGTCCGACCCGCTTGACGGTCCACCGAACCAAAGCGCCATAAAACACCAGCCAAATCAATAAAGGCAGCAACAGGCGCGGATCAGCCGCCATCAGCAGAATGGCCGCGCCGATCATGTAGGCAATCGAGAAAGAGATCGCGTCAAAGACCTGAAACACAACCTCGCCCGCAGCGGGCGGGGTCTGAACAACCCGGTTGGCGATGCGGCCGGCAAAGTCATTCTCGAACCAACCCACCGATTGTCGCAGAACATGTTTGTGCGCCCGCCAACGGATCAGCGTGCCAAAGTTCGGCAGGATCGTGTTGTTGAGCAACAAGACGTCAACCAGCTGCAGAATGGGACGAATGAACAGAATCAGCGCGGCGACCACGATCAGCTCTGTCCCATGCGCCTGCCAAAATTCAGCGGGTGAACTTCCCAGCAGATCCACAACGCGGCCCATATAAAAGATCAGTCCGACCTCGACCGCAGCAACCATCACGGACATCAGTGCGGCCAGCACGAAAACGCGTTTGAAAGGCTGCGAATAGCCCAACATGAAAGGCCACAGCCGCGCAGGTGGGGTATCTACCTGTTCATAGGCGACAAAAGGGTCAATGAGGTTTTCGAAGTAGCGAAACATAGAGAGTGCTCCGATTGAGCAAAAAATAGGTCATGCGAAGAAAGATGGCGCCAGAACACCACCCCTACGGGTCAAAGTGTTCCGGGCTTTAGCCGAACCAGATCCCGTAATACATTCGCATTCCTCCCTCCATATGAGTCAGGCGCACCCTGCCAAATCAAATCGGGTTTGTCATCCCCTTTTGAGACTTCAATTTATTCCGCCAGCAATTCTTCGCGGCTGAGCGTAAAATCCGACGCGATCCACCGCGCCTCAAGCTCGGCCAGTTTTTTGCCCAGCGCGGGACCCGAGAAGGCTGGGATCAAATCCGACGCCTTAATCGGGAAACTGGCTGCGGCCCCATGTTGCAAGGCTTGGCTCAGGTCTTCTGACCATGGCTGTTCAAGAAATGCGTGGCGCAAAAGCGTCTCGTGCAAACCGCCTTCCGAGCCATAGCGGTAACCCAGTTCCGCGACGCTGGTCATCGCCATCGCTTCGTCGCGCATCCGGGTCAGTCTTTGCAGTTGCGCACGGCTGAGGCGCAGGGTTTTTGCGACTTCAGGCGGTGCAATTGCAGCCAAACGGCGAATCGCTTCGGACGCGGCGTGGGCGTCTTGTTCCAACTTGATAAGGATCGCCAAAGCCCGGTCATCCGCACCGGGTAGAAGCTGCGCCAGAACACCTGTGCTGCGCATGGCGGCAACCGACGGAGCGGGGTCAGGCGCAGCGAGAAGCTTCAGCATCTCGGCCCCAACCCTTTCGCGGGAAAGTGTCTCTAACCCGTCCAAATTCGCAGCAATCGCATCCAGCGCATCGGGGTCGAAGCCCTGGTCTGCATCACCGTACCAAGCGTGAAAGCGGAAGTATCTGAGCGATCGCAGGTAGTCTTCGCGGATGCGATCACTGGCCTCCCCGATGAACCGCACGCGACGCGCCTGTAGATCCGGCAAACCGTTCAGCGGATCAAGGATCGTGCCGTCAGGTTTGGCGTAAAGCGCGTTCATAGTGAAATCACGACGCGCAGCGTCTTCTTCGACCCTGTTGGAAAAGGCCACAACCGCACGTCGACCATCCGTTTCGACATCACGGCGGTACGTCGTGACTTCATGAGGAATACCCTTGCTGACGACGGTCACCGTGCCATGTTCGATCCCAGTCGGTATTGGTTTCAGCCCAGCCTTCTGCGCCAGTTCCATAATCCGCTCGGGCTTTGCATCCGTGGCAATATCGATGTCTGAAACCGGTGCGCACAGCAGAGCATTGCGCACACAACCACCGACGAACAGCGCCTGCGCCCCGCCGTTGGTCAAAGCAGTGCACACATCCTGTGTGGCTTGTTCGGTTAACCAGTCTTCGGTGATCCGCTTCATTCACTCATCCGCGCTGCCAGTCCCCGCAGCATCCGCGCCGTTGCACCCCAGATGTAATAGGGGCCATAGGGCACGGCATAGTAATACCGTCTTTGGCCACGCCAGCGGCGAGACTCGACGACATAATTCTCCGGGTTCAGGACATGCGCAAGCGGAACTGAGAAGACCTCATCCACTTCACCGGGTTCGGCGACAGTCTCGAAGCTGGTTTCAAGGATCGCAACAACGGGCGTGACCGAAAAAGAAGTCACGGTTTCATGAATGGGCAGATGGCCCAAAATGCGTGGCAATTCGGGTGGAAGGCCGATTTCTTCCCGCGCTTCACGTAGGGCGGTGGCCGCGACATCCGCGTCACCTTCATCTTGTTTTCCACCCGGAAAAGCGATTTGGCCTGGATGGTGTTTTAGCGCCGACGAGCGTTTTGTCAGGATCAGGCGCGGGACATCTTCGACCACAGAAACAGGCACTAACACACCCGCAGGACGCAATTTGCGCCCCGCAGGCAGAACAGTTTCCGGGTTCAGATCAAAGTCACTGGAGCCCGCGCCATCGCGGCCAAGCGCCACCGTCAGGTCTGTGATCAGATCACGCGCCATCCGGGCCTTCGGCCTCGAACCCGACGGTCGTTGGGTCCAGCACGTAATGCGCACCGCAGAATTGACAGTCTGCTGTGACGGTGCCTTCGTCCGTGGTCATTGTCGCAATATCCTGCGCCGAATAGATGGACAGGCTTTGGCGCACGCGATCTTCGGAACAGGTGCAGCCGAATTTTACCTGCTGCGCATCATAGACGCGAGGCTGTTCCTCATGAAACAGGCGCACCAGAAGGTCGGTTGGCGCAACGGACGGCCCGATCATCTCCAGATCATCTACAGTGTCGAGCAGGATGTTAACGCGATCCCAGTTCTCGCCCTCTTCACCATCCACCAGATCCGAGGCGGTCAGAATCTCTCCGCTGCCTTCCCCGGATGCGGCAAAGGGCGAAGCCTTGGGCATGTGCTGCAACATAATCCCGCCTGCGCGCCAGTGTTCCCCGACACCGGGCTCGGTCGATTTGCCGAAGCTCAGTGAAAACCTGGTTGGCAGCTGTTCAGACTGTGCAAAGTAAGCCTCGGCACAGGCGCTCAGCGATCCACCGGCCAATGGCGTGATGCCTTGATAGGGCTGCGTGCCTTCGCCCTGATCGATCATGATGGCGAAATAGCCCTCACCCACCTGGTCGAAGGGGGCGGCATCAGTCAGCCGGTCACGATCAAAGCTGGCATAGGCACGGATCTGCGCGGGCTCACCTTCTTGCTGCGGTGCGTAATAGTCTGTTGCGATCATCCGCACAGCACCCTTGGACTGCACCTGTAGGGACAGCTTCCAGCGCAGCGATACTGTCTGCCCGATCAATGCGGTCAGCAGGGCCATCTCGGCCACCAGCGCCTCAACCACCTCAGGGTAGTCGTGCTGTTTCAGGATGCCGTCCAACACACCGTCCAGCCGCGCCACGCGGCCACGCATGTCCGATACATCGAGTTGAAAGGGCAGGACCGTGTCGTCCCACGCGATTTTTGTTCCAATAGACATGGGGTTTCCTTAAGCGCCACAGGTTGGCATACCGCCACCATATAGGTTGAACAGTTTTGGTTGAAAGGGGCCTTACATGATCAGACGGTTCGGTGAAAGCCCCGAGGCCGGTCGTACCTATAAACGCCGCGTTGGTGTCTATGCCCTGCTACCACAGGGTAACCGTTTGTTGCTGACCTGTCAGCTGGAACCCGGCCCCGATCTTCAGCTGCCAGGCGGCGGCATCGATCCGGGGGAATCACCCATTACAGCGCTTCACCGTGAGGTTTACGAAGAAACCGGTTGGCTGATCGCCGCACCCCGGCGTATGGGTGCATTTCGTCGATACACCTACATGCCGGAATACGACCTGTGGGCCGAGAAAGTCTGCCTGATCTACCGCGCCCACCCCGTCCGTCGCTTAGGCCCTCCGACCGAAGACATTCACGAGGCCATTTGGATGGAGACCGCAGATGCCGTTCATCTGTTAGGCAATGAGGGCGACGCCCATTTCGCCCAGCGCCACCTGCATGGGCTCTAAGGTCCGTTATATTCGAAAAACACGGCAGAGACGTCATCGATCATGCCGCTGTCTGGCGACATCACCTGACTGAGTCGCCAGAACATATCCTCAAGGAATTCCGGCCCTCCGTTATCTTCAGCGCACTCGACAGCCATTGACCTAAGCCCGTCTTCGTCCAGCAAACTGCCATCGGCGAGTTGACATTCCGTAAACCCGTCTGAGTGCAACAGCAGCTTGTCGCCCGGCAGCATATAGGTTTCTGTTTGTTGAAACTGTGCATCCGGCAGCAGACCGATTGGCAACCCGCCTTCGCCCAGAAACTCGGTTTGGCCATCATGGCGCATCAGCAGCGGATGCGGGTGACCTGCCTGCACCATTTTCAGATGTCCGTTGCGAAGATCAACGATGGCATAAACCATCGTAAAATACTCTTCGATCCCGGTGTCGGCGATCAGACGGGAGTTGAGCAGAGACGCGACCTCTTCGGGCGGTAGCAAGGCGTAGAATTTGTTGAACCGGCGTTCCATCGCGATGTTCTGGTTGAAATGCGTGCTGGATAAATACCCGCCAAGTCGGGCCGTCATCATCGCAGAGGTGATCCCGTGGCCCGAGACATCAATACTATAGAACCCCAGCCGATTAACACCGGGTGAGAACATTCCAACAAGATCGCCGCCGATATGCCCACAGGGTTTCAAAAGCAGGCTGACCTGAGATTTACCGAAGGTTCCCTTCAACTCTGGCACCAGCGATTCCTGAATCTTTCGCGCCTGTATCAGGTCATTATCGATCGCGTCATGGGCGAGCTTCAGCTCGTTCAGCGCGGTTTCGATCAGCTGGTTTTTGCGCGACAGCTCGCGCTGCATGTCCAGAATACGCGCACCAGCCGAGATGCGCGCACGCAGTTCATCCGCCTCAAGAGGTTTGATCAGGAAATCGTCTGCGCCTGCGTCTAGCCCTTTTGCGACCTCCTGCTTTTCGCTTTTTGAGGTCAGAAGGATGAAATAGCTATATTGATCACTATCCAGCTCTCGGAAGGCGCGACAGAACTCCAGCCCGCCCATGCCGGGCATAACCCAATCGCTAAGCACCAGATCGGGTGTATCGGCTGCGCAATACTCAATCGCAGCCTCGCCGCTATCGGCCTCAAGAACCTCGAACCCCCACTTCTTCAGCGAGGCCACCAGAATGCGCCGCTGCAGACGGCTATCGTCTACAACAAGAACCTTACGGATCGCGCCAAAATCCAGCTCGACCCGGATCTCAACATGACTGGCATCCGGCACCATGAAGTCCCTGTACTTGCTCAACTCTCCAGTTGACAAAACGCTAAGGGCGTCAGCTTAACATCCGATGAAAGATCGAGCAGCCAAAGTTTAACTCCGCATTTACCCGCAGCAGGATACCAATATGCAACCGCAAGAGGTTGGCATGATTCAGTGGTCCAGAGTCAGACAGTTACGTGATGAAGTCGGCGCAGAAGAGTTCGATGAGGTTGTCGATATCTTTCTGGACGAGGTTCAGGAGTTCATCAAGAAGCTGCGCAATGATACGGCCCGGATTGAGATCGAGCAAAACCTGCATTTCCTGAAAGGCAGCGCATTAAGTCTTGGGTTCGACAGCTTCTCGAAGCTATGTCAGGACGGCGAGCGACGGGCCGCTGCCGGCGACGGCGCTGCAGTCGATCTGGGTGAAATCTGTACGGCTTATGACGCATCGAAAGCCTTGTTTCAGGCGGGTCTCGCCGAAAACCTGCTCTAAATTACAAACTGCGCCAGGGTCTCGTCC
Source organism: Ruegeria sp. AA3 (assembly GCF_056542905.1). Classification (NCBI taxonomy): domain Bacteria; kingdom Pseudomonadati; phylum Pseudomonadota; class Alphaproteobacteria; order Rhodobacterales; family Roseobacteraceae; genus Ruegeria; species Ruegeria sp. AA3. The sequence continues at coordinate 103,167 of NZ_JBQGAQ010000009.1, read as the reverse complement.
TCAGTGATATCTGTATACGTGAACCCTGCGTCATCCAGATGCGCGAACAGACGCATAAAATTCTCGGGTTTGCGGGTCTCTATTCCGATCAGAACAGAACCAAAGTTGCGCGCCGATTTTTTCATGTATTCAAATCGTGCAATATCGTCCTCTGGGCCAAGGATACCCAAGAACTCTTTCAACGCACCTGGACGCTGCGGCAGTCGTAGGATGAAGTATTTCTTCACGCCTGAATAGCGCTGCGCGCGCTCTTTCACTTCAGGCAGGCGCTCGAAATCAAAATTGCCTCCAGAAGTCACGCAGACCACTGTCTTGCCACGGATAAAGCTCTGGACATCGGCAACCGCCTCAATCGCCAAGGCACCAGCTGGCTCCAAAACGATGCCTTCGACATTCAGCATCTCGATCATGGTGGTACAAATCCGATCCTCGGACAGAACCAGAACATCTGACAAATGACGATCCTTCAGCAGCTCAAAGGGTTTCGCGCCAATTTTTCCGACCGCTGCGCCGTCTACAAAATTGTCCACGTGATCCAACGCCACCGGATGCCCTGCCGCCATTGCCGCATGCAAGCACGCGCCGCCCTTTGGCTCCACAAATAAACAATGTGTCCGGCCCCCAAACCACGTCGCGACCCCCGAAGACATTCCGCCACCGCCAACAGGCAGGATCACGTGATCAGGCACGCCGCCCAATTGCGCTTCGATCTCAACCGCCAGAGAGGCCTGTCCCTCGATCACATCCGCATCGTCGAACGGAGATAAGAAATGCCCACCCTGCTCTGCACACCAGGATTGAGCGGCGGACAGAGTATCGTCGAAATAGTCACCGGTCAGATGTATCTCGATATTGTCACCACCAAAGATACGGGTTTTCTGTATCTTCTGCTGCGGCGTTGTCACCGGCATGAAGATCACGCCCTTCACGCCCAGATGCTTGCACATATAGGCCACGCCCTGCGCGTGATTGCCTGCGCTGGCACAAACGAATAGCTCCTGCCCCTGCTGCTTGCGCATCGCATTGAATGCGCCGCGGATCTTGTAGGACCGCACCGGGCTGAGGTCTTCGCGCTTGAGCCAGATATCCGCGCCATAACGGTCGGACAGATGGGCATTCCGCTGTAGAGGCGTTGCTGGAAAAACAGAGCGCATCGCCTGTTCGGCAGCACGGGCACGGGTCATGAAATTGGTCATGTCGATTTCCCTGCCCGATCACCGCTAAAAGGGCAAGGAATACATATGTGTACGGGCTCAGGACAACTCGCGTTTCTCGATGAACACACCATAGATCGTCGTCAGGATGCTAACATTGATCAATGGGACGATCAGCATGCTCGCAAACAAGACAATGAAGATACCGATGATCGGGACGAACAGCAGCAGTGACGCTAGTAGCTGAAGCAACAATTGGAAGAGGATGGACAAGACGACCAGAAGTGCGATTGCTCCGCTTGCGCCAGAGGTCGCCTGCCAAGCCTCAGACAGCTTTAGGGGTTTTCCGATCGCTGCGGCGGGCAAAATCGGGGAGGCCCGATAGAATCCGATGGTGAGAAAGATAATCAAACCCAGCCAAACCAGAATTCCCAGCACTGCAGAGGCTTGCGCCATCATACTCATGATCAACGTCCCCGGTATCATGATGATAATAGCGATTAGGCCGAGCATCAGGAGACGCCCGAAATAGGCGAGAACACGGTCGAACCTGAAAGGCGGAACCAAACCGCTTGGATATTCCTCAAGAAGAACAAAGCGGTGCCACGACACGACAATCCAAAGCATGACCCCAAAGATAACGGCCATAAAGCAGAGCAGAAATCCGGTGAAGGATGCCGCCGTTACACCGTCAGGAAAGCCAGTGGTTTCACTGTTAAATTCTTCAAAAGGGATGCCGAACAGAAAGAACAAGCCGATTGCTAGGAAACCGCCAATCAACGCTGGTACAACAGAAATCTGCAATGCCTGTGTCAGATTCCTAAGAACCATTCTCACCGAATGCACGAATATCTCTAATCCCAGCATAAAAACCGCCCTCTCAACTATTCCTTGTTCTCTAACGGACCGTTTCACCTCAATTCCCGCCCTGCGTCAATCCACACAGCTTGCCCCCGCGTCCAAAACCCGCTAGGGGCCAGTCGTTCTACGCATAAAGGGAAGTCAGATGTCCGCGCCCAAGAAAGTTGTTCTGGCCTATTCCGGTGGCCTTGATACCTCAATCATTCTGAAATGGCTGCAGACCGAGTATGGCTGTGAGGTCGTGACCTTCACCGCCGACCTGGGTCAGGGTGAAGAGCTTGAGCCTGCCCGCAAAAAGGCAGAGTTGCTTGGGATCAAGCCCGAGAACATCTATATCGAGGACATCCGCGAAGAATTCGTCCGCGATTTCGTCTTCCCCATGTTCCGCGCCAACGCGGTTTATGAAGGTCTATACCTGCTCGGTACGTCCATCGCGCGACCTCTGATCTCGAAACGTCTGGTTGAGATTGCTGAGGCGACCGGTGCTGATGCCGTCGCCCATGGCGCGACCGGCAAGGGCAACGATCAGGTGCGGTTCGAACTGGCGGCTTACGCGCTGAACCCCGACATCAAGGTGATTGCCCCCTGGCGCGAGTGGGACCTGACCAGCCGCACCCGTCTGCTGGAATTTGCTGAGGCGAACCAGATCCCGATTGCCAAAGACAAGCGCGGCGAAGCGCCGTTTTCGGTCGACGCCAACCTGCTGCACACCTCGTCCGAAGGCAAGGTTCTGGAAGACCCCGCCGATATGGCCCCCGATTACGTCTACCAGCGCACCGTCCACCCCGAGGACGCGCCTAATGAGCCCGAGTTTATCGAGATCGGCTTTGAAAATGGTGACGCGGTCAGTATCAATGGTGAGGCGATGAGCCCCGCAACCATCCTGACCAAGCTGAACGAATATGGCGGCAAGCACGGTATTGGCCGTCTCGATCTGGTCGAAGGACGCTTCGTTGGCATGAAATCGCGCGGCATCTACGAAACTCCCGGTGGCACCATACTGTTGGAAGCGCACCGTGGCATCGAATCCATCACCATGGATCGCGGTGCGATGCATCTGAAAGACCAGTTGATGCCGCAATATGCTGAGCTGATCTATAACGGTTTTTGGTACAGCCCCGAGCGTGAGATGCTGCAGGCGGCCATCGACAAATCACAAGAGTACGTTACTGGCACCGTCCGCGTGAAACTGTACAAAGGTTTGGCCTCGACCGTGGGCCGCTGGTCGGATCATTCGCTCTATTCCGAAGCACACGTGACCTTTGAGGAAGACGCCGGCGCATACGATCAGAAAGACGCAGCAGGCTTCATCCAGCTGAACGCACTGCGCCTGAAACTCTTGGCGGCGCGTGACAAACGACTGAACAAGTAAGCAATCTGAATTCGAAAAACGGCCCCGGTGTCCGATAAGGCGCCGGGGTTTTTCTTTGCACGGTTCCCGTCAGGTCAGGCTTGCCCGGATCAGGCGTTTGTCTTTACGCATACGTCAACCAAAGAAGGACGGATCATGCTGCAAGACATCGCCGACGGAATTCAGAAAGGTCTGAATGGCAAGGGCTTTGACGGATCACTGAAATTCGATTGCGGTGAGGATGGCGTGATTGTCCTGGCCGACAACACTGCCTCAACCAAAGATCGCGAGACCGATTGCACCATCCGTATCTCGCGCGATAACCTGACCAAACTGCTGACCGGTAAGCTGAACCCGATGACCGGGGTGGCGCTGGGCAAGCTCAAGATCTCGGGCAATATGAATGTGGCGATGAAGCTGGGGCAGTTGCTGGGCTGATAAACTCGTCTCACCAGCGCGTGACAAATCATGTCAGCACATTGCACAAGCGCAATCCAGCGGGCAGCTTGGTTTCGGAAGGAGACCTGCCATGACCCGGACCACTTACCTTGATTGCCTGAAACCTTCGCTTCTGTTTGTGCTGATCCTGTTGGTCGCAATGCTGCGCGCCTTGCCAGCCCTTGCGGCGGGGACAGAAACGCTGACCGTAGCCGGGGGTTGTTTCTGGTGTGTCGAATCCGATTTCGAATCAGTGCCCGGGGTAATAGGTGCAGTTTCGGGTTATACGGGCGGTACGACCGAGAACCCAACCTATGATCAGGTCTCAAAAGGCGGAAGCGGGCATTACGAGGCGGTGCAGATCACCTTCGATCCCGCCCGCGTTTCCCGTGAAACCTTGCTGAACATGTTCTTCCGTTCGGTCGATCCAACGGACGCGGGAGGTCAGTTCTGCGATCGTGGTGAGAGTTATCGGACCGCCATTTTCGTCTCTAACACAGGGGAAAAGGCGTTGGCGCAGCAGGCCAAGAGCAGCGCGCAAAACGCGTTGGGTCAAACGGTGGTCACACCGATCCTGCAGGCCGGCACGTTTTATCCGGCGGAAGCCTATCATCAGGATTATTACAAGGGCGACAAGCTGGTCCTGACCCGGTTTGGCCCCAAGCGCCAAAAGAACGCGTACAAAGCATACCGCAAAGCCTGCGGTCGCGATGCGCGCGTCAAGCAATTGTGGGGAAGCGAAGCACCCTTTGCCGGTTCCTAATCCAGCTGCGCTTCGCGTAACTCTTTTAGATCAGGAATAACATCGGCTGTCCCGTGCCGCGTGACCATCAGGGCCGCGGCACGGTTTGCTTGTGCAATTGCCTGCTCCATTGGCATGCCCCGATCCATGCCCGCCAGCACATAGCCGGTAAAAGTGTCACCAGCACCCGTGGTATCCACGGCGTTGACCTTATGCGCCCGAAACGCTTGTGGTTTATGACCCCGCTGATAATATCGCGAACCTTTTGAGCCAAAGGTGACGATAACATGCTCGACCTGCAGGTCTGACGGGGCCAGGCCCGTTGCATCCTGCAATTGCTCAGCTTCGACTTCGTTGAGGATCAAAAAGTCCAGATACGGCAGAACCGCCTGTACCGCCTCGGCTTGAAATGGAGCGGCCGCATAGCACACGGTCAGCCCCATTTCGCAACCCAGTTTGGCGGCCTCAATTTGAGCATTGGTTTCGTTCTGCATCACCAGCAGGTCACCCGAAACGGCCGAGGACAACGCCTGTCCAAGTTGGTCGTTCGAAATGGCATGGTTTGCACCCTGAAACAAAACAATCAGGTTTTCGCCCTGCGCATCCACCGCAATGATAGCGTGACCCGTGGGTACTTCCACCTCAGCAATATGCCGCGTGTCCACGCCATATTCGGTCAGCCTGTCTCGCGCCCAAAGGCCATCTGACCCGACCGCGCCGATATGCGAAACCCGTGACCCTGCGCGGGCCGCAGCCACCGACATGTTGGCGCCCTTGCCGCCTAGAAACCTCTGCAACCCGCTGGCCGCAAGTGTCTCACCCGCTGCGGGCAAATGCGGCAGGGCGTAGACCATATCCGCGTTGATTGAGCCGAGGTTCCATATCGTCATGATTTACCCAATATCGCAGGAGGCCAGAATGGCCATGTTCAGAATGTCATTCGCGGTCGAAACTGTCGAACAGATCTGGATCGGCTTGTCGACTCCGGACAGGATTGGGCCGATCACGGTAGCTCCACCCATTTCCTGCATCAGCTTGGTCGAGATCGAGGCCGAGTGCCGCGCGGGAACAATCAGGATATTCGCTGGTCCGGTCAGGCGCTGGAACGGATAAGCTTCCTGCTGATCCACATTCAGGGCCACATCAACCGTCATCTCCCCTTCGTACTCGAAATCGACGCCGCGCTCGTCCAGCACTACCGGAGCACGGTGCATCTTCTCAGCACGTTCAGACACCGGGTAACCGAAGGTCGAGAAACTGACAAAGGCCACCCGAGGTTCCAGCCCCATATGACGCGCGACCGCAACCGCGCGTTCAGCGATATTGGCCAGATCATTCTCATCCGGCCATTCATGCACCAGCGTATCGCCAATCAGAACGATCCGCCCCTTGTGCAACAAGGCGGTAACCCCCGCCGCGCCATGGGCGGCATCGGCGTCAAACACATGGTTGATGCGGTCCAGAACATGCGCCGACTTGCGCGTTGCGCCGGTCACCAGGCCATCCGCATGACCATGCGCCAGCATCAGAGACGAAAAGACGTGTCGGTCCCGCGCAGCGAGGCGGTGAATGTCCTTGTGGTCAAACCCTTTGCGCTGCAGCCGTTGATAGAGAAAATCCTTATAGGCCTCGAGATGTAAGGTATTGGCCGCGTTCACCACCTCAATCTCGCGCACCGCGTCCCCAAGACCAGCGGCTTCGAGCTTTTCTTTGACATCGTCCGGTCGTCCTACAACCAGCGCCTTCCCAAAGCCCGAGCGTTGGTACATGACGGCTGCGCGCAACACGCGCGGATCGTCGCCCTCGGCAAAAATCATCCGGCTTTGCGCCTGACGCGCACGTGCGTTCAGGCCACGCAAGATGCTCGCCGTCGGGTCCATGCGGGATTTCAGGCTCAGCTCATAAGCGTCCATATCGATGATCGGACGTCGCGCCGCGCCGGTATCCATACCAGCCTTGGCAACCGCAGGCGGGATACGGTGGATCAGTCGCGGATCAAACGGGGTCGGGATGATGTAGTCGCGCCCAAAAGTAAGCGACTTGCCGTAGGCCATTGCTACTTCATCCGGCACATCTTCACGTGCCAATCGTGCCAGCGCATGGGCGCACGCAATTTTCATCTCGTCATTGATCGCACGGGCATGAATATCCAACGCGCCGCGGAATAGATAAGGAAAGCCCAGAACGTTATTCACCTGGTTCGGATAGTCGCTACGGCCCGTCGCAACGATCGCATCAACGCGGACCTCATGCGCCTCTTCCGGTGTGATTTCGGGATCGGGGTTCGCCATCGCAAAGATGACCGGATTGTCGGCCATGCTGGCCACCATATCCTGCGTCACAGCCCCTTTGACCGACACGCCAAGGAAGACATCCGCGCCCTTCATGGCATCTTCCAGAGTGCGTAGATCGGTCGAGATCGCGTGGGCTGATTTCCACTGGTTCATGCCCTCGGTCCGGCCCTGATAGATCACGCCCTTGGTATCGCAGACAATGCAGTTCTCATGCCGCGCGCCCATTGCCTTAAGCAGTTCGATACAGGCGATCCCAGCAGCACCTGCCCCGTTCAGTACAATTTTCACATCTTCAATCTTTTTGCCTGAGATGTGCAGTGCGTTCAGCAGGCCCGCTGCACAGATCACCGCTGTTCCGTGCTGGTCATCGTGGAAGACTGGGATATCCATCTCTTCCTTCAGGCGCTGTTCGATGATGAAACATTCAGGCGCTTTGATGTCCTCAAGGTTAATACCGCCGAAGGTCGGCCCCATCAGACGCACCGCGCGGCAGAATTCATCAGGGTCTTCGGTATCCAGTTCGATATCGATCGAGTTCACATCAGCGAACCGCTTGAACAGGACCGATTTGCCTTCCATCACCGGTTTTGAGCCCAGCGCGCCAAGATTCCCAAGGCCCAGAACGGCGGTGCCATTCGAGATCACAGCAACCAAATTGCCCTTGTTTGTATAATCATAGGCGGTCTCGGGCGCTTCAGCGATGGCTTCACATGGAACCGCAACGCCAGGGCTGTAGGCCAGCGACAGATCGCGCTGCGTGGTCATGGGAACGGTGGCCTGCACCTCCCACTTGCCAGGGGTCGGGTCGAGGTGAAAGGCCAACGCCTCTTCTTTGGTGATCTTCGCTTTGGGCATCTTACAGGTCGTTTCCATGACTTAAGGGCTTTTGCCTCATAGCGCAGGCAGAGCCGCGCCTCAACGGGAATGAGTTTTCGGCTTTTACAGAAGATGCGGGATTTGTAAGGTCGCGCCGGAACACGCAAGAAGGGGGCCGCCTTTGTCCACAGTCACGCCGATGATGGCGCAATATCTTGAGATCAAAGAGGCCCATCTAGACGCCCTGTTGTTTTATCGCATGGGCGACTTCTATGAGATGTTCTTTGAAGATGCCGTCAACGCGGCCGAAGCGCTGGACATCGCCTTAACCAAGCGCGGAAAGCATAACGGAACCGACATTCCGATGTGCGGCGTGCCAGTGCATTCTGCTGAAGGGTATCTTCTGACCTTGATCCGCAAGGGCTTTCGTGTTGCGGTCTGTGAGCAGATGGAAAGCCCAGCGGAGGCGAAGAAAAGAGGCTCTAAATCAGTTGTAAAGCGCGATGTTGTGCGCTTGGTTACTCCGGGAACACTGACCGAAGACGCGCTTCTGGAGGCGCGGCGTCATAACTTTCTGGCCGCCTACTCCCAGGTACGGGATGAGGCCGCGCTGGCGTGGGCTGATATTTCCACGGGTGCGTTTCATGTAATGCCATTGACCTCCGTACGCCTCAGCCCCGAACTGGCGCGGCTTGCCCCGTCCGAGTTAATCGTGGCCGACGGGACAGAACAGATGTTGCAAGAACCGGTGCGCGATCTGGGCATTTCGTTAACCCCGGTGGGACGTGCCAGCTTTGACAGCACTGCTGCTGAAAAGCGCATCTGCGGCTTGTTTCACGTCGGCGCGCTGGATGCATTCGGCAATTTTGGACGCGCCGAAATTTCGGCTATGGGCGCGCTGATCGACTATTTGGAGATCACGCAGAAAGGAAAACTACCCCTTCTGCAAACTCCACTGAAAGAGTCCGAGGACCGGGTAGTGCAAATAGATGCGGCCACACGTCGTAATCTTGAACTGACCCGATCCTTGTCCGGTGGTCGCTCGGGCTCTTTGCTTTCGGTGGTTGATCGTACAGTTACACCAGGTGGCGCGCGATTGCTGGAACAGCGCCTATCCAGTCCTTCGCGCAATCTGGACGTCATTAACGCCCGGTTGGACGCCGTGAGTTTCGCAGCCGAAGACAGTCTAATTGCTTCGGAACTACGCGAAGCCCTACGTAAAACACCAGATCTGGACCGCGCCCTTTCTCGTCTGTCACTGGAACGCGGTGGTCCCCGTGACCTGGCTGCCATTCGTAACGGGCTGACTCAGGCTGCTGCGATTGCCGGAATTTGCGAGGGCCAGGATCTGCCAATCCTGCTGGCAACCGCTCTGCAGAACCTCGTTGGATTCGATGACCTACTGAACCTACTCGACGAGGCATTGATTGCTGAACCACCCCTCCTGGCGCGCGACGGTGGATTTATCGCTCCGGGTTTTGACGCCGAGCTGGACGAGGCCCGCACGCTGCGCGATGAAGGCCGTTCTGTTATTGCGGGGTTTCAGCAGAAATATGCGAAACACACTGGCATCACTTCGTTGAAGATCAAGCACAACAACGTGCTGGGCTATTTCATCGAAACCACGGCCACCCATGCCGAGAAGATGCTGAGCCCTCAATTCTCTGAGACTTATATCCACCGCCAGACCACCGCCAATCAGGTGCGATTCACAACCGTGGAACTGTCCGAGATCGAAACCCGCATCCTGAACGCTGGAAATCTGGCGTTGGAGATTGAAAAGCGGCTCTATCAAAGGCTTTCTGACGAAATTCTGGACTGTGCCGTCCGACTGAATCAAGCGGCTCGAGGCCTGGCAGAACTAGATCTGACCACTTCTTTGGCTGATCTAGCGCGTGGGGAAAGCTGGTGTCGTCCGCAGGTCGACAGCTCGCGCAGCTTTGAGGTGGAAGGTGGACGTCATCCGGTTGTTGAACACGCGTTGCGCCAGCAAGGCGGCGATGCTTTCGTTGCGAATGACTGCGATCTTAGCGCTGTAGATGGCGCCGCCATCTGGTTGCTGACCGGGCCGAACATGGCCGGTAAGTCGACCTTCTTGAGGCAGAACGCGCTGATTGCCTTGCTTGCTCAGATGGGCAGTTATGTCCCTGCTGAGCAAGCGCATATCGGGGTGGTCAGCCAGCTCTTCAGCCGCGTCGGCGCCTCAGATGATCTTGCGCGCGGTCGATCAACTTTCATGGTCGAAATGGTTGAAACCGCAGCCATCCTCAACCAGGCCGACGACCGCGCGCTGGTCATTCTTGATGAAATCGGCCGTGGCACTGCCACCTATGATGGACTTTCGATCGCCTGGGCCACGCTGGAACACCTACACGCCGCCAATCAATGCCGCGCTCTTTTTGCAACGCATTACCATGAATTGGCGGCTCTAGCAGGAAGTCTGGAGGGCGTAGACAACGCCACAGTAGCCGTCAAGGAATGGGAGGGAGAGGTGATCTTCCTTCACGAGGTTCATAAAGGTGCCGCCGACCGATCCTATGGCGTCCAGGTTGCTCAACTTGCTGGCCTGCCCGCCTCAGTTGTCGAACGCGCGCGTGTTGTTCTGGACCAGTTGGAAAAAACTGAGCGCGAAGGAGGCAAGCAAAAAGCCTTGATCGACGATCTGCCCTTGTTTTCAGCCGCTCCACCGCCGCCACCTCCCGCCCCCAAGGCCACACCCGTTACGGATATACTCGACGAAATCCTGCCGGACGAATTGACCCCGCGCGAAGCCCTTGACCTGATATACAAACTAAAAGAGGCGGCCAAATCCTGACCCCCCCCCTTCATCTTTTCAAAAATACTCTCGCCGAAGGCTTGGCTTCTTTGAAGCCAATCAGCCCGCAGGCATCGACGAAACACCTACCTGCGCCGGGCGCAACAGACGGTCGTGTAGCATGAAACCTTCTGCCGAAACCTGAATGATGTCGCCTGCTTTGGTGCCAGGAACCGGTGCCTCAAACATCGCTTCATGAACGTTCGGATCAAACCGGTCGCCCACCTCAGGTGTAATTACTTCGATACCGTGCTTCTGGAAAACGTCCTTCAGCGCACGCATGGTGAGTTCGACGCCTTCCAACAAGCCGGCAGCAAGCTCTTTTTGCTCATCGGTTGCGGCCTCGAGCGCCCGCTTCATGTTGTCATAGACCGGCAACATGTCACGCGCCAGCTTGGATCCACCGTACTGCTCGGCATCCCGACGTGCCTTATCGCCACGCTTACGGGCGTTTTCAGCGTCGGCAAGCGCACGCATGAATTTGTCTTTGTAGTCGTCGCGCTCTGCGCGCAATTCGTCCAACTCCAGAGCTTCATCGCTGATCTCAGCAAATTCCTCGGCCAGCTCTTCTGCTTCTGCGGACATGATGTCGTCCAGAAAATCTTCGTTCTTGGGCTCTGCCATCTCTTACCCTCTAGCTCCGGTCGGAAATCAACTTCCCAACCAGTTGCGCCGTATAATCCACGATCGGCACGATCCGTCCGTAATTCAGACGTGTGGGCCCGATGACCCCAACCGCACCGATTATCTTACGATCAGCGTTCATATATGGAGACACCACCAAAGAGGAACCCGAAAGTGAGAAAAGTTTGTTCTCAGAGCCAATAAAAATGCGCACACCCTCACCTTCCTCGGTCAATTCCAGGAATTCAGCGATGTCACGTTTGCGCTCAAGGTCATCAAACAGGGTGCGGATTCGATCCAGCTCCTCAGCCTGACCCGGTTCATTCAGTAGATTCGCGCGTCCGCGTACGATCAATCGAGCCGAGTCGCTGCCATCCCCGTCCCATGCAGCAATGCCGCTTTCGACCATCTCACGCGCCAAAATATCGATTTCCTGCTTCCGCGCATCTATCTGCGACAGCATCTGGCGACGCACTTCGCTAAGCGTACGCCCTTCGATCAGCGCATTGAGGAAGTTCGCAGCCTCACGCATCGAACTTGGTGTTTGCCCGGGCGGAGGTGTGAACAGCCGGTTTTCGACCTGCCCGTCCGAGAAGACCAGAACCACCAAAGCGCGATCATGACCGAGCGAGACAAATTCAATATGCTTGATCTCAGCCTCATGTTTGGGTGTCAGAACCAGCGAAGCGCCTTGTGTCACGTGTGACAATGCCGATCCCACACGATCTAACATTCCGCCAACATCGCCCGCGTTAGAGCCTAATGTTTCGTCCAGCTTCTGCCGATCATCCGCGCCCAGATCGCCCATTTCAAGCAATCCGTCGACGAACATCCGCAGCCCCTGCTGCGTCGGAATCCGACCAGCACTGACATGCGGGCTGTCCAGCAGGCCCAGGAATTCCAGATCCTGCATCACGTTACGCACGGTCGCCGCGCTGACTTTTTCCGAAAGCGTGCGTGTCAGGGTGCGGCTGCCGACCGGCTCACCGCTGTCCAGATAGCTTTCGACGATCAGCCGGAACACCTCACGTGACCGGTCGTTCATCTCGCTCAGAATTTTGCTCGCTTCGCTCATCGGCAATCCTCTGCTGGATCGTCATTAAATAGCAGGCACAAGAAAGGTCAATCGGGGTTGCATCGTAACGCTGCAGAGCGGTATCCCCAACCCAGCAAACAAAGGATTTTCCATGCGACCCTCAGGACGTGATCTAAACGAAATGCGCGCCGTTTCAATTGAAACCGGCTTTACCAAACATGCCGAAGGTTCCTGCCTGATCAAGATGGGTGACACCCATGTACTGTGCACCGCCACGATCGAGGACCGCGTTCCACCATTTATAAAAGGCTCGGGCCTGGGTTGGGTCACCGCCGAATACGGCATGCTGCCCCGCGCGACGAATACGCGGATGCGGCGTGAAGCGGCAAGCGGCAAGCAAGGTGGCCGCACCGTAGAGATTCAACGCCTGATCGGCCGTGCTCTGCGTGCCGGTGTAGACCGAGTTGCATTGGGTGAACGCCAGATCACTGTCGACTGCGATGTAATTCAGGCCGATGGCGGCACACGTTGTGCATCGATCACTGGCGGTTGGGTGGCGTTGCGTCTGGCAGTGAATAAGCTGATGAAAACAGGCGATGTTATTTCGGATCCTTTGGTTGATCCCGTCGCCGCCGTGTCCTGCGGAATCTACGCGGGTCAGCCAGTTTTGGACCTCGACTATCCCGAGGACAGCGAGGCCGGCGTCGATGGCAACTTTATCATGACCGGCTCTAACAAACTAATCGAAGTGCAAATGAGTGCCGAGGGATCCGTCTTTAGCCGCGCACAGATGGACCAATTGATGGATCTGGCGGAAAAGGGCGTGGCTGAACTGGCTGCCGCACAGAAAGCCGCCACCGCATGACTCGTAAGTTCAACGGGGACAAGCTGCTTGTCGCCACACACAACAAAGGCAAGCTTGAGGAGATGGCACATCTCCTCGAACCCTTTGGTGTTGCCGTCGTGGGTGCTGGTGAATTGGCCCTGCCTGAACCAGAAGAGACAGAGGATACCTTCGTCGGCAACGCACGGATTAAGGCCCACGCCGCCACGCAAGCCACCGGCCTGCCCGCCCTGTCGGACGATTCCGGAATCACAATTGACGCGCTGGATGGCGCGCCAGGCGTCTACACCGCCGATTGGGCAGAAACCGGCAATGGCCGTGATTTCCTGATGGCGATGACCCGCGCACATAACGAGCTGGAAGCGAAGAACGCTGCCCACCCTCGCACAGCGCAATTCCGCTGTACGCTGGTTCTGGCCTGGCCTGACGGGCATGACGAAGTGTTCGAAGGCGTGGCCCCAGGCCATTTGACCTGGCCAATTCGTGGCAAGGATGGTTTTGGCTATGACCCTATGTTTGTCCCCGAAGGACACGACATTACATTTGCCGAGATGGATCGTTGGGAAAAGAACAAGATCAGCCATCGCGGCCGCGCGGTGGAAATGTTCGTGAAAGGCTGCTTTGGCGGATGATTGGCGCAACGGGGGCTTTGGCCTGTATGTGCATTGGCCCTTTTGCGAGGCCAAGTGTCCTTATTGTGACTTCAACAGCCATGTTTCCAGGAGTATTGATCAAAAACAGTGGCTTAATAGCTATCTGAATGAGCTAAAGCGCGCAGCCAGTGAAACGCAAGGTCGGGTACTTAACACGATCTTTTTTGGCGGTGGCACGCCTTCGCTGATGGCGCCAGACACCATCTCTGCCATCATCGACGAGGCCCGCACCCTTTGGCGCCCCGCCAACGATATGGAGATCACACTTGAAGCCAACCCCGGCTCGGTCGAGGCTGGTCGCTTTGCAGCCTATCGCGATGCAGGTGTGAACCGTATTTCAATGGGTGTGCAGGCCCTCAACGACGATGACCTGCGCCGCCTGGGTCGTATTCACACTGTGGCTGAAGCCCGCGCCGCTTTTGATATTGCCCGTAGCTGCTTTGACCGTATCAGTTTTGATCTGATCTATGCCCGACAACATCAAACTCTGGACGCGTGGCGCGCTGAGTTGGCTGAGGCCCTGTCGATGGCGATCGATCACCTGTCGCTTTATCAACTCACCATCGAAGAGGGTACGGCGTTCGGAGATCGCTATGCAGTTGGTAAGCTCCGCGGTCTGCCCGAGGATGACAGCGCGGCGGAGATGTATCTGGCCACGCAAGAGATATGCGAGGCCCATGGTTTACCCGCCTATGAGGTCTCAAACCACGCCCGATCCGGAGCGGAGTCTCAGCACAACCTGATCTATTGGCGCTATGGTGATTACGTGGGTATCGGGCCAGGCGCACACGGGCGGATCACCCTTGATGGCCACAAATTTGCGACCGAGACCTTTCTTTCGCCAACCAAATGGCTGGCCGCCGTTGAAAATGGAAGTGGAGAAAGCAACCGGTTCCAACTAACACAGCGTGAACAAGCGTTTGAATACCTTATGATGTGCCTTAGGATTACAGAGGGCCTAAATATAGATAGATACAAGCAACTCTCGGGCGAAGACCTGCCGCAGGAAAAACTTGATACGCTGGCCGATCTGGGCATGTTGACCCTGGAAGACGACCAGCTTCGCGCCACATCTCAGGGCCGCGCCGTTCTCAATGCCGTTATCCGAGAGCTATTGGAGTAACAAATGCGATATCTCTGGGCTGGTTTGGGGTTGGTCTGCGTCGCGCTCGCCATGGTTGGAGTGGTCTTACCCTTGCTTCCAACAGTGCCGTTTCTTCTGCTCGCGGCATTTTTCTTTGCGCGCTCTTCATCAAGGCTACATAATTGGCTGCTAACCCATCAGACCTTTGGTCCGCTAATTGTCGACTGGCAGAGCTCGGGCGTAATTAGGCCTGGCGCAAAAAAGGCGGCCACCCTGTCGGTTGCCGCCGTATTTGGCCTGTCGGTGTTGCTGTCCGTGCCTTCACACGTCCTGATCATTCAGGCCGTTGTGCTAAGCGGCGTCATGCTTTTTATCTGGACCCGCCCTAGCGGCTAAGCTTTGCGCAAAGATCATCCAGCTGATCAAGGTTTTCATAAGACAAAACCACCTGCCCCGTTTCTGATCCAGGTTTGTGGTTGATGGTGACCTTCATTGCCAGAATAGCTGACAAATCCTTTTCGAGGGCGCGCGTATCTGCATCTTTCCCAGCATTTAGATTTCTGGATTTCAGTGCTGGCTTATCCGGACCATCTTGTTGTTTTTTGACCAGCGCTTCAGTAGCCCGCACGGAAAGACCGTCACGCACTACTTGTTTGGCCAATTCCGAAGGATCTGCTGCTGTGATCAAGGCCCTTGCATGACCGGCAGACAATTTCCCCTCAATCACAAGTGTTTGCACATCCATTGGCAAAGACAGCAGACGCAACAGGTTGGCAATATGGCTTCGGCTTTTACCCAAAGCTTCGGCAAGTTTTTCCTGCGTGTGTCCAAAGCGATCCATCAACTGCTTGAATCCTGCCGCTTCCTCCACGGCATTCAGATCAGCACGCTGAATATTCTCGATAATCGCGACTTCGAGCACCTCGGTATCATCAAATTCGCGAATAATTACTGGAATATCATGGAGTTGCGCCATCTGAGCGGCGCGCCACCGGCGCTCACCGGCGACAATCTCATATTGGCCACCTGCTATACTTCGCACAATCAAAGGTTGAATAATGCCTTTTTCTTTGACTGATGCGGCAAGTTCATCCAGCTGCTCTTGCGCAAATCGACGTCTCGGCTGATCCGGGTTTGCCTGCAGCTTCTCAATCGGCACTGTAAGGTCGGGGCGGCGAGGTTCCGACGAGATACGACCATCTGCTTCTGGTGCAACATCAGCCATTAATGCCGACAATCCGCGACCTAGTCCTCGGGGTTTTCCTTTCCTGGCATTCATGTTGCCCTCCTGACGGCCACTTAGATGGCTACTTTGTTGTTCTTATACATGACTTCTCGCGCCAAATGCCGATATGCCATCGCCCCGAGTGAGCCCGAATCATATTGCAGTACTGGAAGCGCATATGATGGCGCCTCGCTGACCCGCACATTTCTTGGTATCTTGGTCTTAAATACCATCTGACCAAGATTGTCACGAGCGTCCTTTTCGACCTGACGGGACAAGTTGTTGCGGTTGTCATACATGGTCAACACAACACCTTCGATCCTGAGGTCAGGATTCGCGGTCTGACGTACTTCGCGGATAGTCAGCATCAACTGCGACAAGCCTTCGAGTGCAAAGAACTCGCTTTGCAAGGGCACAAGGACAGAATGAGCTGCTACCATGGCGTTTACAGTGAGCAAATTCAAAGATGGCGGACAATCGATCAGAACAAAATCCAGATCAAACGAGTCAATCGCCGTCTGGCGCAGCGCATCATGCAATAAATAGCTGCGTTTCTCATTCGAGATCAGCTCAATATCTGCTGAACTTAGGTCAACGGTGGCCGGAATTACAAAAAGATCTTTAATTTCTGTTTCCTGTACCACTGCTTCCAACGATGCGTCGTCCAATATTAGGTCATAGGTTGTCCAATCGCGATCTTCGACCCCCAATCCCGTTGAGGCATTGCCCTGGGGGTCAAGATCTACGACCAAAACCTTGCAACCTGCCTCGGCCAACCCAGCTGCCAGATTGATTGCAGTCGTGGTTTTCCCCACCCCGCCTTTTTGATTGGCAACCGCGATTATCCGAGGTCCGGCAGGACGAGACAGATCAACCACGCGCAACTCCTTTGATTTTCAGGATAACAGACTGAGGTTCTGTAAGACTTTTAATAGGATCGGCGTCGAAATTCCATTCCTTGCGTGCGTCTAAAAGCTCTTTTTTCCAGGTTGCGCCTTTTGGCAACAAAGCTACACCATTTTCACCTAAATGCCTGTCGCAAAAAGATAATAAGTTGGTCAAATCCGCCAATGCCCGAGCCGACAAGATATCCGCGCCCAAGGGATCAATTGCTTCGATTCTTCGTGCTAAGACCGTGCAATTCGCCCCGCATTCCCGGGCCACATTTCGAAGAAATGCGGATTTTCTCTGATCACTTTCAACCAACGTAAATCGGGTTTCTGGTGCGGACTCTAATGCCATAATAGCACAGACCATTCCGGGAAACCCGCCACCGCTGCCTAAATCAACCCAATGATCCACAGGCTTTGATGTTCTGAATACTTGAACTGAATCTTGAATATGACGAACCCAGATATCCTTCAGGCTGTTCCTTGAAACTAGATTGATTCTCGGATTCCAACGCTCAAGCAATGCAACATAGATCGCGAGACGTTCGAATGTTTCACGTGAAACATTCAGTTTCTCAGCGATGGCAACGCCTTGACCTTTCATGCGTTGCGAGCTTTCACGTCGCGCCGGAGCTTAGCCAGGACCAAAGTTAATGCAGCCGGGGTCACACCTTCAACGCGACCAGCTTGAGCAATATTGGCCGGTTTGGCTTGTGACAGCTTTTGCTTCATTTCCGACGATAATCCGTCCAGTCCAAAATAGTTGAAATCCCGAGGTATTTCATGGGTCTCGTCTCGCTTCATTGCTTCAACATCACGTTGCTGGCGCGCTATGTAGTTTGCATACAAGGCATCGCGTTCAACCTGACGGCGGATTTCCCTCTCTGTTCCTTCCAATTCAGGTTCAAGCAGGACAATATTTTCAAAAGACACGTCAGGAAAGGCGAGTACAGCCATCCCGTCGCGACGATTTCCATCCTGATTAACATTAATCCCAGCAGCCAAAATTTCTTTAGGAGTATACGTTCGCGCAGTTAGACTGGCCTTGGCAGCCGCTAGCTTTTCGAGCTTAGTCGCGAATAGGCCCCGGCGCTGCGCCCCAACACAGCCCAGTTCCTCCCCTATCGGGGTCAGTCTTTGATCTGCATTATCAGCACGGAGGGATAGCCGAAACTCAGCCCGTGACGTGAACATCCTATAAGGTTCAGCAACCCCGCGGGTGGTAAGATCATCAATCATCACCCCGATGTAGCTGTCTGAACGGGTAAAATAGAAGGGCGCTCGAGACTGCACCTCTAACGCAGCATTCAACCCGGCGACCAAGCCTTGTGCAGCCGCCTCCTCATATCCTGTAGTACCGTTGATCTGACCCGCAAGATATAGACCAGGCACATCAGGAACGGACAAAGACGCCGACAGGATACGCGGGTCAACATAATCGTATTCGATCGCATATCCTGGTTGCAGGATTTTTGCATGTTCTAGTCCAACAATCGATTGAACGTAGGCAGCCTGAACATCTTCCGGCAACGAGGTAGAAATACCATTTGGGTATACTGTATTATCCTGAACCCCTTCCGGTTCCAAGAATATCTGATGGGACTCCTTGTCCGCAAATCGAACGATCTTATCTTCAATGGACGGGCAATACCTTGGGCCGACACCATCGATATGCCCGCCATACATGGCAGAACGCGATATATTTTTTTCTATAATCTCATGCGTTTGTGCGTTCGTGTGAGTTATACCACATGCAATTTGTGGGGCTGTCACCGACCTAGACATGAATGAAAACAGGGTTGGCTCCGCGTCGCCATCCTGACGTTCTAATATATCCCAGTTTATGGTCCGGCCATCCAATCGGGGAGGCGTACCAGTCTTCAGGCGCGCCATGGGCAATGCAAACTCATCTAAGCGCTCTGCCAGCCGAATTGATGGGCGATCGCCCATACGACCTCCGGGACGAGACACGTCCCCAATATGGATTACTCCGCGTAAGAATGTTCCAGACGTCAAAATGACCGCCTGCGCCGGAACCTCAGATTCGTCTGCTAGCTTAACTCCGACAACACGATGACCGTCCATCAGGAATTCAATTACTTCTCCTGTGATAACCGATAAGTTGTATTGTTTCTCAGTTTCTTCTGCCATGGCAGCCCGGTAAAGGGCCCGGTCTGCTTGCGCCCTGGGGCCCTGAACAGCCGGGCCTTTGCGCCGGTTCAACAAACGAAACTGAATACCTGCACGATCCGCGACGCGCCCCATTACACCATCAAGTGCATCGATCTCTCGAACCAGATGTCCTTTACCTAGCCCTCCAATCGCCGGATTACACGACATGACGCCGATGTCCTGTTCAGACAGAGTCACCAAAGCAGTTTTAACGCCCATGCGCGCTGCTGCATGTGCGGCTTCGGTACCTGCGTGCCCGGCACCGATAACAAGGACATCAAATTTTGAATGTTTCACGTGAAACACTCCTCATTTACCTAAGCAGAAACTAGCGAAGATCTCATCCAGAAGGGTTTCGACATCTATTCGTCCAACCAGAGATTCAAGAGCGCGAATGGCTGTTCGCAGTTCCTCAGCTGCTATATCATACATATCTGGTCCCGATTCCAGAACTGTCTGTCCCGCAGCCAACGCTTCCGCTGCCTTTGTCATCGCAACCCGATGGCGCTCGCGGGTCGCAATACCATGGCTAGTAGCCCGATCACTTAAGATACACGATATATTGTCGATAAGGTAGTCAATTCCCTGCCCGGTTTTACCGGATATCCCACGCCCATCAGCTTCTCGTAAGTCAGATTTCGGCAAAACATGAATGTCATCTTCCTGCATCTGAATGCCTAAATCGTCAGGTGTATCCGTTAGGAATACACGCAAGTCAGCAGCATCGGCCCGTTTGCGGGCCAGCTCGATCCCTAGATTTTCGACATGATCTTCGGTTTCTCTCAAACCGGCTGTATCAAGCAGAGTAACTGGTAATCCTGCAAGATCCATACGAACTTCGATCACATCACGCGTTGTCCCGGCATATTCAGACGTAATAGCCGCCTCGCGTCCAGCTAAGGCATTCAACAAAGTCGATTTCCCCGCATTTGGAAGACCAACAATGGCAACTTCAAAGCCAGAGCGGATCCGCTCAGCGATGCGAACACCTTTCGCCTCTCGGGTCAGTTCGCCCATGACATCTGAAATCAATGTGCGGACTTCGGGCGTTACATCTGTGGGCACCTCTTCATCGGCAAAATCAATCACAGCCTCAAGCAAGGATGCCGCACGGATCAGATCGCGCCGCCACCCTTCAGCCAAGCTGCCCAAAGCACCTGCCAAAATTATTTGCGCCTGTTTCCGCTGCGCTTCGGTTTCTGCGTCAATCAGATCTGCAAGGCCTTCGACTTGCGCCAAATCCATCTTACTGTTTTCCAAAGCGCGCCGGGTAAACTCACCCGGCTCTGCCAGACGGAGATCATCCATATCCGACAAAGATGCCAATACGGCGTTAACCGAAGCCATGCTACCATGAATCTGAAGTTCGGCCACGTCCTCTCCCGTAAAGCTGGAGGGAGCCTTGAAGGTCAGGACCAAACCCTCATCCAACCGCGTCCCATCGGCGGCGCTAAGCGTCCGAACCGTCATCCCGCGTGATGGCAGGCCTCCACCGGCCAAAATGTTGGCCGCAGAATGCGCATGCGGGCCAGAGAGGCGGATGACCGCCACCCCTGCTTTGCCTTGCGCGCTGGCCAAGGCGAATATCGTATCCATTCGAAGGCCTCGCGTTGGTTAAGACCTGTGTCAGGTGTTCATCGAATCGAAGAACTCGCCGTTCGTCTTCGTCTGTTTCAACTTCGACAACAGGAACTCGATCGCATCGGTCGTACCCATCGGGTTAAGGATGCGGCGCAGAACGAAGGTCTTGGCCAAATCACCCTTATCGACCAGCAGGTCCTCTTTCCTTGTGCCGGACTTGAGGATGTCTATGGCCGGGAACACACGCTTGTCCGCGATCTTGCGATCCAGAACGATTTCCGAGTTGCCGGTGCCTTTGAATTCTTCAAAGATCACTTCGTCCATCCGGCTACCGGTATCGATCAGGGCGGTGGCGATGATGGTCAGCGAACCGCCCTCTTCGATATTCCGCGCCGCACCAAAGAATCGCTTAGGCCGTTGAAGGGCATTTGCGTCCACACCACCGGTCAGAACTTTACCCGAGGATGGCACCACGGTGTTAAACGCCCTACCAAGTCTTGTGATTGAATCGAGAAGAATAACAACATCTCGTTTATGTTCGACAAGACGCTTCGCTTTTTCGATCACCATCTCGGATACGGCCACGTGGCGCGTTGCAGGTTCATCGAAGGTCGAAGACACAACTTCCCCCTTCACCGAGCGCTGCATGTCGGTCACCTCTTCCGGGCGTTCGTCGATCAGCAGGACGATCAGATAACACTCCGGGTGGTTCTGCTCGATCGAATGCGCGATGTTCTGCAGGATCACCGTCTTACCGGTCCGCGGTGGCGCCACGATCAGCGAACGCTGACCTTTACCAATCGGTGAAACCAGATCGATCACGCGGGCCGATTTGTCCTTGATGGTCGGATCTTCGATTTCCATTTTCAGACGCTCATCTGGGTACAGAGGCGTCAGGTTGTCGAACAGGATCTTGTGCTTGGCTTTTTCCGGATTCTCAAAGTTGATCTTGGTGACGTTGGTCAGCGCAAAGTAACGCTCGTTTTCGTCAGGCGCTTTGATCTCACCTTCAACCGTATCTCCGGTGCGCAGCGAATGCTTACGGATCATGTCAGGCGAAACATAGATGTCATCTGGGCCCGGCAGGTAGTTCGCTTCAGGCGAGCGCAGGAAGCCAAAGCCGTCCTGCAGCACTTCCAGCACGCCATCGCCACCGATGGTCCATCCCTCATCCGCACGTTCGCGCAGAATCTGGAACATCATTTCGCCTTTGCGCATGGTCGAGGCGTTCTCGATCTCAAGCTCCTCGGCCATGGCGAGCAGGTCTTTGGGGCTTTTGGCCTTAAGGTCAGCCAGATTCAGGGATTCAGTTGTCATGATGATACGAACCTCGGCCGCTTGGACCGCGGCACCAGAGTGGAATTTCAGAACGGAAGATACCTCGCCCGGACGGGCGCGTTACGCGATAGATAAGCGCTTACTTAAGAAGAGTCAAACAGGCCCTTAGAACTTCAGAACGACCGCCAGAACGATCACAACCATCAGAATGGTCGGAACTTCATTCATCATGCGATACTGCCGCCCAGTGAGCTTATTTCGCCCCTCAGCAAGGTCCTTGCGCCGTGCAATCAACCAATGATGAAACCAGGTCATTCCGATCACAGCTGCACCTTTGACCCAAGGCCAGCTCCAATCCCATCCAACGATACCGGGCGTGAACACCATGATCAGCCCGCAGACCCAGGCAACGATCATTGCTGGACGCATGATCACGCGCATCAGCTTTTCTTCCATTTCGAAGAAAATTTCCTGCGCACCATTCACGGACTGCGCTTTTTCGACGTGATATACAAACAGTCTGGGCAAATAGAACAACCCGGCCATCCAAGAAATCACCGCCATGATGTGCAGTGATTTCACCCAAGGGTATATTTTAAAAAGAATGTCGGTCATTGGGCTTCCTGGATTTGCCTGAAACCCTCCTAATAAAAAAATATAGAAAGAAAAAGGAAGATGGTTTTGTAGGGAGATCAAATTCGGTGGATTACTTTTTTGTCCTGCATTTTTCCCCAGGTGGACAAAACAATTAGCTGCGCTGTAGAATCTATTGATATTTCTAAAAACAACATAATTACAGATACTTAATGTGATCACTTATAATATTATCTGTGGATAACCAATAGGGTATCTTGGGATAGCCTGCTTATCCGATCTTTTCGACTTATCCTTATCCCATCTGGACAGGATCCGGGCGACTCGGGGAAGTCTTGCTCCAAATTCCCGGGGTTGCGTGTCAACCGGAAAGCCATACAAACCGTTCAAGACTACTCAATGATTTGCACACGGGGTTTTCCACATGACTGTCCCCATAGTCCTTGCCTCGGGGTCCGAGATCCGCGCGCAGCTGCTAAAAAACGCAGGCGTCCCGTTTTCAGTTCAGATCGCGCGTGTGGATGAAGATACGGCCAAGCGTTCGCTATTGGCCGAGCGGGCATCGCCCCGCGATATCGCTGATGCACTGGCCGAGATGAAGGCGCGTAAAATTAGTGACAAGGTTCCGGGTGCCATGGTCGTGGGCTGTGATCAGGTTCTGGACTTCGATGGTCAGCTTCTGTCGAAACCGGAAACGCCGGAAGAAGCACTGGCGCAGCTAAAAGCAATGCGCGGCAAGCGGCATATGTTGCTGTCCGCCGCGGTGATCTATCAGGATGGTGAACCGATCTGGCGGCATGTCGGTCAGGTGCGCTTGCGGATGCGGGCCAGCTCGGATGCCTATCTGCGCGATTATGTGGCGCGCAACTGGGAAAGCATTCGTCATGCGGTGGGGGCCTATAAGCTGGAAGAAGAAGGTGCACGTCTGTTCGCTACCATTGACGGCGACTATTTTAACGTCTTGGGTATGCCCCTGTTGGAGCTGCTTAATTTGCTGGCCGTGAAGGGAGTGATCGATCAATGACGGACCATCGAATTCCTCTGGCCGGAGTGATTGGGCATCCGGTTGCGCATTCCCGGTCACCAAAGCTGCACGGTCATTGGCTGAAAACCTATGGGTTGGCAGGGCATTATATCCCGATGGATGTCGCGCCGGCCGATCTGGAAACTGTTCTGCACACGCTGCCCAAAGCCGGGTTTGTTGGGGCCAATGTGACTGTGCCGCACAAGGAAGCGGCTTTGCGTTTGGCAGATCACGTCTCGGACCGGGCCTCGGTCATCGGGGCGGCAAATACACTTGTATTTCGCGAGGATGGCTCGATTCATGCGGACAATACGGATGGGTACGGCTTCATGGCAAATCTGCGCGCGGGTGCGCCGGATTGGAACCCGGCGGATGGTCCGGCGGTTGTATTTGGTGCAGGTGGTGCCGCCCGTGCTGTTTTGCAGGCTTTGGCAGAGGCTGGCGTGCCAGAAATCTTGCTGACAAACCGCACGCGCACGCGCGCCGATCATTTGAAAGAAGAATTCGGCCAGCGGATCACAGTCGTGGATTGGGTGCAGGCAGGAAACGTGATCGAGAATGCCGAACTGGTCGTCAATACGACTTCGTTGGGTATGCAGGGGCAGCCGGAACTGCGCGTTCCGCTGGACGGATTGCAACCCGGCGCTGTTGTCACCGACCTGGTTTATGCACCGCTTCAAACGCGTCTCTTGCAACAGGCGGAAGAGGCGGGATGTACCACTGTCGACGGGTTGGGAATGCTACTGCATCAGGCTGTTCCCGGATTTGAACGCTGGTTCGGTGTCCGTCCTGAAGTTGATCCCGAAACGCGCGCGGCGGCCTTGGCATGAGTTTTGCACTCGGGCTCACCGGATCAATCGGGATGGGCAAAAGCACAACCGCTCAGATGTTCGCAGATGAAGGGTGCGCGCTTTGGGATGCGGATGCGGCGGTCCATCGGCTTTATGCAAAGGGTGGTTCTGCAGTTGAGCCCATGCGCAACGCGTTTCCATCTGCGATTGTGAAGGAAGCCGTTAGCCGCGAAGCTCTAAAAAAGATCATTTCGAATGATTCTAATGCATTGAAAATAATTGAGAATATCGTACACCCTTTGGTTGCCGAGGATCGCGCGGCGTTTCGTGCAGCGACCTCAGCCGATATCCTGGTGTTTGACATTCCATTGTTGTTTGAAACCGGCGGTGAAACTGTAATGGACGCCGTGGTCTGTGTCCGGGTTCCGGCTGATGAACAAAAACGACGCGTCATGGCGCGTGGTACGATGACTGAGGAACAGTTTGAGCAGATCCGTGCCAAACAGATGACTAATGACGAGAAATGTGCCCGGTCTGATTTTGTGATTGAAACGGATAGTCTGGACCATGCCCGCGTGCAGGTGCAGGATGTGATCAGGCAGATACGGGCGGGGATGGTAGATGCGTGAGATTGTACTCGATACCGAGACCACCGGGTTTGATCCTGAAAGCGGTGACCGGATTGTCGAGATCGGCGCAGTGGAGCTGTGGAACCACGTGGCCACGGGAGAGACCTATCATGTCTATATCAACCCGGAACGCTCAATGCCTGATGAGGCGTTCGGGATTCACGGAATCGGCCCCGACTTGCTGGAGAATCCACGCCCGCCGGAAAAAGGCGAAGTGACGCTTAAGGACAAGCCTGTCTTTGCCAAAGTTGGGCAAGGACTTCGCGATTTTGTGGGCGACGCCAAGCTGGTGATCCACAACGCCTCGTTCGACATGAAGTTTCTGAATGCCGAGTTGAGGTGGATGGGCGCGTCACTGATTCCCATGGATCAGGCAATCGACACACTGGCCATAGCGCGTAAACGGTTCCCGGGCTCGCCCGCCTCGCTGGATGCGTTGTGTCGTCGGTTTGGTATCGATAATTCGAACCGGGTGTTACACGGGGCGCTTCTGGACTCGGAGATCCTTGCCGAAGTGTATCTGGAGCTGATCGGAGGACGTCAGCCTGATTTCGGCCTGTCGGCAACTACAACCGCGATGGCCGGAGGCGGAGAAGAATGGCGCCCAACGGCACGACCCAATGCATTGCCACCCCGGATTACCGAGGATGAACGCGCAGCACATCAGGAATTTGTGGAAAAACTGGGCGACAATGCCCTGTGGACCCGCGCCTGACCATAGCCAGCCGCGGGTCAATGTCTTAAGCGTCGGTTTTTTGCGCTTGTGCGGCCTGACGGCGTGCCAGTTCGTTGCGATAAAGTGCCACGAAATCAATGTTATCCAGATTGACCGGTGGGAACCCACCGTCGCGGGTGATATCGCTGACGATGCGACGCAGGAAGGGGAACAGCATGCGAGGGCATTCGATCATAAGGAACGGATGCACCTGATCCTCGGGCACGCCCTCCACGTGGAACAACCCGCAATAGTCGATCTCACACAGGAACAATACGTCTTCCAGGCCTTTGGCTTTAGAAGTCAGCTTCAGCTTGATCGAAACTTCGAATTGATGCTCGGTCGGGCGCTTCTTGGCATCCAGATTCACCTGAACCGAAATCTCTGGCTGTACATCGCCTGAGACGCCTTTCTGCGCCATCACGTTCTCAAAAGACATATCACGAATGAATTGCCCCAGGACGCGCATTTGAACCTGTGGTGCGGCTTGTGCCGCTGTGTTTTCTTTGGCGTCTTCTTCGGCCATTTACTTACTCCGGAATTGAAATTCGACACTGCTTATCAATTTGGGCGCGGTACCTCAATGCTGGTGCGGACCTTCCACCCATTTAGAGGGCTTTCCGGGTTCGTTACGCGGCCGGACTTCAGTGAATTCACCATCAATCACGTCGTCCTGATTGAACGGGTCAGGACCTGTTCGAAACTGCGCGCCGGTGCCCATTTGGAATTGGGTGATGGTCGCCTTGGATTTCAGATAGCGGAACACAGCAACGCGGATGCCCGGAACCAGCAATGCAAAACCAACCGCATCGGTGAAAAATCCGGGGGTCAACAACAATACACCCGACAAAAGGATCATAGCCCCATGTGCAAGCGGTTCGGTCGGGTCGTCCAATTCGGCAAAGGATCGCTGTAGATTGGCCAATGCCGTGCGACCTTGTGTCCGGACCAATACAGTGCCCAGAACGGCAGTCAGGACTACGATCGCAAGCGTTGGCCATAGTCCGATCAGCCCGCCAACTTGTATGAACAGGGCGATCTCAATGATCGGAACTAATAAAAAAGCCAAGAACAGGTACATTTGCGGTATCCTTTAGCATGTGCCGGGCTGTGGACTTGCGCCCAACTGTCACCTACATAGTGGCTTGAGGCCGGGTTCACAAAGTCCTGGCGCTGAAAAGAGTATGAAATGAGCGACAACCCTATGATCCAGTTGCTGGTCCTGGCCGGAATTGCCGTTTTCCTGATCCTGCGTCTGAAAAGCGTATTGGGCACACGCGAAGGGTTTGAAAAACCACCCCTTCAACAACAGCCAGATACCAATGGTACGCGCCGTGATTTCGAGGTCATCGATGGCGGGCCGGATCACGATATTACCGACCACGTAGCCGAAGACAGTGAGCAAGCGCAAACTCTTGCCGCGATGAAGCGGGTTGAGCCCAGTTTTTCCGTAAGCGAATTTGTTCAGGGTGCACGCGGTGCCTATGAAATGATCGTGATGGGGTTCGAAAAAGGCAATCTGGACGAGATTCAACCTTTCTTGTCCGAAGAGGTTTTTGACAGTTTTGTCTCGGTGGTCGCTGATCGTGAAGACAAGGGCCTGACCATCGAAGCCGAATTTGTCGGCGTACGTGAAACTACTCTGGCAGATGTTTCGTTCGACAAGGACAGCAATCAGGCCGAGATCACCATGCGCTTTATCGGTGAGCTGACCTCGGTCGTGCGTGATCGCGGAGGGGATATCATCGAAGGCAACCCCAATACGGTTAAACGCCAAAAGGACAGCTGGACCTTTGCTCGTGTAATGGGCGCGGACGATCCGAACTGGCTACTTGTTGCCACGGACGCATGATTGCAGCGATTCGGTCGCTTTTACTGGGGGTCGTCATGACCACTGCCAGCGCCGCCGGAGCCGAGGCGACGCGATCCATCCTGTCATTTGATGACCTTGATGGATGGGCTGCCGACGATCACGGGGCAGCCCTTTCAGTTTTTCTGAACACCTGCGGCGATCTGAAGGATCCGGATTGGCAGGCACTGTGTAGCGTTGCTCGGACCTATGAACCTCAGGCCGCACGGTCGTTTTTTGAGCTGTTTTTCCGACCGGTTTTGGTTGAAGACGGCGATGACGCGTTGTTCACAGGGTATTTTGAGCCCGAACTGGACGGCTCTAAATATCCAACCAGCAAATACCGCTATCCGCTCTACCGGATGCCTCCCGAGGCGCGAGGCGCTGATCGGTGGCTTAGTCGCCGCGAATTGCTGACCGGAGACGCGATGACGGGCCGCGGGCTTGAGATCGCATGGGTCGATGACCCGGTCGAGTTGTTCTTTCTGCAAATTCAGGGTTCCGGTCGTATTCGCTTGCCCGATGGCAGCGCGCTACGCGTGGGATATGGCGGAGCGAACGGGCACCCTTATCGTTCAATCGGAGCCGAATTGATCCGACGTGGCGCGCTGGGCGCGCACGAGGTCAGTGCGCAGATGATCCGGGCCTGGGTGCGCAAGAACCCCGAAGCCGGTGCCGAGTTGTTGTTTCACAACCCCTCTTATGTGTTCTTTCGTGAAGTGAACCGAGTTGCCCCAGAACTCGGACCTCTGGGGGCCATGAATCGCTCGGTCACCACGATGCGTAGCATCGCAGCGGACCCGGCATATACGCCCCTCGGGGCACCGGTTTGGGTTGAGAAGGATGGCAAGACCCCGTTACGGCGATTAATGATCGCGCAGGATACCGGTTCAGCCATTAAGGGTGCCCAGCGGGCGGACATTTTCTTTGGTACTGGGGATGAGGCGGGGCAAGCTGCTGGCCGTCTGAAAGACCCTGGCCGTATGGTCGTGCTTTTGCCGATTCAGCGAGCCTATGCCCTGTTACCGGATGAATTCTGATGGCACGGCGCAAACTGACGTCAGAAGAGATCGAGCTGTGGCGCAAGGTCACCAAACAAGCTGAACGATTGCACCCCGAAATACCGCAGACCATCCACCCCACGACGTTGCCAAAACCCAAACCGACCAAGACCCCAAAGGCGCGCATCGAAGCGTTTGAGTTGGGCCAGACAGCGCAATCCAAACCCACGCGGAATAATCTCAAACCCTCAATCACCGAAGGATTGCGGGCAAATCCTGTACAAATGGATACTAAGGCATTTGCGCGCATGAAACGTGGCAAGCTAAAGCCTGAGGGCAAGCTGGACCTGCATGGGATGCGTATGAGCGCGGCCCATCCTACTTTGGTGCGTTTTATCCTGACGGCGCAGGCGCAAGGCAAGCGGTTGGTGCTGGTTATCACTGGCAAGGGAAAGGATCGCGACGAGCCCGGGCCAATTCCGACCCCGCGCGGTGTTTTGCGCAATCAAGTGCCACACTGGCTTTCTATTCCACCCTTAACGCAGGCGGTGATGCAGGTGACGCCCGCACATATCAGTCACGGTGGCGATGGGGCTTACTACGTGTACCTCAGGCGGGTTCGCTAACCCGATTGAAGTGCGCGGGCTATGCCGATCCGAACCAAGCCGCAGACGCACAAGAAGAATGCTGCGATCCAGAAGAATTGAGTGTTCAGTGAAACGCCTTTATCGATCAACATACCGGTCAAAGCCGGTCCGATTGCTGAACCCAGAACCATCACTGCAGCGGCCATGGCCTTGATTGCTCCTATGTGGCGCGTGCCATAGAACTCGGCCCAAAAGGCGCTGGGCAATGGATTATGCGCACCAGCTGTCAGGGCGAGGAAAACCATTCCAATCAATGCCCCGCCAATCGAAGTTGAGACCGACAGGATGGCAAATCCGACGGCCATCGGTAATTGATAGTAGGGCATCATCCGGGCCGTGCCCCATTTGTCCAACGCCCAGCCCGCTGCAAACATCGACAGGATCGAAACCCCTGTGAAGACCGGGAACAGAGCGACCAGTTGTATGTGGGACCAGCCTTTGATTTCGGCAATATGCACCTGATGAAAAAAGAAGGCGGTGATAAAGGCCGAAGGCGCAAGGATTGCGGGTGTCATAAACCAGAACAACGGGTTCAACAGTGCCTCGCGACGCGTCCATTGGCGACCCTGCATGCCGACAGACGAGGCCTTGGTCGCCAAGCTTTGCGGTGTTCGTTCCTGACGCAGCAACCGGATCAGTACGGGAATACCCAAAAGGGTTATGCAAGCTGCAAGCCCCCATAACCAGCGCCAATCCAGAAACGCCAGAGCGGCAACGAATGTCAGGGGCAAAAGCGCCTCTCCGATTGCATACCCCAATGTTGCGATCGACAAAGCCTTGCCTCGTGTCGCTGTAAACCAGCGCGCCATCGCGACGGCCGCAAGATGGCTGCTCATCCCCTGACCGAGAAGTCTGAGAAAGAAGACCACAACGGGCAACAGAATAAGCCAAATATTCAGTGCCATTGCCAACGCGGCCAATGCCAGGCCGGTCAAAACCGCAGGGCCCAGCACACGTACGCGAAAGATATCAGTAAGACCTCCGGCCCAGATCATCACCAAAGCGGAAACGGTTGTGCCAAGCGAATAGAGCCCACCCCAGGCTCCGTGGCTTAGCTCAAATTCCGCCCGAATTTCTCCTGCGAAGATCGAGATGAAAAAGGTCTGTCCAAAGCTGGAGAGAAAGGTCAGCAGAACTCCCGCGCCCAGCCAGTTTGCATTCTGGATCAGAAAGCGACGAAGGCCGGATCGTGTCACGGGGTGCTGACCTGCGCCTGCCCGGTTTCGGTCAGAATGATTTCTGTCGCGCCATCCGTATTGCGTTCGCTGGGAGGGACGAGCACATCTATGCCGGGCCGGTCAGGACCGAATGTATTGCTGACCCTGCGGACCGAGCTGAGAATCGCCAGAAGTGCGGGCGAGGTTGCAGCCACGAAATGGGACGACCCTGCATCGCTGTTGAATGCGGTCGTGTCGATCACGTTTATCGGGTATTCGGCCAATGCGTCGGCCGAACTGATATTGCCCAGTCTCTTACTGTCCGCAGTACCGCGCAACCGCGCCGACAGGTTTAGGATCTTATCTTTCCTGGATACCATCACCACAAACGGATCTGGCGGGTTTTTGATACTGTTCATCTGTGACCTAAACAGATCGACATCCAGATCGGGCGAGATCAGGATAACCCCCTCCAGATTGCGGTTTGACCAGCCGGGTTCACGCAGTTCGGCTTGCCGCATCATTTCCATCGACAATGCACTGCCCATCGAATGCGCGATTAGGATAACCCGTTTGACGCCCATTGATTTGAGCAGCCGGATCGTCTGCTCCAACCCATCGCGGGCAAACAGCATACTGTCCAGATCATAGGCATATCCTGTTCCGCGTGCCTGGCTGGGCCAGGAATAGATCAGAGTAGTTCCGGGAATACCGATATCATGGCTTAGCTGGGCTGCACGAAAGGCAGTTTCGGTTTGCGTTGCGTTATAGCCGTGGACAAAGATCACCACGTCATCCACACCACGCAACCGGGTCATCAGATCTTGCGGACCTGAAAACTCGGTAACATCCGCTACAACAAATTGTTTGTTCGGATTCGGGTTCGCGTAGGAGAAATTTAGGTCACCCGGCGTGTGCGACGGCGGGATCGAGACAGTCATCTCAAGATACCGCAAAGCCTCGGCGCGTTTTGCGCCATAACTACCATCCATGTCGCGCGCGCGGGTTGTTGCTGCAAAGACCGTTGCAGGGGTACCGACCTTCAGCGCTTCGGGCGTGATCTCGGTTATCGAGCGGTCCGCGCAGGCGGCCAGCAGGCACAGGTTCGCGATGATGATCAAATAGCGCAGCACGGTCTGTCCCTACACGGTTACAGCACTACGCTATCGCATTCCCACCGCGCGTCTAGACCGAGGGCACGAGCAACAGGCAAAAACCGGCTCGCTGCTGTTACAAAACGTAACGGCTGAGGTCGGTCGATTTTGTCAGTTCACCTAGATTGGCGTCCACAAACCCCGCATCAACCGTAATCTCAGCACCTGCCTGATCTGGCGCGGTGAATGAAAGCTCTTCGAACACGCGCTCCATCACTGTGTACAACCGCCTCGCACCGATATTTTCAATGCTCTGATTCACATCAGCGGCGATCCGGGCCAAGGCTGCGATTCCGTCTTCGGTGAAGCTGACCGTGACCTCTTCGGTACCCATCAGGGCGGTGTACTGGAGGGTCAGCGCATTATCGGTTTCGGTCAGAATGCGCACGAAGTCTTCTTCGGTCAGCGCTCGCAGTTCCACGCGGATCGGCAGTCGACCCTGAAGTTCCGGCAACAGGTCGGAAGGCTTGGCGATATGGAACGCGCCGGATGCAATGAACAGGATATGGTCGGTTTTCACCGGGCCATGTTTGGTGCTGACTGTGGTTCCTTCAATCAGCGGCAGCAGGTCGCGCTGAACCCCTTCCCGGCTGACATCGCCACCGCGCGCGTCCGAGCGGGCGCAGACCTTGTCGATCTCATCCAGAAACACGATGCCGTTCTGTTCGACGGACTCCAACGCCACGCGGGTGACGGTTTCGTCGTCCAGCAGCTTGTCGGCTTCTTCCCCGATCAGGGCATCGTAGCTTTCGGCGACGGTCATGCGCTTCTTGACCATGCGACCACCGAAGGCTTTGCCGAATATATCGCCCAGATTCATCATCCCCATCTGACTGCCGGGTTGGCCCGGAACGTCGAACATCGGCATCGGGCTTGAGGTATCGGACAGCTCCAATTCGATCTCGGTATCGTCAAGCTCGCCGGCCTTAAGCTTCTTGCGGAACATCTCACGCGTGGCTTCGCGGGCGTCGGTGCCTGCAATCGCTTCGATCACGCGATCTTCAGCCGCCTGATGGGCGCGGGCTTTGACATCTTCCCGCATGAATTCGCGGGTTTGCAGGATCGCAGCATCGGCCAGATCGCGCACGATCTGTTCAACATCACGACCGACATAGCCAACCTCGGTGAATTTGGTGGCTTCAACCTTAATAAACGGCGCGCGGGCCAGCTTGGCCAAACGGCGACTGATTTCTGTTTTGCCAACGCCGGTGGGACCGATCATCAGGATGTTTTTCGGATAGACCTCGTCGCGGATATCATCCGGCAACTGTTTGCGCCGCCAGCGGTTGCGCAGCGCCACGGCGACGGCGCGCTTTGCGTCTTTCTGCCCGATGATAAAGCGGTCCAGTTCCGAGACAATCTCGCGCGGGGTCAGGTCGGTCATAAGTGTTCTATCCGTATGTTTCGCTGCGGAACCTAATCATACGGCGCGAAAACACAAGCCGATCACGGAAAGATCACGGCAACTCACAGACAGCACACGGAAATTCGTGGCGATGTGAATCGTCAATCATGCGGCAACTGCGTCATAACCCTTTGCGACGAACGCCCCAGTTCGCATAATTTTACGGAGATACCTCATCATGATGACTCGTCGTTCACTTTTTGTGAAAGCTGCAGCTACAGGCGCGGCCCTGACCCTGGCCGGCACAACTTCTGCTCTGGCAGGTGGCGCCAAAAAGAAAGGCACATTCGAAGGTCGCTCGAACCACATCACCACCGGTTCGGTGAAGCTGGTCAAAGACGGTGAACGTTACATCGTTGAACTGGGTCAGGACTTTTCGCTGGATGGCGGCCCGGACCCACGCGTTGCATTTGGCAAAGACGGCACATACGCCCCCGACAGCAAGCTGGGCGCGCTGCTGCACCTGACCGGCAAGCAATCCTATGCCGTTCCGCCAACCATGGATGTCTCGGCCTATAACGAAGTCTACATCTGGTGCGAGGTTGCTGGTGTCCCGCTGGGCGTCGCTTCGCTGAAGTAATCACGACTGTCAGAGGTCGGAGTTTCCGGCCTCTGACACGCCGTTAGGTAACAGCGCGACAGTCTGTTACACTCGCCCCAAGATATTGGAACTGGGGGCGTTTTTATGACTAAGATTGCCAAGATTACCTTGCTGTTTGTGGTCTTTGTCGACCTGATCGGGCAAGGGCTGGTGTTTCCGATCATCAACTCTCTGATCATGGAAACAAAGTCGGGCTTTCTGCCGGAAAGCACGGCCATGGGCACAAGGCATTTCTATTATGGTCTGGTGATCGGCTGCTTCTTTCTGTCTTGGTTTCTGGGGGTGGTCTATGTCTCGAAAGTCTCAGATTCCATCGGGCGCAAGAATGCCCTTCTGGTTTGCCTGACCGGAGCGCTGGTCGGCTACGCCCTGACCATTGCTGCGCTTTATATGAACAGCTTGCTTTTACTGATCATTGGCCGGTCGATCACCGGATTTACCGCTGGCAATCAGCCGATTGCGCAGGCTGCAATGATTGACGGCAGCACGGATGCAGCTGACCGAGATCGCAACATGGGCTACATCGTGACCGGCGTCAGCTTTGGCCTTGTGGGTGGCCCGATTATCGGCGCGGTCCTGTCGGATGCCGCCTTGCTGGGCAGTGCAGCGACGTTAAAGACACCTTTCTACGGGGCGTTTGTTCTGGTCCTGATCGCGATCTTCCTCGTGACCACATTCTTCAAGGATACCAGGACCGAGCGCGAACCCTTTGTCTTCCGTCCCCGTGACATCACCGATAGTCTCATAGCTGTCCGTGAGCACCCGCTGGTTCTGAAAATCATGCCCGTCTATGCGCTGTTCATGGTTGCCAACGTCACTTTCTATGTGTTCGTCGACAACTTCTTGACCAGCGCGTGGGGCTATGGCGTGATCGGAGGTAGCATGGCGATGGTGGTGATTGGCGTTGCGCTAGCCTTCTCCAGCACCTTCCTTGTGAAGCCTGCACAGGAACGATTCAGCAAGCACCAGATCATCTATACGTCATTGGTGGTTATGGTGATCTGCGGCTTTGGCTTTGCCTTCAGCCCAAGCGGTGTGCTGAGCTTTATCCCGGTCTTCTTCTTCTATTTCTTCTTCGGTGTATCTTATCCGACGCTGCTGGGCTTGTTCTCATCCAGCGTTTCCGAAACGGATCAAGGCTGGGTTATGGGCGTAACCACAGCCGTGTTCTGCCTGGCAGGCGGCATCATGTCCCTGATCGGAGGCGGATTGATGAGCATCGACATCCGCGTGCCCTACTACATCGTCATCGTTACCGCGCTTATGGGCCTGATCGGGATGCATCTGAGGTGGAAGGGCAAAGAGATCAAAGCGCTGTTAGCCTGAGTCGTTTGCGTTTGATTTGAATCGAAATACGCAGCCTCTC
The DNA here is from genome assembly GCF_056542905.1 of Ruegeria sp. AA3. Lineage (NCBI taxonomy): Bacteria > Pseudomonadati > Pseudomonadota > Alphaproteobacteria > Rhodobacterales > Roseobacteraceae > Ruegeria > Ruegeria sp. AA3. Next base: position 68,376 of record NZ_JBQGAQ010000009.1, on the reverse strand, counting down.
CCTTCGGTCGAACGCGCATTTTGATCCATTGCTTCTGGTTAAAACGCAGAACGTCTTAAATTGTCTCAACCGTCAGATTGCCATTGGTATAGACGCAGATATCCGCAGCAATTGCCATGGCTTCACGCGCCACATCCTCGGCCGGTTTATCGCTGTCCATCATCGCACGGGCTGCTGCGAGGGCAAAATTGCCCCCTGATCCGATGGCGGCGACGTTGTGTTCGGGCTCAAGCACATCCCCTGCCCCTGTGATCACGAGCAGATCCTTACCATCGGTAACGATCAGCATCGCCTCTAGCTTTTGCAGGTATTTGTCGGTGCGCCAGTCCTTGGCCAGCTCGACCGAAGCGCGCGCCAGTTGGCCGGGTGTTGCCTCAAGCTTTGCTTCCAGCCGTTCCAAAAGAGTGAACGCATCCGCCGTAGATCCGGCAAACCCGGCGACCACTTCGAATCCGCCCGGTGTCAGGCGACGTACTTTTCGCGCGGTGCCCTTGATCACGGTTTGGCCCAGGCTGACCTGCCCGTCCCCGGCGATGACAACCTGCCCGCCCTTCTTGACGCCGATGATGGTCGTGCCGTGCCATCCGGGAAAATCGCTGTCTGCCATGAATGCCTCCGTTATCTGTGCTGCCATATATGGGCCGGGTACGGGTTCTGCGCAACCGGTTCTAAAACCGCCCAAAAGATATGCAGAAAATGCAAACCGGGACTGTTGAGTCAGCATTTGTGAGACTCAGCCGGTGACGTTACATGAGGCTCACAACCGACAACAGGTCGGCTGTTTCTGTTGAAAAGGACTACGCACATGGCAAACGCTGTCGCAAAAACCCATGCGCCGCTCGGAGCAGTCACCATCCTGCACGCAGTGGACGTATTCTCCCACTCATTCGAAAATGTTGTCGAATGGTATCAATCTCGCAAGACCCGCAATGAACTGGCGCGTCTGAGCGATGAGCAACTGGATGATATCGGCCTGAACCGTGCCGACATCGCCAAGTTCTGATCTAGGATCAGAATTAGACGTAAGATGAGCCGCTCAGACGAGCGGCTTTTTCTTTTTCAGCTTTTGACGAATTTACCCACCAGATCAGGCAGATATGCCTCAACCGCCGCGGTGGCGACTACATGAAGCGTGCCCGCCCCGGCGTCCTCGACATCCAGCCCGCCTTTGACGGCACGGACCGAAGCGCGCCCCCGCGGAAGATCAGATGCGACAAGATCACAATTAACCGCTTCGGGCCGCTGCACTCCAATCGTGACCTCAACGCGCATCTCTTCGTGGCTGATGCCCAGCTTAGAGAACAATGTGATTGACGAGTGGTGCAGTGCGTCCTGAACAGCGCGGCGCGCGGCCTTGGTATAGTCTTGACCATAAAGGTCATTGCCGGTTCCCATCTCCAGAATGATGCGTTTCTCGGTCATTGCGCGGGCTCCATGTCAAAAGACACAATGATCGCCGCATTGGCGATCACCGTGCGGCCTTCGATGTGGGGCTTTTCAATATCCAAGCCGCCTTGCGTTACCGTGATTATCGGTTGGCCGTATGGAAATACAGCTTTCAGCGGTTCGGTATCTACTTGGTCTGGTTGTTGGACGCCAATCTCGGCATCAATAATCATGGCTTCTTTCGGAAACCCGAACAGCTCTGCCATGTTCACCGAGTTATGCCAGAGTGCATCTTTGACGGCGCGCAACGCCGCCTCGGTATAGTCCTCACGCCGCAACGACGTGCCCATTCCGAATTCTACCAGAACTCGTGTTTTTGCCATTTCTTGTTCCCGTCAGATCAGCACATCCGTGCGGTCAAACAAAAAAGGCGTCCCGCATGAGACGCCTTTGATGCAATTGGTTCACACCGGCTCAGATCGACTCGTCGATCCAGCTTTGCAATGCCGCTTTGGGTGCAGCGCCCGCACGGTTTGAAACGACCTGCCCATCTTTGAAGATGAACAGCGCCGGGATGCCGCGTACGCCCATGGCAGCCGCCGCGTTCGGGTTGCTGTCAACGTCCACTTTGGCAATCTTCACCTTGCCGCCATATTCACTGGCTAGCTCTTCCAGAGCGGGGCCGATCTGCTTGCAGGGGCCGCACCACTCGGCCCAGAAATCCACCACAACGGGGATATCGGAATTCTTGACTTCGGCGTCAAAGGTATCGTCGGTTACGGCAACGGTCGACATGTCTGTCTCCTGAATGGGAATGCTTGGGCTGAGAACGTAGGTGCCGTTCGGGAGGAGGTCAAGATATAGCGCTACGCCTCAGGGCTTCTGTCACTATATCGTGTGGCAGCCACATGAGATGTGCAGTGCGGGTCCATAGTATTGCGGTGTGGATCTGGTGCTTGGGAAATATTTGCGACAGGGCATTTGCATAGGCCCCCATCTGGCGCAACAACCCCTCGGGGCAGGTTTCAGGGCTGTTCGGAACAGTCGCATTTGATTTGAAATCAATCACTTGAACTTCTGTATCGGTAACGATCAATCGGTCGATCACCCCATGCATTCGAGCGCCGTTCAAATCGGCGGTGACCGGTACCTCGGCCAGTGCATCCGGCGCAAATACCAGTTTCAGATGATCGGCGGCCAGAACGGCCTCGGCTTCGTTCAGCAACTCCTGGCGTTCCACATCCTGCATATCGGCCAACAGTCGTGTGCAAAGATGCGACCATTGCTCCTGAACAACAGCGGGTAGATGTTCCAGCAATAGGTGCAGCCGCGTTCCACGGAGTTTCGCCGCCTCTTCATCCTTCCCGGCATCTCCGGGCAAAGCCTTGGGACCCCCAAGATCGGAAGGGCTTAATGTTTCTACCGGCGTTGGTGCTGGCAGTGCTGACTGATCGAAAAATTCCGGCAGGTTTTGTTCGATATTCTGGACGCTGTCATTTTCAACAACAGGCAATGCGTCCCAGTCTCCATGCGCCAGCCGGAGTGTCTCGGAACCAGGTATCAGAGTGGCCCCTGCACGCGCCATCGCGGCCTCGACCATTTGATACCAGCTGCTGCCATCTTTACCCACATCTCCGGCTGCGGCGACTATCAACCACTTTTCCGCCCGTGTTAGAGCCACATACAGAAGACGCAGCCGTTCATTCTCCTCGCGTCTTCGAGCTTCTTCACGCGCCGTAGCAATCAGTGCGGGTGAGGTATCAGAGGGTACTTTCCACAAGGGAGTATCCCCTGCCATCATGATCTCGGCATCGCGCGGCGGCTGCCGTTTGCCAGTGTCTGGCAAAATCACGATCGGTGCTTCCAGCCCTTTCGAGCCATGAACGGTCATCACTCGGATCATGTTGCCGACACCGCTCATCTGGCGCTTGATCTCAAGGTCATCGGTTTGCATCCAGACCAGAAAGCCGGTGAGGCTGGGAATATCCGTCCGTTCATAGGCCAGCGCCTGTGACAGTAGTGCGTTGATACCGTCCTCGGCCTCGGCCCCTAGCCGACCCAGCAGTTTGCGACGCCCGTCATGACGCGTCAGAATACGCTCGATCAGGTCATAAGGGCGCAGAAAGTCGGTCTGCCCACGCAGATCGTTCAAAACGGCCAGCGTAGCCGGGAATTCTTCGGCCCGATTACGCAGAGCGGCCCAAAGATAGGGCTCTTCTCTTCGATGGGCCAGATCGAACAATTGCTGTTCGGACCAGCCGAACAATGGGGACTTAAGGACCGTGGCCAGTGACAAGCTGTCCTCGGGTGTGGCCAGAAAACTTAGCAACGCGGCGAGATCTTTGACCGCCAGCTCCGCGCCCACTTTTAAGCGGTCAGCGCCCGCAATGGGCAGATCAGCAGCTTTGCAGGCACGAATGATCTCGGCAAATAGGGCCGAACGGCGCTGGACCAGAATCAGAAAGTCGCCGGGCTGGACCTTGCGGCGAATATAGGTGCCTTGAGTTTCTCCATCGTCGGGAATTGTCGCGCCGCCATCGATCATGTTCCGGATCGACCGGGCCACCTGCTCTGCCAGAATAACCGTATGATGCCGTGCGCCAGGTCGGTCGACCGGGTCGGTCCAATCGGTATCCTTCTCCTCCTCGACCTTTTCGACCACAGGCCACAGGTCAACACGACCGGGTAGATCGGCCTTGAAGGCACGGTGCAGCGAGTCTTTGTGGAACCCGGCCTCGGCGCGGTTTTCGAACAGGATATCGACCAGTCCTAGGATCGCACTGGATGAACGGAACGAATATTCTAGCGTTGAATCCCACAATTTAGAGCCTGATTCTTGCAGCTTTCGCCCAAATTCGGCCTGCATCCGGTCAAAGGCCTGCGGGTCGGCACCCTGAAAGGAATAGATCGATTGCTTTTTGTCCCCGACAACAAAGATTGTGCGCTCGACACCGGAACGGGCCCCCTCCCCGCTGGTGAATTCCTGCGCCAGTTTCTCGATCACATCCCACTGATCTGGGCTGGTGTCCTGCGCCTCGTCCACCAGAATGTGATCGATGCCGCCATCAAGCCGGTACAGCACCCATTCCGCCACCGCCGGGTCGTTCAGTACTTGGCGCGCGCGTAGAATCAGATCATCAAAGTCCAGCCAACCCCGCAGCTGTTTTCGCCGATCGTATTCAGGCAGGAAAGCGGCAGCAAAACGATGTAAAACGTGGGTTTTCTGCGCAGCCATCAACGCCAGCCTCTGTTCCCGCGCGGCCTCTACCCGCAACATGAGGGCCTCAAGCTGGGGCATCCGGTCGGCCAACACCTCTTCGCGTAACGCCTTGGTGGGGAAACTGTTGATCTTAGCTGTAAACGGTTCTTTTGCGGCCTTACCTGTAAGCAATACGTTTTCCAGCACCGCTAGGTCGCTTAGCCGCGCATCGACAAAGCCCATAAGCTTCTCGGCAGCTTTGGCGTTGTTTCCGCCGCGCTCTTTCAGGGCAGGTAAGATGGACTGGATTAGATCAACTTCTCCACCCAGAAATACGCTTTGCAGCAAGGCTTTTTCATCAAATCCTTGTGGCAGATCATAACGTTGCAATAAGTCCGGCCAGTGCAGTACTTCCTCAAACTGGTTCCGCCTTTGCGCCACGGCGGCAGTTAGTTTGTCAAAGCCGGTATCTGTGACAAAGCGGGCAACATCCTCGATCAGTGCGGCCTGATGACCTTCGGCAAAATCCTCAATGATCTCTTCGCGCAGCAGGGCGGCGGCCCGATCTTCCATTTCGGCGAACTGCGGGCTGACCCCAGCCTCAAGCGGGAAGCGTCGAAGCAAAGAGGCGCAGAATGAGTGGATCGTTTGAATCTTCAAGCCGCCAGGTGTTTCGATGGCGCGGGCAAACAAGGTGCGCGCCTGCGCCAAACGGTTGGGATCGATCACACCCGGAACACCGAGTTCAACCAGTTCTTCCTGAAGGGCGCTGTTGCCCAGCATCGCCCATTTGCCAAGACGCTTGAACAACCGGTTCTGCATCTCACTTGCAGCGGCCTTGGTATAGGTCAGGCACAGGATATGCTGCGGCTGCACGCCATCCAGCAACAGCCGCGCCACCCGGTCGGTCAGCACCCGGGTCTTGCCCGAGCCCGCATTGGCCGCCAACCAGGTCGACGCGTCGGGGCGCGCGGCCTGAACTTGCCGTTCGGTGGCATCATTGCGGGCGCTCATGTCAGGTCCTCCGGGGCGGTTTCTGCCGACCGATCCCACTCTCCGAACCGGGCGAGATGATCATAATCTCCGACATCTGTGTCCTTGTGCAGCATTCGGCGTGACGAAAACCCCTGATCAGGCTCTAAATAGGCAGAAATGAGCTCTTTGAGTTCGGCCAGCACCTTTTCGGTCGGCTCTTTCTGCAAGGGCGCGAGTACCTCTTTGTAGGTGCCGCCCATACCGATGAAAATCGCCTGCGCAACGGGAAGCGGATCGAATCCTTCGATACCGCCTTGCTCGGCCATTGCGGCTTCGATCAGCAGTTGTTTGTCGAATTTTGCCTGCTGGCTTTCCGTTGGCGGGGTGCCGGTTTTGTAGTCGATGATCCGCAAAGTCCCTTGCCCGCTTCGATCGATCCGATCGGCGCGTCCGGCAATGGTGAAGTCCAACGGGGCCAGCGCTAGACGCATTCCAACTTCAAAGGCCACCGGCCCACCATCGGTGCGGCGGTGAATCTCGGCGGATAGAAAACTGTCGGTGATCCGCTCTAGCCGTGCCAACCACAGCTTTCGCGCTGTTGGCCATGCAACGTGTTGCAGCAGCAGGGCTTCGGCCCGTTTCAGGAAGTTTTCACGGCTCAGCAACGCCGGATCCAGAACACTGTCGCGCACGAACTTTTCCAGTACCTCGTGGATGACGATGCCACGTAACAGAGCGTCCGGGGCCTGCACTAACGGGTCCAGAGGCTTCAGGCGCAAAACATGTCGGGCGTAGATGGCGTAAGGATCGCGGATCAGACGCTTGATCTCGGTCACCGATAACCGTCGCGGACGTGCTGCGACGGGCGGACGTGGTGACGGTCGGTGAGCCGCTGCAATTTGGGGCGCATGTTCCAGTGTTTCTGCCCAATCCAACCATTTTTGGCCACGCGCACGCATTGCCGCCAAGGCATCGGTTCCACCTTGTTCGGGCAAGCCCTGCAAAAGGTTGGTCATGCGGTTCAGCCAGCGAGAGGGTACGGTTTCCGCGTCATCCGAGCGGGTCGCGCGGGTCAGAACCACCTCCGGTGCACCTATGGCTTGTTGGAAGTCATGCGCAGATAAACCGATCCGGCGCTCGGGCAGCAAAAGACCCGCTTCGTTGCGCATCTGTCGGTTCAACCAGGGATCGGGTGCCGCAGACTCAGGCCAGCTGCCTTCGTTCAGGCCGCCCAGTATCAAAAGATCTGCGCCCTGTACGCGCGCTTCAAGTGTGCCCCAGATCATCAGATGCGGGTGGGGCGCATCGCGGTCGCGGACCTCCTCACCTGCCAATAACGCGCCCAGAAGGTCAGCGAAATCATGGGCGGTCATCGCGCCGCCATGGTGGGCCTCGCGCTCCAGTGCTGCCATTACCGCAAGCGCCTTTTGGCCGGCATTCTTGTCCCACAATGTACCCGGTTCACCGGTGGTACCCGCCGAGATTGTTTCGGCCAGTGTGCGAAGTTGCGCGACCCAATCTGACAGTGGTTGCTCCTGTGGCCGGTAATGATCGCAGAATGCATCGATCACCCAGCGAACCCAGTCTTCGGGCGCTTCGTTGCGAATAGCAAAGGCTGTCAGGCTCACACTGTCGGGAAAGGGCGGGCCGTGGCGGCGCAGGTCGAGTTCCAGATCGCGGGTGTGTAGCAGATGGGCGCCCCGGTCGCCGCCATCATGGCAAAGTGGATGCTTGAGCAGTGTCAGCAATGCCTCACCATCCAGACGGCGCGCGAACAACCCAGCGACATGGCGTAAAAACCGACCGGGTGGAGACAATTGTAGCGGTAAGCCCGCGCTGTCATCGGGCAGGATATTCCACCGGTCCAACGCGGCGCTGACCTGACGTGTCAACATCCGGTCAGGCGTTATGAGCGCGGCGGTTTGCCCGGTTTCGGCGGCCCGACGAAGGCGCAGAGCAATGGCTAATGCCTCAGCCCGAGGAGAAGACGCTTCGATCAGTGTGACATCCTTGGTTGCACCATTCAGATCAGCTAGATGAGGACCCTCGGTCATCCAGGCGTCAGTCACCGGGGCAGGGCGCAAGGCAAGTGAGATCAGCTTGTTACGCGCAGGTGAGGGCACCTGATCCGGGGTCCAAGGCTGAATCTGATCGGGACCAAGCCCTAGCCCGAGCATCAGCTTGCGGAAGCGATATTGCGGATGATCCTCGGAGGTCAGGGCGTCATCCAGATTGTGCCAGACATGCTCGGGCTGGTCGAAATCATAGCCTGGCAACACCAGCGCCCCTTGCGGCAGGCGCGCGACGGCCTGCATCAGCATTAAGGTGGTTCCGCGTGATCCTGTAGAGCCCGCCAATATAACCGGATGTTCAGGCGGCGAGATCTGCCAGCACGCGATCAGGTTTTCGACCACGCGGCGCTGCCGGGCCTGCGCGTCAAGTGTATCTGCGCCAGACTCCATGAACTGATCTGCGATGCCGATAAATGCTTGTGCCCGGGCCCAATGGCCGGACATGTCGCTGACGTCCAGTTGCCTAATCGCCTCGGGTGAGACGCCCTCGCCCTGCATCTCGTCAATCAGCGCGGCAAGGCTGTCGGACAGATCAAAAAGCGAAGAACGCGCGGCCAGATCGGGTTGTTGATCCAGCAATTTGGCAATCAGCTGCGTCAATTCCAGCCTGCGACGCAAGGGTGGAATTGCGGGCGGGATCTGCGCGAGATCCGCGCTTTCGCCCAGGTCGGTAACCAAAGATAACCGCGGGAGTAAGCAGGGCGGTCCTTGATCAAACAGATCGCGCACCCGGCGTGCCATGCGGCGGGTGTTGATCACCAGTTGAACCCGGGCCAGCGCTTCGGGCGGCAGCCCCTCAAATCGCTCATGCAGCCCGTCGACCAGCACCTTGGGGAAATCCGCTCCCGGAGGGACCGCGAAGACCCGGGGCAGGGCGCTGGGCTCAAACATCGGCAATCAGCCCCTCGGCCAGATCAATACCTTCGGGATGCCCCACATCGCACCAACGACCGGGGTAGGACAGTGCAAATAGGCGATTATGCCGCAGCATTTGATCCCACAACAGGTTCAAGGAAAACACGTCCTCATTGATGTCACGCAGCCCGTCGGTTTTGATTATCTGAGCCCCGCCATATATCAGACCTGCGCCTCGGGTGATCCACCCGGTGCTGTCCTGAGTAAAATCACCCGGACCGGCATGACCAAGGGCCTGTCCGACCGGAATGCACATTAGAAGCGCATCCATTTCATTTGGATCCCAGTGATCCCTGAGCAATTTCAGCGGGTTTGGTCCGGCCCAGATCGCATCGCTATTCAGGGTGAAGACCGGCTCGGGACCAAGCAGCGGCAACGCTGCGCGCAACCCGCCACCGGTGTCCAGAATGCGCGGCTCTTCGAGCGACAGCGCCACGTCGTGGCCCGTCAGATGATCGGCAATCTGGTCGGCGCGATAATGCAGGTTGGCGACAACACGTAATGGTCTCAGCGCATCGACCAAATCCAACGCATGGTCGATCAAAGGTCGCCCGGAGACCTTAATCAATGGCTTTGGTCGGTCTTTGGTCAAGGCCCCCATACGGGTGCCGAAACCGGCAGCAAACAGCATTGCAGCTTGGGGTGTAGCGGTCATTGCGACCTCAGCTTTGCAAGGTTCTCCGGGCTTGGTTCGGGCAGGGCGCTGCGCAAAAGATCCGCCACGGGAACCAGCGCCGGATGCTCCAGATCGCGCCTCAAATGGGCCCAGGCAGCGGGGATCAGGTCGACGTAATGTGGTTTACCATAATCTATTGCCAGCCGCGCAAATCCACCCAGAATACGCAGGTTGCGCTGTGCGCCCAGAACCGCATAAGCGGTACGGAAATCGTGCCCGTCAACACCGGTTGCAGTGATATAACGGTCGATCATCCGCATCTCGATGCCGACAGGGACCGTGCGACGCACATCCTGCAGCAGCGACATCAAATCATAGGCGGGATGCCCTAACATCGCGCTTTGGAAATCCAGCAGCCCTACACGCGCCAGACCGTCTCGATCAGGCAGCCAGATCAGATTTTCTGCGTGATAATCGCGTTGTACAACAACCCGTGTCCCGCCGGTTTCGCGGTGCAGGATATCGGCAAAGCGAAGCTCGAACCGGGTGCGAGCTTCTTCATCATGCGACCCTTGAATGCCTTGAGCGTATTTGGTGAAAGAAAGCGCCGCAAGCTCAGTCATCAGAGCAGGATCATAGCTGTCGAGCGAAAGAGTGTGGGCCGCGTGAAGATGAACCAGAACATCGGTTGCCACGTCATACAGGGTGCGTTCAAGCGTTGGATCGTCTCGCAAGACGCGGGCAAACAGAGCGTCGCCCAAATCTTCGAGCAGAAGAAATCCGTATTCGCTGTCCTCTGCATAGATTTCTGGCGCACTCAGCCCGATTGAACGCAAATACTCCGACATGCGTACGAAAGGTTCGACCGACTCCCCTTTGTCGGGTGGGGCGTCCATTAGAACCGCTGTGCGGCCAGTGGCGGGATCGGTCAAGCGCTCGTACCGGCGGTTCGAGGCATCGCCGGCCAAGGGTGCATGTTGTGCACCGCTCCATGGGGTCTGCGCGATCAATGCTTCTGCCAAAATGGCCCGGTTTGTCATTGGATCATCTCCAGCCTGGTGCTCCATTTTGGGTCCGACCATGTAAGTGAAACTTGCCGGGTGTCCTGATCGTCGGGGTCGGTTGCGAAATGAACAAGCAAGGCCGATTGTGGGGACAACGGACCCAGTTTTTCGGGCCACTCGATCAGGCAGATGCTGGTGTCAAATGCGTCGACCAACCCCAACTCTTCAATCTCTTCCACGGATGCAAGCCGATAGAGATCAGAGTGCCAAATTTCCCCGATCCGCGTCTCATAGACCTGAACCAGTGTGTAAGTTGGTGAGGGTACATCCTCAGGCTTGATCAATGTCGACTGGATCAGAGCGCGTGCGAAATGGGTTTTGCCGCTGCCGATCGAACCTTCAAGCAGGATGGTGTCGCCCGGTTGCAATGCACCCCCCAATCGGGTGGCGATTTCCGCAGTGTCCTGAGGGGATTTTAGAGTCAATTTCAGCGGCGCATTCATGACGCCACAATGGACCTACGTCGGGTTGGCCGCAACCGGTTCAGGCGCTGATTTTTTGCTGCTGCGCGATGTTTTCAACGGCACTGGCTGAGGTGAAGCGAACGATGGTTGCCCCGTTTTGCATGGGACTGACTGTGCAGGTCATTGTACTGCCCGACTTTAGGGTCAGTTCGCCTGACCATTCGGCCCGGTTCTCGCGCGTGGTTACAAATTCCCGGATCTCGCCAAGGATTGGAGTGGCGGCGCAATGTTCCTGCCACTGGCGGGTGATTTCAAGAACAGTAGTAGGCTCAAACCCGACCTCGCCGCTGTCACCCCACATCAACTGGTAGGCATAGTTCGTCGTTGCCAGCGTCCCGTCATCCGAAAAGACAGCGATCGCATCAGCAAGCTTGTCCAGAATGGACTGCATCAAATCCATCTCAGCGCGGAACCTGCGCGTCAACGTAATTTCGGCGGTGATATCTTCGAACAGAAAGGCCACAGCACCATCCGGGTGCGGTCGTCCACTGACGGAATAGACCGAGCCTGAAGGTAATGACCAAGTTTCCTGGTAGTTCCCATCCTGGGCCGCCTCCAGTAGATCATTCATCTGACGCCGCCAGCTGCGGTAATTTTTGGGTTCTGGCATCATATGCTGATCGCGCAACCGGTCAAAAAAGCTGGACAGACTGGGGCGAAGGCTCAGAAAATCCGGGGGCAGTGAGGTCAGATCAATCAGTGCAGGATTAAACAAAGCCAACTGGCTGTTACGGTCAAAAATAGCCAGGCCAATTGAGAGTTGGGCAAAGGTTTTGGTCATTGTCTGAACGAATTTGCGCTGTACGGTTTCCGCCTCAACAATCGCGTTGATATCGACGGCATAACACAATTGACCCTGGTCTTGGGCAACACGGGTCAGATCAAACCACAATCTGGATTCACTGTCTTTGATCTGAACTGAGACACGGGATTTCCGGCCCAGTTGCGCCTCGTCTGAAAGCAGTGGAAAAACCGGTTTGGTCAAATCCGCATCCGGCCCCGAGATTTTCCGAGCCAGAGAAACATAGGCCGCGTTACACCAACGCACCGTGTTGCATTCGCCCGACAGCCATACCGGGTAAGGTGCTTGATCCATCGCTAAACGGGTCGGGTCATTCGGGTCGGCGCGCTTTGCCGATACAGTGTCCTTCAGATCGCGCAACTGGACGCGGATCACTCCATCTATCCATTCACATGAGACTTCGCGGTCAACTGTGCAATCAATTGCGGATACAACCAGATGGCCCCGAGCCCGAACGAGCTCGGGTGTTTCCGGGAAAGAGGGATAGTCACGCTGAAGCAGCCTGTGCAGATCGGACCAGTTGGTGACAGATTCATATCCGGCCAATGCGATATCAGAGTGGCTGATCAACCTGTCCCCATCGAAAAGGAAGACCACATCAAATAGCGATCCGGGCGACGACAGCGCGTAATCTACAAACGATTTCTGGTGCCGAGGCAACAACCACAATATGGCAAAACAGGCCGATACCATGCTGATAGCGGCCAGAATGATCCAGTCGGCCATTATTCAACGTCCCTGTCAAATCAACACGAGCCTGTATGAAGGGCAATAGTTAACGGGGTCTTAACTTAGATCTGGAAGGGTTGGTTTGCGCCCGAGGGGACTGGTGTGTCGCCTGTTTGTGCATCAATCAGTTTGCGCGGCCAGATAACCTTGACGATTGCCCCTTTGCGTTCCTGCTGATCTGTCAATGTCTGGTACGGGTCTGCGCCATTGGCAAAGTAAAGCTCGGCTCCGCTGCGCTCGAGCAGGGTTTTGGCAATGAACAATCCAAGCCCCATGCCTTCATATTCGGGCCGGCTGCTGCGGTCGGCCCGACGGCGGCGCATGAACGGATCGCCAATTCGTCCGATAATGTGTGAGGGGTATCCGCGACCGTCATCCATTATCGAGACGCTGATCTGATCCGAGGTCCATTCAGCCTCGATCCACACATTTGCCCGTGCAAAATCCACAGCATTCTGGATTAAATTGCGCAATCCGTGAATGATCTCGGGCTTGCGCAGAATTGAGGGTTGCTGAACATCGCCGTCGGCAACCGGCTTCTCTTCGAAATGCACTTGCTTGCCCCGGTTGATATGCGGTTCTGCGGATTCGTGGATCACCGTCGACAAAGGGGCCTGCCGGAGGTGAAGGTCATCTTTTCCGGCCCGTCCCATGTCACGCAATATATCGCGGCAACGGTCGGCCTGCTCACGGATCAAAGCCGCGTCTTCTTTCAGTTCGGGGCGATCGTCCAGTTCTTCGATCAATTCAGAACTGGCCAGCTTGATTGTGGCCAAAGGTGTGCCCAGCTCATGCGCAGCGGCCGCGACGACACCGCCAAGATCGGTGAGCTTTTGTTCGCGCGCCAGTGCCATATGCGTAGCCGACAGCGCTTCGGACATCGACTGCACTTCTGAGCTGATACGATGGGAATAGGCGCCGATGAATACAATGGCGATGATGATTGCGGCCCAATTTCCGAACAACAATATGTCGGGGATATCCAAAACAAGGCCCAGATTGGTACGCAGCGGCAGATGAAACTGCGCCAGCAATGTTGTCAGGATCACCGCAACGCTGCCGATGATCAGGGTCGAGCGGGTGCTCATCACATTGGCTGAAATCGTCACCGGCCCGATCAACAGTAGCGCAAAAGGATTGTTAAGCCCGCCAGTCAGATAGAGCAGTATCGACAGTTGCAGCAGGTCGAACAGCACCATCAGAAAGTTCTCGAACTCGGACAGGCGCTTGTTTTCGGGGAAAAGCAGGATCGCTGTCAGATTGCCCATGACGGAGACGCCGATGGCAAAGTAACACAGGCCAAGCTCGAGCTGCACATGATAGTATTGTTGTGCGACTGTGATCGCCGTGAACTGGCCAATGATGGCCACCCATCGCAATAGGATCAGTGTCCGCAACCTGATCCAGGTGCTGCGTTCTTGCCCGCGCCAAAGGCTGGTGTTGGAATCCGTCATCTGTCGATTATGTCCTATTGCGTCGGCCCACAACGTTGATAGGAGTGCCGACCGAACCGATCAACAACCTTCGTCTCAGGATAGCCGTCATGCTCCGTCTTTATGCCATACTCGCAACTGTAGTTCTGGCCGTTGGTCTGGGTGCAATGTGGCTGCTGACACGCGGTGGTTCGGATGACAAGTTTGCCCAGTGCCGTTCAAGCCAGATCGCGGGCGGCAGCGCCGCGATTGGTGGACCGTTCGAGCTGGTCAACAGCAAGGGAGCAACGGTGACAGACTCGGATGTGATCACCGAACCAACGTTGATCTATTTCGGATATACGTTCTGCCCCGATGTCTGCCCTTTCGACATGTCCCGCAATGCCGAAGCGATTGACCTGCTTGCCGAACGCGGACAGTCGGTGACGCCCTTGTTTATTTCAATTGACCCTGACCGTGATACGCCCGAAGTATTGGATGATTACGCGTTCAACCTGCATGAACGTATGATCGCCTTGACTGGCTCACCCGAACAGGTCAAAGCCGCGAGCAAGGCCTACAAAACCTACTACAAAGCGCATGACAAAAGCGATGAGTACTACTTGGTCGATCACTCGACTTTCACATACTTGGTCACGCCCGAGGACGGTTTCCTTGAATTCTTCAAGCGTGATGATACCGCCGAACAGATGGCGGATAAGGTTGGTTGTTTCCTTGACAAGATCTAACGCGCAACAGTCGGTTTGACCTTTGGAATGGCGCTGCTATTACTCATGTTAAAGCCAAAAAGCGTGAAATAGCGGAAAGACCCACATATGGCAGACAGTTCCCAGCTTGAAATCGGCCCCGATAAATCGCTGCTTCTGGTAGATGATGACGAGCCGTTTCTGAGACGTCTGGCCAAAGCCATGGAAAAACGTGGATTCGACGTTGAGACCGCAGGCTCTGTCGCAGCGGGTCGCGCCATATCGACCGCACGACCACCCGCATATGCTGTGGTTGATCTGCGGCTTGAGGATGGCAACGGGCTTGATGTGGTCGAAGTTCTGCGTGAAAAGCGCCCGGACAGCCGGGTTGTGGTTCTGACTGGGTACGGAGCCATCGCCACTGCAGTCGCAGCGGTCAAGATTGGCGCGACCGATTATCTGTCCAAACCCGCCGACGCGACTGATATCACCAACGCATTGTTGGCAAAGGGTGACGAAATGCCCCCGCCGCCGGAAAACCCCATGAGTGCCGACCGTGTTCGATGGGAACATATCCAGCGTGTGTATGAGCTGTGTGATCGCAATGTCTCGGAAACAGCGCGCCGCCTGAACATGCACCGCAGGACGTTGCAGCGGATTTTGGCGAAGCGCAGCCCACGATAGTTCTTCTCATAGGTAAATTTGCAAATCCTGAGGTATATCGCAGAGCAACTGCGTTTCTCGGAAGCTCCAGGTATCTTTCAGTAGTTGAAACTAACTAGGTCGAAAACTCGGTGTAAGGGAATATCTTGATGAAATCGAACGCGCTCAGTGCCTCAGATATTCTCAAAAACTACCACCATCAAAGGCATTTTTTGCAAACCGTTCATATGCCGACGTTTGATCCGCCGGTGCGTACATTTCTGTATATGAAAAATCATAAATGCGCCTGTTCAACGGTTATTGCCACTTTGCTGCACAGGTTGAATGCGCAGGCAGGTGGTTCAATGCAGATTGATATGAAAAGCATACACAATCCGCCAAAATCGCTGATCAAGACTGGAAGGAAGGCGTTGGATGTCCCGTCAGCAATTGAAGCGCTAGAAGAAAGAACGCGGTTTTGCTTCTCGGTCGTTCGTCACCCGACCGCGCGCACTCTCAGTGCTTTTTTTGGATATCTATTAAAAACTCCAGGTCAAAAAGAGAAGTTTCTGCGGCATGTTGGTAGAGAACCAGATGGCGATCTCGGATTGTCAGACTTTCTCGACATCATTGCGCATGACGAAACTGCACGTGACTTGAACCGTCACTGGCGTCCGCAACGCAAAGAAATCAGTTTTGATTTCATCGATTTCGATTTTATTGGTTGCGTTGACGATCTGAATACGGCGCTGGAGCATATCTCTTATGAGATTTTTGGAAACCAAACTGAGATGCAGGATACCCGCAGCACATTAGGACACTCTTCTTCTTCCAAAGACGCCATACAGAGCTTGACGAGAACTGATCATATGAACCTTGAATCTGCGTTCTCAATGGATTTTGAGATGTTCGAAAACGTAAAAACACGGTTTAGCTGACGCTAAGAGATATTGGCCGTTTGATCCAAATTCGCTGTAAAAAGTAAATTTTACTAAGCTCTAAGTTGCCTTGGAGACCAAGAGTTGTTTTTTGTTCGAACGATACTCAGGGTGTGTGTATCGGATGTGGGCACATATGTTTCGGAAGGGGTCCGCTACCTGAACATGCATCGTAGGAAATTGAAGCGATATTTGACAAACACAGCCCGTAAAAACTATGAAATTAATTTAATCGTTTAGTCTGGATTAAGCCGCATGCACCTCGCGGCAAAAGCATTGTTGACCTATGTTGAACAAAGTTAACACAGCATGAACAATGTGTTCAAACCGTGTTTAGATTCTCTGTGGCATCATCACTGTGCTGCAGTTGCAACAATGCCGTCAAGTAAGAGGCAGGTCAGGCAAACCGTACAGAGGATCAAGCGATATGAAACCGGACATGAGACCAAACCCTTCGCTGAAAGCGATCGAGAAGCTCTCCGAATTAGGCATCGATTTTCCCGAAGTGGGACCACCCGCAGATGCCGGTATGCCCGAGCTTCCTGAGCATGTGTTCCCCATTGAAGCGCCGGATTTGCCGGATCTTACTCTTCCTGAGGAAGCAATGGCTGATATTGAGATTCCTGCAGCCATTTTGCCAACAGATATCTTCGACTTAGGCTAAGTGGTCGATCGAGGCTACAGACTTTGGTAAAGGGTGTATGTTTGTCCGCCGAAGGTGATGCCATCCGGCGGGCAACAGAGCAATTCTACATCTGTAACGATAATTGCCGATGCCGTTCTTAAAGATCGTTGCGTAGTCGAGCCAGCGGTCAAAACCGGCCCCAAATCCCCAACAGGCGCAATACTAGATCGCCCACCCATAACTATGGTTTCAAATTCGGAGACCTTGTAGTCTTGGGTGCCTCAATTCGAGAACTGATTTTTTTTCGAGTAAGTTACCCGATCACTCAGGCTATGTTGGAATTTTCCGATCTTTATGCCGCTTTGCAAATCAAGGCGTGGGAAGTTGTTATCGCTCCAGGATACTCTGCGCATAAACCTTGAGACAATGTGAGTGCGCGTGCGAGACATTGGGAATTGCCAATAACGCGTCCACTTTCGCTTGCAGCTTTTCGCCCATCGCTAGCATTCTGTCATCCACGATACTGTTTTGATTGTATTTCTTCCAATACTGTTCACGAAACCGGCTGTACCGGTCAGGTGCATCAATTGGTTTAGTGCCCTGACCCCGTAGGCGCTTTAGCTCGAAACTGTCGCGTGTTTTCACCGGGTAGTGAAAAACGGCTGCCCAATCGTGCGAGATCAGATTTTTGGGCGCGGCCCCAAATGCGTGTCGCCGACGCACGCCAGAGCGATAAATATCGTCATGCATGGGATGCCCGGATGCATTGACGAATTGCCCCCCGTCTTGCTGAAACCCTTTAAATAAATGGGGTCGATGAATACCGAACCCGCGTATCTTTTCGGAGGTCTGAAACAGCGTCTTATAGCGTTGATGCAGGCGATGGCCATTCTCGGCGCGTCTCAGAAAGCGCTGGGTGATCAGTCCGGACTCCCAGGTCGCATGATGCCCGTCTCCGAAAATCAGCCAGTTCACCGCGATACCTTCCGCTATTTCATGACAGCGACTGATCAGATCTGTGACTTGATTGTTAGGACCTGAACAGTAGAGGAATTCGTCACTATCGAGCCACATCAACCAATCGGCATAAATGAGCGATGGATGCAAATAGGCTTTGTCAGCGGCCTCATGTTGGGGGATATCGCCCGGATTCAGATCTTGTAAAACATGAGAAACAACCCCGTTTTTATCAAGTATATCAAGCAGTTCGGTCGTACCGTCGGTTGAATCGTTGCTGTAGATCAGGATCGGATCGAACCCGATCAGCAGATGATAAGCGACCCACTCAAGAATGAATGGCCCTTCATTCTTTGCACAGGAAAACAACCCAACATTCATGCCGGTTTGACCCTAAGCTTGTTTATGGTCGGTGATCCTTGATGCACAGCCTACCTTCTGAAGATGATATTACGCTGGGTTTGAAAGGCATTTTCATATCCACGAGCTGCCAGAGCAGCAAACAGGCTTTTCGCACCTGTACCGAGATTGGCAGTTTCCAGTTGTAAATAGCACGGGAGCGCGACGTCGTCGGCAGCCGCAAGGAAGGGCGTGAGGATGCGCGGCTCGTGCCCTTCAACATCCAGCTTAATAAAGTCCGCTCCATATAGATGTTTTAACTCCAACAGTGTTCGGGTTTGCACTTGAATGAGTTGGTATTTTGACTTGTCCACGCGTGCCATGTCATTCGTCAATCGCCCTTCACCCAGATTGGTGGCCGTATCGCCGCGAAGCTCTATCGAAAGCGCAGCGTTGCCAGATTCGTCCGAGATGGCGAACGTGTTCAGATCGACGTTGCCGAAACCGTTCAACGCACAGTTCATAGACAAGCGATCCGCCAGCGCAGGGTTTGGCTCGAATGCAAAAATCTGAGAGTCTGGGCCGAGGATTGACGCAAAGAACAACGAGTAGAGACCAAAATTAGCGCCAATATCCAAGACCTTGAGTGTTTTCCCCTCAAAAGTCTCTCTCAGCCAATTCAACTCAAGCTCTTCCGGAGATCGACCTTTTCGCCAGAGTACAAACTCACTGAAATTGTCATAGGGATGCAGATGGATGTTCAAGTTTCGGTAGGTGACCATCTGTGGCAGTAGTGATTTTCGGATCAGATTGCGCACCCGTCCGCGGCCTGTGAGGTTGTAGGCCTCACGTAAGCAGGCGTTGGCATAATCCAATCGTGCCTTCGGTACCGATACCTGACTGTCTGCATCGCTCATTAGAACCTGTGCCCGGCTATAGCCTTGTTTTGATGGCAAATTAGCACAGGCCGCAACTCCAATCTATCGGTGACTTAGAGGCTGTCCAGCAACTCCTGATGCCGTGTGGTATATGCTTCTCTTACCTCGATGGGAGGGCGCAGCTTGATCTGCAGCCCCTCCAGAATCGCTTTGTCAGGGCGACCGAAGAATTTTGTCGCCTCAGCATCTGAAAAGCCCGCGATTTGTGTCGCTTCCATCCAGGCGCTGATCTTGTCGGCTTTCTTAATCTGGCGCTTAACCGTTTGCGGCACCGCGGCAGGCAACCCGAAACGGATATGGATTGCAGCTGCCAACCGGTCGTCAAGCGCACCATAATCCGGGCCGACCGCAGATTTGACCGGGGAAATCATGTCTCCGATCACATATTCGGGCGCGTCGTGTAACAGTGCCGCTAACCGCCATTTTGTTGGTGCATTTGGTGCGATGCGGCCAAAAAGCTGCTCCACCAGCAAGGAATGTTCGGCCACGGAATAGGCGAAATCCCCGTTGGTCTGACCGTTCCAGCGTGCTACGAAGGCCAGCCCGTGCGCGATATCTTCGATCTCGATATCAACCGGGGTCGGGTCCAGCAGATCCAGCCTGCGGCCCGACAGCATTCTTTGCCACGCTCTGGGTTGTGTTGCCATTTTGCCATGCCTTGTGAACTGGGACACGTTCAATTCGCGTTCTTGTGGTATGATGTATCTGTCTGGATCACATGCTGCCAACATTTTCTTGAGCATTCGTGCTTTGAATCTGCGCGATACGATCCCGACATAAAGGACTGAGGGGGGTGCTGACTCCTCCCAGTTGCGCCCTCTCGAAACGAAACACGTATCGAAAGGAGCTTGTTATGTTCAAGCGTTTACTTGCAACCGCCCTGACCTTTGGAATGGCCGCCACTGCACCGCCCGCTTTTGCCCAAAATTGTGCAGAACGCGAGCACGTGATTACCAAGCTGCAAGATAATTACGCCGAGGAATTAGCCTTTGGCGGCTTGCAGAAATCACGTGGAGGGCAGACGGTCATGGAGGTTTGGACCTCAAAGGAAACGGGAAGTTATACCGTTCTGGTGACCCAGGCGAACGGCATGAGTTGTATTGTCGCCGTTGGCACTGATTTTTTTGAAGCGATCCCCAAAATCAAAGTCGAGGGTACGCCAAGCTGATATTTTGTCACCAGACTTCCCGTTTCCGGCCATCCACATTGCCACCTGTCCCAAGGAATGCTAGGGGCAGCCCGGATCAAGATTTACCGGAATGGAGCACCTGATGGCCGGGGACTATATCGTCAAAGACATTTCGCTGGCCGGATTTGGCCGCAAGGAACTGGATATCGCTGAAACGGAAATGCCGGGGCTGATGTCCCTGCGCGCCGAATATGGCGAAAGCAAGCCGCTGAAAGGCGCGCGGATCGTCGGTTCGCTGCATATGACCATCCAAACCGCCGTTCTGATCGAAACGCTGGTGGCGTTGGGTGCGGATGTACGCTGGGCGTCGTGCAACATCTTCTCGACGCAGGATCACGCGGCGGCAGCGATTGCCGAAGCCGGCATTCCCGTCTTCGCGATCAAAGGCCAGACGCTGGAAGAGCATTGGGATTATCTGGACAAATCCTTCCTGTTCGAAGACGGCCCGAACATGATCCTGGATGATGGCGGCGACGCGACATTGTACATCCTGCTGGGCGCCCGCGCCGAGGCAGGCGAAGACATCATCCCTGTTCCAGGATCGGAAGAAGAAGAGGTCATCAAGAAGCAGATCGCCAAACGTATGGCGGCCAGCCCTGGCTGGTTCACCAAGATGCGCGATCAGATTCAAGGCGTGTCCGAGGAAACCACCACCGGTGTGAACCGCCTGTATCAGCTGGTGAAAGATGGCCACCTGCCGTTCCCGGCAATCAACGTGAACGACAGCGTTACCAAGTCGAAATTCGACAACAAATATGGCTGCAAGGAATCGCTGGTCGATGGCATCCGCCGCGCCACCGACACCATGATGGCCGGTAAGGTTGCCGTTGTCTGTGGCTATGGCGACGTGGGCAAAGGCTCGGCGGCTTCGTTGCGTGGTGCAGGTGCCCGTGTGAAGGTGACCGAAGTCGACCCGATATGTGCTCTGCAGGCTGCAATGGACGGGTTTGAAGTCACCCTGCTGGAAGACGAAGTTGCCAGCGCGGATATCTTCATCACCACCACCGGCAACAAGGACGTGATCCGCATCGAGCATATGCGCGCGATGAAGGACATGGCCATCGTCGGCAACATCGGCCACTTCGACAATGAAATTCAGGTGGCCAGCCTCAAGAATCACAAATGGACCAACATCAAGGAACAGGTTGATATGATCGAGATGCCTTCGGGCAACCGCATCATCCTGCTGTCCGAAGGCCGCTTGCTGAACCTCGGCAATGCCACCGGGCACCCCTCTTTCGTGATGTCGGC
Source organism: Ruegeria sp. AA3 (assembly GCF_056542905.1). Classification (NCBI taxonomy): domain Bacteria; kingdom Pseudomonadati; phylum Pseudomonadota; class Alphaproteobacteria; order Rhodobacterales; family Roseobacteraceae; genus Ruegeria; species Ruegeria sp. AA3. The sequence goes on along the minus strand of NZ_JBQGAQ010000009.1, from coordinate 47,156 downwards.
TTCGTTCACCAACCAGGTTCTGGCGCAAATCGAACTGTTCACCAAGGGCGATGAGTACAAGAACGAAGTCTACATCCTGCCCAAGCATTTGGATGAAAAAGTCGCTCGTCTGCATCTGGACCGCATCGGCGTGAAGCTGACCCAGATGGATAGCGATCAGGCGGCCTATATCGGGGTGAAACCCGAAGGCCCCTACAAGCCGGAACACTACCGCTACTAAGTACGAAAGAGGCATGACCAAGCTTTCCAGACGCCGCCGAATCCTGCTTTCGGCGGCGTCTTTTCTTTTTGGCCTCTTAACTCTGTTGATCGTGTTGGGCGGAGGCGTTTGGTGGCTGCTTGCCCATCCCGATACGCCTGTACCCCCGCACTGGAACCCTCTGCGTGATCTGACCGTGACGGCCCCGGTCACCCCGGTGACAGCCTATCAACTGAACCGAGCACTGGCGGATGACGTCATGTGCAGCGCCGCTCTGGCTGAGGCTGGGGTACAGTTTGAACCGATGGAAGATCTGGTCGTGGACGAGAACTGTGGGATTGCGGGGCGGGGCCGATTGACCAACTTGGTGAAAGCACGGATCGCGGCGATTGAGACCCGGTGCGCCACCACCTTACGGCTTGCCATGTGGGAGCATCATGTGGTGCAGCCTGCCGCAGAGAAGGTATTAGGTACCGCAGTCAGCCGATTGCGCCAGATTGGCAGCTATAATTGCCGCCGGATGCGCACCGCGCAAGGACAAGACAATGGTTGGAGCAGCCACGCCACTGCAGACGCGATCGATATCGTCGGGCTGGACCTCTCGGATGGGCGCAGCTTGAACCTGCTGTCTGACTGGGGCACTGACGGCCCCGAGGCCGATTTCCTGCGTCAGATCGGGCGCGGAGCCTGTGATTGGTTCCGCGTGGTCCTTGGCCCTGACTACAACCGCTTGCATGCCGATCACTTTCACCTGCAGGGGCCTGGCTGGGGCTACTGCCGATAGTACCTCAGCGCAATGAAGGAATGAAATCTCCGCGGCCCTGTGGTGTGAAATCCAACACATTCCACAAAGGCCACGCTGCATCCACATGCCGGGGATGCCAGTCGCTGGGTTCAAAGAACAGCTCGGAACTCCAGAAGTGATGAATGCCATCAGGGAGCCGTTGAAAGACATTCAGGATGGGAAGCTGATCGCCCCCTTCGGTCTGGGCCAGATAGTCGCTCTGGTAATTCGTCCCCAGTGCAGAAAAGAGCGGCAGCGCATTCCAACCCATCTCATCCTTGAGCGCCGAGAGTTTTTCAGGCGTGTTCTGCGCCACCACGGCAACCGAGGCGTTCTGTATGAGATGGTGGATCTGAGAGTTTAGTCCATCCAGAAAAGCAGAACACATAGGGCAGGGGCGTTCCGCATCAGGTCCGTACATCAGTGAATAAATGATCAGCGTTTCTTTGTCGCCAAACAGCGAGGACATCGGTGCGCCTTTGCCTGCCAGATCTCGGAACGCATAATCACCAGGGATTTTGCCCCCGGTTGGAAGAGAGCGGCGCAAGGCCGCGACCTCTTCAACCTTGGCTCTCAGGTCTCGTTCGGCAGAAAGGAGTGCGTTACGTGCGGATCGGTATTCGGTGGTTTCGTTGGGCAGAGAAACGGGCATGAGGACCTCCGGGAATCATAATTAACAAAAATGTTAAATAATAAATCTGGAAAAATCAAATCGAGTAGTCCTGCAAAGTTCAGCCTAGGGGGAAACCTTGTGATTTTTCCCTTTTGGGAATTCCGCCGACGAGGCTAGTCTCTTCCGCATCGGCAAAAAATTCCGTGACAATGGATTAAGGAGACTGGGACATGGGCAAACGCGACGAATTGATCGCCAAATACGCTGAAGATCTGAAAGGCAAATGCGGGATGGACCCCGATATGGACCTGCTGACCAAGGTCACCATCGGTTGCGGTCCGGCGATCTATGACGCGGATGCGTCGACAGTGGCAGCCAGCCAGGAAGGTGAGCTTGAGACGGTCAAGAACAACTTCCTGATCAAAAAGCTGGGCCTGTCGGATGGTCCCGAGCTGATGGAAGCGATCAACAAGGCCATGGAAACCTATGGCATGTCCGAGCGCAATAAATACCGCGCTGTGGTTTATTACATGCTGACCAAGCATTTCAGCAAAGAATCGGTTTATAGCTGATCTAGCCTGAAACCAGCTTAGCACCCGTCGGTCCTGCCGACGGGTGTTCTGTATTTGAATGAAACTCTAAACACTTGGCGTTTGAAGCGTAGTTCTGAAATCGGCTAAGGTCAGGTCATGACCAGGACGGTCAGAACCAATAGATTTCCATATGCGTGTGGTGAGTTTGGGAGCACGCGGGGTAGGGAAGGTTCTGCATCCGTCAGGACCTTCCCTTTCCATTCAATCCGCCTTGGTCTGGCCCAATCCGCAGATCACCTGCCATTCTGCATCGCTGACCGGCTGCACCGACAGGCGCGAGTTCTTGACCAGAACCATTTCAGCCAGACGTTCATCTGCCTTGATCTGATCCAGCGTGACAGGGGTGGCAAATGGCCGGACGGCCTTGATATCCACGCATTCCCAGCGCTCATCATCGGTGGTGCTGTCGGAATGGGCCTCGGCGCAGACCTCGACAATGCCAACAATCGCCTTGTCCTTTTGCGAATGGTAGAAGAACCCCCGATCACCGATCTGCATCTGACGCATGAAATTACGGGCCTGATAATTGCGGACCCCGTCCCATTCCTCGCCTGCATTTCCTTTGGCGACTTGCTGATCCCAGCTCCAGGTCGAGGGTTCGGATTTGAACAGCCAATACGCCATCAGCCGATCACCTTTTTCCACGGGATCAACTCGACCGAGTCGAACAGCCCGGCCAGCGCATAGGGATCATTTGCGGCCCAGGCCTCAGCTGCGGCCAGGTCATCGACATCCAGAATGACCAGCGATCCGATCATCGCATCGCCTTCCAGCAACGGCCCGGCCTGCGCCACCACACCAGTGTCATCGATATAGGCCAAATGTGCCGCGCGGTTGTCCAGCCGGGCTTGCAGGGCTCCGGCTTTGTCACGGGCGATCAGGGCGATGAGCATATTATTCCTCCTTGAGTGGGCGACCCAGCAGCGCCTGAATCGCGTCGGTGACACTGTATGCACCGCTGCTGAGTTTCGCCACCGTTGCGCTGATCGGCATATCCAGTCCTTCACTTGCGGCGATCTCAGACATGGCCAGCGCGGTGGCGACGCCTTCGACAGTTGTTGTGCTGTCAAACGGTTTCTTTTGACCCAAACACAGGCCAAAACGATAATTTCGAGATAATTCGGACGAGCAGGTCAATACCAGATCGCCCAACCCTGACAGCCCCATAAGCGTATCCGGTTGGGCCCCGCGCAGCGCGGCAAAGCGCTGCATCTCGGCAAATCCGCGCGTGATCAATGCAGCGCGGGCGCTGTCGCCAAGGCCTGCCCCAATGGCCGCGCCGCAACCAATAGCCATCACATTCTTTAGCGCGCCACCCAGTTCTGCCCCGACGGCATCGGCGGTTCGATAAAGACGCAGGTTGGTGGTTTTCAGCTCTTGCTGAAGCGCCTCACCCAGTTCGGCATCCGCACAAGCCAGGGTTAGCGCCGTGGGCAAACCGCGCGCGATGTCGTCGGCAAAACTGGGCCCGGTCAGCAGGGCCGGTTGGGCGTCCGGCACTGTTTGACGGATGACGGCGACAGGACCCAAACCCGTGGACAATTCGATCCCCTTACAACAGGCAATCAGAACCTTCCCGCTCAGCCGTGCTGCGTGAAGATTCAGGGCATCACGTAGTTTTTGCATTGGCACCGCAAGCAGCAGTACATCGGACCGCACCGCCTGTTCAATCTCGGCAGTCACCGTGATGTTGGCTGGCAGCGTGACGCCCGGCAGGCGATCGACATTCTCTCGCGATTGCTGCATTTGGCTTGCCTGATCGGGGTTCCGCGACCAAAGCGTAACGGGGCCGTTTCCCGCCAATGATATGGCTAAAGCGGTTCCAAAGGCACCTGATCCAAGAACTGAAACGCTCATGCTTTGGCTCCTTTCTTGCCGCCACCTAGCATCGATGGGCTGGTTTGATCCAAGGGCCAGCGGGGTCGTGCCATCAGGTCCAAGCCATCCCGCGCACCGGTGCGGAATCTTTCTATTCCTGCATAGGCAATCATGGCGGCATTGTCGGTGCATAAAGCCATGGGAGGGGCGGTAAATCGGGCGCCCGTTTCCGCAGAAACAGTCTCTAATGCAGCACGAATGGCAGTATTTGCAGCAACCCCACCGGCAGCGGCAATAACCGGTTCCGACGGAGAAGCCTCAAGATACAGCGCAATTGCGCGGCGGGTCTTCTCGGCCAGAGTATCGACGATCGCCTGCTGAAATCCGGCGCACAGATCGGCGCGATCCTGTCGCGTCAGACCGCCTTTTTCGGCCACGATCTGATCCCGCATCCGCATCAGCGCAGTCTTGAGCCCCGAGAACGACAGGTCACATCCGGGGCGATCCAGCAGCGGGCGCGGAAAGCGGAAACGTTTGGGATCGCCCGTACAGGCCTCGGCCTCGACCGAGGGGCCGCCGGGCTGCGGCAGACCCAGCAGACGGGCGGACTTGTCAAAGGCTTCTCCGGGGGCATCATCGATTGTGCCGCCGAGACGGGTGAAATGCTCGGGTCCATGCGCGATCAGGTATTGGCAGTGGCCGCCTGAGACCAGCAGCATCAGGTAGGGAAAGGCAATTCCGTCGGTCAGGCGTGGCGTCAGCGCGTGTCCGGCCAGATGGTTCACCCCGATCAGCGGCAACCCGGTCGCCGCACTCAGACCCTTTGCGCACATCACGCCGGACATCACGCCGCCGATCAGGCCCGGCCCGGCTGTCACGGCGATTGCATCCAGATCACGCAAGCCAACTTCGGCCTGTGTTAGAGCCTGTTTGACGCAAATATCCAGCTTCTCGGCATGCGCGCGCGCTGCGATCTCGGGCACAACACCGCCATAGGCGCTGTGCAACTCGGTCTGGCCATGTACCACGGATGACAGGATCTCGGCGCGCGCGCCTGTGCCCTGCCGCACCACGGCGGCAGCGGTATCGTCGCAGCTGCTTTCCAGTCCGAGGACGGTAAGTGTTTGCACCATAGGCCTGATCCGTTGCATCATGATTGCCAAGCGGGGTATCACCCCGCGCGGATGCAAACAATCCCAAGGCCGAAGGCGCCGACCGTTGTATTTGTTGATGACCCGCCCTCGCGCCGCCTCGGACAGGTTCGTTGCGCAACTGCCGGACCACATTCGGTCGCAAGTCGCGGTTATCCATTCACCCTTGTTAAGGATCGAACCGTTGGAGGTCGCGGTTGAGTTCGGTGATACTGCTGGGCTGATCTTTTCCTCGGCAAATGGTGTGAACGCCGCTGCCCTATTAAATGTGGATCGCAGCCTGCCCGCCTATTGCGTCGGTCCGGCGACCACGCAGGCCGCGCAGAACGCGGGATGGGACGCGCAGATGCTGGGTGCGACGGCCGAAGCGCTGGTGGCCAATCTACTGAAACTCAAGCCACGCAGCCCACTGCTTCATCTGCGCGGAGAACACAGCCGTGGCAACGTGGCCGGGCGTCTAACTGAATCCGGCTTGACCACCCGAGAACAACCGATTTACCGGCAACAGCTTTTGCCGCTGAGTGATGAGGCGTCACGGGCCGCCGAGGGTGATCAGCCCATCATCGCCCCGATATTTTCGCCCCGCACAGCGCGACAATTTGCCGATGTCTGGGCCGGATCTGCGCCTCTGTGGCTGGCCGCGATTAGCGAAGCCACGGCGGAACCCCTTAAAACACTGAGTTTCGAGCGGCTGAAGATCGCGGATGAACCGACCCCGGACAAAATGCAGAAAGCCGTGAAAAAACTCGTGAAACACGTGATGCGGGTTGAGAGCGCGCCGGGTGCAGATTAACTTGGGTTAGTCTGTTGTTCATGTGTTTTGGGAATCGATAAGGGGATTAACGCGGTGGCTGATAAGAAGAAACCCGATCAGGAGCCGGTCGAAGACCCCAGCGTCGAAGAGGTGGCAGAACCCGCCGAGACCAAAAGTGATGCCGTCTCGGATCAGAAATCCGTTGACGCGGACGACGCTGCAGACGAGCTGACTTCCGAAGCCGAAGCCGAAGCCGAAGCCGAAGCCGAAGCCGAAGCCGAAGCCGAAGCCGAAGCCGAAGCCGAAGCCGAAGCCGAAGCCGAAGCCGCTTCTGAGCTTGTCGAAGAAGTTGCACCTGCAGAAGAGAAAGTAATCGAACGCACCGTCGAAAAGCGTGGCGGTTTCGTTCCGGCGCTGCTGGGTGGCGTTGTTGCCGCTGGAATCGGGTTTGCCGTGGGCAGTGGCGGGTTTTTGTCTGGTGGGGCAGATAGCTCGGACGCGATTTCCGCGCTTGAGAAGAAGTTGACGGAACAATCCGATCAGATTGCCCAACTGACCAAATCTCTGGCTGACGGGCCGGATGTCTCGGGCCTGTCGGATCAGATCAAGGCTTTGTCAGACAAGCTATCGCCGGTCGAAAGTGATTTGAACTCAGTAAAGACCAGTGTCGAAGGCCTGACTGGTAAGTTCAACCCGCTAGAGGAACGCCTGACAGCGCTTGAGAAACAACCGCTTGAGGCAAATGTCTCGCCCGAGGCGACGGCAGCCTTTGAGGCCGAGTTGAAGAAACTGCAGGACTCCTTGGCCGCGCAGCGCAGCGAAGTGGAAAAGATGGTCTCGGACGCGCAGGCGCTTGAGGCGAAGGCCTCAGCCGAGGCACGCGCGGCGACCAATGCTGCAATCCTGTCGCGTCTGCATGGTCAACTGGACGCTGGTCAGCCCTATGAAGAACTGGTTGCTGAGTTGAAGGCCGGTGGGGTCGATGTACCCGATGCCTTAGCTGCGTCAGCGACGGACGGGGTTGAGACGCTCTCAGCCTTGCGCTCGACGTTTGCCCCTGCTGCGCGCACTGCGCTCGCCGATGCACGCGATGCCAACAAGGGGACCGGCTTGGTTGCCTTCCTGCAGCGCCAGACGGGCGCGCGGTCGGTGACACCGCAAGAGGGGGACGACCCGGACGCAGTCCTGTCGCGCGCTCAGGCGGCGTTGGCGGATGGTGATGTCTCAAAGGCGCTGACCGAACTGAAATCACTGCCCGAAGCGGCGCAGACCGCATTGGCGGACTGGGAGCAGGCGGCGCAGACGCGGGTCTCTGCCGTCGAGGCCGCAAATACGCTTGCTTCAAGCCTGAACTCGAACTGAAGGACCTGCCATGCTGTGGTCATTGTTAAAGATCCTTGTTTTTGTTGCGATTATCGGCCTGCTGGCCATGGGTGCAGGGTTCCTGATGGAATCATCCGGCGGGGTGCAGATCACCGTCGCGGGCACGGAATACACGCTTGGTCCGCTGCAATCGGTGATCGCGCTGGGTGTGCTGGTGTTTGCGGTCTGGTTGTTCTTCAAACTGCTGACGCTACTGATCGCGACGTTGAAATTCCTCAACGGTGATGAAACCGCCCTGTCGCGGTATTTCGACCGCAGTCGGGAAAAGCGCGGATATCAGGCGCTGGCGGACGGGCTGATGGCGCTGGCCTCGGGTGAGGGGCGCGTGGCGATGACCAAGGCCAACAAGGCCGAGAAGCTGCTGAACAAGCCGGAACTGACCAATCTGCTGGTGGCACAGGCCGCTGAGATGACCGGCGATACCAAGAAAGCATCCGAGACCTACAAGAAGCTGGTCACCAACAACGCCACACGATTTGTCGGCGTGCGCGGGATCATGAAGCAGAAACTGGCTGAAGGTGACGATGAAACCGCACGCAAGCTGGCCGAGAAGGCTCTGGCCTTGAAGCCCCGGCACGAAGAGACGCAGGATGTGCTGCTGAACCTGCAGACCAGGGCGCAAGATTGGGCAGGCGCGCGCTCCACGCTGACGTCAAAGCTGAAGGCCGGGTATTTGCCGCGTGATGTGTTCAAGCGGCGCGATGCGGTTTTGGCCTTATCCGAGGCCAAGGTGCTGCTGGATGATACGGCAACGGTCGAACAGCAGGAACACGCGATTGAGGCAAACCGCCTGTCGCCCGATCTGGTCCCGGCAGCTGCTATGGCCGCGCGGGCCTATATCAAAAAGGGCAAACCACGCGCGGCAACCAAAATAATCAAAAAGGCATGGGAGGTTCAGCCTCATCCCGATCTGGCCCATGCCTTTGCTGAGATTGCGCCGGATGAAACCCCCGATCAACGCGTCAAGCGGTTCACGGCGCTGACTCGGATTCACCCGGAGAACATGGAGACCCGCTTGATCCTGGCCGAGCTCAACATCGTAGCCGAAGACTTCCCCGAAGCGCGCCGCGCGCTGGGCGATGTGGTTGAAAAGCAGGGGGATGCCAGGGCCTATACGCTGATGGCTGCGATTGAACGGGGCGAAGGTGCCTCGGACGCAGTGGTTCAGGGTTGGCTGGCCAAGGCGTTGAACGCACCGCGCGGGCCGCAATGGGTCTGCGACAATTGCCACGATATTCAGCCCGAATGGGCCCCGGTCTGCCAGAACTGCGGCAGCTTCGACACACTCAGTTGGCAGACACCGCAGACGCCTGAAATCGCCAGTGCGACAGGAGTGCACATGTTGCCGCTGATCGTCGGAGCGCTTGAGGATCAATCGGAAGCCGAGGAAGAACCAGAAGTCGACGATCCAGAGGTGGAAGAAGTGATTGAAGTAAACGCCGAGCCCGTCGAAATCGAGCAAGAGAAACGGGCCTAATGGTTCGATAATTCGTTAGAGCTGTTTATTAGCAAGCTCTGAGCTGTAATCAGGCGTGGCGGATTCTTTGCTACTACGTACTATCAGTCATTTCTGCGACGCCAACAGTCCCAACCAGGCTTTCAATCGTTTGGCAGCTCAGCCGATCGGCACGGGTTCCATGGCAATACAGGCCGCCTACCCCGATCGGTGACGTCATTCATATGATCCCTTCTTGTTTTAGTGCGTCGATTTCTGCGTCAGATAAGCCAAGCTCGGTCCAGATCGCAGCGTTATCGGCACCAAGGGTAGGCGGGGCCGTTTGGGGAGTTCTCCGTTCGCCATCCATGACTATCGGACTGCCTGCGAGGCGCATGTTTTCACCGTGAACTGACAGGCTCGCTATCAATCCCCTCCCATCCAGTTGTTTGTCTGACAAAGTCTCAGGCACTGTAAAAACTTGCCCCGTCGGTACGCCGAGCGCATTCAATTCGCGAACCCAATCTTCGGCCGGACGGGTACTCAACACACGTTCGAGTTCTTGCCGAAGGGCATGCCGGTTTTGTTTGCGGTCCTCACGGGTCTGATAGTTGGGGTGGGTCAGCAAATCGTCTCGGTTTAGATGTTTTGCCAGGGCCTGCCATTGCTCATCCCGATTGGCCGCGATGTTGATCGGACCGTCGGACGTGGCGAATGTACCGGACGGGGCCGAGGTGGTGTTTTCGTTGCCATGGGCACCTGGCTGCACGCCCCCCAAGAGATAGTTCGACACGACCCAACCCATTGTCGAGACAACGGCCTCGGTCATTGCAACGTCCAGAAATGCGCCGCGCGGACTGGCGTTCAAGGCCGCGCTGATAGCAAAGGCTGCGGTCAATCCACCCACAGTATCTGCCAGAGGATAGCCGACCCGGTAAGGTGCCGTATCGGGAGCGCCCGTGATCGACATGACACCGCTGATACCCTGAACAATCTGGTCATATGCGGGATCGTCACGCCTCGGTCCGTCCTGACCGAATCCGCTGATCGCGCAATAGATCAGGTCGGGATTTTCGTTGCGCAGAACCTCATAACCCAACCCCAGTCGATCCATGACACCTGGGCGGAAATTCTCAACTAGAACGTCGGCGGTTTGAACCAGCCTTTTGAGTAGCGCCTTACCCTGCTCGGCCTTCATGTCCAGCGTAACAGACTTTTTATCGGCGTTTTGAGCCAGAAAGCTGATGCCCATTCCGGCCTTGTTGCGTTCAGGATCCGCGCCCAGCACGCGGGCCAGGTCCCCGCTGCCGGGGCGTTCAACTTTGATGACTTCGGCGCCCATCAGGGCAAGTTGATAGCAACAATAGGGGCCTGCAAGAACATTGGTCAGGTCAAGGACGCGGACCCCTGAGAGTGGCTCAGTCGCCATCGGCGATCCCTGCTGCCCGTGCCCGTGCTCGGCGGGCGCGGTAGCTGGGCAGCAGCACCAACAGCACGGCGACGACCAGTAGCGCCAGCGTCATCGGGCGCTCCCAGATAAACCCGATACCATCGTAAAGCTGCATGGAGCGTGCGAAGTTGTCCTCCATCATTCCACCAAGGATAAAGCCAATCAGCAGGGGAGCGAGTGGATAATCCGCGAACTTAAGAGCTGTCGCGCAGACCCCGAAACCGACCAATATCAACAGTTCGGTGGCGTTGTTCTGGCCGATATATGCACCCATCAAGGTGAAGAACAGAATGAACGGGATCAGATAGTTGCGCGGAACGGCCAGCACTTTGGCGATATAGGGGATCAGTGGCAGGTTCAGGATCAGCAGGACGAGGTTACCGATGAACATCGACATTATAACCGCCCAGAAGATCTGCGGCTCGTCGATCATCAGACGCGGGCCGGGTGTGACGTTCAGCGCGATCAGCGCGCCTAGCAGAATTGCGGTCGTGCCCGATCCGGGAATGCCCAATGTCAGCAGCGGCACAAACGAACCGGTACAGGCCGCGTTGTTTGCCGCCTCAGGTGCCGCAAGCCCTTTAATAGAGCCTTTTCCAAACTCTTCCTGCTCATTTTTTGGCGCGATGTTGCGCTCGACCGCATAGCCAAGGAAGCTCGCAATAGTCGCACCCGCGCCCGGCAGGACCCCGATGAAAAAGCCCTGAGTCGATTGGCGTCCAATAACCGGCGCGATGGCTTTTGCCTCGTCTTTGGTGATGCGCAGATCTTTGATTTCACCATCATCGCCTTGCAGATTCTTGGGCTTGAGGACGAGGAAAAGCGCCTCGGGCAAGGCAAACATCGCCATGGCCAGCGTGATGAAGCCAAAGCCGGATTGCAGGTCCATGATGCCCATGGTGAAGCGCGGCAGGTTGAACAGCGCACCCTCTCCAACGGTGGCCATGATCAGGCCGAGAATGGTCATGATCAGCGCCTTTGCCACCTGACCTGAACCGGCAAATGCCGCAATGGCTGACAAGCCAACGACCATCAGCGCAAAATATTCGGCGGAATGAAACAACAGCGCGACGGAAGACAGCGCCGGGGCGAATACCATCAACAAGATTGCCCCGATCGTACCTCCTGCGAAACTTGCGATCGCAGCAATGGTCAGCGCTTTACCGGCTTTGCCTTGTCGCGCCATAGGATAGCCATCAAAGCTTGACGCCACTGTGCCCGCGACCCCCGGCGCGTTCAGCAGGATGGATGAAGTTGAGCCACCGAAAATCGCGCCATAGTAGACGCCCGCGAGAAGGATCAGAGCAGCGGATGGGTCTCCCATCGAAATTGCGACCGGGATCATGATCGCGATGATCGACATTGGCCCCAACCCGGGCAACATGCCGATGAATGTACCGATCAGGCACCCCGCGATGACCATCAGTAGGTTTTGAAGCGAAAAGGCCGTTTGCAGACCGATCAGAAGTCCTTCAAGCATGTCAGCCTCCGAAAACGCCGGGCAGTGGGCGCATGTAAATTCCAAGTACTTCCTGAACCAGATACCAGACCGATCCGGTTGCGATCAGGGCCACAGGCACCATGATATGCCATTTGCGTTCACCCAGAATGTACGAACCAATAATCAAAAAGCCCGATGTCGCGATCAGAAATCCGACGGGGCGCAGACATAGGGCGTAGACGACCATCAGAACCAGCAGCGAAATCGCCTGCCCAAGGTGGTATTCGCCAAGGCGGCGGTAGTCGATATCCGCCTCTTTTATTTCACTTTTCTCAAAGCCCAGAAGGATGATTGTGCAAGCGATTATCCCCAGTATGGACAGGACCTTGGGGAAGGTGCTGGGCCATATCGGGTTCCTTTGCATGAAAGGGGGCAGGCTGCCGTCCATCGTGAACCAGGCTGCATAGCCATAGGTTAGACAAATCCCCAGCAGAACAAGCGCGATCCAGCGATCCAGCGCCATGGTGTCCCCTCCCGTATTATTGTTGTGAGTTTGGGGGCAGAGCGGAGGACCGCTCTGCCGAAGCCGCCTTTAGAGGAAGCCCAGTTTCTTCATCAGATCGCTGATCTGCTTTTCTTGATCTTCAAGGAAAGCCGAGAAGTCGTCGCCCGAGTTGTGGATGTTCACCCAACCGTTGCGCGCGCGTACTTCTTCCCATTCAGGTGTGTCATACATTTTTGTGATGGCGTCCTGATAGGCTGCCAGCTTGTCTTCGGGCAGTCCGGGTGCCGCAAAGAAACCACGCCAGTTGACGAAGGTGGTATCGATGCCCTGTTCTTTCATCGTCTGGGCATCGGGTGCCGCGTCTACGCGCTCCTCAGAGGTAACGCCGATGATCTTCACCTCACCCTGATTGGCCAGATCGACAGCTTCCGAGAAGCCAGTCGACAAGGCTGCGATTTCGCCAGACAGCAGTGCCGCCATGGCCTTACCGCCTGCATCGTAAGGGATGTATTTGACGCCCAGCGCATCTTTGCCGGCTGCTTCCATCACCATGGCTGCCACCAGATGGTCCATGCCGCCCGGAACCGAGCCGCCGCCAATGGCGGTGGCACCTGGATCGGCGTCATAGGCTGCCAGTAGGTCTGCCATAGAGTTGATCGGGCTGTCCTTGCCAACAACGATTGCCGCATAGTCACCGATGGTGCCCGATACCAAAGTCAAGTCGCGGAAGTTATGCGGGAACACGCCCGTCAGAGACCGGATTACGATGGGTGTCGAATTGACCATCAGCGTTCCGTGATTGCTTTCGGCATTTTCGATCAGATAACCGATGGCTTTACCGCCACCGCCGCCTGACATGTTCTCGTAGGACGCCGTGCCCACAAGACCTGCATTGGTCAGGGCCTCGCCAGTTCCGCGTGCGGTTCCGTCCCAACCGCCGCCGGCGCCACCGGGGATCAGAAAGTGGATGCTGTCCACGACCTGGTCTTGCGCCAATGCAGGTCCGGTTAGACCAACGGCAGCAACGGCTGCGATCAGGGCACGACGGCCCAGTTTGAATGTTGTCATGATGTCCTCCCATTTGACATCCGGCCGCGGGGCGGCTCAGATTATTCTGAAGTTTAACCACACGAACCTGACATCAACCTGTCACGCGTTAGGAAGCGCCCCAGCCCTCATGAAATTCCTTCTGGTCGAAGATAATCTGGATCTTGCAAATGCGATGTGTGCCCGCATGCGCCTGGATGGTCATGTCGTTGATCATGCAGAGAAATTGGACGATGCAACGGCCTATGCTGAGATCGAGGAATATGATCTGATCCTGCTGGATATCATGCTGCCCGATGGAGATGGCCGGGACTTCTTGCAGCGTCATCGGGCCCGTGATCCGGATACGCCAGTTATCGTTTTGACCGCGCGCAGTCAGGTTTCGGATCGAATCGGATCGCTCGATCTGGGGGCGGATGACTATGTAACCAAGCCCTTTGATCACGCCGAGCTAGAAGCCCGTTGCCGGGCCGTCTTGCGGCGCAAATCAGGGATTGCCAAATCAAGGATCGAGGTCGGCGGGATCGTGTTTGACCCTGTCGCAGGCCATTTGAGCGTGCGGGGAGAAACGATATCCTTGCGCAATCGCGAGCTGCGGATGATGGAGCTGTTCATAAACGCGCCAGGTCAGGTTTTTTCGAAACAGAAGCTGGCCGACAGGTTGTTTTCTTACGACGACAACATCTCGGACAACGCGATTGAGGTCTATGTGGGTCGACTGCGCAAGCACCTTGAGAAATCCGAGCTGAAAATCACCACGTTGCGCGGGCTGGGCTACAGGCTGGACCATGACGGTTAGTCCGGCTGTTTATGGATCGCTCAGAAATCGGCTTGTGCTGGCGCTGATCAGCGGCGCGGCATTATTGGCCGTTCTACTGTTCTTCGCGGTCCGAAATTATGCAGCGCAAGTGGCGCAGCAGGGGCAGGACAACATCCTTGGCGCGTCGGCGGCCTCGATCCTGGATGCGGCTGCGCTGCGTGATGGGCAGCTCGAGATCGATATTCCCTATGCCGCGTTTTCTATGCTGGCGACCCCGTCGGATGACCGAGTGTTCTATGCAATCTATCAGGATGGTGCATTCATATCGGGCTATGACGATCTTCAGCTTGCCCAAGATGCGGGTGATGGCAATTGGACCTTCGGTGCAGGTGAGCTTCGAGGTGAGCGCATTCGGCAGGTCAACGCCAGCCGCACATTGGTTGGTCTGGGCCGTCAGACCGAAATCGAGGTCGCGCTTGCGCAGACGCAGGATGCATTGGCCGAAACGCTGGATCAGATTTCACGCAATGCGGCCTTTTTGGGGATCGGGTTTTTTGTGCTGACAGCGGCGCTGTCTTTTTGGGTTACAACAGCAACCATCGGACAGCTGAACAAGCTGACCACCTCGGTGACCCGTCGCGGACCGCAGGACCTCAGCCCGTTCCGAAAACCGGTGCCCAAGGAAATGGCCCCTCTGGTGTCTTCGCTGAATTCCCTGATGGGGCGGCTGGATCAATCTCTCAGCCAGTCCGAGGATTTCATCGCAGAGGCGGCGCATCGGGTGCGTACTCCGTTGGCGACCGTCCGGTCCTATGCCGAGGCGACCTTGCAACGTGTCGAACGCAAGGAAAACCGCGAAGCTTTGCGTGCGATGGTAAGGGCTATCGACGAAAGCTCTCGGGCGGCGGGGCAATTGCTGGATCATGCCATGATCACATTCCGGGCCGATCATCTGGAACGAGAAGACCTCGATCTTGTTGCTTTGACCCATGAGCTAGTGCAGCGCCTGACGCCCATCGCCGAAATGAAAGACCTTTCGTTGTCTCTTACGGGTGACGCTTCGGTTCAGTATTCAGGTGATCCGATCCTGTTGCAGAACGCTGTGCGTAACATGGTCGACAACGCTCTGAAATACGCACCCCCTGACAGCACCGTTGAAATCAACGTCACCGCAACGCCTCAGATCCAGATCAGCGTCAAAGATTCTGGCCCGGGGTTTCCACCTGATGAGATTGACACGTTGACCCGCAGGTTTGAGAGAGGCCAGAACGCCACAGGGACCATTGGTTCGGGCTTGGGGCTGACCATTGTACAGGACGTGGCAACAGCCCACGGCGGCACGCTGGTTCTGACCAATCAATCAGAGGGCGGCGCATGCGTTATTTTATCGCTCTGATATTTTTGCTGCTTCCGCATGTTGGAACCGCGGACGACTGGGAAGATCGCCGGTTGTTCAACGATGGCGCGGAGGGCACGCCCTTGCGTGTCATATCGAGCACCGACACCGTTCTGTTCGCACCGTTCATCGAAGAGTTTGTTGCAAGAAACCCTCAGATTAGTGTCGAATATTTGGTGTCAGGGACTGCCGATATCTATGAGCGCGTTCGGGCAACACCTGATGCATTTGACGTTGTCATCTCAAGTGCCATGGACCTGCAATTGAAACTCGCCAATGACGGGTTTGCACTGCCTCTGGACGGTATGCCCATTCCTGCTTGGGCGCAGTGGCACGACAGTCTGTTTGCCTTTACCTCCGAGCCCGCCACCATTGTGGTCAACCGCGCAGCTTTCGAAGGCCAAACCATCCCGCAAACGCGTCAGGGCCTGATCGAAGCGCTACGAGAACGGCCCGAGGTGTTTCGAGGCAAGGTTGGAACTTATGACGTACGGCAATCCGGGCTGGGCTATCTGTTCGCCACGCAGGATGCGCGTGCGTCGGAAACCTATTGGCGCCTGATGGAGGTGATGGGCGGTCTGGGCGTCCGGCTATATTGCTGCTCCGGCGATATGATCCGCGATCTGGCCGACGGGAAAGTTCTGGTCGCCTATAACGTGCTCGGCAGCTACGCGGCGGCTCAGACTGAAGGTGAGGGTGCTCTTGAAATCATATTGCCGTCTGATTTCCAGACTACGATGATGCGAACGGTCATGGTTTCTAAGGCGACACAAAAACCTGAGGTTGCTGAAGCATTTGTGCGTTATCTGATTAACGGTACGGCACAAAGTCCTGAGCGATCGCCTCTGCCGGTCTTGTCTGCATCCACCGATAGCGCACAGGAGGCAATCGGACTAAACCCTGCGCTGCTGACCTATCTGGACGTATTGAAACGCAGAAAGTTCATCTCGGCCTGGGAAAACGCTGTTATCCAATAGTGATGCAGGGGCCGATTGGACCAATCGGTTCCGTTTGCCAATGTTGCCGTCGCATTGGGCGGGCCGGTATCGAAGATGCCAATATGATCTGCAAGACGCAATTCGCAAGCCAAACAGCATCTGCCTTTCGACTTTTGCCGACCTCGCAGGATAACGCATCTAAGCACAGGCGCTCGATGAATAATTGCTACACATCCGCAGAGGATGCCTAGGACCAAGGCTCAGTATTACTGCTGCGCCAAATCAAGTTGTGGGCGTGTACGTCGTAACACTTGCCATCAGTGCGTCTGCCCAAATAGCTCATACAGCTCGATGGTCGTTTTCACACCAACCTTCTGTTGGATGCGTCCCCGATGAATTTCCACCGTGCGAGGGCTTATTCCCAGTGCAGTGGCAATCTCTTTGCTAGATGTCCGCGAGGGGTGGGTCAGAATATGCTGCAGCACCTGTTCCTCGCGCTCGGTCAAAAGTCTGCGCTTATCTGCAAGCATCTGACGCCTTGTTTTATCGGTGCGCAGTTTTGTGCCAAGTTCGAAAGCGGCCTGAATTCGTTCAACCAGCACCTGCAGGTCGAAAGGTTTCTCCAGAAAGTCAATTGCGCCTGCCTTTGTGGCGCGGACCGATTCCGGAATGCCCCCATGGCCTGAGATGAATATGACCGGGAGGGTCGAGTCGCGCCGGTTCAGATGATCCTGCAGTTCCAGCCCGTCCATCCCCGGCATTCCGTAATCAAGGATCAGACATCCTTTTGCATCTTCATGCACTTGGTTCAGAAAGGCCTGTGCATCCGGAAAGTGTTCGACCTGCATCCCACGTTTGCTGAGGGAGCGCGACAGGGCAATACGCACATCTTCGTCGTCATCGACGATGTATACAACCTGCGGATCAAAGATCATTCCTGATTTTCCTCGGATAAGTCACTGCGGCGCAGGGTGAAACAAAAGCATGCGCCTGTTGTTTCGGTGGGTTCATACCAAATCGTTCCGCCGTTGGCTTTGACAATGGTTCTGCAAATGGACAGGCCCAGGCCCATTCCGTCGGTCTTTTGCGTGTCGAATGTATTGAACAAAGTGACATCATCACTGACGCCAGGACCGTTGTCCTGCACATGGACTTCGACCATTTCATCTGTGGTTCGGGTCATAATGTTGATCTGGCCTTTCGCGACCGGATCACGCGCCAGAGCATCAATTGCATTGCGCAACAGATTGACCAGCACCTGCGCGATCTGTGTCCGGTTTCCGATCACCGGGGGAAGGCCGGATTCCTCAAAATGCAACTTGATCTCATGCAGTTTCGCCTCGGCCTCCATCAGACTGACGGTTTGCCGGATCAGCCCGCTCAGCTCAAACGGGGTTTGACGTCCGCGATCCTTTCGCACCACTTCGCGCAGGGCGCGTATGATGTCGCCTGCGCGGCGAGACTGGCGGTCGATATCCGAAAGGATCTCGGTCAGTTCAGGATCGGGATCGCCGATTTCATCCAACGTGATCTTCGCAGCGTCAACGTTATATGAGATCGCGCTAAGTGGCTGGTTCAGTTCATGCGCCAGCCCGGATGCCATCTCACCCATCAAGTTGACCCGCGCCACATGGGACAGATCGCGGCTAAGGCGGCCGGCCTCATCCTCGGCCTGCTTCCGATCACTCACATCATCGATAATGGCAACTGCGTGATCGGGTATGCCACTTTCATCGCGGATCAGGATTGCGTTGACCCGCAGCCAGATCGGTGATCCGTCTTTGCGGATAAACTGGTTCTCGATTATGAACTCGGAATCCTGCAGCAGGGTTTCGCGGAACTTGACCGCAATCTGATGACCGTCTTCGGGCAGAATGTCGGCCAGCGTCATCTTCTCCAGTTCTTCCGGCTTGTACCCCATGATGTCGCACAGCTGTTCGTTGGTCCGTAGAAACCGCCCCGTCTCGGGCGAGATCTGGGCCATCCCCCGCGAGGCCAGATCGAAGGTGCGGCCATAGGCGGTTTCGAACCGTTGACGTTGTTTGACCTCTTGCGTCAGAGCCACACCGGTATCTTCCAGCTCACGATAAGGGCTGTGCAAACCTTCTTCGGGCGTGATCTCTCCACTGAACAATTGCTGGCTCTGACTGGCAAAAGTGCGCACCGGGGCATAGATCCGGTCGGCCATGGCAAGCCCGATTGCGCCGGTCAGAATGGCGATGGCCAGCGCGATCCAGACGCCTTGTGTCCGGTTTTTCTTGATCTCGCCAATAAAGTTGTCCTCGGCCGCATAAAGGCCGATTAGCCAACGCAGCCCCGGCTCGGACACCTCGATCAGCATCGCCACATAGTCTTGACCGTTTAGCTGGAAATCCGTGTGTAAAGGGCCCTCGGTGTTGCTCAGATCGGTTTGCACCACATCTCCGAACGCCATTTGCGCGATGGGGTCCGCGATCTGATCCACCCGGGTCAACTCAGGCGCTTCCATATGGGCTTCCTGCCGGATCAACACGAGCGTTGGGTGTGCCAGAACCGCACCATCTTCGTTCAGAACCAGCGCGGCGCCTCGTCGTTCAGACCAGATATCCAGCAGGAATCCCGACAGGGCGTCGATCTGGATATCGACACCCAAAATGGCGCGGATGTTTCTATCCTCGTCCAAGATCGGCACGCTATAGGTGATCCCCGGCTGGCGCGTCGTGAAGAAGATATAGGGTTCTGTCCAGATCGGCGCTTTGGTCTCAGAGACCATTCGGAACCAAGGCCTACTGCGCGCCTCATAGGTATCGGTGTCGGTGACCGCCCTCTCAAGCAGAGTAAACTGATCGTTGCGCCATTTGAAATCGGCGGGATGCTCGGTGGTGCCCTCAAGAAATGGCGGAACGTACTTGGTGCGATAGCGCCCGGCCTCTTCTGCGCGCATCACATAGACAAACCTGCCCGTATTATCGGCCAAATACATCCCAGCAAGCTGTGGTGCGACCTGAAGCTGCTGGAAGAAATGGCTTTCCAAAACGGTGGCATCGCTGATGTCCAGAACGTCATTTTCGGCAAGACGCCTCGTAGCATCTAATGCTTGCCGGGCTGGGTTCAGGAAACTTTTGACCTGCCCGATGACGTTGACGCTAACCTCGTTCAGAGAATTGCGCGATTGCCGCAAAAGCGCGTTTTCCGAGCTGACAAAGGTCGACAGGATGACGGAAAGGATCGCGAGAAACTGCAACCCACCCAGGCACAGTGCAAGCGTTGCACGCAGCGACCTGCGCCTGCGCGCGGGTTCGGCATGATCTGGACGAAGTTCTTGATGTCCTGCGTGGTCCAAATTCTGTCCAAACGACCTTATACAAGTATCGGTACCTAAGACGCGACCTGCGGCCGATTACCCTCATTCCCCTATCTTCGAATCCAAGCCTATACGTAATCAACCGTATAGACACCTGCTGTTTGGTTTCGCTTTCCTCTTATTCATCGGGGGGCCTGATTCCAGTGCGATTTTTTGTGTTGTGTTCTGAAAGGTTTCAGGCACCCCAACAGATTAAAAAAGACTGACAACAGGAGTGTCAAAGTGTTCAAGAAATCCTCAATCACCGCATTTGCCGCGGCGGCCCTGATGGCACCAGCGGCATATGCAGAAGAATTCATCACGATCGGAACTGGCGGCGTTACGGGTGTCTATTACCCGACGGGTGGCGCGATCTGCCGTCTGGTCAACAAGGGCCGGAAAGAGCACGGGGTCCGGTGTTCGGTGGAGTCGACTGGGGGGTCGGTTTACAACATCAACACCATTCGCGAAGGCGAGCTTGAGTTTGGTGTGGCACAGTCGGACTGGCAGTACCACGCGTATAATGGCAGCTCGAAATTCGAAGAAGCCGGCCCGTTTGAGAACCTGCGTGCCGTGTTCTCGGTACACCCAGAGCCGTTTACGGTTGTGGCGCGTGCCGACGCGGGTATCTCGAATTTCGAAGACCTGAAGGGCAAGCGCGTCAATATCGGCAACCCCGGTTCCGGTCAGCGCGGCACCATGGAAGTTCTGCTGGGCGAAATGGGCTGGTCCACCGATGATTTCGAACTGGCGACCGAGCTAAAGGCGGCTGAACAGTCCGCAGCTCTGTGTGATAACCAGATTGACGCAATGGTATACACTGTTGGTCACCCGTCCGGTTCGATCCAGGAAGCAACCACCGCGTGCGACTCGGTTCTGGTGAATGTCAGTGGCGATGCGGTTGACAAGCTGGTGGGTGACAACTCGTTCTACCGTACCGCTACCATCCCCGGTGGTATGTACCGTGGTTCGGACGGCGACACATCGACCTTTGGTGTTGGTGCGACTTTTGTGACCTCGGCAGACGTTTCCGAAGATGCGGTTTATGCGGTTGTCAGCTCAGTCTTCGAGAACTTCGATGACTTCAAAAAGCTGCACCCGGCATTTGCCAACCTGAAACCGGAAGAGATGATTGCGGATGGCCTGTCGGCACCGCTGCATCCAGGTGCTGAGAAGTACTATAAAGAAAAAGGCTGGATTCAGTAACCAGACCTGACGCGGGGCGCCTTTCGGGGCGCCCCGGCTCATATCCGGGCTAAACCGGAGACAAGACGGCCGCAAAAACCAAGGCCGAAGGACAGGGAGATACCAACATGAGTTCCGACACACAGGGCAATCGCCCCCTTTCCGAAGAAGAGCTTCAGGAACTGGTTGCCTCATCAGATGCAGGCGCGCGTGATCCGGCGGGAAATGTCGGGCTGTTTCTAGCGATCGTTGCGGTCTTGTGGTCGGTATTTCAGGTCGTTCTGGCCTCTCCCTTGTCGAATTATCTGCTGCCGGGCAGCGTGGTGAACAACTCGCGCCAGATTCATCTGGCCTTTGCGATGTTTCTGGCCTTCTCGGCCTATCCGGCGCTGAAATCCAGCCCGCGGAATTACATCCCGATTCAAGATTGGATCATGGGGATCGCGGGCGCGTTTCTGGCGCTGTACGGTTATTTCTTCTACCAAAAAATCGTTGATGCGGGCGGTCTCGCAGACGACACCGACAAATGGTTCGCCCTTGTTGGCCTACTGCTGCTGTTTGAGGCCGCGCGGCGTGCGCTTGGCCCTGCGATGGCTATCATTGCCACGATCTTTCTCGCCTACGTCTTCTTCGGTTCCTCCGAATGGGTACCCGAGGTGATCCGCTGGAAAGGCGCCAGCCTGCAAAAGGCGATGAGCCATATGTGGATCACGTCCGAAGGTGTCTTTGGCATCGCGCTGGGCGTTTCAACCAAGTTTGTCTTCCTGTTCGTGCTGTTCGGCGCGCTGCTGGATAAGGCGGGCGCGGGCAACTACTTTATCAAGATGGCCTTTGGCGCGCTGGGGCACCTGCGCGGCGGCCCGGCCAAAGCGGCGGTTGTTGGTTCAGCAGCGACCGGCCTGATCTCGGGGTCATCCATCGCAAACGTTGTGACCACCGGTACGTTCACCATCCCGCTAATGAAACGTGTAGGCTTTTCCAGTGAACAGGCGGGCTCGGTCGAGGTCGCCTCATCCGTGAACGGCCAGATCATGCCACCTGTGATGGGCGCTGCTGCCTTCCTGATGGTGGAATATGTGGGCATCTCATACGTTGAGGTGATCACCCACGCCTTCCTGCCTGCTGCGATCTCCTACATCGCGCTTGTCTACATTGTGCACCTTGAAGCGGTGAAGCGGAAGATGCCGACATTGGGTGATCGCGTTGTTTCGATGGGTCGCACGATTGGCGGCATGGCGCTGTTCTTCGTGGGCTTTGCCGGGCTGTGTTACGGCATCCAATACCCGATCAAGGCCATTGTTGCGCTCATGCCCGATGCGTCGGGGCTGGTCCTGTCGGCGCTGATCTTGCTGGCCTATCTGATCCTGCTTTGGCTGGCTTCCGGAGTAGAGGACTTGGTTCCGGATGACCCCAACGCCAAAGAGGTCGAACTGCCGGTGATCGCCGAGATCTACAAGGCCGGTCTGCATTACCTGCTGCCGATCATCGTGCTGGTCTACTTCCTGATGATCGAACAGAAATCGCCCGGCCTGTCGGCCTTCTGGGCAACCTCTCTGTTGTTCGTGATCCTGCTCACGCAGAAGCCGCTCAAGTCGATCTTCCGGGGTGAGAGTGATACCGCGAATGCCTTTATGGCCGGTGTTACCGACCTGTGGAACGGTCTGATTGACGGCGCGCGTAACATGATCGGTATTGCGCTGGCCACCGCCACCGCAGGTGTGATCGTGGGCACCGTAACGCTGACCGGTGTGGGTCAGGTGATGGCCGATCTGGTCGAGTTCCTGTCAGGCGGTAACCTGATCGCCATGCTGGCGCTGGTCGGTCTGCTTAGCCTGATCCTTGGGATGGGTCTGCCGACCACGGCGAACTACATCGTCGTCAGCTCGCTGATGGCGGGCGTGGTTGTCGAACTTGGCGCGCAGGACGGTCTGATCGTGCCGCTGATCGCGGTGCACCTGTTCGTGTTCTACTTCGGCATCATGGCTGATGTGACACCGCCGGTTGGTCTGGCGAGCTTTGCCGCCGCCGCCGTCTCGGGCGGGGATGCGATCAAGACCGGCTTCACGGCCTTCTTCTACAGCTTGCGCACCGTGGCACTGCCGTTTGTGTTTATCTTCAACACTGACCTGTTGCTGATCGATGTGGGCTGGGTACAGGGTATCCTGGTGGCCGTCTCTGCGACCATCGCGATCCTGATCTTCACCGCCGGCACCATGGGCTGGTTCCTGACCAAGAACCGCATCTATGAAAGCGTTGCACTAATCCTGATCGCCTTTGCGCTGTTCCGTCCGGATTTCTTCATGAACCGCATCGCACCGCCTTTTGCGCAGATCGAACCGGCACAGCTCACACAGGCCGTGGGTGAGGCCGCACCGGGCAGCACCATGCGGATCGAGGTTGCAGGTCCTGACTTTGACACCGGCAATATGACCGAAACCACCGTGGTTCTGGACATTCCGGAAGGGGCCGACGGCACAGCACGCGTTGACGCCTTGGGCCTGATGACGCTGGAAGAGGATGGTCTGGTCAAGCTCGACGAGCCGATGTTCGGCACGCCGGTCGCGGATGAGCTGGATATGTTCGACTATTATGCTGACGATGCCGTTCGCATCACCAGCATTCAGGCTCCGCAAAGCCAGCCCGCGAAAGAGCTGATCTTTATCCCGGCGCTGATCCTGTTGGGTCTTGTCGCCTTCCTCCAGAGCGGCCGTGCCGCAAAACAGGGAGAACCCGCATGACCCAAGCAATTCTGTGCGCCGTGGATATCAGCAATGGCGATCTTGATGTTGCTGTCCTTGAACGCGCCGCAGCGCTGGCCGAAATGGATGGTGCGCGGCTGGATGTCGTGACCGTGACACCTGACTATGGCGAAGGTTTCGTCAGCAGTTTTTTTGAGCCCCACCACCACGAAAAGGTGATTGAAGAGGCTCATGAAAAGCTGGTCGCCCTCTGCGCCGCCACGCTGGGGGAAGAGCGCAACGCCAAGGTCCGTCATGTGGTGGCCACCGGCAGCGCCTATCAAGAGATTCTCAAAACCGCGGAAGGTGCAGGCTCGGACTTGATCGTGATCGGTGCGCATAAGCCTGATTTTAAGGATTATCTGCTTGGTCCAAATGCTGCACGGGTCGTTCGGCACTCGAATACCTCGGTTTACGTCGTGCGCTAGCTCAAGCGGACCGAAGGGGGCCGGGAAGTTGAGATTGGTTGCTTTCGACGGGGCAGCCAGTTCACTCATCAAAGGTATGGCTGCGGGTGAGTTTGACCTGATTGAAAACGGTTGCCCGACAAGTGAAAAGTTCTGCCCTTTCCTCTTGCTTTAGCCGCGTACCCGTCCGATAGGGCGATATGTTCAAAAGCCGAGCCATAACCTTCATTCTGATCACGCTGATGATCGACGCCATCGGTATCGGCATCGTGTTCCCCATCATGCCCGACCTGATGGATCGCGTTGGTGCTGGGGACACCGGGCAGGGCGCCTTTTGGGGCGGGCTGCTGATGGCGGCCTATGCCGGAGCGCTGTTCCTGTGCGGCCCCATTGTAGGCAGCATTTCGGACGCCATCGGACGCAGGCCGATCCTGATAGCCGCCTTGGTCATGCTCGCGCTGGATTACGTGATCATGGCATTGGCTGACAGCTTCTGGTTGCTTCTTCTGGGGCGCACGCTCGCAGGTTTGGCCGGGGCAACCTACATCACCGCGACGGCTTACATTGCCGACATATCCTCGCCCACTGAAAAGGCTGCAAATTTCGGTCTGATTGGAGCGGCCTTCGGGATCGGGTTTGTACTTGGGCCAGCCATCGGAGGCATTGCAGCCGAGATCAGTATCACCGCGCCGTTCTGGATCGCTGCGGTTTTATCCGCGGCGAACGCCCTGTTCGGAGTATTCGTACTTCCCGAAAGTCTGACACCCGAAAAACGCCGCCCTTTTGGCAAGCGCGATCTGAATCCGTTCAAATCGATCTTTGATGCTTTCCGGTTTCCAGGCCTGGCGATACCGCTGCTGTGCATTTTCATTTTTGAATTTGCCAACATGGTCTACCCGACCCTTTGGGCGTTCTGGACGCGTGAAGTTTTCGACTGGCCGACTCTCTACATCGGGTTGTCGCTTGCTGCTTACGGCGTGTTGCTGGCGATTGTGCAAGGGGGATTAATGCCCCTTTTTATCAAGTGGATTGGAGATTACCGCACATTGATGCTGGGGATGATATCCGCGCTGATTGGAATGATCGGATTTGGTTTCACAGCGACGATCACCGCCCTAGTGGTCTTTCTTTTGCTGGCCGCCTTATCTGATCTTGTGCCCGCATTGATGACGGCAATGGCCTCGAACCAGGCCGACGAAGACCGTCAAGGTGTGGTGCAGGGGGTCATCGCGTCGCTATCATCAGTTGCTGCTGTCTTGTCGCCCCTGGTGATGACTGGTCTGTTTCAGGCTTCAGTCGATGCTGAAGGCGTCTACCTTCCGGGCGCACCCTTCTTTTTCTCGGCCGTTTTGGTGTTGGCGATGATGCCTTTGGTGGTTCGTTTGCGCGGGCACGCTTCAGTCTGAAAAAAACGCACCCGCAGCGACCCGCGAGTGCGTTGGCTTTCGACGACTTGAATGCGCTTACTGGATTTCACCCATACAGAGATACTTCATCTCAAGGAAATCTTCGGTTCCGTATTTCGAACCCTCGCGGCCCAGACCGGACTGCTTGACACCGCCAAACGGTGCGACTTCGGTCGAGATCAGGCCGGTATTAACGCCCACCATGCCCGATTCAAGCGCCTCGGCAACGCGCCAGACCCGCGCCAGATCGCGGCTGTAGAAATACGAAGCCAGGCCGAACTCACTGTCATTGGCCATGGCAACGACGTCGTCTTCCTCTTCGAACTTGAACAGAGGGGCAACGGGGCCGAAGGTTTCATCCTTCGCGACCACCATTTCGCGGGTTACGCCGGTCAGAACGGTGGGTTCAAAGAACGTCCCACCCAGATCCGAGCGTTTGCCACCCATCGTGACCGTCGCGCCTTTGGATACCGCGTCCGAGATGTGCTCTTCGACCTTGGCGACCGCTGCGTCGTTGATCAACGGGCCCGTGGTGATGCCGTCGCCAAAGCCATTGCCCACATTCAGATCTTTGGTTTTCTCGGCCAGCTTGGCGGCGAATTCATCGTAGACACCTGCCTGCACATAGATCCGGTTGGCGCAGACGCAGGTCTGACCGTTGTTGCGGAACTTGGCGATCATCGCGCCGTCCACAGCCGCATCCACATCGGCGTCGTCGAACACGATGAATGGCGCGTTGCCGCCCAGTTCCAGCGACATCTTCTTGATGGTGCCTGCCGCCTGACGCATCAGGATCTGACCAACACGGGTCGAGCCGGTAAAGGTGATCTTGGCAACCTTGTCGTTGGTGCACAGCTCGTTACCTACACCCGAGCTATCGGTACCGGGGATCACGTTCAGCACGCCCGCCGGGATACCCGCACGTTCGCCCAGTACTGCCATCGCCAGCGCTGAAAGCGGTGTAAGCGTTGCAGGACGTGCCACAAACGTACAACCCACGGCCAGCGCCGGGCCGACCTTGCGCGCGATCATCGCGTTGGGGAAGTTCCACGGTGTGATCGATCCCACCACGCCCACGGGCTGCTTTAGCACCACGATGCGCTTGTCACGCTGGTGGCCGGGGATCACGTCGCCGTAGATACGCTTTGCCTCTTCCGCGAACCACTCAATGAAGGACGCACCATACAGAATTTCTCCGCGCGCTTCAGCCCAGGGTTTTCCCATCTCAGCGGTCAGGATGGTTGCCAGATCATCAGCGTTTTCGACCATCAGATCGAACCACTTGCGCAGGATCGCGCCGCGTTCCTTACCGGTTTGCGCGGCCCATTCCTTTTTCGCTGCATAAGCCACATCAATGGTCTGCCTGGTGCCTTCGATGTCGATATCCGTCACATTGGCGATCAGATCGCCGGTGGCAGGGTTGTGAACCGGAAAGGTCGCCTCACCCTCAACCCATGCGCCGTTGATATAGGCGCGGGTTTCCAGAAGGCTGGGATCCTTCAGCTCCAGTTTCGTCACTTTGGTGTCCAGCATGATCAGGCTCCTTTAGTAGCGTCGACCGAGGCTTCGAGGATTTACATGGCCTTGGCGAAGATTTTGTCCTGTACCGTTAGTGGTGCGAGGAATCGGATTACGTTCCCATATACGCCACATGTCAGCAGGATCAATCCACGCCTCATGGCTTTCGTATACACAATCTCACCATTTCTGTGTTTGGGTCCTGTCTCCGGGCAGAGATCAAGGTCGCCACTATTGTGAGTATCCGCGTATCTGTTCAATGGCTCGGGCAGCGAAACTCCCCGACAAGGATTTGTCAACGCTTGCTTCCAATGCGGGCAACGCAGATGAGGCACTTTCTCCAATTTCGCCCAAAGCAATGGCTGCTTCTTTTCTGACAAAAACCGACGGGCTGTCGAGCAGCTTGATCAACTCAGGAACTGCTGGTGCTGCTTTGGCACCAAACAGCGCCAATCTTTGAGCTGCTTCACGCTGTTCCTTGGCATCCCCGCGTGACAAATCGGCTTTGAGGCTTGCTATCGTTGTACTCGGTGCAAGCGCGGCCAATCGAAGGCCTTTTTTCAAGCGATTGTTCAAATATTGCTGCGCGCCAATCCAGCGCACGATAAAGAAGTACTCGCGAACAACTTCGTTCAGAACCCGCTCATGCTTTCCCTTCTGCCATCGATCGATCATTGCCCGCGCAGAGCTCCGATCGCCATTTAAGGCCAAAACCGAGGCCGCAAATGGCATCAATTCAATTGCCTGAGGGTTCCGATCCAGTTCATGCAATATGGCCGTCTCTGCGCCGTTCAGATCATCCATTGCAAAAAGCGCAGCACCTTCAAACAACGCGTAGTGGCTGGGATACGCAGGGTCGAGACGCATTGCAGCCTGTACAAAGGCCAGTCCTTCCTCAGGTTCACCGCCCGCTATCAGGGCCCATCCCATTGTCAAATGCGCCTCTGGATCGCTGGGCTGCAGGGCAATGGCTTTTGCAGCCTCTTGCCTGGCTTCATCCGTTCCCCGACTTACGCCCTGGGCACTGTCCCAATCCGGAAGGTTAAGACCGACTATCGCCCGAACGACGTGGATCAATGAGGTGTCCTGCTCCGTCAGTTCGCGGAAGTACTTATAGAACAGACCAATATGCATCTGTTCGTCAGCGCCTGCGAAGCCTGTCCAATGGTGGAAAATGTGCGGTCGTAAATGTGCCAGAGCAAGAGTCGCCCAGGCACGCCCATAATCAGGGTCCAACTCGACTGCGCGTTCGAAATGCGGAATTGCAGCCAGATTGTCGCGTTCATTGAAACGCGAATAAAGCTCCCAACCGCGCTGGAATGCTTCGCGTGCTTCGATGGTTTCTGTTTCTACGTTTTCGATTGCGATTCGACTTTGAGAATCGAGAGGAACATCAAGCTCCTGCGCAATCGCCAGCACAATGTTGTTTTGCAGGTCAAAAATCTCGTCAATTTCACCATCGAAACGTTCGGCCCAAATCAATCTACCGTTTACCGTGTCGGTCAGGCGGATATTGACCCGAAAACCTTCATCGGTGCGTCTAAGACTTCCATCGACGACGTAACGAACACCCAATTTTTCGGCAAAGCCTGGAACATCAATGTCGCGGTCCTGAAAAGCGAAAGAGGTATTTCCCGCGATGACAAATAAACCGGAAATGCGGGATAAATCCGTAATCAGGTCCTCGGAAACGCCGTCGATCAGCATCTTGTTGGACGGGTCGCTGGTAAAATTTGTCAACGGAAGCACGGCAATTGATGGCAAGTCTGGTAGCGGGTAGGCCAATTGCGCTTCTGAAGCGCGCAGTTGCCCCTTTTTCCAGGTCATTGCCCCGAAATAACCCATGAATATCAGCACAGCCATAACCGCAGCCAACTTAAGAAACCGTGGCGCATTCGTCGCTTTCGGCTTTGAAAGAAATGGTGCCGCATCAGTTTCTATTCGGAAAGCCTCAACAGGTTCTGCGATGTTCTTGACTGATTGCGGACCAATTGACTCAAACCTGAAAGGAACCTTGTTGCGGGCATACTCAACGATCGACTGCGACGCGATAATTCCACCCGGTTCCGCCAATGCCTCAAGCCGCGCGGCCACGTTGACGCCGTCGCCCAATATGTCATTCGCGTTCGAGACGACATCACCGACATTCAATCCGATCCGAAAAACGATGGCGCGGTCAGGTTCGATATCTGAGTTTCTTTTCAAAAGTTCCGATTGTATCTCGACCGCCGCACGCACCGCATCGACCGCGCTGTGGAATTCGATCAGAAAGCTGTCACCCGCCGTGTTCGCAATGCGCCCCGAATGCCCTGAGACCAATGGCTCTATGACTTCGGCACGGATCAAACGCAGCTTGTCTATGGTGCCTTCTTCGTCCAAGCCGATCAGTCTTGAATAGCCTGCGATATCGGCGGCTAAAATAGCTGCTAATCGACGATTTGGTCGGCTTTCCATAATTTCTCAGCCTATCATTTGGGCATTTTTCTGGGAAATGGTTTTCACGGCAGAGCATTTTACGCTCACATTTGAATGCTGCGCGCCAGCTATTTGGATTGAGATGAAGGTCTCAGGCCGTTGAATTTGAGCAATAGATACCGCCGAAGAAGTGTTAAGCTGAACGTCAACTCTGCCCGCCAATCGATCGATGGTCGTTGCGGGTTTTTATCAGCAACGGGCGTCGGCAGTCCTGCGGGCTGACGCCCCATTTGTCCTCAAAAAAGAAAAACCCCGCTGACGGCGCAGCGGGGTTTAATCGACTTTCGAAATTGTGCAGCCTCAGCCCTTTTTCAGAACCTCACGGCCCAGCAATTCTGCAATCTGAACTGCGTTCAACGCTGCGCCTTTGCGCAGATTGTCGGACACGCACCACAGGTTAAGACCGTTCTCGATGGTCGAGTCCTGGCGGATACGGCTGATGAAGGTGGCGAAGTCACCCGCGCATTCGATGGGCGAGACGTAGCCGCCCGCTTCACGCTTGTCGATCACCATGATGCCCGGCGCTTCGCGTAGGATGTCGCGGGCTTCGTCTTCGTCCAGGAATTCCTCGAACTCGATATTTACGGCCTCAGAGTGGCCAACAAAGACCGGAACGCGGACGCAGGTTGCGGTGATCTTGATCGACGGGTCGACGATCTTTTTGGTCTCGACAACCATCTTCCACTCTTCCTTGGTCGAGCCGTCTTCCATGAAGACGTCGATCTGTGGAATGACGTTGAACGCGATCTGTTTTTGGAATTTCTTCGGCTCAACCTCCGTGGTGGGGTTGTAGATGGCCTTGGTCTGATCCCAAAGCTCGTCCATGCCTTCCTTACCGGCACCCGAGACCGACTGATAGGTCGAGACGACAACGCGCTTGATCTTGGCACGGTCATGCAGCGGCTTCAGCGCGACAACCATCTGCGCGGTCGAGCAGTTGGGGTTGGCGATGATGTTCTTGTTCTTGTAGTCGTGGATCGCCTGCGGGTTACATTCCGGCACGATCAGCGGAATGTCCGGGTCATAGCGATAGAGCGACGAGTTATCGATCACCACGCAGCCAGCTGCCGCCGCCTTGGGGGCGTAAACTTTGGTGGCCTCGGACCCCACAGCGAACAGCGCCATGTCCCAGCCGGTGAAATCGAATGTGTCCAGATCCTTGGTCGTGAGGGTCTTGTCGCCAAATGTCACCTCAGTCCCCAGCGAACGACGGCTTGCCAGTGCGGCAAGTTCATCGACGGGGAACTGGCGTTCTGCCAGGATGTTCAGCATTTCGCGGCCCACATTTCCTGTGGCGCCGACGACTACGACGCGATAGCCCATTTCATGTCTCCAAAGTTAAGGACGCGCGTTCATAGCCGCGTTGCGGCAAAGAAAAAAGAGGCGTTTCGGCTTATTTCACCCCGGCACACCGATTTGACACAGTTCAATACCGTTCAGGGTTGTTTCAGCAAGGATCGACAAACCTCGACAATTGCCTGCGCTTCGCCTTCGATTCGAAACTCTGTTCGACATGGGTGCACGCGGCGTGTCCCGCGGTGGTTAATGCGGCGCGGTCATGCAGCATACCTTCCGGCGCACTGGCCAGCGCCTCAAGCGGGGTCAGGCCAAATCCTTCTTGCCGCGCGGAGTCACAAACAGATCGAGCGCGCGATAGGTCTCGACAATCTCATCCCAGGGGTATTCGCCCAGAAAATGAACGCGGTCTACAAGCCCGGCGTCCTGCAGTCTTTGTTCCTGCTAGGCTTGGAACGCTTCGGTGGTGCGGATGCCGATCTTCTTTTCAAGTATCGGCAGCAGCCGGATCACATTAGTCGTCACGCCCGAAAGGGAATGCTTCAGATTGGGCGCAACCACCTCGATGTCCTGCACGGGTGGCCTCCAGTTTCAGTCCACGCTGTCCCGACTGAATAGATAGATCACGCAGCCAATGGCAAGGGTGGCGGCGAAAAAGCCGAAGATCGCTGTATAGGGCGCCGAGGGGCTGATCGTGGCGCTGGCCGCATGGATGCGCCCGGTGGCAAATTGTGCCAACCCGACACCGCCGATGCCGAAGAGGTTCAGCAGGGTAACACCACGCCCGACCAGATGCGCTGGAATGAAGGCGCGACCATGCGCCATGATGACCGGAAAACTGGCGCCCAGAAAGCCGATGACCGCAAGCAGCAAGACCGAGAGCCAGACGCCCCCGTCGATCCAAAGGCACAGCAGTCCTAAAGTGGCTGCGCCCAGGGCGTTGCCACCGAAGATCACCCATTTGCGGGTCTTAAGGATGCGGTCCAAAGGCCCATATGCAAAGGTGCCCGCAATCATCGCGGCACCCATGATCAGCGTTGCCTGCCCGATCTGAGTAGTGCTGAGGTCAAATACATCGCGCAGATAAGGCCCTGCCCAGAGACCGCGCAACGCCGCAGAGGGCGCATAGGCCACCAGCATAAGTGGCAGGATGGTCCAGAGGGCGGGCTCTTTTAGCAGGTCCAGAACCGATCCTTTGTGTTCGGTCTCGACCTTATTGGGATCATGCACCGTCAGCCAGATCCCTGCAGCCACCACGCCCGAAATGATCGCTAAACCACCCAATGTCGCCCGCCACCCCATAAGCTCAACCGCCAGAGCCGTTGGGTAAGAGGCCACCAGATTGCCGACTGACCCAACGCCCAGCATTACTGCGGCGAGCGTGGCGAATTTGGCAGGTGGAAATTCTCTGGCAAAGATATAATAGGACGCCATCAGGACAGGGGAACAGCCAACCCCGATCAGCGCCATGGCCAGCGCAACATGAAACGGAGTGGTTGCAATGGCGAACAGGCCAGCCCCGCCTGCGCCGCCAATCAGCAACAGCATCGCAGAGCTGCGCCTTGGGCCGACACGATCCAGAGCCCAGCCCACCGGGATTTGCATTGCGGCAAAAACCAGAAACCAAAGCCCCGACGCAAATGCCAGGTCTTCGGGCGTGGCCCCGATGTCTCTCCCCAGATCGGTAGTCAGCACGGCCAGGAATGCGCGAAAAAACTGGCTGAGGACATAAGCCAGACATAAAACTATCAAGCCTGCCTGCATCTGCTGCCTCTTTTGCCCGTATACCCTGCCGAGATGCTTTGCACGTTGTGCAGGCTTGCACAAGCGCTCGGGGTAGCGCTAAAGGGGCAGACATCCTTCACATTTGGGCTATCTTGAAAGCAGTTTTGGGAATTTCAGAGAGTGTTATGCCCCCTTCAGACTCTTTATTTTATGACTCAGTCCCTATTTCAGACAGCTTCCTGCGACTGAGCGATCCGGTGCAGTTTACACCTTTGCCTGATACGTGGGTTTTGGGAGTCGCGGATATCGTGGACTCGACCGGAGAGATCGAGCGTGGCCGTTACAAAACCGTTAACATGGTTGGTGCTGCGGTTATTTCAGGCATGATCAACGCGCTGGGTAGTCGCGTATTTCCCTATGTCTTTGGCGGCGATGGGGCCGGCTTTGCAGTGCCGGGCGAAGATGCCGAGATCGCGCGCGAAACGTTGGCGGCTTTGCAGAGTTGGGCCGAAACAGAATTTGCCATCACTTTGCGCGCAGGGCTGGTTTCGGTGGCTGACATCCGAGCAGCTGGGCGTGATCTGCGTGTCGCCCGCTATGCGCCCTCTACTGGTGTTGACTATGCGATGTTTACAGGCGGCGGATTGGCCTGGGCCGAGGCGCAGATGAAATCCGGAAACCTCACCATTCCTTCGGCTGGGCCTGACGCGCAGCCTGACCTGACGGGCCTGTCTTGCCGCTGGTCCAACAGTCCGGCCCGCCACGGCCAGATCGTATCTCTGGTAATTCAGCCAACATTAGAGTCTAGCGAG
Source organism: Ruegeria sp. AA3 (assembly GCF_056542905.1). Classification (NCBI taxonomy): domain Bacteria; kingdom Pseudomonadati; phylum Pseudomonadota; class Alphaproteobacteria; order Rhodobacterales; family Roseobacteraceae; genus Ruegeria; species Ruegeria sp. AA3. The sequence goes on along the minus strand of NZ_JBQGAQ010000009.1, from coordinate 14,005 downwards.
GCCGATTTCGCGGCTTTGAGCCAATCCGTTTTATCGATCGCCGAAGGGTTGGACCGGGCCGGTCATCCGGTTCCCCAAAAGGGACCGCCGATGAGCTTTCCTCCACCAGGTGTTGATATCGATGCCCATGTCTCACGCGCTGGGCGCAATCTGCTGGTTCAGAAGATACGGCTGCTGATCGGGAACATGCTGATCGGCTTGTTGTTCAAAACTGGTGTAAGATTGGGGCAGTTCGAACCCAATCACTATAAAGAAATGGTCAGCCGCAACGCGGATTTTCGCAAGTTCGATGACGGATTGAAAATGACATTGGATTGCGACCCATCCACGTTGGAGCAGATCACCCGGATGCTGGAAGACGCCCAGGCGCGCGGAAAGATCCGATACGGCCTGCATGCTCAGCAAGAGGCTATGATGACCTGCTTTGTGCCCTCTGCAATGAGCGATGACCATGTGCACTTTGTTGACGGTGCCTCAGGCGGCTACGCGCAGGCCGCAGCTGTGATGCGGGCCTAAAGGCTGCGCGCGATTTCTGTAATCACGTCATATGCCATCAAAACATCGCTCTCGGTGGTTTCGAACTGCCCAGCCTGAAAGCGGATGACCAAATCACCGTCAACGCGGGTCTGGGTCAGATAAATCCGCCCGTCATCATTAATCGCATTCACCAGCCGCAAGTTCAGGTCGTCCAGGTCGATGGCGCCCTGCGGCTCATATCGGAAGGTCCACAGCGACCACATTGGCGGTGTGACGATCCGAAAGTCCGGCTCAGCTGCCAGTCGATCATGCAGCGCGACCGACCAGTTGACATGATTGCGCAGCCGTTCACGCAGCCCCTCTAGCCCGTAGGTTCGGATGACAAACCACAGCTTTAATGCCCTGAACCGACGGCCCAGTGGTACCGACCATTCCGAGTAGTTGATGATTCCGTCTTTCCCATGGGTTTTTAGGTACTCTGGGCTGATCGCTAACGTGCGGACCAAATCATCGGGGTTCTTCAAGAAATGTGCGCAGCAATCGAACTGGACACCTAGCCATTTATGCGGATTGAAGACGATGCTGTCAGCTTGTTCGATGCCCGGCCAGTATTTGCGATATTCGGGACAGATCATAGCAGAGCCGGCCCAGGCAGCGTCGACGTGCGAATAGAGCCCGTATTTACGCGCAATCTCAAGGCAGCGATCCACCGGATCAGTCGCCCCGGTTCCTGTTCCACCAACGCAAAGGATCACACCAGCCGGCTGTAAACCAGAGTCTAAATCAGCCTGAATCGCTGCTTCAAGCGCGTTTGGATCCATCCCACGCCAATCACCTTGAACAGGAATGCGCACAAGATTGTCTTGTCCGATCCCCGAAACCCAAATGGCGCGGTCGATTGAGGTATGTACTTCGGACGAGCAATAAACACGCAGTGGTTTTTGGCCAAAAAGACCCTGGCTGTTTCCTTGCCAGTTCATTGCCTTTTCGCGCATGGTCAACACAGCTGCCAGCGTCGCCGAAGAGGCGGAATCCTGTATGACCCCGGCAAATCCTTCAGGCAGGTCCAGTGCCTCGCTCAGCCAATCCATCATCCGCGTTTCCATCTCGGTCGCGGCTGGAGAGGTCTGCCACAGCATACATTGCGGCGCGATGGCACTGGCCAGGAATTCAGCAAGCACCGACGGCGCAGACGCGTTCGAGTTGAAATAGGCGAAGAATCGGGGGTGCTGCCAATGGGTGATACCAGGCATCACGATCTGTTCAAAATCGCGAAAAATACTCTCGATTGCTTCACCATGCTCGGGCGGATGGGCGGGTAGGGCGTTCAGAATATCGCCAGGCTCAGTCCTTGCACGTACGGGTTTGTCGCCAACGGTCAGGTGATAGTCTTGTGTCCAATCAGCGATTTTTTTGCCCCATACGGAAAATTCGTCCCAATTCATTGCGGTCTCCTTGCGGCCAATCTGATCTGCCTGCTGAATAATCACTTCGACTCACTATTAATGAACAAGTTAATTAAAATCCAGCCCTGCAAGTTTGCGTGAACTTAGCAACCTATTGCGAAACAAAGGGAGTCGCGTCAAAATTAACCATGACGAATAGTTTGCCGTTGACGTCTCGATCACTGCCGATTGCCTTGTTGCGTGCGCGTGAAAGGGTGATGGGGCCGATACGTGGTGTTTTAGCTGACGCTGGGGTAACTGAACAACAATGGCGCGTTCTGCGCGTCTTGCAAGAAGAAGGTCCGCAAGAACCCACGCAGATCTCAGAACGCGCTTGTTTGTTGCTTCCCAGCCTGACTCGGATTCTGAAAAAGCTGGAAGATAAAAAGTTGATCAAACGGCAGGCTGTCGAAAAAGATCGTCGTCGCCAGATCGTCGAAATCACCAAAGAAGGAATGCAGATCATTCACGCCAACTTGCCGGAAATGTTGCGGTTGGCGGCACAAACGCGCGAATTGATGGGGGCTGAGCAACACGAAACACTGCTGAATCTTTTGAGCGAACTACACGACTTAAAAAGCTAATTACTCAAGCTGAATAGACTCTAAACAATGGACTTTTATTTATTTTTGGGCAGCAATTCCTGCATCGGTTCCTGAGCTTGTACAATATCGATTGCCCGCGTCGTTCTAGCGTCGTAGCTTTAGGGTCACTTGGAACAAACGGTCTGACAAAGATGGATGGGCCCAAGCCGCAAAATCCGGCACAGCCTAAAGAATTCGCCACGCAGGATTTGAGCGAGCGCGTTGGAGCGCGTGTGCGGAAGGCCAGGCAAATGCGCGGCATTCCGCGCCGGGTTTTGTCGGAAAGCTCGGGTGTTTCGCCCCGGTATCTGGCACAACTCGAAGCTGGTGAGGGTAATATCTCGATCGGAGTATTGCATCGGATTGCGCAGGCGCTGGATTACAAGGCCGAATGGCTGATCGGCGAAGAAGATCCCTGGGATTCGGATGGTTTGCAGATGCTCGAACTGTTCCGGCAGGCCAGCGATGACATCAAAGACAACGTCATGAGGGCACTGCGTCCCGATCCTGCTGAGAATACCCGGGAACAGCGGGTTTGTCTGATCGGTTTACGTGGCGCGGGGAAATCGACGCTGGGTGCTTTGCTTGGCGCTGCACTCAAGCTGCCCTTTGTGGAACTGACGGCTCAGATTGAAGAAATGTCGGGGATGCCACTGGCTGAAGTCATGGCCTTCTACGGGCAAGAGGGATATCGCAACCTCGAAGCGCAAGCGTTGGACCGAGTCATTGCCGCCGATGATCGAATGGTTCTTGCTGTCGCTGGTGGGATCGTTTCAGAGCCTTCGACCTATACGACATTGCTGAGCCGGTTTCACACCGTCTGGCTACGGGCGACACCCACCGAGCATATGGAAAGGGTGCGCGCGCAAGGCGACGAACGTCCCATGGCAGGAAATCCAAAAGCAATGGAGCAGCTCAAGTGCATACTCGCGAGTCGCGAGGCATTGTACGGGCGTGCGAACGCTCAGCTGGATACATCTGGGCGAACCGAGAATGAGTCGATCAGAGATCTGATGGAGCTTGTCGAAGAACATGGGTTCTTGAGGTAATACAGGCTCTATTTAGGGTCTTTCAGCCAGTTTCTAGCGAATTCTATGGTGTCTAGATCAGCGAATCGTCGAACCCGGTCAAGTTCTGCTTCCAGCCGTCGGGTTCTTGCATCGGACCAGCGGACGGATTGCTCGGGCCACATTGCCCGAACATGCAGATTGCCTTGACTACGGTGTGCCTTCATGTCGATACGGCCGATCATGCGGTTCCCCTCCATCAAGGGGAAGACGTAGTATCCGTAAATGCGCTTGGGCTCGGGGACGAACACTTCGATGCGATAATGAAACCCAAATAGGCGTTCCGCGCGTTTACGATCGCGCAACATGGGATCAAAAGGACTAAGAACCCTGATCCGACCGGGCGCTTCTGGCAGCGCTGCCACCTGTTCGGATATTTCGGGCCGTGCAAAGACTTTGCGGTCATTCCCATCCGCACACTCTACGAATACTTCTGCGATTATTCCCTTTGTCAGAGCCTGATCACACCACGCCTTTGCCTCGCCGGCGCTGACGGTATCCCAAAATGCAGCCAGCTCTCCTGACGTGGCAAAGCCCAGCCGGTCGAGTGCCGCGTTACAAAGCCAATCCACGGTTGCATCTACGTCGCACGCTATGCTGCCGGGGCAAAGTTGGGTGTCGATAACCCGCTCCGTCAGATCATAGCGTTTCTGAAACCCCTCACGACCGATTACAGTCAGCGCCCCGGATCGCCAAAGGTATTCCAGCGCTGTTTTTGACGGATGCCAATCCCACCAACCGCCAGACCCCTTTTTTTCATCCTTGCCCACATCAGATGATCCGACGGGACCATGATCGCGAATGTGCTGAAGAACAGATTCGAATCTCTGTTCAAAGCCATCACGTCGCCAGTTCTTCCATCGGGCTTTCAGCATGTCGGCATCGCGAAGGAACCGCAGGTGCCAATGGCGATAGAAATCCATCGGGATAACGGCAGCGTCATGGGTCCAGTGTTCGAACAGCGCCCGATCACGCTCGTAAAGTCGCTTGAGATTGCGCGGGCGATAGCTTGGTCGCCGCGCATACAGGATCATATCATGGGCGCGTGCGACCGTGTTGATGCTGTCGAGCTGCACAAAACCCAGGCGGTGGATCAATCGCAACAGATCCTCACCTTTAGAACCGCCTGCCGGTTGCTCCAGCAACGCGTGGCGATCCATGAACATTGTCCGCGCTTGGCGGTTGTTCAGGCGTTGCAGGGTCATGGGATCCTAGCGTCGTTTTAGCGTGTCACCAAAGCTGATCTTAGGGGTCAAGGTGACACGGGTATCAACCTCTGACTCTGGATCGGCCAGCTTTGCCGCGATGATTTCTGCAGCGGTGCGCCCGATCTCGGTTCGGCAGGCATCCATCGTCGCCAGCTTACGCGGTAATCCTTGTAACAGCTCGACGTTGTTGAACCCGGCGAGGCCAATCTGACCCGGCACGTCTATCCCCTGATCCAGCAAATAAAGCAGCCCACCCGCGCCAATCATATCGTTGGAATAATAAAGAAAATCTAACTCAGGCGAACGTTCCAGCATGGCATGCGTCATCTCTCGGCCCTTGGCCAGCGCTGAGCCGCCCGAATAAAACTCGCGATCTTCGATCTCGATCCCGTGCTTGCCCAGCACCTCGGTAAAGCCTTCGAACCGTTTGCGGGCCCGATGGTCCAACGGCATCTTGGTGCCCATAAAGCCGATATGTTCATAACCCGCCTTCAGAATAGCCTGGGCCATCTCGCGCCCGGCGCGGCGGTGGGAAATGCCCACCATGGCATCGACCGGCTTGCCATCGGTATCCATGATCTCGACCACCGGAATGCCCGCCGAATCCAGCATGGCGCGGGCCGCCTCGGTATGTTCCAGACCGGCGATGATCACGCCCGATGGCCGCCACGAGAGCATCTCGTACAGAACCTTTTCTTCCTTTTCAGGCAGATAGTCCGTGACACCGACCACCGGCTGAAGTTCAGTATCTTCCAGTACCTGATTGATGCCTGTCAGAACCTCGGGGAAAACCATGTTCGACAGCGATGGAATGATCACTGCCACAAGGTTCACCCGGCTTGATGCCAAGGCACCGGCAATCTTGTTGGGCACATATCCCAATTCCTTTGCAGCAGCCAGAACGCGGGTACGGGTGGCGTCCGATACATCTCCGCGATTGCGTAGCACCCGGCTGACTGTCATCTCCGACACTCCGGACGCTTCCGAAACATCACGAAGGGTAAGCGGGCGTTTTGTTTCTATTGTCACCGGGGATACCTGCATTGTTTGTTTCCGCGATGGTAGCGTGAACAGGGTGATCTATTCAACTGTTGTGCAAAGTCGATGACAATCCGAATAAACCCGGTTACAGAAAGCGAAACGCGGCCCCGTGGCTCAACTGGATAGAGCAGCCCCCTCCTAAGGGGCAGGTTGCAGGTTCGAATCCTGCCGGGGTCGCCAAAACCACCTGAAAAATATGGCTTATTTACAGGACGTTGTGCGGAAGACTGCAAAAAGTCCCGTCAGCTTTCGGGCCGTAATCGACTGAAACGACCGATTTCTCGTACAAAACCTGTACAAAATTCGCACGTTTGTGCGTATTTCGGGGGCCAATCATGAGCCGCCATAGCTTTGATCCCGAAATCGCGGGACGTGTTGGCCTGAACGCGGCGGTGATTTTCCAGAACATCACCTTCTGGATCGAGAAGAACCAAGCCAATCGCCGCAACCATCGAGACGGGCGGTATTGGACTTACAATTCGATCTCGGCCTTTAGTGAGTTGTTCCCCTATCTGAGCGAAAAGCAGATCCGAACAGCGCTCGAAAAGCTGGTCAGTGCAGAGCTGATCATCAAGGGCAATTTCAGCGATGATCGCTATGACCGGACCTGTTGGTATGCCCTGGGCAACTCCATTTGCCCAAATGGGCAAATCGATCCGACCGAAAGGGAAAATGATGCATTTGCCCCTGAGGGCAAGCCATCTGCCCCAGAGGGCAAATCCTATAAGAACAGATATAAACCATATCAAAAACCAAATCCTTCGCACGCGAAGGTAGCGGTGGAGGATGAGGTTTCAGAAAAGATTTTGTCCGCCTATCCCGAGGATCGCGTTCGCGGCAAAGCGGTTTGTAACTCGCAGATCCGCCAAGCGCTGGCCGACGGAGTGGACGCCAAAGACCTCGAGGACGCCGTGCGGACCTATGCGACCGAGAGCGAAGGCTTCACCCGCTCCAAGGTGTGCTTCTCCGACAATTGGTTCTCCTCTGGCCGTTGGTTGAAATACCTTCAGGAGGTTGAGGAGGCGCGAGAAGCGGGCAAAGCCAAAGAGGTGGAATTGCTGAAAGGTTTGGCCGACTGGGTCACGGACAAGCATCCCCTTTGCCGCCACATAACACCCGGCCAAGTGACCGCTTTGCTAGCCGCGAACCTAGTCAGCTCAGCTGAAATCGAAGCGGCGGGGCTCAGAGCATGAGTGCGACAGACCCCCACAAAGAGCAGAGAGCAAGGTTACCCACCGATTACATCGGCGGGTCTTGTGAGGGGCGGCAAGCCTCCCCTTCAAACCCCAACCAGACGCACGCAAGCGGCGTCAAAGAGGGCCTTTCCGAGAGCGTGATCTTTCGATGCACACCGTCGGAAAAGGCAGCGCTTGTGGCCAAGGCGCGCGCGGCTGGCCTGCCCAATGCCACGCTGATGCGTGAGGCCTTGGGGCTAACCGAGGCACGTCGGCGCAAGCCCGTCCCGCGAGTTGACCCGAAGCTGACTTTTGCGATTGCCCGCGTCGGCGGCAACCTCAATCAGCTCTCCCGCTGGATCAACGGCGCGGTCAAATCCGGCCGCGCGAGCCAGATCGACGCGCTCAAGGTCGCGGTGCAGCTAGTGGCCATCGAACGGCAGATGGCGCAGATCGTGGCGGCACACACGGGCGGTGGCGAATGATCATCTCGTTCTTTTCCACCGGCACAGGCGGCGGAGCCGCACCCGTCGACTACCTGACAGCGCGTGAAGTTCTTGCCTATGACGAGAACCGCCACCTCATCCGCGACGACACCAGTAAACCGCAAACCAAGATCCGCGACCCGTTGCCTGAGGTGCTGCACGGTAACCCCGACCAAACCCGCGACCTTATCGATGCGAGCTCCAACAAATGGAGCTACACGGCAGGTGTGATCAGCTTTGCCGACAGCGACGATCCCAGTCCCGCCGCCCAGCAAGAGGCCATTGAGCTATTTGAGGCTCTGGCCTTTGCTGGGCTGGACAGGGATCAATACGATTGTCTCTGGGTGCGCCACTCGCATGAAGGCAATGTCGAGCTGCACTTCTGCACGCCACGCCTTGAGCTGAGCACGGGCAAGGCGTTGAACATCGCACCGCCAGGCCATGAAAACGCCTTTTCCAGCCTGCGTGATTTGATGAACAAGACGCACGGTTGGGCAGACCCTTTGGAGCCAGATCGCACTCGCGAAGTGAGGGCGACGATTGAAGCGCCGACGCGCGCGCAAGGTCGCGAAGCGCTGCACGATTGGATCCTCGATCAGATCAGCGTCGGCACCATCACCGACCGCGCCAGCATGATCGATGCTTTGGCCGATGCAGGCTTTGATATCCCCCGTGCCAGCAAGAATTACATCACCGCCAAAGACCCTGACACCGGCGAGCGCTGGCGTTTGAAAGGAGAGATTTTCCATGACGACTGGCAAGCCGAACCGCCTCGCCGAGAAATTGAACGCGGACCTGGAGACAGTACGCAGCGACCACGCCGCCTTGATGGCATCTCAACTGGAGAGCTTCAGGAGCGATTTCAGCAGCATTGCGACCAGCGCGCTGCATACAATCGAGACCGATATCAGGTTCTTTCTGAGCGACAGCAGGAGCGAGTTGGAGAGGCGGAGCGAGACGATCAGGCGCTGGTTGACGATCTCACCCTGGGTGATCGTGGTGATGGTCTCATCCTGGATCGCGACAGTGCTGATCGCGAGTTGGTTTTGGACGGGTTTGATCACGCGCTCGGAGATGACGAGGCTTGGCCTGACACGGATCGAACAGGCTGGGCAGACATGGGTGACGCTGGACCCCGACCGGACCGAATTGAAGACCTGCACCATGGCCGGGACGCCGGTCATCTGTATCGAGATCAAGGAACCCTAGATGACACAGACCCTGACAGCATTGGAACGCGAATTGCTCGCATCCGTCGAGCGGTTGGTGACGGCCTGCGAGAGTTCAGCCAAGGAATTGCACGCCTTGGAGAAGCGCTCGACCAGCAGGATCGAAAGCAAGGTGAATGGCTTGGCGCATTGCGTGGCGCTATTGATGAAATCACATCTCACGTCCGTCACCACATTGGCCGACTTGCTGCGCGAGGAGCAGAATTACGCGACGCTGCAGGCGGGGTTAGAGACCAGCTGGAAACTAGCGAAAGACGCCGAGAAGCGGTTGACCGAGAGCTAGACGCGAGAGATAGCCACCGCAGCGCCGGACATTCGCTTTGATCTAACTGCAAATGTTGGCGTGGTTCGAGGGTCTGCAGTGGGAATCTTAGATTCGTTCTGCAGCAATTCACCACACGTCTGCGATTTCTTTGCTGGGTGCGTATGCGGATAAACCGGAACTTCATGTAGAATGCAGCGAAGAGCTCGAAAGAGCCTAGTACGACAGATGCTGCAATTTGCACAAATGGCAGGAATTGCTGAATAGCCGGCTTCGGGCAGCATGTCTGGCAGTGGTTAGATAGAGCTGATGAAACGACCCGCGAACATCCTTTTGCGCTTTATAGCTGAGAAGAAATGAACAGATTTTTCTTCTCTAAGCTGGCTCAGTTTCCCTTGACCCTCGAATACTGACTCGGCGTGATGCCGGTTTGATTTTTGAAAGCACGGGAAAAATTCTGAGGGTTTTCGTACCCGAGCTCAAAGGCGGCTTCTTGAACGGTGAACTGTTTGGTAGCCAGTATTTCTTTCGCTCGGTCAACTTTGGCTCGGTTCACCACCGACCGAAAGCTCTCCCCCTCGGCAAGCAGCCGGCGTTGTAGAGTGCGAGGTCCTATGTCGAGCGCCAGTGCCGTGCGGTCCAGCGACACTTTTTGGGAATCGAGATGCTGCCTCAAAACGGCAATGACAACGTCCGCGTAGCTTTTAGGCGCAATTGGTGCGATTTCGCGATGTAGATCGTAAACTGTGATCGGTTTCCCCGGACACGGCCCTGAAGATGTCGCCATGTCAACTTTTGGGAAGCAGATTTCCAGACGTCCTGTGTTCCAGCTCACCTGGCAGCCGAATGTGATTTCTGCATCATCGGCAACTCTCGGTTTCGGAAAATCGCATTTGATTGCACTCGGAGTCCACTTACGCCCAAGATAGTGGCGAAAGATGCTGAGCATGGAACCAAGTGCTGAATAAGCAATCTCTGGATACACGTGATGCTGGCGCAGACCAAACCTGTACCCATAGCAAGCAAGGTTTCCATTATACCGAAGTGTGGTTCGGTCGGCAGAAGAGTGCAGCGGCATTATCGAACCTGCCCGTTGTAATGCTTGTCCTAAAGTCGGTGCCGAGAGGACGTATTCGCCCCATAAGCCATAGTCCCGAACGGTTAGGTTGGGTGCCCACATCAGACCAACATTCTTGCCGCCAACTTCCTGACAGATCCTGGCAACAAAGTTCGCGAAGGACATTTCCGGCAGATAGCCCTTCTTGTGATCAATTAACTCTTGGGTAAGGGCAGAGGCAGCAAGGGCCTTTCCAAGAGTGCGCGCGCCAAATTGCTCCAGAACAAAGTCTGGCATGGGGCCAAGAGCTTTGGCGGCGATCATGGGCGGCAGTGACAAATCGAGCTCCTGCGAAACCTGTCGTGAAATGACACTCGCATTCAGCATGAATGCGCTATCAACTACAAGGTGGGCGAACTTTAACTGCGCAACGTAGCGCGCGTGAACCATCAGGAGGAAAAGTCATGTTGCGGTTCTGGTTAATAACTCTTTCGATGACCATTACGGCACCTGCTCTTGCACAGGAGGCGCCCAAGCTCATACTTCAGCTTACGGTTGACCAGCTTCGCGGTGATCTGATTCAACGCTACAGCAAGGGTATGGGCGAAGATGGCTTCTTTCGGCTGATTAACGAGGGCGTTCACTATGCAGATGCCCATCATCGCCACGCGAACACGGAAACCATCGTCGGCCACACGACACTCGCAACCGGGGCGGACCCCTCGGTGCATGGTATGGTGGCCAATCTTTGGTTTGATCGGGTGACCGGGCAGCAATTCTATAACGTGCAGGATGCCGATTACCCGCTTGTTGGTGCCAGTGGCGTTGACAAGGACAGCGAGATCGACCCGACGCAACGTGCAGCCACCACCGATGGCCGGTCGCCGCGCTCGATTATTACCTCGACCATCAGCGACGAAATCGCGCTGCATTACGGGCCAGAGGCCAAGATCTTTGGTGTGTCGGTCAAGGACCGCGGCGCGATTTCGATGGCAGGGCATGCGGGGCAGGCCTATTGGTTTTCGAAATCTGACTATGGCTTTGTAACCTCCACCTACTACCGGGAAGATTATCCTGATTGGGTCGAAGAGTGGAACGATTCCGGGAAGGTCCGCTCTTATGAGTTCCGCGACTGGAACCTGCTGTTGCCAGAAGAAAACTATCTCTTTGCGAACCGGGACAATCAGGAATGGGAAACCATCATGGGCGAGTTCGGCCGTGTTTTCCCCCATTCGTTTGGACCGGCTGACGGAGATTATTACACAACATTGCTGACAATCAGCCCAGCGGGGGACGCGCTGACGTTGGACTTTGCCAAGGCCCTGATCGAAGCGGAAGACATCGGTCAGGATGATGTGCCCGACTATCTGGCAGTCAGCCTGTCTTCGACGGATTACGTGGGCCATATCTTTGGCCCCTCCAGCCTTGAATCCGAGGACAATCTGAAACATCTCGACAAGGAACTGGGCGCTTTCCTGACCTATGTTGATGAGACGATTGGTCTGGATAATGTGCTGATCGTTTTGTCTGCGGATCACGGCGCGTCGGAAACTCCGGGTTCCTTGGCCGAAATCGGGATTGAAGCGGAGTATTTCGATTTTAACGCAATTGATAGAGAACCGGGCTTTAACCGGCTGAAGGAACAATTTGGTGTTTCCAAGGAACTGATCGCAAACTTCTCACAGCCTTATCTGTACCTGAACAAGGAACTGATCAGAGAGCGCGGGTTGAATGAGCTGGAAGTTGAGCGTGCTGTTGCCGAAGAGCTGGTAAAGATCCGAGGGATTGCCTTTGCTGTCGGCGCAACCGAACTGCGCAACGGACTGGTCGGCGATACACTTGTAAACCGGGCGGTCGAGGCGAATTTCCACCCTGATCGGTCCGGCGATATCTATATCGTTTTTGAACCGCACTGGTTCGTTGCCGATCTGGATGGACTGATTGTCGCCGGCTCGCACGGTGCGCCCTGGCCGTATGACTCTTATGTGCCCATCATCGTTTCTGGCCCAAACATCGAAGCTCAGCGTGTGGTTCGCCGCGTCGAAACCGTCGATCTTGCCCCTACCATTGCTGCATATCTGGGGATCAAGGCCCCGACGGGGGCTGGTGGTAAGATTTTGCTCGAGGTGTTCGAAAACTAATTCGACAATATGAGAATCCACCTGGCAATCCCTATCGGAAAGGAATGCCGGTGATACCCAATTCTTTTGGGGTTCTGCGCCCCCTAATCTGAGGAGACACAACCGTGTTCAAGCCAATAAAAACCTTTGTACGTTCTGCGGCCCTTGCCGGTCTACTGGGCTCTGGCGCCGTGGTCCCGAGTGTCAACGCTCAACAGACATTTGATGATACAGGTGATATTCTTGCGAGATCTGCACAGGTCGAAGATATCGAATATCAGATCATGGTTCAGCGTGCGACGCAGACTGCCCTTTGGGGAATGCCAGCGGCGGGTATGATTGACTTCCTGAAAGGGATCAGGCGCGACCTCGGCGGCGATTACAATGATGTTGTCTATTTGAACAAACCATTTGATTCCAGACATGGTTTCTTAACCGCCAACGACGTGACGGCCTATTCATGGGCTTCAATGACGTCCGCGCCCGGTCCGCTGGTGATCGAGGTTCCTGCAGCCAACGACAAGGTCGACTATTTCGGGTCTATCGTAAATGCATGGGATCAGCCTATTGCTGATGTTGGGCCAGATGGGTTCGACAAGGGTAAGGGCGGCAAATACTTGCTGCTGCCCCCGGGATATAACGAGAAGTCCTTGGAAGAGCTGGAAGCTGCTGGCTACTTCCCGTTTGAGACGGACACCTTTGAATCCGGCTTCTCCTTTCGTCCACGCCTTTACAACGGGGCCACGGATCTTGATGCGGCGGAATATGCCCAGACCATCAAAATCTACTACCTGTCCGAGGCCGACAACCCGCCTCCGACTACTTATCACGAGGCATCTGAAGTGCCTTATGACTCACTGCCCTATTACAACGAGACCTACTTTCAGGATCTGAACGACTATGTTCAGAACAACCCGATCCGTCCGCAGGACAAGATCATGATCAATTTCCTGAAGGATCTGGGCATCGAAAAGGGCAAGCCGTTCGAGCCGACGGAGCGTCAGATGAAGGCGATGAACGAAGGTTTGGTTCTGGCCTATGCCTCTATGCAGCGGTATTTTGTCGAGCCTGGCCTTGCAACTATCCCGTTGTGGAAGAACGAGGATGGCTCGCTCAAGAACCAGTGGTTGGTCTGGGATTTTGCAGAAGGGCAACCACAGGCAGGTTTCCCGTATGAGACAGACACCGAGGTTTTGGTCGATGACCGGGCTGGTGGTACCTATTTCTGGATCACATACCTGCCCAAACAACTGGGTGGCGGAACCTTCTACCTTACGGGTCTGCGCGACAGCGACGGCGAGATGTACGACCATAACAAGACCTACAAGCTGAACGTTCCTGCGGATACGCCTGCGGACAACCTGTGGTCAGTCATTGTTTACTCAATGGAGACGAAGAGCTTTATCCGCAATGTTGATCCTGTCGGTTTGTCGTCGCGAAATGAAGACACGATGCAGGTCAATGATGATGGTTCTTATGACATCTATTTCGGCCCCGAAGCGCCGGAGGGCAAAGAAAGCAACTGGATCCCGACGACAGAAAGCTACTTCCTGCTCTTCCGTCTTTACAGCCCGACGCCGGGCTGGATGGAAACTGGCTGGATGCTTGGAGATGTGGAGAATATTTCCGACTGATAATTTGGCTTGGGCGCCGGGCGAAATGGGCATCTGGCGTCATTTTTTTCTGTGTTAGCAAAAAAGTGTTTTCAATGAAGTCTCTGAGAGCAGCCATGCACCAAAACTGTACGTAGGTCAGCTTTGTCCGGAGGCTGTGTGAAAACTCCCGCTGTTGCCGGAGAGATGGTATGCTTTCGGCATTGGATGTGGAGGCATTCCATGGGGCAGTTTATCGAAGG
>NZ_JBQGAQ010000008.1:0-185582 GCF_056542905.1 Ruegeria sp. AA3 | reverse complement strand
CCAACGCTAAGTGTCGCGGGATGGAGCAGCCCGGTAGCTCGTCAGGCTCATAACCTGAAGGTCGCAGGTTCAAATCCTGCTCCCGCAACCACTTGGGTCGAACAGAGTCTCGAACAAGCCGCCTCAGGGCGGCTTTGTTCATTCTGGGCCAACCCAATCATTGCTGCCAGGGCACCCTCCAGTTCGATCTGCACGCCATCCCGTTCATGTTGGACCGTAACACGTTCGATCAAGCCCCGGATAATCTCCAAGGCCCCTGTACGGATCGACGGATCCGATAGAGCCTGCGCCAGATCTGCGACCTTGGAGCGATAGAGTTCCGACAGGTTAGGGTGAAGGCGCACCGGGGGCGGTGCGGGTTCGGAGAGTTTTGCGTCCAGATCGGCGATCTGCGCTTCGAGATCTTCAAGCCTGGCCTGAAGACCTGGGGTGCGAATGCCTTCTGCAATCGCGTCATAAAACCCATTCAGTTTGCGCGCAGCTTTGACCCGCTCGGATTGCAGACGGGTCTCTCTTTAGGTCGATTAACCGGTGCGAGTGATCTGGCGAAAGATGAGGTTGCATGTTTGCGCAAGATCAAGGTCCTTGACCGCGTTTTCTGTCATAATGTTGCGCGTGCGAAATCAGACCAAAGGAGGAGGCTCATAAAATGCTAGAAGACAAAAAGTCCCCGCAACTTTCCACTGGAACGCATCCGCTCTCCGACAACTTTCGGCGTGAAATGGAAACCCTGATGTCGCGTTTTTTGGGGGGAGGATCACCTTTCCTACCAATGGAAACGGCTGCGCAACGCGCGGGTTTTCCGTCTCTTGACATGACAGGTGCGATTTCACCGGCAATCGATGTCCAAGAAACGGATTCTGCGATTGTCCTGACGGCTGAATTGCCAGGGCTCGAAGAGGATGATGTGGAAATTGAGATCAAGGATCGCAGGCTAATCCTGCGCGGTCAGAAGAAGATTGCGCATGATGAGACGGGCGATCTGCGTGACAGCGAAAGAAGCTATGGCAGCTTTTCCAGAGCAATGTCGCTGCCAGACACTGTGGAAATCGACAAGATTTCAGCAACATTCAACAAAGGCGTTTTGCATATCGAAATGCCGAAGACTGAGCCTCAGGATCCAAGCCGTAAGATCAAGGTATCGTCGAAATAGACGGTCTGTTGGCCCGATACGGTGCTTGAAATGCCAAAGCAGAGGGTCGATCATTGATAGGCCTTCTTCGAGTTGCGGCCTGATAGTTGTTTTTGGGCTGAATCCGGGCAGACATTGCAAGTGTTTGTATAAATGCGTTTTTTTTACATTCGCACCGGGCCATGGGTTTGGTGTTGCAACGTGGTAGAATGCCCTCACGCATTTGGATAGGGAGCCGTAATGCGAAAACCAGAAGCGAGTAGCATTACTTCGGCAGGGAATGGTGGTGAAGGTGAGGTGCGGGCCTTTCTGGAGAGCCTGACAGGTCCATCGCGCGGAAACGTGAACTGGTTTCTCGATAAAGCTCTAACCGTTTCAGTTGACGATGGCAGGGTGCTAAGCTTTCGACCTAAAGATGACCTGCCTCCTCATGATAACGATATCGCCACACTACAGTGGGCTGACAACGGCCACACGATAACCGCGTCAGCAGGGCGCAATGTATGGGTAAACGGGCAAAAAGCCTCATCAGCGTCTCTTAGGCATGGCGACATGATCGAGTTTGGCGAAAAGGGCCCCATGTCTCGATACAGGTTGTGCGATCACTCATTTCCCGCACACCACACAGTCGAAGATATCCTCAGTGACGCATATGCTTACACCCGAACGAGCCGTCGACCCTTCGCCAAAAAGATGTCTGGCGCCCTTCGCGATAGTGGGCGGCGGCTTGCGTCTCAGACCACGATACTTTTCAGGATCACAGTACTTGCAACGCTTCTTGTGATCGCTGGGTTTGGTTACCTACTTTACCAAAACGACCGGCGCTTGGCGGATAGTATCGAACAGGAGTCCCGCAAGATCGAAGCGGTTGCGGTTATGCTCGCTCAAACGCGGGAAGATGCAATTACGCCTGATGACTTGGATTCGTTGCGTGATGCCTTTGAGAACCAGGTCTTGTCGACCGAACAACGTCTTGGAACTTTGGAACAACGGGCGGGGGCACCCGCGCGGGTGATAGCTGCCTCCACTCGATCTGTTGCTTTCCTTCAGGGGGCTTACGGGCTGCGCCACATAGAAAGCGGGAAGATTTTGCGGCACGTTTTGGGACCGAACGGAGAAAACCTGAAAACCCCGTTTGGCCAGCCTTGGATCGAACCGGACGGGACCGGCGAACCCGCAGAATTTCAGTTCACCGGAACCGGGTTTTTGATTGCTGGGGCACCGTTGATGGCCACCAACCGCCATGTCGCTTTGCCCTGGACCTCGGGGAAACGAGAAAAAGCGCTGAACGACGCTGGTCTCAAGCCAGAAATGTTGAGGCTGCTGGCCTATTTGCCTGATCAGACGGAACCAATAGAGGCGCGTTTGTTCCGGTTCAGCGAAGCGGCAGACTTGGCGATTTTGACGGTAGAGCCAAGCCGCGTTCACGACCTCGGCATTCCGTTGGCGGATGCCACATCGAGCGTAGGTGAAGAGCTTTATCTGTTGGGGTATCCAACGGGTTTGAAAGCATTGATCGCGCAGGCTGGTCCGGGCTTTTTAGAGGAACTGGAAGCAGAAGGGACGTTGAATTTTTGGTCGATCGCGTCCCGGCTTTCTACTCAAAGCAAGATTCACCCGCTAGCAAGCCGGGGGATCGTTGCACGGACAAGTGAGAGCGCCATCGTTTATGACGCCGAGACCACGACCGGTGGGAGCGGGGGGCCAGCATTGAATCGGCGGGGCGAGGTCGTTGCGATCAATGCTGCGATCCTGCCCGAGTTTGGTGGCTCAAACATCGGCGTCCCGGTTTCACATCTCAGAGCTCTGCTGAGAGAGGTTGAAAGCCAGTGATCATTCACTCGTTCGGAAGCGCGAGTTTTGAACGAAAAACACTGTGGCCAGAGGAACGATCACCGAGATCACGGCTACGGAGATCAGCAAGTATCCAAGTTGACTGTAGTCCGCGGTGGACGTGACCTCACCGGTCTCTGGATATGTGACGGCGCGTGTGACGACGTATATTTGGTTGAGGTATTTGGTGCTGAGGCTGCTCGCCGACAAAGCCATGTTTGTGAATGATGCCATCACCGCAAAAAAGGTCGCTTTCAACTGAACAGGGGCATTGCGTGCAATCCAAGCCAACATCGGGACCATGGCAATCTGTCCAAGCGGCGACTCAACAGCTGTATCAAGAATGGCAATGAACCTTGCGTCGACAACCCCGCCGGTATGCGCCGCCGTCCATTCGTGCACACCGTAGTAGAGGGCAAGGTTAGGCAGGGCGAGAACGCCCGCCGCAATCGTTAGCAACACCACCACATGCGCAATCGAGCGGTTGGCCATAAATGGTCGAAGGACGATTAACCCGAGCAGGGCCAGCATCGAAGTCAACAAAGCCAGAATTGCCAGGAATTGCTCATCGAACCCCAGTTCATCGATTTCAAACCAAGTCAGGCCTGGTCCCGGCAGAGGAACGGCACGAAATACAAAAATGATTGTCGCTGTCCCGATCAAGGCTTTGGCTTGGGCTGGTTCCAACTCCTTCAGCAGACGCGACATGAGGTAAAGGATCACCGTCAGGGAAACCGCAAAAACGGTCTCTTGCGCGAATTCGAATTCTGCGGTTCCCAGCACGATGCTGAGCACAACGAATGCAAGGCCGCCGAGCAATATGGACCATTTGACTTCGGTGGCTTCCTCCGGCGTATGTGGCGGGTGGCCGCGCCTAATAAGCTGACGCTGGATAAAGCTGTGAAGAACGACTCCACTAACGGACAACACCGGGATGGTCAGAGCTATCAGATATACTTGGCCATAAAGCGCAAGGCGTTCGGATTCTTGCAGTTCTTCGGTTCCAGAGAAAATCCAGATGTTTACAGCCGCAACCGCCGCAAACCCGGAAATGATCGAAACTCTGCCCAAAGTCTGCATCGTTGTGTGCTGTGCACGAGTTTCTTCCGGCGAAAATGGTGCGCCGTTCTGGTCAACCTTTGGCACCGCCTCAACCGTCATGGCGTCGGCAACAACGTCCTGAATTGCATAGCCCGAAGGCGCCAAGAGCAAGGCAACAACATACCAGTCTTCCAGCGGCATGAAACTGGACATCTGCGCAGGTGCGGTCACGAGCCCATACATGGTGAGCAAAGACAACGTGATCAAGGACGCGCCGAACAAGATTAGCACGGACTTCCAGCGCCAAAACAGGTCCACGACATGACCAAGCGGCATTTTGAGTATCCACGGGATACCAGCCCAAAATGCTAGCCCTGCAACGAAAGAGGCGGATAAATCGAGGTAGTCTTTTAGGAAAAAAGCACCGACGACCGAGGTCAGGCCGGACACGCCGGCCGCAAAATAGACCATCAATGGCGGCAGATAGGACCATTGCAGCTGCTGAACCAGGTCCACAAACGTTCTATGCCACCAGGCCGAAAGTTTTGATCCTATGGAAGTTTGGTCAGTCGTCATATGCTATGGCAGCTCGTTGAGGCCATTGGGTCGTTTTGTCTAGTTAGAGAAATCCAGATCCGAAAAGCAATGCACTGGTGATCACCCCAAGGATCGGTACCACAAGAGGAACGCGGAAATGATTGGCAGCCTCTTCCGGCTGCCTCTTCAGCAGGATCAGCGAAGTGTTGACAAGCACAAAGACGCCTAGAACGATCTGAGACGTGCGCTCTGCCAGAGTACCAATCGGTATAGTTTGAGTCAGCAGTACGATTATCGCCACGACCAGCAAAGTAGCAACTACTGGTGTCTGCGTTGTTTTAGGGACTGTCGCCAGAACCTTCGGCAAATGGTCACGGTCAGCTAGTCCGTAGATCACCCGCGAGGCCATAATCATCTGGATCAGTACTCCATTGACTGTCGCCACAATCGCGACCGCGGAAAAGCCCTGTTTAATCACCTCAGGGGCGTTTGAAAACACAAGCGCGAGGGGTGCCGCGGACGTAGAAAGAACATCTATCGGAACAACAAGTAGAACCGTCATTGAGGTTCCTAAATACAACACGGTCGCTAGAACGAGCGTTAGCAAAATCGCTTTTGGGATGGTGCGCACAGGGTCTTTAACTTCTTCAGCGACATTGGCCATGTCCTCGAAACCAACAAACGCAAAGAAAGCGAGAAGTGATGCTGCGAAAATACTTCTCCACGCGTCGAGATCAAGCGGGGGAAGCATCGAACTGATCCCGTATCCCTGCGGATCCTGGATCGACATGCCCCAGCCAATCACAAAAAGAAGACCTGCGATCTCGATGATCGTGATGACGGCCGCAACAAGGACTGACTCCGTGATCCCCCAAAGCGCGATAAGACCCATGATCAAAACAACGCTGACAGTCAAAATAGGGATCGCAATACCGGTCAAAGCGTGCAGGTATGATGCTGCTCCAATTGCGACGGCAGATGCCGAGATAACGCCCGAGGCCGCCACCGCAAGCCCGACGAAAACCGCCATCCAGTTTTTCCGAAATCCCGCCTCAACATAGGCTGCTTCACCTGCGCTGACAGGAAATCGAGTTGCGAGTTCTGCATACGAAAGCGCGGTGAGTGATACGACGAGCGCGGCTACAACGAACGACAACGCCGCAAACTGTCCGGCAATGTCTGCCGTTGCACCGACCAAAACGTAGATGCCCGCTCCGACCGTTACCCCAAGGCCGTAAAGCGTGAGCAACGGGGTAGTAAGGGCCCGTCTGAGTTTCTGTTCGTTTGGATCAACAGAGTTCATAAGTGATTTCCGCCAACTGCCCTTTCTGAACGTCGTCAGTGGCGTCCCTCTTTTTTCCCCGATTGGCGCAGCGGCTTAATCCTATGGTCAAAGCTGCACCGAATGCCTTGTGTCTCAACGTCTGGGAGCATTGGGCGCCAATCAACTAACTGGGGGCTCGCCACCACTCCTGCCGAGCCCCCGTGGGTGGAACTCCCACTCCTTCAAAATTCCGTTCACCTTTGTGTTTACTTGGGGACAGGACGGTGAACGTAGAATATGTTGAAACATTCGAGTTTTACTATGTAACTCATGTTGGTGCTTTGATCTATGTCAATCACCTCGCGGCGTCGGGTCTGCGAGGCTGAACGCAACCCAACTGTCGTTTGTCGTCGGACTTAAAGGCAAAGCAAACATGTTCTACGGTTTCAGATTAAGGGTGGAAAGCAATTCGTGACGCTTTGGAACCTGTTACCAGTCTTGGGCTCGGATGGATGCGCTCAAATGGTTGCATCGCGTGCCTTATCACTTCTGGCGAATTCTCAGGCATATGAAGATATTGGAAGGAGAACCGTCTGCGCGCAAGGGTGGTGAGGTCAACGAAGAGGTGGCGTAGTTGTAGGCCGGCAGGAATAAATTAGGCGCGTACACCAAACGCTATTCGACTGAAACGCCAATCCTCGTACAGGAGCGTCCAAAATGAGCGAGGTCAAAGTGCTTTTTTAAGGATGCCTTATAATTAGATCTTCTTGTGTGCAGCAAATTGGAGGAGCACATGCAGATTTTTCGCGGGATCTTACTGGCACTATTCGCCACGGGACCCACTCTGGCACAGGACGTCAGCGTCGATGAGGGAAGTGATTTGTATCGGACGTATTGTTGGCAGTGTCACGGTTTCGAAGCGACCGGAGACGGACCAATGACGGAAATGCTTGCTATTCGTACACCCGACCTTACCAATTTGGCGGGCGAGAACGGCGGTGTGTTTCCGATAGATCTTATAGCTGAACAGATTGACGGTCGTTCACAATTGCTCGCCCATGGGGGCGAAATGCCAATCTTTGGCGCGGTGTTTGAGACAGACCAACAAATCGCGGTGGCTCTGCCTAATGGGCAACCTATGATGGTAGGCCTGCCGCTGGCGAATTTGCTCGCCTTTCTTGAATCGATCCAGTCTGAATAGTTACTGACCAATCTGCTCATCTGTGTCAGCCGTTCGTCTGATTGACATGAGAGTCAACGGCGGCCCCAACACCTCGAATGCCACAGCACTGGCTAGAGTAAAGGCCATGATCGACGCGGCCCAATGTGGAAATTGCTCTCCGGCGACGAGGGCCATTCCTACCGCGACACCGGCCTGTGGTAACAAAGCTGGGCCGTACCAGCGGGTCTGACGGCTAGGTAGGCCGCCAAGTCTCGCTCCGCAATAACCCCCAACGAGGCGGGCGACGGCGCGCAAGAATAGGAAAAGACCACCAGCCCAGCACATCAAGCCGAAGGCTTCAGTATCCAGCGTGGCGCCAGCCAGTAGGAAGAACAAAATCATGAACGGCCACTGAATGTGCTCGATCTCATGATAAGCACGGTCGTGATGGCGGGCAAGATTCCCAATAACTGCGCCAGCAACCATGCCTGCGACCAGGAACGAAACTTCTAGCCACAACGAAAGGCCTGCTGTCAGAAATACGATTCCCACCGCTACGGCTTGCATTGGCTCTCCCGGCTTCAAGCGACCTGTGAGGTAAGCGGATGGCACGCCTAGTGCGGAACCCAACAAAATAGCCCCTCCGAAATCCCACATCGCTGTGGTCGTGACGGTGGCCCAACCATCCGAATGACCGGCCAGAACCAAGGCGATGCTGAAAACGATCAGACCCCAAGCGTCATCAATTGCGACGACGCCCTTTAATGTCTCGGTGAAGCTGTTGGACACCCCAGATTGCTTGATCACGTCTGTCATGGCGGCCGGAGCCGTAGCCGTAGCAATTGCCGCCAGCACCAATGCCAACCCGAAGGGTACGCCGATTGCAGTCAATCCAGCAGACACGATAACAAGGGTTGCAACCACGATTGAAATCGAAGTCGTCAGAATGGCTCTGCCATGCCGAACCAGGTTCTCGCGGGTTAAAGAACCTCCAAGAAGAAACGCGACCATCGTTAAAGCCACAATGGAAATCTCGTCGAACCACATTGCAACGTCGAGTGGGATCAACCCCATTCCGGCGTTCCCGGTGATCAGACCGAGGAACAGTGGGGTTGTCACACGAGGAAGATGCGTGGCCAGACCTACTTGGTCGGCCGCCAATCCGGCAAGAAAGAGGACACCAAGGGTAATCAGAAAGTCGGCAATGTGCATAGAAATCCAAGCGTCAAGTTCTTGTCTAAACTACTCTAACCCCAACCCTGCCTTCTAGGAACCGATGTCGGAGTGAATGCGAGTGTCCCGTCGCAGCTAAGGCCGAATATCCGAAAAATAAGGGATATTGATCTGTATTAAGGCGACGGCGCGCCGCAAGTGGCACAATAACTCATTCAGGAAATGAGGAGGAACTTTCGATGCCTACAAAGAATTCCAACACACATAGCCCGACCTCACTATTGGAAGTTTTCAAGCAAATGCAGCCACCCATGTCTGGCAATCCGGCCTTCGGTGCCCAGATCGAGCAATTTTGGGACGCGCAAGAAAAATTGCTCGAAGAAACAGAGGCCTTTGCGCAGCATTGGTTCGAACGACGTCGTGAGGCGGTCCGGACTGCTCTACAAGCTGCACGCAATGTGTCTTGCGGGAACTCGTCCGATCCATCGAAAGCTCTTCAGAGCATGGCGGAATGGCAGCGCCATTCGGTTGAGCGGTTGGTTGCTGACGCGCAGGAATGGTTCGAAACCGTGTCCCGTTGTGCATCTTATGTCGCTGAAACCGAAGCTGAAGCTGTTGAGAAAACAGTTGATGATGTTGTAGCCGCTACAAAGAGCGCGGGGAAATCTTCAAAGTCTGAGCCTGTGTAGGTTTCCTGCTGCCGAGGAACCAAATTGAAGTCATCGCGGCAATAATTAGGAGGTCAAATGTACAAGAATATCCTGATCCCGGTTGCTCTGGACCAAGAACACGACACACAAGCGTCGTTTGAGGCCGCGCGCCAATTGGCTGATGCGGACGCTGTATTCACCGTGATACACGTCCAAGAGCCAATTCCGGCTTACGTAGGATTTCAGATTCCCAGCGAAGTACTTGCCAATACGCGGCATGAAATCCTGGAAAACCTGCATCAGACTGCTTCTGAAATTCCAGGCGCGAAGGCTCAGCTCATCTCTGGGCACGCGGGTAGGGCTATTGTCGAATTCGCAAAGGAGAGCGACGCGGATTGCATCGTCTTGGCTTCGCACAAGCCTGGTTTTGAGGACATATTTTTAGGTTCCACTGCGAACAGAGTCGTGCACCACGCCGGATGCTCGGTTCATGTAATTCGTTGATCCAAAGTTAGCAGTGTGACGTCCGTTTCGAGTGGCCCTTTACTTAGTGAGCCAAATCAGATCGAGAGAATTGACAGCTGAGCCAAAGAACCCACGGACTGCAGCTATATCTCTTGCAATTTTTGCAGCTTACCTGCGGTTTCGAATTTATTAGAACGCTGGATTACTTTATTGCGAAGAACAGTTGCTGGTCGGTCGCTGGGAGACTTTCGGCACTTGGTTTGCCTCGGAGCCTCAGATTGTGTTTCGAGATGTAGTCTACTTTCTTTTTCTTCGAAGGACGGTTGTTCGATGAAGGCCAAATCCTGCTCCCGCAACCAAATTCGAAACAACCCGTTCGATCAACAAACAGTCCACCAAACTGCTTGCTTCACGATCAATCCTACTCAGCACCATAACCGGAAACTAACACGGGCAAATGTAAGCGTTGCATCTGCTCCCCTTTGACAACTGACCTATCACGCTGCATCGTCTCGCAATGGGCTATCCCTCCAACCACCCCCAACGACCCGACGATGCCGCCGCAGGCATTGATGTCACGGATGACTTTGAACGCTTCAATCAGCGTAATGATATATTTACCCGCGCTTTTTGGGATGAGCGTATCCGCAGCAAACAGACCGACGCATTCTTTGCCTCGTATCGCATGGAAGCCATTCCGCGTCGTGGGGATGGTTTCACCCAACGCGACTTTGCGCTTAGAAACGCGGCTTGGTTGATTTCAGACTTGATCTCCGAAAGAGGAGGCGAGACCGGCAGGCGCGAGGGCTTCCAAGCCCCCATCAACAATGACACACCTGTGGCCCCGACACAGCACCCGATAGACGACCCTGTCGCGATGGCAAGGGAGGTCAAACGAATTGCGAAATTCTTTGGGGCCGATCTCTGTGGCATCACCGATATGGATGACCGTTGGCTTTACGCGGCCCGAGTTGACACTCGCGACTTCTCTGATGCGCCTAACGACCTGCCGGAAGGCATGACATCCGTCATCGTGATGGGCCATCAGATGGATGAAGACCTTGTGGCTACCTATCCGTCTGCTCTCGCGGGGGCTGCGACTGGACGCGAATACTCCCATGAGGCCAGTATCGTGATGCAGCTTGCAGCCTACATCCGTAATCTGGGCTATGAGGCCACAGCCTCTATGAATGACACCGGTCTCGTGATCCCTTATGCGATCAAGGCGGGCTTGGGTGAATATGCCCGCAACCAGATGGTGATAACACCTGAATATGGTCCGCGATTGCGGTTCTCCAAGATATTCACCAATCTTCCACTGGCACATGATCCCCCCAGGCCTTTGGGTGTACGTGCTTTCTGTAGCATTTGCACCAAATGCGCAGATGCCTGCCCGGTCAAAGCGCTCCCTTACGGAGCGCCGGAGACAACGGAGGATCCCTCGGCCATAAAGGGTGTGCGCAAGTGGACTTCCGACGCGGCTAGGTGCTTTGGGTTCTGGGCCAAACTGTCTTCCGACTGCGCAATTTGCATGCGCGTCTGTCCGTTCAACCGCGATTTTACGCTATGGCGTCATCGTTTCTGGTTGGCACTGGCGCTTTCACCCTTGCGTAGATTTGCCCTTTGGCTTGACCGTAACCGCGGCAAACGCGCCAAGCCGACCGATTGGTGGGAAAACCCCTGAGTTCAACATGAAATTTGGCCGATCACTGAAGCAATCGTTTAGCGGTCCGCTCCGGTGCTCCCCCGGACTGTTGGACACGTATTCAAGCGCGAAAGACAGCATTTTTGATCCGGGAACGAGGAGCCGACCGCCTCGAATACAATTAGCTCAAAGACTTAGCAGCAAAATTTTTTCCACGAGCCCGTCAGATATGATATCATAAAAATCGAATATATTGGAGTCACAAAAGACTCTGGGAACTCGCTGAGTATTTTTTGCTTTTTGGGAGGCACTATGTATCGAATTTCTGCTTGTTTTCTATCTCTTATTCTTGCGCCGACCGTTGTGCTTTCTGACGCGGTTCCAAGTGAACAGGCAGTCGAAGGGCTGTTTTCCAATCAACCATATTCGCCGTACGCACAGCGTTCTTTCCCCGAACGCCCGCTTTGGGGTGATACACATCTACATACCGGGCTGTCATTAGATGCGGGAGCATTTGGAAATACCCTGCTACCCGATGAAGCTTGGCGTTTTGCAAAGGGAGAGCAGGTCATTTCCTCCACAGGGCAGCCCGTAAGGCTGGCCAGACCATTGGATTGGATGGTTCTGACAGATCATACGGACCTGATGGGCTTTGCTCCGGATTTGCAGGCTGGGAAACCCGGTGTTCTGGCTGATCCAAAAGGGCTGGAATGGTACGAAGGCTACAAAGCAGGTGGCGAAGAGGCCGGGAAAGCAGCCTTCGACATAATAACCAATTTCTCGCAAATGACCCTGCCAGAAATTCTATTGGAGTCTTACAGCCCCGGTGCCGACGCTTTTTCCTTTACCTGGGAACATATTGTGCTTGCGGCCGAGCGGCACAACGACCCGGGTAATTTTACTGCATTTATCGGGTTCGAATGGACTTCGGTGCCTAAGGGTTTCAACCTGCACCGGAACGTCATGCTGCGCGATGGGCCGATCCGTGCCTTGCAGATGGTGCCACCGGTCACACAACCACCCTACGGCGATACCGACCCAAAAGCGCTATATGCTTGGCTTGAAGAATATCAGGAGAAAACCGGAGGACGCGCAGTTGCGTTTGCGCATAACGGCAACCTTTCAAACGGGTGGATGTTCCCAACCGAAGATACCTATCACGGTGGCAAGGTCGACGCGGATTACGTAGCCGCCCGCGCAAAATGGGAGCCTCACTATGAAGTCACTCAAATCAAGGGTGACGGAGAAGCGCATCCGTTCCTGAGCCCAGACGACGAATTTGCGGATTACGAGAACTGGGACGTCGGCAATCTCGACATAACCGAGCTGAAGACCGATGACATGCTGGCAGGCGAGTACGCCCGAGAAGCTCTGAAACGAGGATTGCTGCTGGAAGAAAAGTTTGGCGTGAATCCCTATAAATTTGGCATGGGGGGCGCGACGGACAGCCATACGTCTTTGGCTACTGCCGAAGAAGACAACTTCTTTGGCAAGTCGGTCAGCGTTGAACCGTCGGCCTCGCGGATCAAGCACCCGTTCATTGCGAATGATCTCGGTGAAATACCGGGCGACCTTTTGGTGGCATCCGGATACACGGCTGTTTGGGCCACCGACAATACGCGTGCTGCGATCTTCGACGCGTTTAAACGACGTGAGACATACGCGACAACAGGTCCTCGGATCGGCCTGAGGTTTTTTGGTGGTTGGGATTTCAGTGAAGCTGATGTTGAGACCCGTTTTCTTGCTAATGTTGGTTATACCAAAGGCGTTCCAATGGGTTCGGACCTGCGCCCACGCGAGGGAGATGGTGCACCTTCATTCCTGATCGCTGCGCTGCGCGACCCAGTAGGTGCTAACTTGGATCGTGTGCAGGTGATCAAAGGCTGGCTTGATTCTGAAGGCGCCCTGCAAGAAAAGGTCTACGACGTTGCGTGGTCGGATGGTCGTGTAGCCGATGATAGCGGAAAGGTTCCTGCTGTGGGAAATACAGTGGATGTTGAAGCCGCCAGTTGGGCCAACACAATCGGTGCCTCCGAGCTTGTGACCGTTTGGTCCGACCCTGAATTCGACCCAAATGCACGGGCATTTTATTATGTACGCGCATTGGAAATTCCGACTCCGCGTTGGATACTGTATGACAAGCTAAGATATGGCATCGACTTGCCCGAGGATGCGGTGCTGACGCATCAGGAACGCGCGTATTCATCACCGATTTGGTACACGCCGGCAGAATGATCAGCATTAATCACATTAGTATAAGTCGAGGTGGCGATTGTTGCCTCGGCAGAAGCCTATAATTCTGCAGCGCGACAAGAGCCTACTTTATTGCAAAAATTAACTCGCTGATGTCAGCATTGGTACTTAGAACCTGATGCATTTCACGCAGGAGCCTGCATGCGCCTATTGAAAGAACCTTTGTTCCATTTCTTCCTGATTGGGGCGGCTATATTCATTTGGTTCCATATAGTCGCGCCGGAAAATGTGACCACCGAAAATCTCGTGACAATATCAATCGACAAAGATGATGTCGCGCTTCTGGTTACTCAATTTGAGGCCAGGTGGAAACGCCAACCAAACGAAGCTGAACTGCAAGCTTTGATCGATGCATCTATTCGTGAAGAAGTTTTGGTCAGAGAAGCAAGAAAGCTTGGGCTGGATCGCGGAGATAGCGTGATCAGATCGCGGCTAAGCCAAAAGATGGATTTTCTTACTGAAGCGATTGCTGCATCAGTTACCCCCGAAGACGAAGATTTGGAGGTCTATCTTCAGAAGAACCGTGAAAGATACGCGACGTCCAAAATGGTAGCCTTCAATCAGATCTTTCTTGGCGAAGCGCCAGGTGACACTGCGATCGCAAACGCGTTGAGCGCGGTGCGTGAGGAACAAGAGCTTCCTGAATTTGGGCGTTCAACATTACTGCCTGCCTCAATGCCTTTGACTGCAACTCGGGTTGTCGACTCCGTGTTTGGCGCCGGGTTTTCGAACGGTCTAACTGAACTCGAACCAGGTCAATGGGGAGGGCCGATCCAATCAGGTTACGGCGTTCATCTTGTTCAAGTGGTCGCTATCGAGCCTGCTCAAACACCGCCGTTATCAGAGATACGCAATGCGGTCCTACAGGATTGGCGTCGCACCATGAGTGCAGATCTGGCGCAAGCGCAATATGAGGCGCTTGCTGATGCCTATGAGATTGTGGTGCCCGATATCGCAGGACCAACCAAATGAGACATTTGGTCTTTATGTTAATTGCGTTGCTGTTCGTGTGGCCCGAAGCCGACGCCAACGCACATGCGCTTGATCCGGGATATTTGGAAATCCGTCAAATCGCATCAAACACATGGAGCGTTCATTGGCGAAAGCCCGATGTGAATGGTCAGCCAATGGCGATTGATGCAGTGCTGCCAAATGGTTGCGCTCCGTCACGTGGTCCGGAAGCAACACGTGACAGTCGGGCCTGGGTTTCATCATGGGTCATGGAGTGTCGTGAAGATATTGCGGGGAAATCCATTGCGATTGAAGGCTTGGAGGCACAAAGAAACGATGTTTTGGTGCGCTTGCACCCCTTAGAGGCCGCACCGACGACCCTTCGTCTCACCTCAGATACAGCAATCCAAACCATACCTCCTGAACAGACGACATGGTCAGTTTTCATATCCTATTTTCAATTGGGATTTGAACACATACTGGAGGGCTGGGATCACCTTTTGTTCGTGTTCGCGCTGTTCATTCTGGTCCGAGATGTCTGGAGACTTGTAGGAGCCATAACAGCTTTTACACTAGCTCATTCAATAACTCTGGCGCTGGCGACCTTTGGTATTTTGAATGTTCCTGGGCCACCGGTCGAGACAGTAATAGCGCTTTCAATCGTGTTTCTGGCGATGGAGATTGTCAAAGGTGGCGAAGGTCGCTTCCGACTTTCCAAGCAAAAACCGTGGATTGTTTGCTTTGGGTTTGGCCTTTTGCACGGCCTTGGTTTTGCAGGTGCCCTGGCAGAAATTGGACTACCACCAAACGATATTCCGGCAGCGTTGCTGGCATTTAATCTCGGTGTTGAGGCCGGTCAGTTGAGTTTCATCGCTGCGCTGGCCGTCTTCACTGCGATTTGGCGCTTGGTTGCCTCGCCGACCGGTCGAGGACCGGTCGTACTCACCGCCTATGGCATCGGATCGGTTTCAATGTACTGGCTTATCGAGCGCTTAAGCGGTTTCTAGTGTCTACGACCCCAATCAAGAGGTCCCCCTAGAAGTGCGGGCCAATAAGTAACACTGTAGGCTTGAACAAAGGA
This sequence comes from Ruegeria sp. AA3, assembly GCF_056542905.1. Classification (NCBI taxonomy): domain Bacteria; kingdom Pseudomonadati; phylum Pseudomonadota; class Alphaproteobacteria; order Rhodobacterales; family Roseobacteraceae; genus Ruegeria; species Ruegeria sp. AA3. The sequence goes on along the minus strand of NZ_JBQGAQ010000008.1, from coordinate 170,395 downwards.
CCACTCTCAGGGCGCTGAACACAACTAGACGATCCCGGAGGCCGACAATTCGAGAGAGCTGAGGCAAACGAGGGTCAAACAAGCAATTTAGCATAGCCTAATAATACCATTGACAGATCGCAGTGAAGCAAAGGCATGCCCTGATCTGCGCAACAAACCCCAGCAAATGGCCGTACTATCCCATTGTTTTCGTTTTGGGGACAACATTAACTGAACATGAACAATGTATTTTCGCGACGTTCAACCGAGATGAGGCATAGTGCTCTATAGAGTTGAACGAGCGAGTTATTGTTCAATTGCAAATGAGGGGAAACGCATGATCAAGTCTGCCTTTAAGACCGAAGAGTCCGACACTGTTACTGTGATGCAAACCTCTGGCGGTATCGCTGCGGACAAGTTGCCAACCAAACGCCCTACAATCAGCGGTCGCTTCCCTCCTATCGAAAATGCACTAACAGAAATTGTAAAAAACAAGCGACTTTCTGAGGCGCTAACCAACGTCTGAAGGTAGTTCAGTCGACCCTTGTTCAATTCCTGATACTCGTCCTAAACAACGGAATTGACAATAGAATCCCGCCTAACTTAGGCGGGATTCTTTCGTTTGGTGCTAATGAAATCGTGGCTTGTAGCTCACAAAGCATAGTTCAATGCCAGTAAACCAAGGGGCGGCCATTCCGCTTCTGATGAAGTAAATGACCGCCCCGGCTTATGGTGCTTCCGTGAGTTGTCTGCACCGTTAGGAAGTTATACCTGAGATTTGAGGTTTCGATTACAGACCCAGAAGCGACTTGACCTCTTCTTCCACGGCATCGGTAACAGGTTTGTTGGCCGCCGCTTCCAAGGCTTCGCGCTCGGCTAATTCTTGTTCTTCAACAAGTTCAACCAGTTCCCGAACCTCTTCTGTCGCTTCTTCATATTCTAATGCTGCCTGACGTTCCTCATTGAGGTCCCGCGCCTCCTCAATTGAACCTTCCAGATCCATCTGCGCTTGATCGAGCTGCTCTTCGATCACAGGGTCCGTTCCGCCGGCATCCTCCAAAGCCTGTTCAAGTTCGTCAACAAGCTCTTGATTGGTTTGAACATCATCCAATGCGACTTCTAAATCTTCTTCGATCTCCGCGACAGTGCGCTCTGGTGGCTCCAGTCCGGTAAGCTCTTCCAACTGTTCTGCAAGATCCTCCCGCAAGGGTTCTCCGGCCAGCACCGTGTCACGATATGTGGCTATTCTTCCGACACGTGAATTAGGTGAAGCATTGGCCAAGGCTGTCGCACTTGCGTTCGCAGCATTAAGCGCACCCAGTTCAGAAGGGTGGGCACCAAGAAGCGCCGCCATCCTGTTACCCGTCGGCCGAACTGCGGGGCGAACAGATTCTTCGACAATCAAATTTTCTGTAGTCTGCTTGTAGGTCTTGGATAATTGCTTTCCACCGCTGGTGGTCGTGCGCGTCCTGGAATTTGCAGCGCCTTTTGCTTTGCCGCTTCCATTAAAAAGATCTTTTAGTGAAAATCGACCGCGGTTCTCTGAAGTGGAACGCGAAGACTTGCTCTTTGAGTCGCCGAAAATGGATTTCCCGGAATTTCCAACTTTGCGGTTTCCGTCAGACCCTTTCTTATTGTTACTGGCCGAATCGCGATCGCCTTTGTCGGCACCACCATTGTTCCCGCTGTTCCCGTTTCCACCGGAATTGCCGCCGCCTTTACCCCCGCCGTTGCCTTTTCCTTCTTTGGCAATTGCGACATCTGGCATTGCGACTGTAACAATAACGGCGGTCGATCCCAGCAAAGCAATAGCCACCGCAGAAGCTTTAATAGGGCTGAGGATAGAGGTTTTCATATCGGTCTCCTTGATGGAACAGCAGCCGCTTTCTTCTATGAAATGGCGTGCTGTGTTCGAATGCTGCAATCCACGTGCGAATCATCTGATCTCTCAATCATTTAACTTGAGAGCGATTGAACGCAGGGCTAACTGCTTGTTCATCACCGGTTCACGTCGATTGACGTATCTTCTAACCTGCAAGTGTGAGGAAGTAGATGCGTGTAGCGGTTTTATTGACGGTGGTAAGTTTGCTTGTTGCTTTACCTGTTAGGGAAGCAACCGCCGACGTCCGTGAGCTTAAACAGAGCGAACTGCGCAAGGCGACCCTATCGGGTAATACAATTCGGCTTGCACGGGTTATCAAAGGAGTTGCAAAAACTTACGGAGGCACCCCGGTTGATGCCCGCGCGTTTCAAGCGGGTGAGATCTATTATCGTATTCTTGTAAAAAAGCCGGATGGAAAAATCGTTAGCGTGATTGTGAATGCGCAGACGGGCGCTGTTGTGTCCAACCGGTCTGGGGTGGGTAACCAGATTTCGAAAGTTGCGCGCTCCAATTCGACCAAAGCCAATAGCAATCGTGGTAACCGCAATGGGCGCGGATCAGCTGCAAATCGTGATAATGGGAATGCGGGTGGCAATGGAAATGGTTCCGGAGGCGGCGGCGGAAATGCCGGTGGAAACAGCGGCGGTAACAGCGGTGGCAACAGCGGTGGAAATTCTGGCGGAAACGGCGGAGGTAATGCTGGCGGGAACGGCGGTGGAAATGGCGGCGGCAATTCCGGTGGGAACGGGAATGGCAGAAATTAGGGCTTAAACCAACGCGAATGTGCCTGTAGTTTTAAGATATGAGAATACTTCTGGCTGAAGACGAACCCCAGCTCTGCGAACAGATTAAAAAACTTCTGGGGGTCGAGGGTCATGTGGTGGATGTGGCCCATAACGGAACGGACGCTCTTCATATGGGCGCGACCGAACCATATGACATGATCATACTCGACATTGGGTTGCCTGAACGGGATGGAATTTCCGTTTTGCGCGAATGGCGCAGCTCAGGTGTTAAGACACCGGTATTGATACTGACGGCCCGTGACGGTTGGAGCGAGCGTGTCGATGGTCTTGATGCGGGCGCGGACGACTACATGACCAAACCGTTTCACATGCCGGAACTGGCCGCGCGTGTGCGGGCAATATTGCGCAGGCAGAGTGGTCAGCTCAATCCAGTTATCGAAATGGGAGACGTCTCGCTGGATACCAGGAACGGGCGGGTCAGTGTTGCGGGGATTCCGGTCGATCTAACCGCGCAGGAGATTGCAGTGCTAACCTACCTTGCGCACAACTTGGGGCGCATGGTTTCCAGAACTGAATTATCGGAACATATATACGAATACGACGGTGACCGAGATTCAAACACAATCGCCGTATTCATTACCCGGCTACGCAAGAAATTGGGGCCTGATCTCATCACTACGGTCAGAGGACGCGGCTATATGATCGATACCGCCTGATGCTATCGCTGCGCCATCGCGCCCTACTTAGTGGGCTGGCGTCTGCCACAGTGTCGGTAGGTGTCGGAACGTTGGTCGTTTTCTCCTACATCAATACGAGGGTGCTCCAGCAGTTCGATGAAACGTTACGCGACCGTCACACTCAGTTAGTTGTTGGACTAAGTGTCACCACCGATACTCCGGATGTCCTGAGAGAGCTGATATTCGACCCCGCATATGGGACGCCTTATTCAGGCAGATATTGGCAGGTGACGAATAACGAAGGCGACATCTATACATCGGCCTCATTGTTCGACGAAACGATCGCAGAGCCCACGCGTACTGGCAACGAAGCAACCATTTGGAACACGCTGGGACCAGACGATGAAGCTGTTCGCAGCATTTATCAGAAAATCACCTTTGAAGACGGAACGGAATGGGGCGTGAGCGTTGCGGAAAGCAGGCTTGAACTGTTAAGCGAACGCCGGGCTGCACAATCAAACCTGCTTCCAGTCTTTGGGCTGGTTGGGCTGATTGGTGTTGCGGGCTCTCTTTTGTTGATGTCTGCGGTCATTGGCCCGCTCAGGAAATTGCGTGCTGACGTTGCCCATCGCTGGGACAACGGAGACGACCTGAAGCCGGATGATTATCCTGAAGAAGTATCGCCGCTTGTGGAAGACCTCAATCAGCTGTTGCACCGAAATCGCGAGATCGTTTCGAGTTCTCGACGTCAGGCCGCAGATCTGGCGCATGCACTCAAAACGCCAACTTCGATTCTCCGAAACGAGTTGTTAAACTTGTCGGAAACCGGATCCGATACCGGGCCTGCGGAAGAAGCGCTGGCGCGTATAGATTCCCAACTTGGTCGAGCGCTTGCACGCATGCGTGCGTCAAATACCGCCGAATTGACCCATTCGCGAACGGATATCTCGAATTCGGTCGAGAGGCTGTCTAAATTTTTTTCAATTATGGCAGAGCGCGAAGGCAAATCTCTAACTTCAGACTACCAAGCCGGTCTTTGGGTCAGCATCGACACTCAGGACATTGAAGAGGTGTTGGGTAACCTTCTCGACAATGCCCTCAAGTGGTGCCGAACGACAATTCATATCTCGGCACATCGTGATGGGCGCAACATAAAAATCTGTATTGAGGATGATGGACCCGGCATTCCAGAAGAGGCGCAATCAGCCGTGCTACGATCTGGCGAGCGCCTGGATACCTCTGTCAGTGGGACTGGTTTGGGATTGGCTATTACTGTCGATCTGCTGAAGGCTTATGGTGGTACGCTTAAACTTAGCGTTTCGGAACGTCTCGGCGGTCTTGGTTGCGAAATACTGATACCTGAACGGAAGGACGACCGACATTTGAGTCGCATATAGCTTTCACTTTCAGGTATGAAATCCCACTCGCGCTCGCGATAAATAAGATACTTGTACCGAGGCTTGGATGAGCGGCGGCAGGTTAGGGGAGACTGGTAAGATTTTCGTATCTCGGGTCTACCGCTCCTTGCCCATCACAGATATATCCCCTCGCAACTGCATATCCACATGAGGCCCGCCATGAACTTTGACCGTTCCATCAAGATCGCACCGTCGATCCTGTCGGCAGATTTCGCAAACTTCGGACAAGAGATTCAGGCCATTGAAACGCAAGGCGCCGATTGGGTTCATGTGGATGTTATGGATGGGCATTTTGTGCCCAACCTCACATTTGGCCCCCCGGCGGTCAAAGCGTTCCGACCACATGTGAAGACGGTTATGGATGTGCATCTGATGATCTCACCGGTCGATCCATACATTCAGGCTTATGCCGATGCTGGGGCTGATGTGCTCACAGCTCATGTTGAGGCCGGGCCGCACTCGCATCGCACGTTACAGGCCATTCGCGCCGCCGGGATGAAAGCAGGTATTGCCTTGAACCCGGGAACACCAGCTGAGGCGGTAGAGCATCTGCTGGATCTGACCGATCTGGTTTGTGTTATGACCGTTAATCCCGGTTTTGGCGGGCAAAAGTTTATTGATATGACCGCCAAGGTGCGTCGTTTGCGTCAGCTGATTGGTGACCGCCCGGTGCATATCGAAATAGATGGTGGTGTCGATCCCAGCACCGCGCCTCTGGTTGCAGCCGCCGGTGCAGATGTGCTGGTCGCTGGCTCGGCTGTTTTCAAGGGCGGGTCAGTTTCAAATCCGTCTGTTTACGGCGACAATATTCGTGCAGTTCGCGCAGCTGCTGAAGGTGTACTGAACTAATCCCAAACGCACCTGTCAGGTATTGGCGTTTCTTTGGAAACGCCTTCTCTTGCTTCGCCCGGCAACATTGGCAGTTTCAATGTCGGGCGGGCAAGGAGGCCCTAGATCTCAACTTGCTTTGTTGAGATCATCAAAACAACGACCTTCGGTTGCCAGTTGTTCAAGCAAAGGCGCGGGCTGCCAATAATATGGATCTTCTCCTGACCACCGGCGAATGTCATCCAACACGTTTGACAGTCCCTGTAAGTCGGCCCATTTCAATGGTCCGCCCCAATATCGTGGAAATCCATAGCCATAAAGCAGCGTGATATCCACATCCAGTGGTCTGCGGGCGATCCCCTCACCAACTACCTTTGCCGCTTCATTCACCATCGCAATCATGTAACGACGCACGATCTCTTCGTCGGTGAACTCTCGTGGAGAGATACCTTTGGCGGCGCGCTCGGCTTCGATCAAAGGCATGACTTCAGGGTTGGGTTTTCGGCTTCGATTCCCCTGCTCGTAGACATAATATCCTTTGCCGGTCTTCTGACCAAAATTCCCTGCTTCGCATAGTTTATCGGCATAGATGCTGTCACGCGCACGTGGGTCCAGGCCCGCAGCCCGTTTGCGTTTGCGCGCGGCCCAACCGATGTCTAGCCCGGCAAGGTCGGAAACCGCAAATGGCCCCATTGCAAATCCAAATCCGGTCAACGCGGCATCAATCTGAAAAGGGCTTGCCCCATCCAGAACCATGTGATCAGCGCAGGTTCGGTAGGCGTTGAGAATACGGTTACCGATGAAACCGTCGCATACGCCAGCTCTGACGGACACTTTCCCTAACTGTTTGCCCAAAGCAAATCCTGTCGCAATAACTTCGGGCGCAGTGTGGTCCGCAACAACGATCTCAAGCAGTTTCATCACATGTGCAGGTGAGAAAAAGTGCAGACCGATCACGTCACTGGGCCTGCCTGTGGATGCTGCAATTTCGTTCAGGTCGAGATATGAGGTGTTTGTTGCCAGCACGGCACCGGATTTACAGGTCGCATCCAGTTTTGCAAAAACCTGTTTCTTGATCTCCATATCCTCAAAAACGGCTTCTATCACCAAATCAACGCCACTCAGCGCATCATAGTCCGTGGACAGGGTTATCCTGTTCTCCAGAATTTCCACTTGCGCGTCCGGGCTCAGCTTTCCGCGTTTCACCGCACCCGCCAGATTTGCTGCGATCCGGTCTTTTGCAGCCTTGGCTGCGTCCACCGACATTTCAAGCAATACAACCGAAAGACCCGCCAGCAGAGCGGATGTGGCGATGCCTGCGCCCATCGTACCTCCTCCGACAACACCTATCTGATGAAGCTCGCGGGGATTGATCCCTTGTAGTTCCGGGAGTTTGGAGACAGCGCGCTCGGCAAAGAAGGCATGGATCAGCCCTTTTCGCTGATCTGACGCCATCAGCTCGGTGAACAGTTCCCGTTCGCGAGCCTGTCCTGCTGCAAAATCATGGGCTTCACAGCTGGCTTGCACAGCACGCACGGCAATCGCAGGCGACAGCTGCCCCCGTCCTTTCTTCAATACGGCATCATAGGTCGCGTCAAAGTCGATCGGCGTTGGTTTAGCCATTTCGCAGACAGGTCGGCGCGGTGCGCCCGTTTCAAGTAGATTTCGAACGAAGGCCAACCCAATCTCGCGCGGATCTCCGTCCTGCACCTTGTCCAGCACGCCCATCTGTAACGCTTCAGAGGCCTGCACATGGCGACCCGTCGTTATCATTTCCAATGCGGCCTCGACGCCAGCGACCCGTGGCAATCGTTGGGTTCCACCCGCGCCGGGGATGATGCCAAGGTTGACCTCGGGCAGCCCGACTTTTGTTAATGGGGCCGCAATACGGTAGTGACAGGACAGGGCAACCTCAAGCCCGCCGCCAAGGGCTGTTCCGTGTAAAGATGAAACCACCAGAAGCGGTGATGCTTCAATGCGATCGCAGAGCGCGGGTAACCAAGGATCCTGTGGTGGCTTGCCGAATTCGCGAATATCAGCGCCGGCAAAATAGGTCCGCCCCTTACCGTAAATCAAAACGGCCCGTACGCCATCAGCTTCAGCACGCTCGATCCCTGACAGGAGGCCTTGGCGCACTTCTGCACCCAGAGCATTTACCGGTGGGTTATTCGCCGACAAAACCGCGATGTCGCCTACTTTTTCATAGCCAATAACCTGGGACATTTGTTCCTGCCTCCCGAAAAGATATGCGTTGTGGTCCAGTCAACCCGATTTGCCACGCAGCCAGAGACTGAACCGTACTGAGACAGTATTCAACCCTATAATCGACCAACCGTTCGGGTTTTGTGCTACGGTCGCAGCGTTACGAACATGTGAAACGCACATCATCAGCGTCGGGCTAAACTGAACTCAAGGGGGCTGAATTGGACTCAGTCAAGCATGTCGGGCAGTATTCCGCTGTCGGTGTCATTTAATAAGGGAGCTACAAGATGTGTGATGTTTGCGTAATGAATGCGGTAAAAGATCGGATGCTATCTCGGCGTTCTTTCTTCAAAGCCGGGGCTGCAATGGCGGCTGGAACCGCACTAAGCTCAGCTGCGACGACACCTGCAATGGCGATGGGCCATGGCGAAGTCGTAGACATGACACATATATATGATGCCGATTTTCCAACTTATTTTGGTGAACCCGGAATCGAGGCAACTCAAGCCTTCAACTTCAAGGACCACGGTTTCAATCTGTTCAATCTCGCTGTAAACGAACACACAGGCACGCATATCGATGCGCCGCTACATTTCTCGGCCGATGGTCAGTCGGTTGATGAAATTCCTGTATCCAATCTGGTATGTCCACTTTGCGTAATTGATATCGCTGCGCGGGCAGCAGAGGATGCGGATGCTCAGGTTACGCCTGACGATCTTGAGGCCTGGATTTCTGCAAACGGTCCGATCCCAGACGGCGCTTGCGTCGCGATGCATTCGGGGTGGGGAGCTAAATCCGCAACGCCAGACTTCCGCAACGCAGACGCCGAAGGCAAAATGCACTTTCCCGGCTTTCATGTCGAAGCCGCACAGATGTTGATGGATGACACAGGCGCGGTTGCGCTGGCGGTGGATTCCCTATCCCTCGATCACGGACCATCAGCCGATTTTGCTACTCACTACGCGTGGCTACCTACGAACAGGTATGGCATCGAAAATCTTGCAAACCTGGACAAAGTGCCAGCCAGCGGAGCGACATTGATTGTGGGTGCGCCAGCTCATCGCGGGGGGTCTGGCGGTCCGGCCCGCATATTTGCGATGGTCTGAATTTCGTCGTCATTCATGCCAAGTATTAAAGCCCGCAAATCTGCGGGCTTTTTTAATTTAGCCGCCCTAATATGTTACCATTATCATCAAAAACTTAAAATTATGTTACATTTTTCTTGCTGCGAATCGCGGTGTTGCTTATTAACCGACCTATCGGTCACTTAATCACGCGACATAATTCTCGGAGCCCTCGCCCAATGGACGCCTTTATCTGCGACGCGCAGCGCACACCAATCGGACGGTATGGCGGCAGCCTCAGCCAGGTTCGCACGGATGATTTGGCAGCGATCCCGATTGCTGCGCTGATAGCGCGAAACCCTCAGGTTGATTGGACAGGCATAGACGACGTGATCTACGGCGACGCCAATCAGGCTGGGGAAAGCAACCGCAACGTGGCGCGGATGGCGGCGTTGCTGGCGGGTCTGCCGGTGGATGTGCCTGGAACGACCATCAACCGACTTTGTGCTTCCGGTATGGATGCCGTGGGTATGGTGGCCCGCGCGATTCGCGCCGGGGACTATGACATGGCCATCGCCGGGGGTGTCGAAAGCATGTCGCGCGCACCATTTGTAATGCCCAAAGCGACGTCCGCCTTCTCGCGCGCTAATTCAGTCTACGACACAACGATCGGCTGGCGTTTTGTGAACCCCAAGATGAAGCAGGAATTCGGTATCGACTCGATGCCCGAAACAGCAGATAACGTAGCGGAAGCTTACGGTATCAACCGCTCCGATCAGGATGCGTTTGCCGAACGCAGCCAGGCCCGCTGGGCCGCGGCGCACCAGACCGGGGTGTTTCAGGAGGAGATCACCCCGGTCACAATCCCGCAACGTAAGGGCGATCCTGTGGTGGTCGATACGGATGAACATCCGCGTCCTGGATCCACAGCCGAGAAACTGTCGGGCCTGAAGGGTATCAACGGGTCGGATAAGACCGTCACGGCTGGGAACGCTTCGGGCGTAAACGACGGCTCGGCGGCGATCTTGATGGCGAATGAATCCGCAGCGGCAAAGAACGATCTGACCCCAATTGCCCGCGTTGTCGGAATGTCCGTTGCCGGGGTCGAACCGCGCGTGATGGGCATCGGCCCTGTTCCTGCCAGTCGCAAGGTACTGGCCCGTGCGGGTCTCAGCATCGATCAGATGGATGTGATAGAATTAAATGAGGCATTTGCCTCGCAAGGCCTTGCCACGCTTCGCGAACTGGGGGTGCCGGACGATGCGCCGCATGTGAATCCGAACGGAGGCGCCATTGCGATCGGGCATCCGCTTGGGATGAGCGGAGCAAGGTTGGTTATGACCGCTGCTTATCAACTGCGCCGCACGGGCGGGCGCTATGCGCTATGTACCATGTGCGTCGGGGTAGGGCAGGGTGCTGCACTTATTCTTGAACGCGTGTAAGGGAGGAGACCTCACATGTACGCTCAGATGATCAAGACAGCCGGAACAGGCGTGAAATCCCGCGAGGAGATGACCGAGCAGGAGCGCGCCTTTCAGGACAAGATTGACGCCGATATCAAAATCGAGCCCAAAGACTGGATGCCCGATGACTATCGCGCGACCCTTATCCGTCAGATTGGCCAGCACGCGCATTCCGAGATTGTCGGCCAGTTACCCGAAGGCAACTGGATCACGCGCGCTCCAACACTGGAGCGTAAGGCGATCCTATTGGCCAAGGTGCAGGATGAGGCCGGGCATGGGCTGTATCTCTATTGTGCGGCCGAAACGCTGGGCGTCAGCCGGGACGAGATCACCGAGATGCTGTTGGATGGCCGCATGAAGTATTCGTCGATTTTCAACTACCCGACATTGAACTGGGCTGATATCGGCGCGGTCGGATGGCTGGTCGATGGTGCCGCGATCATGAACCAGGTTCCTCTGCAGCGGACGTCTTTTGGCCCCTATTCGCGCGCTATGATCCGCATCTGCAAGGAAGAGAGTTTTCACCAGCGTCAGGGCTATGATGCGATCCGCAAGATGGCAGAAGGCACGCCAGAACAGCGCAAGATGGCGCAGGATGCATTGAACCGGCTCTGGTATCCGTCGCTGATGATGTTTGGACCTTCCGACAAGAAAAGCGTGCATTCAGCGCAATCTATGGCTTGGAAGATCAAGATCAATACCAATGACGAGCTGCGCCAGAAATTCGTGGATCAGACCGTGCCGCAGGTCGAGTATCTCGGCCTGAGCATTCCCGATCCCGACCTGAAGTGGAACGAAGAGCGGGGCCACTACGACTACACCGACCCGGACTGGTCCGAATTCTTCGATGTGATCAAAGGCTACGGCCCCTGCAATGTCGATCGTTTGGCCGCGCGTAACAAGGCGTGGGACGATGGAAAATGGGTGCGCGACGGGTTGTTGGCCCATGCCCGCAAGAACCGAACACGAAATCTGGCGGCAGAGTAAACCCAAGGAGGATACCAAATGAACAATGAATGGCCCCTGTGGGAAATCTTCATCCGCGGTCAGCATGGGATGAGCCATCGCCACGTCGGCTCGCTGCATGCGCCTGACGCGGAGATGGCGATCAAGAATGCGCGGGATGTGTATACCCGCCGCAACGAAGGCGTGTCGATTTGGGTGGTTGAAGCCAACAACATTTCGGCCTCTTCGCCTAGCGACAAAGGCCCGCTTTACGAACCCAGTGAGAGCAAAGTGTACCGTCACCCGACCTTTTTCGACCTTCCCGATGAAGTGGGGGCAATGTGATGACCCGGGACGAAGCATTCCTGCAGTTTCTGCTGCGGATGGGGGATAGTACCCTGATCCTCGGCCATCGCGTTAGCGAATGGTGCGGCCACGCGCCGGTGCTGGAGGAGGATATCGCGCTGGCCAACACTGCGTTGGACCTGATCGGTCAGACCCAGATGTGGTTGGGCCTCGCCGGTGACATCGACGGCGGCAAAAGCGCCGATGACCTGGCCTTTTTGCGCGACGCATGGGACTTTCGTAATGTGTTGCTGGTCGAGGTCCCGAATGGCGATTTCGGGCGCACTCTGATGCGCCAGTTCCTGTTCGATGCGTGGCATTCGATCATGCTGGGGCGATTAATGAAATCATCCGACGAGCGGGTCGCGGCGATTGCTGCCAAGGCCAGCAAAGAGGTCACCTATCACCTTGAACGCTCTGGCGATACGGTTGTGGGGCTCGGCGATGGAACCGAGGAAAGCCACACCCGGATGCAGGAGGCGCTGGACTATCTCTGGCCCTATGTAGGCGAGATGTTTGCCAGCGATGATGTTGATGCTGAGATGGTAGCGGCGGGGATTGCTCCGAACCCGGCATCTCTGCGAGCAGAATATGACGCTCTGATCATGCGGGTTCTGAGCGAGGCAACGCTGACCATTCCCGAAAGCCGCTTTGCCCATAAAGGTGGGCGTGACGGGCGTATGCATACCGAACATCTGGGCCATTTACTGACACAGATGCAGTGGCTTCAACGCGCCTATCCCGGCGCCTCTTGGTAAGAGCGCATGAGGGCCTCGACTGATCAGGTATGGGAGTGGCTGGACGCTGTTCCCGACCCCGAGATCCCAGTGATCTCGGTCGTCGATCTGGGCATTGTGCGTGATGTGCAGTGGGACGATGACACGTTGTTGGTCACAGTTACCCCGACTTATTCGGGCTGCCCGGCGACTTCGGTGATCAGCATGGATATCGAAACCGCGTTGCGTGATCACGGGATTGACGATTTGCGGATCGAAACAAGCATTGCGCCCGCGTGGACCACCGATTGGCTCAGCGACAAGGGCCGTGCTCGGCTTGAGGAATACGGCATCGCTCCGCCCCAGCCCGCTGGCGGACCCGAACGTTGCCCACTTTGTGGCAGCAAAGCGGTCGAGAAGGTCAGCCAATTCGGCTCGACCCCGTGTAAGGCCCATTGGCGCTGTACCGACTGTTTGGAACCTTTTGACTATTTCAAGTGCATCTGAGGGAGGATCACCGGATGGCACGCTTTCACGATCTGGAAGTCACCGACATTCACAAAACCATCCGCGACGCGGTGGTGGTGACGTTGAAACCGGTGAACGGCTCGGCTGAGGAATTCGATTTCACCCAAGGCCAATACCTGACCTTCCGTCGCGATTTCGACGGGGAAGAGTTGCGCCGATCATACTCCATCTGCGCTGGTAAGGATGAAGGCATTCTGCAGGTCGGCATCAAGCGCGTCGATGGCGGCGCGTTCTCAACCTGGGCCAACACTGACCTGAAGGTGGGCGACACGGTTCAGGCGATGCCGCCGATGGGTAGCTTTCACACCGCGATCGATCCGTCCGCCGAAAAGCAGTATCTGGGCTTTGCTGGTGGGTCAGGTATCACCCCGGTTCTGTCGATCCTGAAAACCACGCTCGCCCGGGAGCCGCATTCACGCTTCACATTGGTCTATGCCAACAAGGGCGTAAACACGATCATGTTCCGAGAGGAACTTGAGGATCTCAAGAACCTCTATATGGGGCGCTTGAACGTGATCCACATTCTGGAAACGGATGCGCAGGAAATCGAGTTGTTCACCGGTTTGGTCACGCAAGAGAAATGTGCCGACCTGTTCGAACACTGGATCGACATCAAGAATGTCGACACAGCCTTTATTTGCGGCCCCGAGCCCATGATGCTGGGCATCGCTTCTGCCCTGCGTGCACATGGGCTGGATGATGGACAAATCAAATTCGAGCTTTTCGCCAGCGCCCAACCCGGTCGGGCCAAGCGCAAGGTAAGTGGTGCGGACACGGCGTCCCAGGCCAACCAGACCAAGGCCTCGATCACAATGGACGGGGCAACGCAGTCAATCACCATGCCCAAGGATCAATCGATTCTTGATGCCGCGTTAGAGAATGCGATGGACGCGCCTTACGCCTGCAAAGCTGGGGTGTGCTCGACCTGTCGTTGCCGTGTGCTCGAGGGCGATGTTGAGATGGTCGCCAATCACGCATTGGAAGATTACGAGGTCGAAAAAGGATACGTCCTGAGCTGTCAGGCTTATCCGCTGACCGACACCGTGGTCGTGGACTACGATCAGTAGACGGAGGGAATGATGGCTGAAGACATGACAATCGAGAGCTATCTGGCCGCCGGTGGCGTCCTGAGCAATCCAACCAATGTTCCGCCACGCTATCGCGCAGAACTTATGAAGTTAATGGCGACCTTCGTGGATAGTGAGCTGGCAGGTGCTGCGGGTTTTGCCGACATCATCAATCAGGGACCCGGCATCAAGGAACGCATCGCGGCTGCAAAGATTGTGTTGGAAAAGACCGACAATGCGGATCGTGTGCTGAAAATCATGGGCGAGTTCGGGGCTAACACTGATCGCTATGCAAACCATCACCCCTGGACCACGCGTCTGGATCGCGATGCAGATATTGGGGCCACCCGGTCTGAACATGATATGCGACTTGCGGTGTTCAACTATCCCATCGAAGGGTGGGAGGACGCTGTGGTGATGAACCTGCTGATGAGCCAGGCGGTTGCAGTTCAACTCGCTCAATTCTCTCAGATATCTTATCAACCTCTAGCCGAAGCCTTCCGGGATATCGCTCCGATCGAGGCGCGCCATGGAGAACTGGCCCTTGAAGGCGCGCTCAAGCTGATCGAACAGGGGAAGGCTGCCGAGATGCAGGCGTCAATTGACTATTGGTGGCCCCGCGTGGCGGCCAGTTTTGGGGCCGGGGGTGCGGAGAAAATCGAGACGCTGCGCAAGCTGGGGCTACGACAACTGACCGGAGCCGAGATGAAAGATCAGTGGGTGGCGAAGGCGACTGAGCAGGTAGCGAATCTGGGGCTAAAAGCGCCCTGACCTTCAGGGCTGACGCTTGCGGCTGAGCAATCCGTATTTCACGGCCAACCCACGCAGAGATCGCCGTTTGCGTCGGTCCTTCTTCGCTGATTGTGTCTGCGCGCCAGCCTTCCGGTTGAATTCAAACACATCAATCACGCGTTCGGCGCAACCACAGGCTTCGCCCAAACCCACTTTGGCGAAATAGAATTTGTCGAAACGATCAGGGCTTTGCATGGGCGACCTCCGCCCCCATTCAAACCCATTTGAGTGACTGAGCCAAATCAACTCTGTGCCAGCCGAGCGTCAGAGACCGTCAACGCCGAACAAAGTCAGATTGCTTACCAGCGCAGCGTAGTCACTACGCGCCTCGGCATCTGCGCCTGCGTTCCACATATAGAACCAGTTCAACATCCCGAAAACGGACATCGTGGTCGCCCGAAGCTTGGCGGTGTCGTTCGTGAAAGTTTGGGGCGCAACGCCGGCGATGATGTCGCTGACAAACTCCACCAGATCCCGCTGATAGCCACGCAGCAGTTTCTGCTGCTCCTCGGGCAAGGCGGACATGCCGCTGGTTTGCACACGATGCTCATCATCCACGCCCTGATAGGCCAGCAGGATTTCCTGCAGCACCCGCCTTAGGCCGTCCGCAGGGGTCAGCCCCTCAAGATCAAGGCCGCAAATTTGGTCGCGTAATTGCCGTAGATAGCTGTCGAGTATGTCAAACAGGATCGCGTCCTTGCTATCGTAATAGTGATAGATATTGGCCTTGGATATTCCGCATTCACGCGCCAGTTGAGACATCGACGCCCGATCAAACCCCTCCTGCGCGAAGACGCGGGCGGCAGATTTCAGGATGCGAGCCCGCTTGTCGTCATGGTCTTTTGCTATCGTACGCGCCAAATCCTGACCCTCCGATTCTGTCTTAACTATCGCGATTGTCGATTACGCGACGGGCCTTGCCCTGCGAGCGTTCAACCTCGCCCGGCTCGCCTATATCGATCTCGGTCGAGATGCCAACAACCTCTTTGATCCGCCGCGACAGCATCCGGGCTGCCGCAGTTTTGCTCAGCTCATCCGCCGCATCCGGCGTTGCCTCGACATGTACGCGCATCGCGTCCATCCGTCCGGCTTTGTAAAGCTCGATCTGGTAATAGGGTGCTAGACCGCCGGTTGCCAAAACCTGCTCTTCGATCTGGCTGGGGAAGACGTTTACGCCGCGCAGGATGATCATATCGTCCGAACGGCCGGTGATCTTTTCCATCCGCCGCATCGACCGCGCCGTGCCGGGCAACAGCCGCGTCAGATCGCGGGTGCGATAGCGGATCATCGGAAGGCCCTCTTTGGTCAGCGTGGTGAAGACCAGTTCACCGATCTCACCGTCGGGCATGACTTCACCGGTTTGGGGGTCGATGATTTCGGGATAGAAGTGATCTTCCCAGATCACCGGCCCGTCTTTGGTTTCGACGCACTCATTGGCGACGCCCGGTCCCATGATCTCGGACAGGCCGTAGATATCGACAGCGTGCATGTCGAAGGCTTGCTCGACCTCAGCGCGCATGGAATCTGTCCAGGGTTCGGCCCCAAAGACGCCCACGGCCAGAGAGCATTCGCGCGGATCGAGGCCAACCTTATGGTACTGCTCAAGAATATTCAACATATAGGATGGTGTCACCATGATCCCGTCGGGCTTGAAATCGGTGATCAGATCGACCTGCTTGCCGGTCTGCCCGCCGCTCATCGGCACAACTGTGGCCCCCAGACGCTCAATCCCGTAATGCGCGCCCAGTCCGCCAGTGAACAGGCCATAGCCATAGGCGTTATGTACCATGTCACCCCGGCGCAACCCGCTGGCACGCAGCGAGCGGGCTACCAGATCGGCCCAATTATCGATATCGCCTTGCGTATAGCCCACCACGGTTGGCTTGCCCGTGGTCCCCGATGAGGCATGAACACGGATGATCTGCTCACGCGGAACGGCAAACAGGCCAAAGGGATAGTTTTCCCTCAGATCGTTTTTATAGGTAAACGGAAAACGCGCCAGATCGCTGAGGGATTGCAGGTCGTCAGGATGCACCCCAGCCTCATCGAACCGCTGTCGGTACATGGGAACATTGTCATAGGCATGACGCAGCGACCATTTAAGCCGATCCAGTTGCAGCGCGCGAATTTCATCAATCGAGGCGATCTCGATCGGATCAAGATCCGCCTTATTCGGAGTAAGATCCTTCATGCCATCCCCCTCATCTCAGGTCTCGTCAAACACTGGGCCTTTGACCGCGCGGGAAAATCCCCGAAACTCTGCGATCTTTTGGCCGGTCTGGTTGGTTACTGTTACGTCATAGATGCCGCTGCGCCCGGTCAGGCTAAGTTCCGTTGCACAGGCCGTCAGCAGGTCACCGGATCGCGCGGGCGCGACGTAGCTGATCACATTGTGCTGCGCGACTGTTGATTGGTTGCGGCTGTTGCAGGCAAAGGCAAAGGCACTGTCGGCCAGCATGAAGGTCACGCCGCCATGGCAAATACCGTGCCCGTTGCAGTGATGGTCCTGAACGGCGAGCGTCAGGATCGCGGTACCTTCGTCAACTTCGCCCAATTCCATGCCCGCCCATTTCGAGGCATTGTCTCGCCCCCACATTGCGGCCGCGGCTTTTTGGGCGCGCTCCTTTGGCGTCATCTTATTCTCCCCGAAAGACCGGCGCGCGTTTTTCCAGAAACGCTGTGACACCTTCAGCATAGTCCGCGCTTTCACCGCAGGTTTTCATCGCGTCTGCTTCAACCTCCAGATGGTCGGTCAGGGAATTCGTGGCGGCTGCCTGAATCGTCTGTTTCGTCAAGCCAAGTCCCAGCGTTGGACCATTGGCGAACTGTTCCGTCATCGCTCGCGCCTCAGTCATCAGGTCAGCGTCAGGGATGGCCTTCCAGATCAGCCCCCAATCCGCTGCCTGTTGCGCGGGCAATGGCTGCCCGGTCAAAGCCAGCCCCTTGGCCCGTGCCTCACCCAGCAGGTGGGGCAGATGCCAACTGCCCCCGGTATCGGGGATCAGTCCCACTTTGGAAAACGACTGTATGAACTTGGCAGATTCGGCGGCCAGTACCACATCACATGCCAAAGCCAGATTCGCACCCGCCCCGGCAGCGACACCATTTACAGCACAAATAACGGGAAATTCCAGCGACCGGATTAGGCGCACCAAAGGTGCATAAAACGTGCGCACCGTGTTGCCCAGGTCTGGCGGGCCCTCCATCGTTGCAGGGTTTCGATCCCCCAAATCCTGCCCGGCACAGAACCCGCGTCCGGCCCCAGTCAGCAACACAGCGCGGGTTCCACCATCGCGCGTGGCCTCAAGCGCGGCGCGCAAGGCATAGTGCATCTCATCCGTGAAACTGTTCAGGCGATCTGGGCGATTGAGTGTGATTTCAACCCAATGCCCCATATTCTGCGAAATAATCGTATCAGACATGCCCGGTTCGCTTTTCATAAGTTACAACAAACTTCTTGCATAAACCGAACGGTTGGTCAATAAATTCTATAGCCGTTTGTGACTCGGCGATCAGAAATGCCCTCTGGCCTACGCGCTGAACTGCTTTTCTCGTCGTTGATAGTTACAAAACGTACCATTAACACATTCACGACTTGCGCTTTTGAGGAGGAGACCCGGTCATGAAATTCACCAAGCTCACCACGCTGCTGGCTTCGGCAACATTGGCGGTGTCAGGCACCATTGCTTTTGCAGCCGACTACACCCTGACAATTTCCAGCTGGGCCCCACCCACCCACGGCATCAACGCGAAGATGTGGCCCAAGTTCGTCGAGATGGTGGAAGAGGCCACTGACGGGCAGGTTACTGCAGAGCTCAAGCTGGGCATCGCTCCACCACCCGCTCAGATGGATCTGATCATGGACGGCGCCGCCGATGCCTCGATTATTTTCCACGGCTATCAGCCCGGGCGTTTTGTCACCACCAAGCTGATCGAACTGCCAGGCTATGAAGGCTCGGCCGAGGACGCTTCGGTTGCTTACTGGCGCGCCTATGACCAGCATCTGAAAGCTGCTGACGAGCATCGTGGTGTAAAAGTCATCGCCCTGCACACACACGGGCCTGCGCAGCTGCATTCCAGTGCGCCGGTCACCACTCTGGATGAGGTTTCGGGCCTGAAAGTCCGCATCCCAGGCGGCGTTGGCGGAGACGTTGGCGCGGCGCTGGGCGCGACCGGCATTCAGGTGCCCGCCCCAAAAGTCTATGAAACACTGGCGTCCAAGGCGGCTGACGGCGTCGTTATGCCTTTGGAATCGCGCAAGGGTTTCAAGCTGACCGAAGTTGCACAGAACGTCTATGAGATGCCCGGTGGCCTTTATCGTGGCTCGTTTGCCTTCATCATGAACGAAGACACCTTCGCAGATCTGCCGCCCGAGCTGCAGACGGCGTTGGAAGAAAACGTATTCGGTGAACCGCTGAGCCGTGAGATCGGCAAGATCTGGGATGAGATTGATGCCACTGGTCGCGAGGCGACCGAAGCGGCAGAAGGTAATGCCATCAACGCTGCCACGGACGCGGATATGGAGAAGTTCTCGGCCATTGCCGAAGACATCCGCGGCAAGGTCATCGCCGAGGTTGACGCAACAGGTGTCGACGCTCAGGCCGCCTATGACATGATCAAATCGGAAATGTCCTCGAACTGATCCAACTTCAGGGCGGCCTTTGCGCCGCCCTGACTTACCCTGCGCGAGTTTCCCATGACCCCGATAATCCAGCTTGTGCGACGCGCCAGCGCCCTTCCCGTGATCGTGGCGTGCATCGCCCTGTTCATCCTGATGGCAATGACATTTTGCGACGTGATCCTGCGTTCGGTCTTCAATGCGCCCATTGAGGCCGCAACCGAACTGACGCGGATATTGATGGCCATTCTGGTGTTTTCAGTCCTACCAATTGTCTCCACTACCAACGGCCATATCGCGGTCGATCTGACCGACGGGTTCTTCCACCGTCTGCACCTGTCGCGCGCGCGGGACGTGGTGATCTATGTGGTCAGCGGCATCATGCTGTTCTGGCCGGTCCAACGCGTCTGGGTCCTGGCCGAGCGGGCGCGAGATTATGGGGACGTGACTGAGTATCTTTCAATCCCCACCTACCTGATCGGCTGGTTCATTACCCTGTCCGTTGCCATCACCGCACTGGTGATGATCGCCACTGGGCTGCTAAAGGCCTTCGCCCCAAATACTCTGTCGGAGCCTATGTAATGACCGCAGCGCTGATCGGATTTGCGATTGTATTGATCTTGGTGCTGGTGCGCCTGCCCATCGTCTTTGCCATGGGACTGGTCGGCACATTGGGCTTCGCCTACGAACGTGGCGGCTCGATCTTTGATGAACGCGGGTTGAAGGCTGCCATGTCTATGGTGGGCCGCCAGATTACTGACACTGCTCAGGATTATGGTCTGTCGGTGGTGCCGCTGTTCATCCTGATGGGCCTGTTCGTGAACAAAGGCGGTATGGCGCGCGAGCTTTATGCAGTGTCCAACGCTTTCTTGGGCCATATGCGCGGCGGAATCGCTATGGCCACGGTCGCAGCCTGCGGCGGGTTCTCGGCCATTTGCGGCTCGTCTCTGGCCACCGCCGCGACCATGTCAAAGGTCGCGATGCCGCAGATGCGCCGCTATGGCTACTCCGATGAACTCTCGACCGCGTCGATTGCCGCCGGTGGTACGTTGGGCATTCTGATCCCCCCATCGGTCATTCTGGTCATTTACGGGCTGTTGACCGAAACCTCGATCGGGAAACTGTTCATGGCGGGAATCATCCCTGGCATCCTCGGGATCCTCTTTTACCTCTTCGCCGTGCGCTGGACCGTCTGGCGCAACCCCGAGGCCGGACCAGCCGGGGAACGCGCCACCTGGTCCGAACGCATCCGCGCGCTGGGCTCGGTCTGGGCCGTGCTGCTGTTGTTCTTTCTGGTGATCGGCGGGCTGTACGGAGCTTTCGACTTTGAGCCGCTGAACCTAACCTTCTCACCGACCGAGGCTGCAGGCATGGGCGCCGCCGGGGCCTTCCTGATCGCTCTGTTTCGAGGCGGTCTTACTGTGGGCTCGACCTTTGAGGTGCTGAAAGAGACTTGCTTTACCGCGTCTGCCTTGTTCGCGGTACTGATCGGCGCGCAGGTATTTTCGAACTTCATCAATCTGGCCGGCTTGCCCGAGGCCCTGATTGCAATGGTCACGGCCTATGATGTGGCACCGTTTGTCGTGATTCTGATGATCCTTGGTATCTACATCATTCTGGGCTGCGTCTTCGAATCCCTCTCGATGCTGTTGCTGACCGTTCCGATCTTCTTCCCGCTGGTCACGTCTCTGGGCTATGACCCAATCTGGTTCGGCATCGTCGTTGTGGTTGTTACCGAAATCTCGCTAATCACCCCACCCGTTGGTCTGAACGTTTTCATTCTGAAAGGCGTTGTGGGCGACGTCTCGACAGGAACCATCTTTCGCGGCGTCACTCCGTTCTGGGTCGCCGATATCTTCCGTCTCGCGCTGATCGTGCTGGTGCCCATCGTGGTGCTGTATCTGCCGGAGCAAATGGGCGCGCTGGGGCACTGAGCCCCGCCTCATCAAACAGGAGAACATCATGTCCCTGCATCAGATTTCCAGCTTTGCCGCTGGCACTTGGGTCGCGCCCGGAGAAGGCGCACGCACCATCGCATCCGCCATCACCGGCGCACCGTTTGCCAGCGCTGGCAACGCGGCGCTCGACGTGCAGGCGATGCTTGATTATGCACGCAACACCGGTGGCCCAGCCCTACGTAAATTGACATTCCACGACCGTGCCCGGATGCTCAAAGCGCTGGCGCAAGAGCTGTCAGCGCATAAACAGGCGCTCTACGATCTGAGCTTTGAAACGGGTGCCACGCAGAAGGACCACCTGATCGATATCGACGGTGGCTTCGGCACGATGTTTGTCTTCGCCTCCAAGGGTAGGCGCGAGATGCCCAACGCGCAGGTCTATCTGGACGGAGACGTCGAGCAGCTTTCGCGCAACGGAACGTTTCTGGGGCAGCATATCTGCACCCCTCTGCAGGGTGTTGCGGTCCACATCAACGCGTTCAATTTCCCGGTTTGGGGCATGTTGGAGAAACTCGCTCCAACACTTTTGGCGGGCGTTCCTGCCATCGTGAAACCAGCTACCAATAGTTGTTATGTCACCGAACTGGCCGTGCGGATAATTCTGGACAGTGGCATCCTGCCCGCCGGTGCGCTGCAATTGGTGTCAGGCGGGTTGGGAGATATGCTCGATCACTTAAGCTGTCAGGATGTGGTCAGCTTCACCGGTTCGGCGAACACCGCGTTGAAGCTACGCCAGACATCTGCGATCTTGCAGAACTCAGTCCGGTTCGTTGCTGAGCAGGATAGCTTGAATGCTTCAATCCTCGGTCCGGATGCAGAGCCCGGCACGCCGGAATTCGATCTGTTCGTTAAGGAAGTCTCTCGTGAAATGACCACCAAGGTGGGCCAGAAATGCACCGCCATCCGACGCATCATCGCGCCCGATAGTCATGTCGACGCCGTGATTTCCGCGCTCTCGGAACGGTTGGCGAAGATCACCATCGGCGATCCGCGGGCCGAGACCACGCGCATGGGCGCGCTTGTGTCGAACGGGCAGAAGGCTGACGTGCTGGAAAAGGCAGCTTTGATCGGGCAAGAGGCTGAACGGGTTTATGGAAACCCCGACGCGTTCGACCTGAACGGCCCCGAAACTGGCGCCTTCGTTCCCCCGATGCTGTTTCACTGCGCTGACCCCGACAAAGCGCAGCGCGTGCACGATACCGAGGCGTTCGGCCCGGTCTCAACCCTTATGGGCTATCGCGATCTGGATCATGCGGTGGCACTGGCCAATCGCGGGCAGGGGTCTCTGGTCACCTCACTGATCACCCACGACACTGAGGTTGCGCGGGATGTGGTGATGGGGGCCGCGGCCTATAACGGGCGGATTTACATCAACGACCGCGACTCGATGGCAGAATCGACCGGCCACGGCTCTCCTCTTCCGCATATGGTGCATGGCGGGCCGGGCCGCGCGGGCGGCGGTGAGGAAATGGGCGGAGTGCGTGGTGTGAAACACTATATGCAGCGCACCGCCATTCAGGGCTCACCGCGCATGCTCAGTGGTATCAGCACCAAATGGGTGCCCGGAGCGCCTGAAATCCAAGGTCCGGCACATCCGTTCACCCGTAAATTCGGTAAGTTGCAGGTCGGAGAGACGCTGCACACAGCCTCGCGCATAATCACGCTGGAGGATATCGAACACTTCGCCAATTTCACCGGCGATACGTTCTACGCTCATATGGACGAGGACGCGGCGGCACGAAATCCGTTCTTCCCCGGTCGCGTAGCGCATGGCTATCTGTTGCTCAGCTTCGCGGCTGGCTTGTTTGTTGAACCGAACGAGGGGCCGGTGTTGGCCAATACCGGGCTGGACGGGTTGCGGTTCATGAAGCCGGTCGTCGCCGGGGACAGCATCAAAGTGCGTTTGACGGTCAAGCAGAAAACCCCACGCAATGACGATTATGGCGAGGTTCGCTGGCACGTGTCCCTGACCAATAAGGATGACGAGCCGGTCGCAGAATACGAACTTTTGACAATGAATGCCCGCTAACTCGTTAGCGTAACCTGTTTTTCTTATTCGGCCTAATGGGTTAAACTGGTCCCATGACCAATCAAAGCTCGTGGTTCGAAACGGCCGTAGCCGATCTAGTGGATCCGCAAGACCAGCGGGTCTGGTCGATTATTGTCTCTTTGTTCGGAGATATGGCACAGGAACCGGGCGCGCAGATTTCAGGCGGTGCACTGACCCAGATTATTGAACCGATGGGCATAAAACCCGAAGCGATCCGGGTGGCGCTCCACCGATTGCGCAAGGACGGTTGGATCGAGAGTGACCGGATCGGTCGCGTCTCGCGCCATGTCCTCTCGGAATTTGGCAGAACCCAATCAGCGGCCGTCACACCGCGCATCTACGCGCGTGACTCGGCGCCTGTTGAACATTGGCATCTGCTGATTGCCGAGGACGGGACGGGTACGCAGGTGCTTGACGATGTAATGCTCAGCGATGACTACATTCCAATCGGACGCAACATAGCAATGAGGGCAGGTGCGGCTCCGCTTCAGGCGGAAGGATTACTCGCGCTGGATATCTCGCCACAAACAGCCCCGAAGTGGATTCAGGATCGGTTATGCCCACCCGAGCTGCGCGCTTCGTGCCGGGCATTGCTAACTGCAGTCCAGAACGCAGCAAAAACTCACCCCGAGGAATGGACACCAACACCATTGCAGAGCGCCACATTACGGACTCTGCTGGTGCATCGATGGCGGCGTGTGGTGCTGCGCCAACCGGACCTGCCCGCAGCCTTTTACCCACCGGATTGGGTCGGCGCTGCCTGTCGAAACAGCATTATTCGCATGCTTGATCTGCTTCCACGGCCCTCAGCTGCCATTCTAAGCGGGAGCGGTTGACCAAACGGCACTCTGTTCAAAATGCGATTGCGACCTTTATCATCTGATCAGCCGAGTGGAGCGCCAACGGAGGAGGTCGAAGGATGACGAAGCAAACAGATATGCTTATCATCGGCGCAGGTTTTTCCGGGCTAATTATGGCAATTGAGGCGCGAAAGCGCGGCATCGCAGATATTGTCATATTGGAGAAAGCAGCCGACATCGGCGGTACATGGCGCGAAAACACTTACCCTGGCGTCGCTTGCGATATCCCCTCGCATCTCTACTCGATGGCGACACATCTAAACCCGGATTGGAGCCGCGCCTATGCAGGTGGCGCCGAAATCCAGTCCTATTTGCAGAAAAATGCGCGGGATGAGGGGCTGTACCAACTCTGTCACTTTCATCGGAAACTCAAATCTGCGCGGTGGGATGGTATGCGATGGCAGGTCGAGACAGAGGACGGCAACCATTGGTCAGCGCGGTTTCTGGTCTCGGCTATCGGCGCGCTGCACGTGCCGCGTATCCCGTATATCCCCGGCGCTGACAGCTTTCCAGGCCCTAGCTTCCATTCCGCAGAATGGGATCACGATGTTTCGCTTTCTGGTAAAAGAGTCGCTGTCATCGGCACTGGAGCTTCAGCCGTTCAGTTCGTCCCCGAGATCGCTAAAACTGCGGCGCAGGTCACCATCTTCCAACGCAGCGCACCCTATGTTCTGCCTCGCCCGGACGGCCCGATTGCACCATGGGTGCGCCGCTTGTATCGGTACTTCCCAGTGCTGCCCCGCATCCGGCGCCAACTGATCTATATGCTGTTTGAGTTTCGTCATCGCGTGTTTCGGGGCGAACCGCGGGCTGTCGATTTTGCAATGAAAATGTGGCGCCAGGCCTTGGACTGCGCGATCACCGATCCAGACCTGAAAGCCGCGCTGACGCCTGACTACACAATTGGATGTAAACGCATCCTCAGCTCAAATGACTGGTATCCGGCACTGGCACAAAACAACGTGGTTGTGGTGCCGCATGCCGTCTCCAGGGTTGAAGGTGATCACATCATCGCGGGTGACGGCCGCGAGTTCATCGCTGATGTTCTGGTCTGGGGAACCGGATTCCATGTCACTGATGTGGTCGATAATCTCGACATAACTGGAACCAATGATCTGACACTGAAACAGGCCTGGTCAGGGGGTATGCAGGCCAACCTTGGCACCGCAATTGCCGGGTTTCCTAATTTCTTCATGTTACTCGGCCCGCATACCGGGCTGGGGCACAACTCTGTCGTGCTTATGATCGAAGCACAGGTGGCTCATATCGGTCGTGTTCTAACAGAAATGCAGGAGGGTGGTCTTCGCACCATCACCCCGAAAACCGACAAACAGGTGGCGTTTACGAAAGAGATGCAGGACCGTCACCTCGAAAGCGTTTGGCAATCTGGGGGTTGCACCTCATGGTATCAGGACGCTGAGGGGCGCAATACAACGCTGTGGCCGGGCACTGTGTCCGAGTTCAGAAAACGCATGGCGCGATCCGGGCTCGAACAATATCATCCTGTGAGAGAAACGATCGGAGACCCATGATGTCGATCCTGCTGACGATTGTCCTGCTGCTGGTGGCTTTCCTGCTGTGCATGAACTTCTGGACGCGCCGCCTGACCCGTCAAGGGATCGAGATGGTGCCACAATTGGGACAAATCGTGACCGTTCAGGGAGGCAGCATCCACTATGTCGAAAAGGGCGACCCCGTTAATCCGACCATCGTCCTGATCCACGGCCTCTCGGGCCAGTTGCAGCATTTTACATACGCATTGATGGATGATCTGGCAGAGAACTATCACGTTCTCGCGGTCGACCGACCGGGTTGCGGTTACTCAACCCGTGATACCGCTGCGCTGGCCGCCCTGCCTGAACAGGCCCGGATGATCCACGCGTTTCTGGAAACCAAGAACGTCGACCAGACCATACTGGTTGGCCATTCGCTTGGCGGCGCGGTATCGCTGGCAATGGCATTGGACTATCCCGACACTATCTCGGCGCTGGCACTTCTGGCCCCTCTCACGCAGCAGATGCCCGAACCGCCTGCCGTCTTCAAACCACTGGAAATCCGCTCCGATTGGTTACGCAGCCTAATCGGAAACACCATCGCCGTCCCGATGGCCCGTAAAACAGCACCGCTGGTTCTGAAAGATGTCTTCGCCCCCGAACCCGCGCCTGCCGATTTTCTAAACCGCGCCGGGGGCGCTCTCGGCCTGCGACCTTCGGCCTTCATCACCGCGTCGCAAGACGTCATCGGCGTAGAAAGCAGCATGGGTGAATTAAACCTACGATACAGTGATCTGAAAACGCCTGGAGGCATCCTGTTCGGCACCGAAGATCCGATCCTGTCGGCTGAGACACACGGTGCATCAATGACGAAATTCGGCCTCACCTTCGAAAAACTGGAACATCGAGGTCACATGATCCTGATCACAGAGCCTGATATCTGCGCACGTTTCATCCGCCAGATCGCCGGCATGACCCACGCCGACATGACAAATCAAAACCCTCACTGAAAGCGCACACAAAGAATCCCGTCAGACCCTCATTTCCCTCTTGACCCTCTCCGGTCCGTCGCTTACATCGCCTCTCACTCGTGGCGGAGTAGCTCAGTTGGTTAGAGCAGCGGAATCATAATCCGCGTGTCGGGGGTTCAAGTCCCTCCTCCGCTACCAAATTCCCTTAACAATATCAGAATACTGGATGCATTCTGGCATCACTAGTAGCGATGACCCCTTGTTCTGGGTGACATTTTGGGTGACGGCTGACGAGCTTTGCGCCTGGTTTTCTTGCAAGCGGACATTGATGCACACCGCAGCGAAAGACTGCTCGGAGCCCAATGCGGCCGGTACAAGACTTAATATCTAATGCCGCTAGTATGCTTCCGGTTTGATCCGCGAGCTTCCCAAAGAAAAATAAGTAGCGGTTGGGCATAAAGACAATTCACCGATCAGAATTGTCGCTGGCCTTCGGAAACCCGATCTAAGAGCTAAACTAAAAAAATTAAAACAGTAATATGTCTTCTTTGGTAATAGCGTTAAATTGGCATACTTAGCCAGTCCCAAAGCCTATCTTTAGGTGAGTCCTCAATCTCAGTTATCCGCTGTCATAAAGCCCGCGCTCATGCTATCCGTCGCAAAAAGGTTTCGGCTGTCGTGACATGCTTGTTTTTGACTTCAGGCGACATGCGTCCAGCCGTACGGCACATCATCGCCCATCGAGGATTGCCAGCAAGTCTGTCGGTGTGTTTCAGAATGAATCGCCAGTAAAGGCCGTCCCATATGTCGGACCAAGGCCCTTTGCCCCAATGGCTCATTTTGCGAACGTAGTTTGAACCGGAGAAGTACGGTTTGGTGGTGATTAAACCGCCATCGGCATGCTGGCTCATCGCGTAGGCATTTGGAACCATTACCCAATCATAGCTGTCGATGAACATTTCCGTGAACCAGCGATAGACATGGTCCGGATCAATCTCACACAGAAACATGAAACCGCCCAGTACCATAAGGCGTTCAATGTGATGGCAATACCCGGTTTTGAGTACCCTTTTGATCGTGTCGTCCAGCGGATCAATACAAGTGGTTCCAGCATAGAAAGAGCGGGGTATGGGGCGGTGATGGCCCCAATGATTTGTTGTGCGCATCTGCACACCAAGGTCCTCATATGTCGCGCGCATGAACTCGCGCCAGCCAATGATCTGCCGAATGAATCCTTCTACCGAGTTCAGGGGAATGCTCTTTCGATCCGCATGCGCGAGGGCCGCATCCAAAACTTGTTTGGGCGTCAACAATCCTATGTTCAAAACAGGCGTGAGAACGGCATGCCATAGCCAGTTTTTGCCCTCGACAATGGCATCTTCATAGTCGCCAAAACGTTCGAACCGCCGCTCCAGAAACTGCGCTAGCCAATCGGATGCAGCTTTATGTGATGTCGGATAATATAGCGTTTCCAAACTGCCCAGTGCATTTGGAAAATCAGCTAGAACGCTCGCTTTTGCGGCTTCATCAACTGCATCATGGTCAGGCCAGTCGATCCGCGGCAGGCTATCCAACAGCGCTTTGGGTATTTTTTTGCGGTTTTCTTCGTCAAAGCTCCACTGTCCGCCAGTCGGTTGACCGCTTTCCATTAACACGTTCAAGCGCCGGCGTTGGCTTTTGTAGAACTCGGCCATGAGCCAACGTTTTCGACCTGCAGACCAATTCAGATTGTCGGCCCGCGTATTCAGAAAGCCGGGTGATGGCTGGATATCAAGCGTGATTTCGGTATTGCTAGCCGCCGCGCGAAACCGTCTTTCTGCAATGAAGTCTACTGGATCAGCCAAAACTATTCGGCTGACACCGCGATCGCGCAGACTTTGAAACAATCGCAGACATGCGCCCGGTTCCCGCTCAAAGGGCCATATCGTGGCATCAAGTCCCTTGGCGACCAAGCCGTTGCGATAGCGCGCCATAGAAGCGCGGTGCAGCCAAAGCTTTTGCTTGTGCATCGTGGCTGGATAATGCGCATCGCCAAAGAACAGCGGATCCTCGAAAAGCACAGCAGTATCTGTCTGGGCGACCAGACCCGGGTGTTGGGCAAACAATTGGTTGGGGAGTAGAAGGGTGGCAGTGGACACGGGTTAAAGTCTTCGTTGGAAGGGCAGGTTCAATTGATCCAAGAGCAATGGGATCTTCTTTCGAAGGCCGAAGTATCCGGCCCTTGCATAAGGCCACGTGATCGCGTCGTACGGCCGCATTATCCTGATCAATGATAGACCTGCATCTCTCAATAAGGGTTCTGCACGATCCAATCGTAACAGAGTGGGGCCAACAGGCGGGTAGTCTTGGACGTCTTCAGTTTTCAAAGCTGTCATTACGGATTCGGATAGAGTCTTCGCCTATTCGTTTGGTGAGCTAGCGCGCCGAGGGAGTTTTTCTAGCGTGAAAGCTTTCAACACATTGCAGGCGATCTTGCACTACGATGGTAACGGGGGTGAACTTTGTTCTGGCAGCATTGTTGAACCAAATTTACAGCTATTACCGCTGCCGTAAGGCTCCTGAGTCTACCAGTTCGTCAACAGTTCGCTCATGCGTTCAAGGCCAAGGTCTAGGTTGGCAGCGGCGCCTCCTCCAACACCCAAGCGGATGTGGTTCTGCATCCCGTAAGACGAACCCGGTAAAAGAAATGTCCGATAGGGATCGGCGAGCAAACGTTTGGCAAAAACATCACCATCAATCCCATCGAGCAGTGCCAAACCAATCAATCCAGCCTGAGGTTTGACCCAATCGAGGCTGGGCTGATCGGCAACAAACCTATCCAGGCGTTCCAGCGTTTTCATCCCAGCTGCCCGCGCAGTTTTCAAAGCCTGATTATATCGGCCAGGCCTTAAGGCGATTTCGGCGATGACTTCACCGAGAATATTCATAATTTCGCTCGAGTTTTCCCGCAGAATAATAGCGTCCCAAATCAGATCTGGATCACGGCATATCATCCAGCCGGTGCGTAGCCCCTGGAGCCCCAGTGCCTTGGAAACGCTGCCCGTCGTGATACCCCTAGGATACAAACCGGCAATCGAAGGGGCGCGGGATCCGACCCACTCCAAACCTGCATAAACCTCGTCAACAACCAGCCATGCGCCGACACGATCTGCAATCTGAACAAGCCTTTCCAGCTCTGCTTGGGTCATCAACTGCCCGGTGGGGTTATTGGGGTTGGTTATAAAGATGAGCCGCGTGCGTTCTGTTACTGCCGCCTCAACTTCGTCTAGCGGCAATAACCAACCAGCACTCTCTTCTCGGTCGACAACTTTGAGCGTCGCGCCGACTGCCTCTGCCAATACTCCCACTTGTGGCCAGCCCGGGCGTTCCGTTACGACTTCGTCGCCCGGTTGGACCAATTGCATGAATGCTAGATAATTGGCTTCTGCTGCGCCGGCGGTGATCAGGACGTTGTCTGGCTTGCAAACATCAGACAAGCCGGCGCGGTCCAAGACATGTCGTCGTAAAGCGGGCAGGCCCCGAAAGCTCTTTTGGTTCCAATCCAACGCCAGCGCAGGATCCAGCGCATCCATGAACTCACCCAAACGCGGCGTCTCGGACAAGGAAAACCCAACGAAAGCTTCTGGATCCGCTTCCGTGGTATCCAGTAGGTACTGAAAGAGTGTGTGTATCTTGACTTTCATGCTCTACTCAAAATCTTTGTAGTCAATCAGGGAGATAGTCTGTGCAAGCAGAGGGATTTGTCAAAGGTCGACCGATTGACCTTGCGGTTTTGGACTACGGGCTGTTCAAGGTCCATTCCACTGGCCGCATCATAGGAATCTGCGGGTTTCTGATCCGGACAGATTTGGGAGAAGCAATACTCATCGACACTGGATTTCCTGAAAAATACGCGACAGATACTGACGCCGCAGTCAAAGAAGATCGATTGTTCGAGTTTGGTGAGGTTCTGAAGTGCGAACCAGATAATCTGCCATGCGCACAGCTGGCAAAACTCGGACTCGTTCCGTCGAATATTACGTTGCAGATTTGTACGCACACCCATATCGACCACATCGGCGCTTTGGGCGACTTTCCAAGCAGTCCAATTCTTATCTCTTCTGCGGAGCGCGCCTTACCTCACCCCTTGTATTGGGGCGATATGCGGCCTCTGGAATGGCCCGATCAGGATTACCTCGTTGTTGATGGCGACGTAGAGATTGGGCCGGGTATCTTCGTTTTGATGGCACCCGGTCATGCGCCTGGCCAGATCGCGGTAATGGTCGATCTTCCGTCGGGGCCGATTTTATTAACCAGTGATGCGATTTCCCGACCAGCAGAAATCGACGAGAAGTTTGCCGGGTCTTGGGATGAAGATGCAGCGATTGCCAGCGCAGACAGGTTGATGCGTCTAGCATCCGAGCGAGATGCCTTTGTAATCTATGGGCATTGTCCAAAGCAGTGGCCTGTTCTGAAAAAAGCACCAGAAGTCTACAGATGATCCCACCCCGTGAACCATTTTCCATAAATGCAACGGTGCGCCTAGGAGTTATCTGACGTCGCGCCCTTGGTTCAGAATAATCACATTCCCACTGGAAACATCACCGGCCGGCGAAATTAGAAAACCGACCCAAGACGCGATTTGCTCAGGTAGCATCGCGCGACCATGCGGCATGGCACTAACGGCTTTCTCCAAGACTTCCTCAGTTAATACACTAAACAATGGTGTCTCAGTCATGGCAGGAGCCAGAGAATTCACACAGATCTTTTCCTGTGCGTATCGTCGGGCGAGATCTTTCGTAAGAGTATCCAACGCCGCTTTTGACGCCCGGTAGTGCGGAGGGTCGAACACATCGAAATTGTAAGCTCCGTTCGATGAGATATTTACAATCTTTTTGATGCCTTCGCGTTCCAACATCAACTGAACCGCCTGCTGGCAACAGTGGAACGCAGAGTTGAAGTTGATTGTCATCTGCTGTTCGAGTTCTTCGGGCGGAATGTGCGGGAAGTCAGACATGTAGCAGGTGCCCGCGTTGTTTACCAAAGCATCCAGACCGCCATACTCTGACCTAATTCCATCAAACGTATGAGCGGTAGCAATGGGATCTGTTAAGTCAACGCGGATAGGCGTGAAATCCGAACCCAGTTCTGCCGCAAGTTCGTCTAGTCGCTCTTCACTGAGGTCCAGCCCAATTACATGAAACCCATTTGTCCGCAATTGGCGACAGATGGCCTGACCCATCCCTCCCGCAGCGCCGGTCACAACCACTGTTTTCATAATCACTCCTCCAACCATGGCCATATCTGGGGTACTGCGAACTAAAAATTTCGCAACCCTTTCATCCGAAAGCGGTGAAATTCAATTCTTCTCGAATTTGGTGCACGTCCGTTGAGGGCTCAAGCTCGATTTCGCAAAGCCCACTTTCCGCGCGTTTCTAACATTCTTCTGCCCAGATGCTGCGTAGTAGCGAATTGAAGCTTCGTCCGCACAGCGTTCATTCAGGTGTAGTGCCGCGAACGTCTGATTCGAGCCCGAAGGAGACCTATCGGAAAATTGCTGCTTGCGCTCGCAGCGCCACGACCCGCTGCAATCAGGCGCACTTCGTGTCCCAGCTTTGCAATCTCCCGCGCCCAGTAGTGGCCCGCGCCACAGGCTTCGATGCCCACAAGACACGGGGCACGCTCATAAGAAACTTCAGCACCTGGGCCCGTCGCAGGCTTCGGTTGAAAGCGTCTTCTCCTTCGTCGGTGACATCGTGAGCCTGAAAGACGTTCTTGGCCAGATCCAGACCGATCGTGGTAACTTGCATGGGGTGGCTCCTCTCTCGCAGATGACGATACCTACACTATGGCGCATCGCGACGCCGATGGAGCAGGAGCCATCCACCCCATCTGCAAAGTAGACGTTCAAGCAAGTTGCAGCGAACATCTCCATCGAGCCGATGTCGTTGAAAAACTCGTTATTCTTGGCGGTACATTTGGGCTTATTGACCTGATTTCTTGGAGCAATCCGTAGCTATGCTGCTTTTCTACCCTGTGACAGGCACCATTGGCTTCAGTTTGGCCAGTTTCCGGAGGCTCTGGGCGGTGGCTGCGAGGGTAAACTCGTCCTGAACGCCACATGGCCCTCGTAGTCGGAGCCTGCCTAGCCAGAGGATGCGTTTGAGATGGGCGAAGAGCATCTCGACCTTCTTTCGTCGCGCCTGCGCCTTGGGATTGAACTTTGATGCTGTGTATTGGCGGGCGAAGTCTCTGACGATCTCATATTTATCGCGATGGACCGAACGCGTTTCAGCGTTGGGGCAGCACTTTGCCTTCAGCTCGCATCCTGTGCAGTCTGATTTCAGTGCCCGATAGTTTCTGGATTTCCAAACTGGCGCATTCCGTTTTGGATCAGAATAGGTACGCCATGTATGCCGCATCTCTTTGCCGTCAGGGCAGATGTAGCGGTCGTTCTCATCATCCCATGTGAAGTCGGACCGTGAGAAGGTTCCGTCGGTCCGTTCACCCTTGTCGAAGACCGGGATGAAGGGGAGGATTTGGCGCTTCAGAGCCAGCCAGACCAAAGTGTCGGAAGATCCGTAGGCCGTATCTGCCGCGATCCAATCGGGCTTCACGCCAAAGCGCTCTTCGGTCCGGTCGAGCATCTTCCGCATCGCACCGACTTCAGCGGTCTTGTTCGACCGGCTGGCATCCACATCCATGATGATGCCGTGGTCCGTATCGATGAGATAATTGTCGGAATACGCAAAGAACGCAGGGCCTTTGTGCGCCGCTGTCCATTGGCTTGCTGGGTCAGCATGGGCTGTGAACTTGGGCTTTGCGGTGGTCGCCGCCCCAAAGGCTTCGTCGTCCAACGTGTTGAGATACTCGCGCGCAGCACGAGGCGCATCATCAGGACAAATCTCGCGGGCTGCCCAGTCTTCGGGATTGCTTGAGTTCTGCTTCTGAACATCGGCACTGATCAAGCTGGCGTCGACTGCGAAGCCCTGACCACCAACCAAGCTTCCTTCATGCATCGAGCAACCGTCGTCTCAAACACATGGCGCAGCAGATCGCTTTCGCGGAAGCGACCATGACGGTTCTTAGAAAAGCTCGAGTGATCCGGGATGCGGTCCGTCAGATCGAGGCGGCAGAACCACCGATAGGCGAGGTTCAGATGCACCTCTTCGCAAAGTCGCCGTTCGGATCGGATGCCAAAGCAATACCCAATAAGCAGCATGCGGATCATAAGTTCTGGGTCAATGGAAGGGCGACCTGGGTGGCTGTAGAAACCCGCCAGATGCGTGCGGATGCTGGTCAGATCAACAAACCGGTCAATCGACCGCACCAAATGATAATGAGGAACGTGATCTTCAAGCGAGAACTCGTAGAACAAATCCGCCTGCGCCTCTTGCCTCGGTCCCATCATCCCCAATCCTCCTGTTCCTTGAGAGAATTGAATCAGCCGCTGACGACCTAATAAATAAAGAGTTTTCAACAAAATCAGCCCAAAGCAGAAATTGCATTTCGGAAGCAAAGTCTGCCTTTCTGAACTTTAGATTTGACTTTAACTGATCGCCTCCGCCACTACTGCAGTTGTAAAATATCCGGAACGCAAAGTTTTCTTTTTACCGGCATTTTGTCCGCACCATCCGATCGTTTCAGTCTTTTTGGCCCGTCTTTGACCTTAACCTTCGGCTTAGCCAGCGGGCCCTTTAAAGTCACTGGCCAGGGGCTTTTCGAAAGAGGTTCTCCGATTTTGCGGGGTTGGAGATTTAAGTCCAAGGCCTTGCCAGTCAAATCAACAGCGCCAAAGACGACGACCTGGACGTGATCTGTTTCCAATGTGGTTTGTTTCGTCGAGAGGTTTCCATTAGAAATAATAATCGGCGCTCGCAAACATACAATTGGAGCTACCTTTTGTTTGTCCTTGGTAAACACCCAAGGTAGCACCCCAAGCCCCGCCAGATCTAAAAGCTGAGTCTCAATCGAGCCATCACGCAGTGAGACTGTGGCATTGCCGCTCATGCTGTTAGCAAAATGCTTGGGTGAATCGGTTCCGCCTGTAACCGAAAAATCTGCATAGACTGTACCGCTTGCGCCCTTTTTGAAGTTCAGGTTGTGAAGAATATCATCCAGCTGCCAGCCACCTGCGTTGCCGGTCAAAGTGAGTAGATGCGCGTCGTTTGATAGATCCATTTGCCCGCTAACGTCGAAGCTTGCGCCTCCGTATTCAAACTTCAAAGGCCCAGCCTTAAGCTCGTTTTTGTTGAGCATCAGTTCGCTCTGCAAACTGCTGATGCCTTTCGCACCCTCTATGTGACGAAGGTCTACGTCGACATCCATATCCATACCGGACAAGAGAATTGAACGTCCGATAGGTTTAAGCGTTACATCTCTCAACGCACCTTGATCGCCTTCGTCTTCTTGCTTAGACCCTTTCTCCTCTGGCTCTGGACCGCCTATTTTCCGCAACTGTGCAGCGGCCTGTACGATAGTTCGGATCTGATCTATCTTTATCAGGTCACTCTCAATGGAACCCCGCAGCACCGGCTCACTTGTTGCATCATCTAGATCGGCCAATATCTGTAAGACAGAGTCGGCGACCTCAACATTGGCACTAGCGTTCCAATCGGTGCCTTCGCTAACAAGGTCGATTTCAAGGCGTGCCTGTCCGGTTTCGACGCGTTCAAGCGACAGGGCTTCCAAAAGGTCCGCTCCGGATGGGACTGAGACATCAATTCCCAAATCCAGGTCCTCGAATTTGAGTACATTCTTGACAGTGCCATGCACTTCAAGGTTCCAGACGTCCGTATCGCTTGTCTTCCCATCCAAATTCGTCAGCGAAAGCTGATTGATGTCACCGTTCAAGTGGAAGTCACCGGAAAACCTGCCAAGCTGGTCGTCTGGTCCCAACAATTCTGGCGAGATCAAACTGCTTGCCGGTATATCGATTAGGCCTTCTGCTGATATGCCTTGCAACTGAAGCGCGTCATCGACCGAACCGTTCAAAATGATAAACGGATCGGCGGGGTTTCCAATTCTCAGGTTGATGTTTCCGACCTTTAAGGCGCCTTCTGGTGTTTTGGAAAGCTCGGAGAACTTAATCGGTGGCGGGCCTTCGCCGGACGTGTCCAACGTGAAGCCGTTGGTCTTAATGACCATTTGTCGCTGCGGCACCTGCCCGGGTACGCTGTCAATAACCATGTCGACCGCGATAAGTTTAAGATCATATCGCGAGGCGGCTGGCGCTGGTTCCGCATCTTCTGGGTACAACCTAATTCGGGTTGTCAGCGATACGTCTTCCGAGTTGCCCAGTTCCCCGATCTGCCCCGTCAGCGAAAGGCTTTGCCCGCCATCCAACTCAGCCAATACAGATAGGCCGTCAATCCGTGCTACGCCGTCGACTGATTTGAACGTTACACCAATATTCCCCGTACCGTCCAAAACTCGGTTAAGCTTCAGGATATCGAGAAACTGGCCAAGTTCTGCAATCTCTATGCTCGTCTTCACTTGTAGGCCGTTTTCTTGAGGGACTTCATCTGCGGCAATCGCAATCTGTTCAAAGTTCACCGCCACTTGAAACGGGTCTTTCGCGGGAAATGTCGCGTTCAGCTCAAACCTCTCTCCGTTTAGCGAACCGGCCCCGACTGCCGTCGCAACATCGGTTTCCGTATCACGCTTTAAGAGCAGCTGAGGAAGCTGAAGGTCCAACTCAAGTCCGTTTAAATCGTTCTGATAAAAAATGGCGATATCAGTCAGATCAATTTTGCGGTCCGTCAGAATTCCGGCTAACGGCGGCGTCGGGGAATTTGCAGGTTTTCCGGCTTCAGCTTCCGTTTGGGAAATGGACTGCCAGTTTCCGAAGCCGTCTTTGTCTGTGATTAGGTTAAGATGAACACCTGAGAGCGAAAGACCACTTAGTGACAGTTTACTGTTCCAAAGGTCGCGCGCGGAAACTTCAAACTCGATCTCATCGATTGCTGCAAGTTTCACATCAGCATTCTGAGAACCGGGTAGTTCCAGCCCTGTCGCTGACACCTGCAATTGCCAACCAAGTCCCAGACGCACTTCATGTTCAATTCTAACGTCCTGACCAAGTTTCTTAGAGATCAGATTTTCGACGAAAGTAGTCCTGATCGAAGAAAACAACGCAGAAGACAGAAAAAGCCAAGCTGCCAACATAGCGACACACGCGACAACGAAACAAATCAATATACCTTTTGCAACGTATCGCACGTACTTCTCCTAAATTTCCGATTCATCCAGTGGACAGCCTAGACCATTTAATCATTAAGTTAATGGAGTATATGGTCAGTAAAGGATCTGAAATCTGAATGATCTTGACTATATAGCCGATATTCTCGCCTATTTAGTCGAACCGCTAAGAAGCGGGTAATCGATAGACGTTCGACTAGTGCTTCACGCCCGGTTTCTAAACGACAGGCTTGAGCGTTGCATGAGTGCTGACTAAATCGGTCCGACTATCCCTCCAACCGAGAGAAAGCAGGGTTCTTTCGATACCTTTCATTTATTCAGTAACTGCTACAAATGAATTCATAAAACAATGATGACACGACGAGCTCACTAGCCAGAAAACAAGAGGGTCAGGCTGCGTTTTGTTCCAGAGCCGGG
Source organism: Ruegeria sp. AA3 (assembly GCF_056542905.1). NCBI lineage: Bacteria > Pseudomonadati > Pseudomonadota > Alphaproteobacteria > Rhodobacterales > Roseobacteraceae > Ruegeria > Ruegeria sp. AA3. Next base: position 133,197 of record NZ_JBQGAQ010000008.1, on the reverse strand, counting down.
GCCGTTACGAGACAGATTGTTCACATTGTCCGGCTCCTTAGTCGGAGTCAATATCGGTCTATTGCATCTCTTGGGTGGGGCCGATGGATCAAAGAGCGCTTTATGAGGCCTTGCGTTGGAAATGCTTACCGTGTTGCTGCAGTTTGGCTTGGTGCCGTGTCATCACTAATGCTGGCACTTGGCTTATCAGCTATAAATCTGCCTACGTGAACAGAATAACTCCCTCCCGATTAGGATCGGGCGCCCCAGCATGGGAAGAACTGGCATTCAATCATGAGTTACGAATGTCCGCTTGTGAGAAAACTCTGAAAGATGCAAATTTAGCCAACAGAAACCGAAATGCAGGGGGCATGATTGTCACCTATCGAAGCTGTACGTACGCCAAAAGACCGTTTTCTGAACTTGTCTGATTTCGCCTGGCATCCTCGATACGAAGATCAGTTGGCCGGGTATGAAGGCCTGCGGATGGCAAGAATAGACGAAGGTCCACAGGACGCAGAGCGGGTGTTCTTGTGCCTTCATGGACAGCCTTCATGGGGTTTTTTGTATCGGCATATGATCCCGGTCTTTCTCGAGACTGGCGCCCGAGTTGTCGTTCCTGACCTGTTCGGTTTCGGCCGGTCTGACAAACCTATCCAAGACAATTGCTACACTTTCACATTTCACAGACAGAGCTTGATCGAGTTGATTGAAACGCTCGATCTCAAAGGCATTACACTCGTTGTACAGGATTGGGGTGGGCTTCTTGGTCTTACCATTCCACCAGACATGCCTGATCGCTTCAATCGGTTATTGGTTATGAACACAGTTCTTGGCTTGGGTGGCCGTAGCAGCGAAGGGTTCGATGCATGGAGGGAGTTCCACCGAACCCACCCGGACTATGACGTGGCCGCATTGTTTCAAAAGTACGTGCCCGGCATGAGCGATGAAGTTGCGGCCGCTTACGCCGCCCCTTTCCCGGACGCGCGTTATCGGGGCGGGGTGCGGAAGTTCCCGTCGCTGGTGATGACCGAACCCGACATGGAGGGCGTTGATGTGTCACGACGTGCAGCGGCATGGTGGAAAACTGACTGGTCTGGCGACAGCTTCATGGCGATAGGAGAAGCAGATGTTCTGATCCCGCCGAGGCTGATGAAACGCATGCACGAAATATTGGGCGTAGTTCGCCCACCTCTGATGTTGCCAGACGCAGGACACTTCGTTCAGGAGGCCAACGGCGAACAAGTTGCTCGCGCGTGCTTGTCTGCGTGGGAAGATAGAGGGCATCCCATTTAGCCCTAAAGGTTGAGAATTACGAACTTCGTGCAGACCGCTGCATCAGTCACTTCGGGCTCTTCGCTGCCATTTTCCGCGACGAGCATGATTGACCGCACTCACCCCAGCATGTTCGCCGTTTGGGAACGGGAGATTTCATTTGAGCCATTCTCGTAAGTCTGCAATGTCCGGGTTAGTTCCAAACCGGAGCTTCACATCCAAGCGTGGTGATTTCCGTGTTGCGGACCAATCGAACCTTTGGATTAATTTATCTACAACTCAATCAAGGCATTAGAAACCAAGTCAGCAATCGATCTATCCCAAAACGGAAACCGTGCGAGGTGTTCTGGATCAAAATCCTTTGAAATTTGCTTTAAGTGTTTGTATTGCAGCCGGGCTTCATCAGTGTCCCCTGCCAGTGAATGAACCGCACTCAACAGAGCTAAATTCGCGGGCAATCCTGGCGCTGAATGGCTGGCCAACATCAGATGCTTGAGGGCGCTGCCGTAGTCTCCACCCACCAGTGCAACGAGCCCTGCATCTCGGTAATATAGATGTCGATAGGGATATGCAGGATCACAGCTCAGCGCGATTTGCGACAGCCTAGCCGCGTTTTCTAAATCACCTTCTGCAAGTTCGACTAACGCCATTGCATTGATGGCGTGATAGTAGTTTGGGTTAAGATTCAGGGCCTCCTCCAGATCAACGTGAGCAGCCTTGAGATCACCGAGACAGATGAGCGATAGCGTGCCGCGAACGGTCCGCACTAGGTGATCGTTTGGGTTACAAACACCCGTGTGGTTGGGTGTGGCGGCGTGTGGTCGGATGTGGCGGTTTGCACACCTGAAACTCAACGTGGCCAATAAGTTGATGTTGTCGGATGTCTCGGTTTGTGGTCTCTCGTGGCGATACTGAGACTCAATCATTATCCGCGTGCCGGGGGTTCAAGTCACTCTTCTGCTACCAGCATCCCCAAAGTACGGTACACTTGCTCATTTTGGTGACCAAATTGCTTGTTGATCGCTTGGAGCAGCATATGAAGTTGCATCAGGCGCGATAAAACAGATAGCGATCAGGTGCGATGGTTTCAGGGCCCTGTATCGGGGTGAAACCTACCAGGGGTTGTCCTGATATCAGCAAGCCGCCGGGGCACATCACCTGTTTGACCAGAGGGCTCAGGCGGGCTGCTTCGGCAACGTCGTCTGACTTGATCCCGCGACCAAAATCATAGTGCGCTAGTGCGATAGTATGGCCAGCTTCCGCCAATTTCAGTAACATCGGTTCCGCTTCGCCTTGCAGAAAATCTTCTGCAGGAGGCGTGCTGTCAGGATGGCATTGCAATACGCGATCCATTACCCAAATTCGGCGTAAAGGCAGGATCTCGCGTAAATGGTCATAGGTACGTCCATTGCCCAGCCCCAAGTCTAGAACATCTCCGTCCATGGCGTCGATCTGTGCAGCGGCCCAATTCAACCCGTCGCGTTGCGCGGTCAGGCGTCGCAGCATGGAATCCAGTCGACTCATTCGGGTTCTCCTAGAATTTCGTCGCATGGCGCAGTCCAAGGAATTCCTGGCCCATCAAGCAGCCTGTGCAACAGGTCTTTCGTAAACGTCCAGATGTCCTGATCATGGACCAGATGATGCGTCAACACCCCAAATGCTTCTGCATTGTCTGCGCGCCCGGTGCGTCGATCCTGTAGCAGCACGACCACCTGCGAAATCAGCGTATTCGGGTCAGCCAAGCCGCGAGTTCCGCGCCAGTCGATAGGATCGAGATGCGTATTTACCTGCTCGAGACCAAGAGCGGCGAGTGGTGATTTCCGAGGTGTTGCGGTCGATATTATCCGAAAACCCAGCCCTCGGAGATGTGCTGTAACTTCAGGATCAATCCGGTTCCAAGGTGGCACAAACATCGGGCGTAACTGATCACCGAACAGATTCTGTAGCCGATTCAGTCCGGCCCTTGCGTCAGAAACAATGGCTTCGATTGGTCGGTGCAAACGGAACTCGGCTTTCTTTTCACCGATGGGTGCGTGGTTCTGATGCGCCCAGCCATGCACAACCGGGATTAAGACGGTGTGATCACGCACATAATCCGCCAATGACACCTCAGCTGGGCGCGGGATCACCGCCAGATGGACCGGCAGTCCCAGCTCAACGGACATCACGGTGAGATTTTCGAGCTGTGGCGTCACCGTGATCGAGTCGTCATCGCGCCACCACAAGGGTAGCGTCAAGTCCGCTTCTTCCCAGCGCTGCAACTCAGTCATCAAGGGTTGCCAATCAAGGCTCATCGGCGGGCCTCATACAAGTCTGTCGCAATTTCCACCGATCGACGGGCGCCATCAAAACCTTCAGTCATTGGAGGACGAACAAGACCCGACATGACACGATCCAGTGCGTTCAGCAGTGAGGATCCGGATAGTTCAGAACTGTTCAGTACCTCAACCCCTTCCAATTGCGAAAGCGCACGCGCACGCAATCCCTGCTCAACCTCTTTGCCGTCGTCGAATGGGATCAACACAGCAGGGGCACCGCATTGCAGCAGGTCCATGGCAGTATTGTAGCCGCACATACTAACCGAGGCCGCAACAAGCGGAAGCATTTGGCGAAAATCGGGGCGAACGGGTTCCAGAATAACCGTTGCCCCCTCGGCCAACTGCGAAAGCTCGGCGATGCGCGCTTTGGCATCCTGTCCTCCGACCAACAGGCGCCAGCGCCTGTTGGGCATCTTTCGGGCGGCCTCAATGGCCGCCTGAAAGATCGGTTGGCCAACTGATCCGCCACCGGCACTTACGATGATCTCGTCCCGACCTGTATCCTCCGGATGGCTTGGTGGTGCGCTCGGTGCGACGAAACCAGTGTAGTGCAGCTGTGCTGCCAGTTGCGATGAAACAGGCCAACTGATGTCGAGCGGTGTGATCCGAGGGTCGGCATGGACCAGAACACCGTCATAAAACTCTGCAATAACTTCGTCCGTTCGGATCGCTTTTGCAGGCTTTGATGGCGGCGCAAGAATATCGCGGATTGAACTCAGTATAACAGGGGGGCGAGAGATCCCCCGCGCGACTTTTATTGCCGCTTGGAACTCTGCTGCGAGCGAACGTCGTCCAAACGGATATAGCTCGGTGATCAGAACCTGCGGCCCGAAGCTGCGTACTGCCTGAACCAGTCCGGTTGCGCGTGCTTCGAAATAGGCGGCGTCTGCAACGGTACCATCCTGATCTAGCAATCGGGTAAAATCGGTGCCATCCGACCTCAGCGGCGGCAAACCCAGCAGAGACATCCCGGTCGTATCCAGCTGCGGTGCGGGCATACCTCCGGAAACGACAAGAACCTCATGGTTCTGATCAGCGAATGCGCGCGCCAATGTCAGTGCCCGGCTCAGATGCCCGGTGCCCAACAGGTGGGTAACGACGATCATCACCTTCATTTTCGGGCCTCACGCGCAAGCAGGCGGACGGGTTCGGGCTGGGTCCGCATCGGATTCAACTCGATGACAAACAACCTGTTGCGTTTAATTTTGAACGGGGCGGGGCCTGCAAAGTTCCAGCCCCAGGCCTTGGCCAAAATCACCCGCATGATGCCGATATGGCAGACAGCAAGATTGTCGCCCGTCAGGCCATCCAGCCATGGCGCGATTCTTGCCCAAAGTTCTGCCGGGCTTTCACCGTTGGGTGGTCGATAATCCCAACCCCACTCTTCAATATGACGATAGCCGCTGTCGGGAATTGCGATCAGGTCCACGCCGCGTTGCCCTTCCCAATCTCCCCAGTTCATCTCGGTCAACGCTTTGAATGTTTTGGGGGCTTTGCCAGATACAAGTTCAGCGGTTTCAGCTGCGCGACTTAGCGGGCTGGACCAGATCGATGCAGTATCCCACGGCGGTGGCAGACGATATCCTGCAAGCTCGGCACGGGCATCAATATCCAGGGGAATATCGCTGCGACCCTGAATGCGACCTGCGCGGTTCCATTCGGTATGTCCGTGGCGCAATAGGGCAAGTCGGGTCATTGTCATTTCTCCAACAAGGGGCGCACGGCAGTCCAGAACCGATCCGTCGCCGACGGGATCAGATGGCGTTGCGCGATGTAGGCGCGGACGCGATCACCCTCGGTTCGCCGAAGGTCGGGATCATCCAAGAGCAACTGTATACGAGCGGCCAGCCCTTTGGTGCCCGAACTTACATTGGGATGATCAGAGGGCATCAGTACATCACGCACGCCGGGGCGATCTTGTGCCACGACCGGGACACCGCTGGCCTGGGCCTCAAGATAGACCATGCCATAGGCTTCGTTGACGCCGGGCCAGACAAACAGCGATGCCTGACGGTAGTGCTTTTGCAATGTGTCTCGATCGAGCTGACCCAGAAATCTGACGCGGGACCCGAACCGCGCCATCAGCGCTTCGACTTCGGGGCGGGCAGGGCCATCGCCAGCGATGTCCAGCACCCAATCGCCTGTGAGATGCTCCAGCGTCTCGGCCAAAATCGTGTACGAGGCCAATTTGTCCCCTGGACGCATCATACCCACGGTCAGCATCGGGCCATCGCGGGTAGATGCGGAAGGCAATTCAGCAACAGGTAGAAACGGGGGCAATTCTACCAATATTTGTGCGTCGAATTTCTCGCGCTTTAGCGTGATCAGATCGTTGGCTGTGTGATAAAATATTATCTGCGCGGCATCACAGGCGTCGTGCGCCGACTGGGCAAAGCCGGCCCATGGACCCGAGAGCCGACTGGTGGCACGGGTGCTTTCCAGTTGTACATATGGGATACCCCGCGCGCGACATACTGCGGGGCCCAATAGGTCCGGCGCTTTGTAGTAGTTGTGATATGTCACCCAAAGGTCTGTGTCCGATGGCAGTTCCGTGATCAGCCGCGTAGCTTCGACCATCGCTTTGTCTCGCAACTGATCCTGAAGTGGGAGCTCACCCTTCTTGTCGTAAATCCGCAGGTCTGATGCGAGTTCAACAATGTTGTTTTGGGCGCGGATTGCGGTGATCAGGTTGCGTGCCATTTCGCGGTCGCCCGAAGGCTTGGGGCTGTCGGGGGATTTCATCGGCGCATAAAAAGCCACCCAAGCCATCACCGACCATCCGTGCACAATGCGTTTAACCGCTCGGACAGGCGACGTATGCCCGGATCCATACGAAAGTCGGCGATCAATCGGTCATACGCTGCCTCTGCCATTTGCGCGGTTTTGGCCGGGTTTTGGGCAAGGTTGGAAATGGCGGAGGCCAACGCTACCGGGTCGTCCAACGATAGAATTCCATGGACGCCAGTTTCGATGAACTCTGGGATCGCCGATATGGGCGTCGACAAAATCGGAAGGCGCTGAGACGCCGCCTCCATCAACACGTTGGGCAGGCCATCCCGGTCACCATCTTCAGCAATCCGGCTGGGCAGCACAAACAGGTCAGAGCGGCGCATCTCGGCAATGACCTCAGGCTGGTCGCATGCACCCATCCAGGTGACCCGATCTGACAGCCCTGCGGCATCGGCCTGTGCACTCAGTTTTTTGGCCAGTGTTCCCCCGCCGATATGGGTCCAGTGCCAGTCCAAAGTTTGAGGGAGCAGAGCAAACGCGTCGATAAGGCGATCAAAGCCCTTTTTCTCGACCAACCGCCCGACTGAAAGCATATAAAAGGTTGCCTCGACCGCCCGCTGGTTACGCTCAGGGGGCGCCGGAAAACGGGACAGGTCCAGACCGTGATAAATCAACTCAACGCGCGCAGGATCATCGGCCAATTCGCGCAAATGCGCTGCACCGATTGCGGTGCAGGTTGCCCCAAAAGTGGCTCCGTGACTTTTCAGGTGCAGCTTTTCCGCCTTTTCCCAGTCTGGCGAAGTCCAAATATCTTTGGCGTGCGCTGAGAAACTCCACGGCAGGCCGCGCATGATCGCAGCGTAACGGGCGACCGACGATGGCGTGTGCATGAAGTGCGCGTACAACGCTTGCGTTTCCTCAGGTAACTCGGCAGCTAGCACGCAGGCCTGTCCGAACCGGCGAATGCGGTTATGGGTTTGGTCTCGGCGCAGGTCTTGCCGCCAGACCCGATAGGCCTCTTGGTATCCGGGCAAACCCGAAGCGACGGCGCGTGCAGCGGCGAGCCGTTCTGGTTCGTCATAAAGGTATTCTGGCAGATAGCGTACTTGCCCATTGAAACGATCATGCAGCGGGTGTCGCTTGGCGTCGGTCGGATGGCGCAAAGACCAGATATCGAAGTTGTGGCCAGCCTCCTGCAAGGCAACGAGTTCTTGGGCAATGAACGTCTCGGACAGGCGCGGCCAGCCTTTGACTAGCACCGCAAGCCTGGGGTGTTTTTTGATCATCCTGTCGCGCGCTCTTGTTCTGCGGCTAGTAGTGCGGTGATGCGATGGGTGACGTAGTTCAGACCATCCAGCAAACCGGCGCTTATGGCTTGCGACGGCAAGGGCTGAAGGGGAAGATTACGGATCGCGTGGATCATCGCGTCCGCCGTCAGACCGTCACGATTTTCATCGAGCATTCGCACCAGTCCAAGATCTTCCGCGCGAGAGGCGCGTATCCATTGTTCCAGACGGGGTGTTGTGCGCGGGACGATGACCGCGCGCTTGTCGAAGGACAGTACTTCGCAGAATGTATTGTAGCCGCCCATGCAGACCACACCGGCTGCTCCGGCGAACAGCGTTTCGATCTGAGATTCAAAGCCTACAGCTGTGACCCGGCCATCAAGTGCGGCGACGCGGGTTTCAAAATCCTCGCGCAATTCACCTGACAGGAATGGTCCATAGACCAGCACGGCACGCGGAGATAGGTCTGGGTCTTTCTCATAGGCGGACAGCACGAGGTTGACCATCGCTTTGCCATCGCCGCCACCGCCGGGCGTAATCAGGATATAAGGTTGCTCGGGCGGCTCACCGACAGGCCCCAGATCACGCCTTAGATATCCGGTCCAGTGCATGCGTTGTTGCGCTGCCGGACTGAGGCGTAGACCTTGTGTCGGGTCATAGATCGAGCGCAAGCCATATACCCAGATCTCATCGTAGAAACGCTCGGTTGCCGAGATCGCTTCTTTGCGTTCCCATTCGGCGGCCAGTACATCGGGTTCGTCCAGAACATCGCGCAGACCCAGAACCAGCTTGGTCGAACCCGAGCTCTCAAGATATTCCAGCGTCGGCAACAATTCACCGCGAAACCCGGTCGGTTCTTTGTCGACGATCAGAACATCTGGGTCAAATTGCGTAACAGCTGTTTGGATAAGGCTTGCACGCAGCTCAGTTACATCATCAATCCCCATGCCAATGGTTTGTGAGGCGTAAGAACCGTCCGAGCGTTTGGTGACGCCAGGCAGGCGAACATGGTCGACCCGTCGTGGAAAAGTAAAACGACCCGCTACCGGAGAGCCGGTCAAGATCAAAGCCGAAGCGCGTTGATCGGCCTGTGTAATCGCTGCCGCCAAAGCTCGAGACCGGCGCAAATGGCCCAGACCGAACGTGTCGTGACTGTATAGCAGGATACGAGGCGCGCGGCCGTGATGTTCGTTTTTGTTACCTCGGCTCATGCCTTCGCCTGTTTCGGTTCCGATGCAACTCCGCGCGTTTGCACCTGAGTATCCTATTTCATTCGCGCCTGCGCGCAAAAGGTGGGAATTTTTCCCTGCAAATGCGCCAAACATTGCGAATTGGCAACAGCATATTCGTTACCTTGTCGTCAACGTGACGCGGCCCCTTTGTTGGCGATTGCCCGCAATGAACAAGATTGCGTGCGATCCTAGGGCTCAGGCCGTCATATTCAATTTTTGGTTGCTTGAAAATACCTTATCCAGACGTTTGCGCCGAGGCCACTTGCCATTCGCAAAGATGCCTATGCGTGCGCGGATGATTTGAACAGCAGACCAAGCTTCTGTAGTCTTGCCGGCAACTGTGATTTGGGTGCGAGACACTATGAAAACGAATATTCTGGCCGGGCTGTTTCTGGTGCTTTGGGCCGCAATCCTTGCATGCGTACCCGAAGCAGAGGCGCAAACCTCGCTTATCCCGGGATATCCAATTGGATCGTCCGAAGAAACCAGCACATCAAGTTCGGCAGAAGAGGGCGATCTGGCAGCTGCGATCCGCGCGGCTTCTGAAGCTGGTGCAAGTGTCATCGTAATCGACAGCGCGGGACAGGTGGTTTCGTCAGCCAATAATGGCGGGGCAACATCTGATCCAGAGGTCGCTGACCCGATGGCGGAAGGGTCTCAACTGATGAAGGCTCAGGAGCGGTTCTCGAAATTTAGGGAATCTGTGCGCTCGCGTTTAGAAGCGCTTCCGTATTCGGTTTTTGAGGTGCAGTACGTTCTGAGACAAACCAGCCCGGATGGCCGTATTCAGACCTATTTCGAGGTCTTGGCCTGGAACATTGTTTTTCTTCTGCTGGGACGCTGGTTATCGACCGAGATTTACGGAAAGCGTATCGCCAAGCGTTGGGTTGTTGCCCGCATCAAGGAAAACCCCGTTGGCTATCGCGAGAAAATGCCTTTCTTGGTTTACCGCTTCGTAATGGGCATCGGTGGGACGATCTTTGCGATGCTGATGGCGCTGATCGTGGGGTATCTGTTCTTTGGCGAAGCCGAGGATATATCCATTCAGTTCACTGTCACCGCGATTTTTACTGCGTTCTTCCTGTCGCGCACGGTTGCGGACTTGTGGCGGATGATCTTGTCACCGTTTCTCAGCCAGTACCGTTTGCCCCCGTTTTCCGATCGGGACGCCAAGCGGCTATACCGGTGGGCGTCGGCAATCGCGACGTTTGATATCTCGGTCGTGCTTTTCTCGACTTGGGTTGCGGATTTTGGGCTGAACTACAATGTTTATGCCTTGGTTTATGGCAGCCTGACTCTGGCCGGTGCGCTGGGCAATCTCTTGATGATATTGTTCAATGCCCGCGCGATTTCTCATGCGATCCGTGGCGGGCGTTTGCCCGAACAAGTTTCGTGGATATTACGATTTATCTCGTTCGCCTGGGCGCCGGTATTGATGCTCTACATCGTGTTCAGCTGGTTCAAGCTAGCAGTTGATCTGGTTTTGGAGATCGAGGATTCCGTCCCGATCGTAGCCAGCAGCTATGCAATATTCATGTCAGTGGTCGTTGCATATGGTGCGATGAACTATTTGCTGGAACGCTACTTTGATCGCAATCGTCAGATCGCGGAACTGAATACCGAAGCAGATGAGGCCGAGGTAGGTGAGGCTGCAGCGCTTGTCACACCCGAGGCTGAAAAGCGCAAACACGCCATATTGACCTACGAAGATCTTGCCCGAAGGGTGGCCGGTATTCTGGCCTTTGTGGTGGGGCTATATGCGCTGGTCGTGATCTGGAATCCGCAAGCTAACTGGAGCGATGATCTGCCCATCGAGCGAGCGCTTGATGTGATGGTGATCTTGTTCATCGGCTACATTCTGTTTCATTTTTTCCGGGTCTGGATCGACAGCAAAATTGCAGAAGAGGTTGATGATGGTGCCGCTGATGCCGAGCTTGGCGATGAAGGGGGCGAAGGTGGACAGAGCCGGCTTGCGACATTGCTTCCCCTGTTTCGCGGTGCGATCCTGGCTGTGGTCGTTGTCACCATCGCGCTGATTGTATTGATGGAACTGGGGATCAATGTCAGCCCGCTGTTTGCGGGTGCCGGTGTTGTAGGATTGGCCGTAGGATTCGGGTCGCAAACGCTGGTGCGCGATATCTTTTCGGGTGCGTTCTTTCTGATGGATGATGCATTCCGTAAGGGTGAATATATCGATATCGGCGATGTGAAGGGAACGGTTGAAAAGATCTCGGTTCGGTCCTTCCAGTTGCGACACCATCTGGGCGCGCTCAACACGATTCCCTTTGGTGAGATCAAGGTGCTGACCAATTACTCGCGCGATTGGGTGATCATGAAGCTCCCGTTGCGTGTGACGTATGACACGGATGTCGAAAAAGTACGGAAGCTGATCAAAAAATTGGGTCAGGAATTGCTGAGTGATCCGGTGATCGGAGAAAACTTTATCCAGCCCCTGAAATCTCAGGGCGTGATCGAGATGCAGGATTCGGCGATGATTATCCGGGTCAAGTTCATGACCAAACCAGGCGATCAGTGGCTGGTGCGCAAGAAAGTATATCAAGATATCCGTGAACTGTTTGCCCGCGAAGGTATCCGGTTCGCGCATCGCGAGGTCACCGTAAGGTTGGCAGACGGCAAAGAGGCCGAAGACTTAACGCCAAAGCAGCGCGAAGCGGTTACAGGCGCTGTTCAAGCTGCGATTGACGAGGATTATCTGGATGATATCGGGCCCGGCGGCGACGATCGCTAAGGCGGCTCCCGCCTCTTTGAGCGGCGTCTCGAATGAGACGCCATCCAATGCGTTTGGCCGGGCCGCGCTCCGAGCGACAGTTGGTCTACCTGGCGAGTGAAGGCCAGACTGGTTCTGATGATCCAAGCTTTGAGGCGGGCAGAGACCATCGCATCTTGGAAGTGCCTACAGTCAGTGCTGGTTTCAAACGGTGACCTGCTCCCCATCCGGATTGTTCTTGCACATCCGAATAATCTGCAAGTGACGCACCGGTGATATCTACTTCAGTATCGCTTTTGGCGAGAGTGGCGAGTAGTTCTGCGGTTCGTGCAAGAGAAAGCCGAGCATCCATGACCGCTTGACCGGATGCAGCCTCGGCCAGAGCCGAAAGAATAGCAGCAGCCATCAAGTATCCAGTCGCGTGATCGAGTGCCTGCACAGGTAGCGGGGTTGGCTCGTCGACCCCGGCCCATTCCATTCCTGCGTGCGCGATCCCGGCGCTCATTTGGACCAGACTGTCAAAACCCCGGCGTGTCGCCCAAGGGCCTTGCCAGCCATAGGCGTCTAATGTGACCTCGACCCTGTTGGGGGCAAGCTGATCACGCTTGGATTTACCCAAACCAAGCGCGTCGAGGGCGCCGGGGCGATACCCATGTACAATTACGTCAGCTTGTTTGAGCAGTTCCTGAAGTTGTCCAATTCCCGCGGGTGATTTCAGATTCAGATAGGCGCAATGCTTGCCCAGTGAGATGTCGGGAATGACGCCAGGCTCATCCCAGCCAGGAGGGTCGATCCTAAGGACTTCGGCCCCAAATCCTGCAAGTGTTCTTGTAGAAACCGGCCCTGCCAGTATTCGTGTGAGGTCGAGCAGGCGTAGCCCTGCAAGGGGGCGCTCGACGGTCGCCTGTGGCCGGTCGCGTAGCTTGATATTCCGTGGGCCTTGCCAGCCGATCAATGGTTCACGTGCGAGTACACGTCCCTGCGGATGGTCATGCCATTCTGCACGACTGCGCATCGCGGCAGCAACCCCACCCTCCGCGACAATTGCGGCTTCGAGTTCCGAAATGGTCCTGTCTCGGATCGCGCGTTCAACCGATGACCGATCAGGGTTGACCTCGAGTACCTTCAAAGCAGCAGTGCGGTGATGCGGCAGATTGGTGTGCAGTCTGATCCAGCCATCTGAGGCCTGATAGTCGCCTGCGATCGCGTCCCAAAGGTTGGGCATGTCCCATCCGTCGGGTTTGAATGAGAAGCCATACCATAGAGAAGCCAACCGATGGTCCACGGAAACATCCGGCGGTTCTGGCGACAGGTTGAGCGCAGTCACAAGGCGTGACATTTCCTGACCAACAGCAGCAAAACTGGCCGTTGCCAGTTCTGAGACTGCAAAAGCGCTGGGCCGCGCGCCCGCCCCTTTGACCCGATATGTGTCAGTTGAAGGGAGGGCGGATAGCAGGCTCATTGCTGGTAGGGGTCCAGACTGTCGCGCAGCCCGTCGCCAAGGAAGTTGAAGGCCAACACGACTACGATGATTGGTAGCATCGGAATCGCCGTCCACGGATAAATCTCGATCGAAGCAAGGTTCTGCGCGTCATTTAGCATGACCCCCCAGCTGACCGCCGGGGCGCGCAGGCCAAGACCAAGGAAGCTGAGCGCGGTTTCACCGAGGATCATCGCTGGTATCGACAGTGTGGCGGATGCAATCAGGTGCGACATGAAGTTCGGAAGCAGGTGCTTGCGGATCACGCGACCCGAGCTTGCGCCCATCATCTCGGCGGCGCGAACATATTCCTCTTCCCGTAACGAAAGGAATTTGGCGCGTACGGATCGGGCAAGGCCGGGCCAGTCGAGTATGCCGAGAATGATCGAGATGATGAAGAAGACAGCAACAGGACTCCAATTCGAAGGCACGGCTGCAGACAAAGCCAGCCAAAGCGGGAGTTCCGGAAGGGAACGCAAAATTTCGATCACACGGTTTATGACCCAGTCGATGCGCCCACCAAAATACCCGGCCATTGATCCGAATAGGATGCCGAGGAAGAAAGACACTGAGATGCCGATCAGGCCTACGGTCAGCGACAATTGGGCGCCGTAAAGAATTCGACTGAAGACATCACGTCCCAAGCGGTCGGAGCCCCATAGGAACAGCGTGGCGCCTTCAGGTGCACAGAACAGGTGGGTGTCGGATTTTATCAGGCCTGCCAGTTTGTACTCGGAGCCTTCACAGAAGAACCGGATCGGGCGCGGGTCTTCTGTGTCGGGTACGAACTTCCATTGGAAGGTTTCAAGATCCGCTTCTGCAACAATGGGATAGACATAAGGACCTATGAATTCGCCCTCGTGGAACCAGTTGACAGACTGGGGTGGGGCATAGAGGTGCTCACCGTTTCTGTCGTTCGGTCCATAGGGGGCGATGAATCCCGCGAAGGGTAGCATCAGATAGCACAAAAGCAGGAATATACCTGAAATCAGACCCAGCTTGTGTGTTTTGAACTTGCGCCAGACTAAGACCCAATTTGGGGCATCGAGATCTGCACGCTCAAGCTGCTGGAGCGAGGCTTTCGGATCAAACGGGGCTTCGTCGACATAGCGACCATCGGGGCGTTCACTCATGCTTCTCGCCCCTCATACCGAATGCGCGGGTCAAGCATGACCAGCAGGATGTCCGAGATCATGGTACCGATCAGCGTCAGCAAGGCCACGAACATCAGAATGAAAGCAGACAGGAACTGATCCTGTGTTTTAAGCGCGGTCAGCAATGTTGGCCCGATGGTTTGCAGACCCAGAACAACCGAGACCAGAACCGAACCTGAAACCATCGAAGGCAGTAGGTTGCCAATATCGGCAACAAAGGGGTTAAAGGCCACCCGCAGCGGGTATTTCGTCAACATCCGCGACGGGGCCATCCCCTTGGCGATAGCGGTTTCAACATAAGGCTTGCCCAACTCATCCAGCATGTTGGCACGCAGGCGCTGCATCATTGCCGAAGCGCCCGAGGTGCCGATAACGAAGGTCGGAACGATCAGGTGAACAAGGATGGATTTCAGCTTGTCCCAGTTCATCGGTTGACCCTCAAAGGAAGGGTCCATCAGGCCGCCAATTGGCAGGTTAAAGTAGCGATGGCCGTAATAGAACAGGATCAGCGCCAGCAGGAAGTTTGGCGTCGCAAGGCCCAGATACCCAACAAAAGCAGAAGTATAATCGATCCATGTTCTTGATTTGGCCGCCGCAAGAACGCCCAGCGGCAGGGCCACAGCATAGACGAATAGAATGGCAGCCAGATTAACCACGACAGTCAACCAGAGCGTATCGCCCACGATCTCGCGCACGGGGCGGTCAAATTCGAATGACCAGCCATAATTGCCCTGCAAGAGGCCCTCGAACCCGTGCGGGCCGGGCCAGAAGCCTATCCAGATCAGATATTGTTCCGGCAACGAACGATCCAGAGAATACTCTTTGCGCAGAAACTCGGCCTTAGCCACGCCCGCAGATTGGCCAGAGGCCTGCAACTCAGCGATCTGGTTGCTGAGATAGTCGCCTGGGGGAAGGTTGATGATCACGAAGATCAGTACCGACACCACCAACAGCGTCAGCAGCATCGTGAAAAAGCGATACACCGCATAGCGCAGCATGACCATTTAGCTGCTCCTGATCAGTCGGCGAAGAAAAACTCGTCGGGACGATGAATGCCGAAATGCGCACCGGGCTCCCAGGCCCACATGGCCTGTTCGGGCACGTTCTTCAGCCGGTTTGACACAACGATTGGCTGCGGTGCGCCGTTAAGAATACCAATGGCATACAGCTGATCCGCGTGAATTTTCAGCATCTCAGTCCAGACTGCCGCGCGCTCTTCATCGGTTGTGGCGATTTCCCAGTCATGCGCGAGTTTCATGAGAAGTTCGGCTTCGGGCATGTCTGGTGGCTCGCCTGATCCTCCAGCTGTCTGGTAATACTGCCCCCACTTGGGCCAGGCCAGAAAGACCTGATCGGTAGGCGCCAGATAGGCAGGCGAGGTGTGCAATTGCGGGATGCCGTCATCCCAGCCAAACCAGACTGAGGCCATCGTGTTGCCCGAGAAGACCCGATTACGCAGAATGTCCCGATCCAGGGGGCGCATCACAAGTTCGACACCGATCTCGCGCCAGGTATCTGTAACGATTTGGAGGGCATTTTCTACTTCCTGCCTCTCGCCTGCTGTTTCGATAACCAACTCCATAGGACGTCCGTCAGGCAGTAGGCGAATGCCGTCTTTATCCCGCTCGGTCAATCCAGCCTCATCCAACAGCGCATTCGCCATATCGACGTCGTAGTCCGCCCAAGCCTTTGCATTTGCTTCGTCATAGAATGGCGACGCAGGCAAAACTGACATCGCGCCGGGATGGGCCAGCTTAAAATAGAGCGCTTGATTGATTGTTTTGCGGTCTATCGCGAGGGAAAGGGCCCGGCGGACGCGCACATCACGTAGTACGTTGCGCCAGGCTTCGTCTTCGAAGTTCAGGTTTGGATAGATGGCGATTTGGGATGCGACTCCGGTCTTCCACAAGAGCGTTTTGTAGTCTCCTTGCGCTTCGCCTTTTTTCAGGATCGACGCGTCGCGGAATGCCAGCCCGCGCCCTTGCAGGTCACTTTCACCCGCGTTAGTCTTGGCCGCGACAAGACCTGGGGCAACAATCTCCATCTCGACCACATCGATATAAGGGAGCTGCACCCCCTTTGAATCAACCCTGTGATAGTAGGGGTTGCGGATGAAGCTGTGCCGGATTTTCTTGCCCGAGCTTGCATTGAGCCAGGGCTGCAATGTGGGCAATTCGTGATTGTCATATTTGTACAGGTTATCCAGCTTGTTATGCAGCGCCGCCCAGCTTTTGACCCGCGCGTCTTCGACCTGAAAAGCCAGTTCTTCAGGATCGGCAAACTTCTCGTGGTATTTTTTGAGAAATTCTGATGGGCGGTAGATAAACGGTGGGCGTGCCTGTGCAAGAGATTGCAGAAAGTCAGGGTTCGGATTTGCCCACTCGAACACGACGGTCGTTTCATCAGGGAAAGTTACCGTAGGCGCCTTACCTTCAACCAGCAAAAAATCAGGTGGGCCTGATGGGCTGAGCAACTCGTTATTGGCGACGTCTTCCCACCAATATCGGAAATCCTCAGACGTAAACGGAGTGCCGTCCGACCATTTGTGATCAGGGCGTAAATTCAAGGTAAACTTGCGATTGTCTTCGTTTTCGAAAGAGGCCAACAGATCGGGCACGATGTTGTATTCATGGTCAAAGCCGACAAGCCGCGCATAGCCATAGACCACCATCTGGCGGATGTCCTTGGACCGGGTAACCATGGTTCGCAATGTTCCGCCGGGGGCTCCGAAATCGCGCCCCTTCGCGGCCAGATCAACGATTAGCGGGTCTTGCGGAATGCGGTCGGCGACAGGTGGCAACTTTCCACCTTCAACTTCGGCTTTCCAGTAGGGGATTTCCTGAAGATTGGCCGGGACTTCTGCCGTGGCGGGCAGCCCTGCTGCAACGACCAGCGTGGTCGCCAGAATCAAACGATGAGTGGTCTTAAACATGGCAACGTACCTTATGGCCGGGCTCCAACTCTACCAGCGAGGGTATCACGGTGTCGGAAAATCGAAAGGCGTCATCCCAACTGTCGGGCGAACCCGCGCCCAAAGCAACCAGTTTCAGGTCTATCGGACGATTGATATCCGGTTCAGGCTGGGCGGCAATCAATGCCTTTGTGTAAGGATGACGTGGATTATAGAAGAGAGTTTCAGGCGGGGCTTGTTCAACCACCAGCCCCCGACGCATCACGGCAACTTCATCAGCGATGCGCGCGACAACGGCGAGATCATGCGAGATGAACAGGTAAGACAGGTTCAGACTGTCTTGCAGGTTTTCGAGCAGGGTTAAAATTTGTTCCTGCACAGATACATCTAAGGCCGAAGTAGGCTCGTCACAAACGATCAAAGCCGGGTCCAACATCATCGCGCGGGCGATAGACAGACGTTGCCGCTGCCCGCCTGAAAACGCGTGCGGATAACGTTTGAGCATGTCTGCGTTCAGTCCGACCCTCTGTAACATTTCGGCTGCTTTATCGCGCTGTTCTGCTACTGTTCCGAGGCGGTGAATTTCCAACGGTTCGGTCATCGCATCCTGAATGCGCATTCGGGGACTAAGTGAGCTATACGGATCCTGAAACACCATCTGCGCCTTGCGCTGGAAGGCAGTACGCTCGGCGCGCGTCATGTTGTGAACTGTGAGCGGATCGGCTTCCTTATTTGTCCGGAACAGCACTTCTCCGCCGGGGTCCGGCAATTCGGCGCCCAGAGCGATACGCGCTGCGGTGGTTTTGCCCGATCCGCTTTCGCCAACGATCGCAAGTGTTTTGCCGCGTGCCAGCTTCATATCGACGCCGCGGCAGGCGTGGATCAGCTTGTCGGCTCTCCAGCCTTTGCTGGACCGCATCGTGTAGGTCTTCGAAACCCCGGTCATCTGCAATATCAGGTCTTCATCGGGCATCGGCATGCCCACCGCATCCTGGTCAGGTATTTCTGGTGCTGCATCGAACAGTTGCTGGGTGTAGGGATGCGCCGGGTCATTCAGGATCAGGGCGGCTGGACCGGCCTCCATCACACGACCTTTGTGCATGACAACAACCTGCTCGGCCATGTTGGCGACGACACCCAAATCATGCGTGACCAGAATTAGCGCCATACCGGTTTCACGCTGCAGTTCTTTGATGAGCCCAAGAACCTGCGCCTGAGTTGTTACATCCAGCGCAGTGGTTGGTTCGTCCGCGATGAGCAATTCAGGTTTAGAAACCATCGCCATCGCGATCATGGCCCGCTGTCGCATGCCGCCGGACAATTCAAACGGATAGCTGTCGTAGGCGCGGGCCGGGTCGGGAAAGCCCACCCGTTCAAATTGCGTCAGTACTTCTTTGCGTGCCTCAGATTCAGATGCGCCGCGGTGCAGCCAAAGAACTTCGCTGACCTGGTTCCCAATTTTGTGAAGCGGAGAGAGTGAGCGCATCGGCTCCTGAAAGATCATCGACACCCGATTGCCTCGAATGTCACGCATTTGACGTTCGCTGAGTTGAGTTAACTCCGCTGTGCCTCTGGAATCGTTCAGGGTAATCGTACCGCTGCGGATTTGAGCGGTGCGGGGCAGAATGCGTAGAGCAGCGCGACACGAAATCGTCTTGCCCGATCCAGATTCACCAACCAATGCAAGCGTCTGTCCAGGCTCGACATCAAAGCTGACATCTCGAACCACGGAAGGACCCTTGCCGAAGCCGATGCTGAGGTTCCGAACGGACAACAACGCACTCATGCGGGTTTTCCACCCGTCTGGCCGCTAGGTAACATCGGCTTTGTGAACTCCCTGTCTTTTTTTTCGTAGTTTCGCGCGGTTCGGGCGGGGTAGTCAAACACCTTCTGCACCTGAAACGTCGCGGAATCGTGAATTCTTGGCAGTGCGCCTACACATTCCCTTGAGAATTTGTCACTACCTGGTCGAAAGGCACACGAAATGTGCCGTGTCTACAAATAGGGGTAATCGTTGTGCCAGAAGCTCAAAGTCGTCTAGATTTGTTTATTGATCGCATGGTCTCGCAGCGTGCTTGTTTGGATTATGCAATCGCGCAGACCACTGGGCATGAAGGCCCGGTATTTGAGCTTGGGCTGGGAAATGGGCGCACTTATCATCACATGGTTCAGCATATAAAGGACCGCCCAGTTTATGTTTTTGAACGTGCGGTCGCCTCGCACCCCGATTCAACACCGCCCGATGATCGCGTAATTTTGGGTGACGTGCGTGAAACGCTGCCCGCATCGGTCGCGCAGTTTGGCGCGTCGGCCAGTCTGATCCACGCCGATCTAGGGGGACATAACCGGCAAAAGAACGATACATTTGCCCGTCTCGTCTCACCTTTGATCGAGCCGCTGTTGGCGCGTGGTGGGTTGATGGTCTCGAGTGATCGCATGTATTTCGAGGATTTGACCGAGCTGCCGCTGCCGAGTGGTGCGGTTGAGGGTCGCTGCTTCATCTATCAACGCTGATCTGCCGTAGGGTCACTTTGTGATCGGACTCGCGCTGTTGCACTGGGGCGGTCTAACGTTTGGGGTGTGAAGCCTCAGAGGGGATCGTCAAATGCTGTTCTATGATTGCTCGACCGCGCCCAGCCCACGGCGAGCCCGGATGTTCATTGCAGAAAAAGGGTTGGAGATTGAGACGCGCGAAATCTCGATCGCAAATGGCGAGCATCTGAGTGATGCCTTTCGGGCGGTGAACCCCGGCGCGACGATCCCGGTGCTGATCACGGATGAAGGTTCTGTGCTCACCGAAAATCTCGGCATTGCGGCCTATCTCGAAGCGCGTTTTCCTGAGCCTGCGTTGATGGGCCGAACAGCGGATGAAAAGGGCAAAGTTCTGATGTGGAACGCCATTGCCGAGCAGCAATGCGGTGCGCCGATTGCCGAGACGTTGCGCAATACCCATCCCTCGTTCAAAGACCGCGCCATTACAGGCCCCGCGAACTATGCGCAGATTCCCGAACTGGCGCAGCGCGGAACTGCACGGGTGGGCGCGTTTTTTGATTTACTAGAGGCCCGTCTGCGCGAAAATGATTTCGTATCAGGGGGCGCATTCACGCTCGCTGACATCACCACATTTGTATTTGTCGATTTTGCACGTGTCATCAAGATGCGCATTCCTGACGACAACACAGCCACACAAGCTTGGTTTGATTCCATCCGCGCGCGACCAAGTGCCCGGATTTAACGCGCGTTTTTATACAAGGCACAGAACTGTACAGAAATGTCTAGACAGAAGTGAACAGTGAGTCTAGCGTCCCCAGCGAGTCATCCAGGGAGGTTGGGATGAAATCGCAGTATCGCGTAGTGGTAATTGGCGGCGGCGTTGTGGGCGCTTCGGTTCTGTATCACCTTGCCAAGTTCGGCTGGTCGGATGTGGTGATGTTGGAGCGTCGGCGCCTGGCCTCGGGCTCGTCCTGGCATGCGGCGGGTGGCATCCATGCGCTGAACGCCGATCCCAACATGGCGTCGCTTCAGGCCTATACTATCGATTTGCTCAGCGAGATTGAAAAGGAATCGGGCCAGAATATCGGCCTACACATGACCGGTGGCCTGACGCTGGCAGGCACGCCCGAACGTTGGGAGTGGCTGCAGGCCAACTACCGCATCTTCCAGTCCATCGGCATTGACGATTGTGAGTTGCTGTCGCCGGAGGAGGCGCAGAAACGCTGCCCGATCATGTCAACCGACGGCGTGCTAGGCGCAATGTGGGCGGACCGCGAAGGCTATATCGACACCACTGGAACAGTTCAGGCCTATGCCACGGCGGCTAAAAAGCGCGGAGCCGAGTACTATGAGGAAACCAAGGTCGAACGCCTGACGCAGACCGCGGATGGTTGGGAAGTTGTGACCGACAAGGGCACCATCACGTGTGAGCATGTGGTCAATGCCGCAGGTCTTTGGGCCAAGCAGGTGGGCCGTATGGCAGGGGTGGAACTGCCGGTGTCGCCACTCAAACACCACTATCTGATCACTGATACAGTGCCTGAGGTCGCCGAGGCTGATTTTGAGATGCCGATGACTGTCGACCTCGAAGGTTTTACCTATATGCGGCAGGACCAGAAGGGTGTTCTGGTTGGCATCTACGAAGTCGATCATGAACACTGGGCCATGGACGGTGCGCCTTGGAATTACGGCGAAGAGCTGTTTCAGGAACAGCTTGACCGGATCGAGAACGAATTGACGCTGGGCTTTGAACGCTATCCGTCGATCCAGAATGTCGGCATCAAGACATGGGTGAATGGCGCGTTTACCTTCTCGCCTGATGGCAACCCGTTGGTCGGTCCGGTCCCGGGCAAGCGCGGTTATTGGTCAGCCTGTGCGGTGATGGCTGGGTTCCTGCAGGGTGGTGGCGTTGGCAAGACACTGGCCGAATGGATGATCCATGGCGAGCCCGAAGCCGACGCTTGGCCGATGGACGTGGCACGTTATGGCGATTTCGCTCAGAACAAACGCTACATCCGCGAAACAACTGGTCAGTTCTATTCCCGTCGTTTCGTGATGACCTACCCGAACGAGCAGCTGCCCGCAGGCCGCCCGCTGAAAATGGCTCCAGCCCATGACGCGATGACCGAGGCAGGCTGTAAATGGGGTGTTAGCTGGGACCTTGAAGTGCCGCTTTATTTCGCGCCGAATGGGTTCGAGGAGACGCCGACGCTCAAGCGGTCCAACGCGCATGACATCGTGGCTGAGGAGTGCAAGGCGATCCGCGAAGGTGTGGGCCTGCTTGATATCTCGGGTTTCTCGCGGTTTGAGGTCTCAGGTCCGAATGCCGAGGCGTGGCTCGATAAAGTCATGGCCTCAAAACTCCCCGCGCCGGGTCGGGCTAAACTGGCTCCAATGCTGGGTGAGAACGGACGGCTCAAGGGTGATCTAACCGTGCTGAACTGGGGCGACGGGACCTGGTGGATCATGGGCAGCTACTATCTGCGTGCCTGGCATATGCGCTGGTTCGATGATCACATGATGGACGGTTTGAACATCCGCGATCTGGGTGAGGAGTATTGCGGTTTTGCCGTGGTTGGACCGAAGTCGCAGGCGGTGGTCGAGAGATTGGCAGAGCAGGACATCTCGGGCCTGAAATTCATGGGTTGTGGTGACTTCGATATCGGACTGGTCCGCGCCCGCGTTGCCCGGATGTCAGTGACGGGCGAGAAGGGATATGAGATCAACTGCCGCTATGGCGACCATATCAAGCTACGCCGTATGCTGTTGGAGGCCGGGGCCGATGAGGAAATCCGCGAATGCGGTTTCAACGCGATGCTGTCGACGCGGCTTGAGAAGAGCTTTGGTATCTGGTCTGCAGAATTCACCCAGCTCTATACACCCGGCATGACCGGGATGGATCGCTGGATCGACTGGGACAAGGATTTTGTCGGCAAAGATGCGGCGCTGGCCGAGCGCGATGGCAACGGACCAGCGCAGGTACAGGTGACGCTTGAGGTCGACGCGTTGGACGCGGATGCCAGCGGGTATGAACCCATTTGGGCAGGCGGCGAACGTGTGGGTTTTGTGACGTCGGGAGGCTTTGGGCACTACACAGGCAAGTCCCTGGCCATGGCTCTGGTAGATCGCGACAAGGCTAACCCAGGGACAGAGCTGTCGGTGCATGTGGTTGGCGTTGAACGCCCAGCCCGCGTGGTTGAGCCGTCGCCGTACGACCCGCAGGGCAAAGCGATGCGAGGTTGATCATGGAAGCAGAGGCCGGAAGACGCCGTCGCCGAGGGCGTGGGGCCGAGGCGGTCCCGCAACCCAGTCGTGACGTGAACTATCGTCAGCTGCGCAATCCGTTTCCGCAGATGGAAGTATTTCCGGCGGATCAGATTGCTGAGATGCACGAGACGGCCTTGCGCACGCTGGAAGAATTGGGTGTGAAGGTCCTGCTGCCCGAGGCGCGCCGGATTTATGCGCAGGGTGGTGCGCGCGTGAATGAAGATAATGAGATGGTCTTCATCGGGCGCGACATGGTCGAGGCTGCGGTGGCGTCGGCCCCTAAATCCATTGCCTGCCGCGCCGGGGCGCGGCGCAGGGATTTCACGCTGGAGCTAGGTTCTTTGGTGTTCCAACCCGGGGCTGGTGCTCCGAATGCGACTGACCTGGAGCGCGGGCGCAGGCCTGCAAACGGGCAAGACTATCTGGAGTTCCTCAAGCTCACGCATTATTTCGATGTCTTCCAGATGATCTCGCCTCAGGTCGAACCGCAGGACGTACCCACCAACGTCAGGCACTATTTCACCACCCAAGCGCAAATGGAATTGACGGACAAGTTCCCCTTCTTCTTCTCGCGCGGAACGCCTCAGGTGATGGACTGTTTTGAGATGCTGTCTATCGCGCGCGGGTTTAGCGATGATGAGTTCCGTGGCAATCCGCATTGTTACACGATCATCAACACCAATAGCCCGCGCACGCTGGATATTCCGATGGCGCAGGGGCTGATTGATTTTGCGCGCCACGGGCAGATGTCGATCATCACTCCATTTACCCTGATGGGCGCGATGGCGCCAATCACAGTTGCGGGGGCCATCACCCTGTCGCATGCCGAGGCGCTCGCGGCTTTGACACTGACGCAGTTGACAAATCCCGGCGCGCCAGTGTGCTATGGGACCTTCACCAGCAACGTTGATATGAAATCCGGTGCGCCTGCGTTTGGAACACCATCGCATTTTCAGGCTTCACTGGCCGCGGGGCAACTCGCGCGACACTTAGGCCTGCCTTGGCGATCGGCGGCAGGGTCGGCTTCGAACCTCAATGACGTACAGGCAGCCAACGAGAACCAGTTCGGTCTCTGGGGATGTCTGATGGCCGGAGCGACAGTGATCATTCACTCAGCCGGTTGGCTTGAAGGTGGCCTGACGGTGTCCTTCGAAAAGATGATCTGTGATGCAGAAGTCCTGAACATGGTGGCCGAACTTTGCGCCGGAGCGCAGGCAGGGAATTCAGAGATAGGTTTCGATTCCGCGCTGTGCGAAGTTGAACCCAGCGGGCATTTCTTCGCGACCAGCCAGACGATGGAACGCTACAACACTGCATTTTACGAGCCACATATTCATGACTACGCCAATTTCGGGACTTGGACCGAGCGTGGTTCGGTCGACGCAAATCACCGGGCGACAGGCGTTTGGAAAGAAATTCTAGCGAATTTCGAAGCCCCAGCCCAGGATGTGAGCCGCCTTGGCGCGTTGCATGATTTCGTCGCACGTCGCACGGAAGCAGGCGGTGCACCGCCGGAGAGTTGAATGAGCACAAAACCAATCCTCCACCGGGACGATCCGGAAGCTGAACCCTTGACCGGCAATATCAAGGTCACACGTGATGACTGGTTGAACGTCGCCATGGACGTCTTGATCTCGGATGGGGTCGAGCAGGTGAAGGTCATGAACCTGGCGGAACGTATGGCGGTCTCGCGCTCCTCGTTCTACTGGTACTTCAAGTCTAGGCAGGAGTTGTTGGATGCGTTGCTGGCGCGATGGCAGGCAACCAACACGGCAGCATTGATAGCACAATCCGAACTGCCTGCAGAGACGATAACGGCGGCTGTTTGCAATGTTCAGCGTTGTGTCGTGAACTCAGAGCTTTTTGATACGGCGCTTGATTTTGCCGTTCGAGATTGGGCGCGACGATCGGGAAAGGTGCGACGCATGTTGGATCAATCCGACGCGAGACGTCTGGCAGCGCTGCGCACGATGTTCATCCGTTTCAACTATGATGAGATCGAAGCCGAGACTCGTGCACGCGTACTGTACTATATGCAGATCGGGTATGATCTAGCACAGTTGAATGAGCCGATGGCGACCAGGCTATCGATGGTGGCACACTATCTTTACGTCTTCACTGGGGTTGAGCCGCGACCCGAAGAAGTATCCGATTTCAGCGACTATGCGAAACGCCTTTGGGAGAGGACAGGACATGAGCCAACCTGATGCAATCATTATCGGAACCGGCGTAATTGGGGCCGCCATCGCCTTCGAGATGGCAAAGGCGGGTTGGAAGACTCTGTCACTGGACCGCAATACGCAAGTTGGGCATGGATCGACCGCCGGTTCATGCGCCATCGTCCGGATGCATTATTCGACTTTTGATGGCACGGCCTTCGCCTGGGAGGGATACCATTATTGGCGTGATTGGGCAGATTATCTGGGATTGTCCGATGATGCCAATCTGGCACAGTTCCGTGAAACCGGCTGTATGGTCATGAAGACGGAGGCCAATGGATTTCTTGAAAACCATAAGAAGTATAGTACCGAACTGGATTGTCCTTTTGAAGAATGGACACCGGAGAAGATCACTGAACGTATGCCGATTTACACGTTAGACAGCTTCGCTCCGGCGCGGCGCATGGATGATCCAGAGTTTGGGCAATCGAACGGGGCACATGTTCAAGGCGCGGTTTTCTGGCCGAACGCGGGATATGTGACAGATCCGGCGTTGTCGGCCCAAAACCTGATGGATGCGGCAAAGTTGCATGGTGCCGACGTTCGCACCGGTGCTGAGGTGCGTGAAATACTGACCAGCGAGGGCCGCGTTGCGGGCGTCAAACTTGCCTCGGGTGAAGAGATCCATGCCAAAGTGGTTGTAAACGTCGCTGGGCCCGGGTCGGCAATTGTTAACGAAATGGCTGGGGTTCTGGGTGACATGACCATCCAGACTCGCCCGCTGCGGCAGGAAGTCGTGCATGTCCCGGCACCCGAAGGGTTTGATTTTGAGACACAAGGAACAATTGTCTCAGATAGCGACATCGCCCTTTATTGCCGCCCTGAGCATGGCAACCACATTCTGATCGGCTCGGAAGATCCGGCGTGCGATCCGCATCAGTGGTGCGAAGATGACGTGAATTATAACCACGAATTTACAGACCAGTGGACAACGCAAGCCATGCGATACGCGCAGCGCGTTCCCAGCCTGGGGATACCTTCACGCACCCGGGGCGTCGTGGATTTGTACGATGCATCGACAGATTGGATTCCGATCTATGATAAATCCAGCCTTCCGGGTTTCTATATGGCCTGCGGCACCAGCGGGAACCAATACAAAAATGCTCCGATCGCGGGCAAGATGATGACCGCTTTGATCGGCTATGTCGAAGGCGGTGCAGATCATGATGCCAATCCGTTGCGGTTCGAGTTGCCCTATTTAGGCCGGACAATCGACACCGGATTTTATTCCCGCAAACGGCCCATCAATACCGAAAGCAGCTTTTCGGTTCTCGGTTAAGACACCTCTGCGCGCGCTGTTTCGAAGCTCTCTTCGCGTACCGGTCCGAACCCTCGTATCTGGTCCGCCGCCGAGAACGCGCGCAACCACTCTGCTTCTGATCGTGCTGTCGGATTGGTCTGATACATGTCCAGAAGCCCTTCAAACCAATTCAGGATATTACGGTGCAGCCGCGCTTCGGCGTGATATCCGAACGGGTTCAGAGGTGATCCGCGCAATCTGCGCAGCCTCGAAAGCCCACGCAGAACCGGGCGCATCCATACGCCCACCGCAAACTTGACCGGTCGCCCGCGCTCATCCTTGCGCCAACTCAGCAGTGGCGGGGCAAAATGGTATTTGGTTTTGTAATCTCCTTCGAACTGCTGTGAGAGTTCCGCGGAAAAGTCCGGGGATGTCTGCAGTCGGGCGACCTCAAATTCGTCCTTATAGGCCATGAAACGGAACAGATTTCGGGCAATCGTCTCAGCAAGTCCGTCCGGGATGTCTGAGTTTGACGATCGGATTGCCTTAATCCGCTGCGCGTATTGGTTGGCATATTCGGCGTCCTGATAGTTAGTCAAATATGCAACCCGGCGCGCGATCATTTGGTCCAGTGTTTCTTCTGCCTGGATCGGCTGCGTCAATCCCTGAACCCGATCGGGGTCGACGACTAAGCATCGCCCAAGAGCAAAAGCCAACCGGTTCTTCTCAACCGCAACTCCGTTGAGGAGGATGGCCTGAGACAGAGCGGTATGTGACACAGGCACCAGCGCCTTTTGCCAAGCATAGCCCAACATAATGACATTGGCGAAAACCGTATCGCCTAACAGCGCCTCGGCCATCGCGTTTGCGTCAAGGCTGATTATATTTTCCGCACCCACTACGTCTGCAATCGCCTGCTCCCGCGCATCAACCCGTAGTTCGGCATCACGACGCAGCACAAGATCTCCGGTAGGCATCTCGGCCCGGTTCAGAACGACGCGCGTCCCCGGCGCAAAGTGAGCCGATGCTTTGGGGGCCGAGCTTACGACCACATCGCATCCGATCACAGCATCTGCAGCGCCCTGATCAATGCGCACCTGGTTGAGCGTATAAGGTTCTTTACCGAGGCGGATGTAGCTCAGTACGGTTCCGAATTTTTGTGCAAATCCGGTGAAATCCAGAACCGAAGCACCCTTACCTTCTAGATGCGCCGCCATGGTGATCAAGGCCCCGACTGTAACCACTCCGGTGCCTCCGACGCCTGTCACCAGCAGATCAAAGGGGGACTCCAAAGATGCGGCTGAGGGCAGGGGCAGTCCCGCCTCAAGCGCATCAAGATCCATATCAACGCTCTGCTTGCGCCGAGTTGCGCCCTCAATGGTGACGAAACTGGGGCAGAACCCGTTCAGGCACGAGAAATCCTTGTTGCAGGAGCTCAGATTAATCTTGCGCTTGCGGCCCAGCGGCGTTTCACGCGGCTCAACGCTTAGGCAGTTCGACGCGACGGAGCAATCGCCACAGCCTTCGCAGACGAGATCATTGATCCAAACAAATTTCTGTGGGTCTTCCATCATGCCGCGCTTGCGGCGGCGTCGCTTTTCGGTCGCGCAAGTCTGTTCGTAGATCAGAACGGTAACACCGGGTATGTCGCGCAGCTCGCGTTGCAGGCTGTCCATTTCTGCCCGGTCATGAAATGTAGTTCCCGCAGGGAATTCGGCACGGCCGAACTTGGTGATGTCATCCGAGACCAGTGCGATCCGCTCGACCCCCTCGGCGCGGCAGGTTTGCGCGATGCCTGCCACGCTGACTGGCCCGTCCACCGGCTGCCCTCCGGTCATTGCGACCGCATCATTGTAGAGGATTTTATAGGTGATGTTCGTTCCTGCCGCGACCGCCTGTCGGATCGCGAGGGATCCCGAATGGTACCACGTCCCTTCGCCCAGATTCTGAAAGATATGCTTGCCGCCATTGAATTGTGAGGCCACCACGTGAGGCACGCCTTCTCCGCCCATCTGAGCGTAGCCGACGGTTTCGCGATCCATCCATGATGCCATGACATGGCACCCGATGCCGCTGGCAGCAGTGGAGCCTTCGGGTACTTTAGTCGAGGTGTTGTGCGGGCAACCCGAGCAGAAATAGGGCGTTCGCGTTGCACCCGGGACGTTGATCACGGGCGCTTCCGTCTCGGTCAGCGCGCGCGCTTTAGCAGGCAGGTTTTCTTCTGGAAAGAACGTGTCAAGGCGGGCGGCTACGATGGGGGCTAGCATCAACGGGCTGAGTTCCCCGGTCCACGGGATCAGCGGTTCACCATGGCTGTCATATTTGCCCACCATCTTGTGGGGTTTGTCGCCGGGCCAGTCATAGAAATACTCTTTGAACTGGCTTTCGATGATGCCGCGCTTTTCCTCGACGACCAGAACCTCGGCCTTGCCTTTCACAAAGCGCAACGCGTTGCGGCGGGCCAGCGGCCAGACCATCCCGACCTTGTAGATGTCGATCCCCAAGCGACGGCAAGCGGCTTGATCAAGGCCCAACAAACGCAGCGCCTCCATCAAATCAAGGTGACCTTTGCCGGTGGTCACAAATCCGAATTTGGCGTTGTCGATGTCATAGATGCGTCGGTCGATGGGGTTTTCTTCGGCAAATGCCCGGACGGCACGCAGTTTGTGTTGTATGCGGGTCTCGATTTCAGGCGAGGGCAGGTCGGCCGTCCGCACATGCAAGCCGCGTTCTGGCAGATCGATCCGGGGCGGGGTGAAACTGCGGTCCGGGCGCAGGTCGACCGAACGCGCGCTTTCTACTGTTTCCGAGATCGCCTTGAACCCGACCCATGTGCCCGAAAAGCGGGAAAGAGCGAATCCGTATTCGCCGAATTCCAGATATTCCTCGACCGAGGCCGGGTTCAATGTGGGCATAAACCACGCCATGAAGGCCACGTCCGATTGGTGCGGCATCGACGAACTGACGCAACCGTGGTCGTCACCCGCCACCACAAGCACGCCGCCTTTCGGGGCGGAACCATAAGCATTGCCATGTTTTAACGCATCGCCTGAACGGTCGACGCCAGGGCCTTTGCCGTACCACATCGAAAAGATGCCCTCGACTTCGCAATGTGGGTCCAACGTGGCCTGCTGAGCACCCAGTACGGCTGTTGCGCCCAGGTCCTCGTTCACAGCGGGCATGAAGGTGATTCTGTCAGCTATTAATCGCTCTTTGGCGCGCCACAGCTCTAGGTCCAACCCGCCCAGTGGCGATCCGCGATAGCCAGAGACAAAACCTGATGTATTCAAACCTGCCTGCCGATCGCGCCGCGCCTGATCCATCATGATCCGCGCGAGGGCCTGAGTGCCCGTCAAAAAGACCCGGCCTTGAGTTAGGGAATAGCGATCGTCGAGTTGATAGGTGCGAATATTTCGGTCGAGGTGGCTCATTGCATCGGGTCCATGGGATTATGCCTTTGGTTGAGGAAATTTTAACCCAGTTCGAATGGTTAACCGTTCCATTTTGTGTGCCGAGATACGATATTTTGGAAAAAAAACTCACAATAGATCAAAATGCAGATTAGAACATCCAATATGATTACTCTAGATGACCGAGACCGCCGAATTCTGACGCTGCTGCAGAATGACAGTCGAATTTCGAATGCAGATTTAGCCGACACAGTGGGGATGTCGGCCTCGGCGCTTTGGCGCAGAGTGCGCGCTCTTGAAGACGCAGGGATAATCGAACGCTATGGTGCCTTGGTGAATCCACCGGCGATGGGATTGACGTTCGAAGCAATCGTACATGTGCATCTGACGCGACACGATCCGGACAAAATCGTCGACTTCATCCGAGCGGTGGAACTAAGCCCCGAAATCCAGGAATGCTATGCAACTACGGGGCAGGCGGACTACCACTTGCGTGTCCTTTGCCGAGATCTGGCGGCTTACAATACGTTTCTGGAGGACTTCCTGTTTCGACTGCCAGCCGTTGCCAGTGCGCAGACCAATGTGGTGTTGCGTACAATCAAAAGAAATCAACCGATCGTGCCTTAAGCTTCAGGCTGCGAAGACCACCCAAGCCCAGGCCATCCCGATATAGGTCAGGTTATGAAGCAATTGATCCAGACCAGCAGCGCGCCAGAAAGCTGCCTGATTGGGTTGTAGCTGTTTGCGATCTGAGTAATTGGCTTTTGCGAAATCTATGTGGAAATGCACGATCCATTCCAATGCAGCAATGATCAGAATAAATTCTATCGGCGCACGAAAGAGCGCAAAGATAATAACCGATCCCACAACATGCACAGCTGCATGTTGCGCGCGTCCCATGTGGAAATACGTGCCACGCCCGGAAAGCATTTTGGGCGTCTGTAAATAATAATCGGCGAACATGTGCTTGATCTGAAGCAGGCAGAGCAACAGAAACACAGCGCCAAAGTTGGCAGGCAAATGAATCCTCCCGATATCGTCCTGAATCAGAAGATTAGGGGGTAATGGCCTGCCGCGCAAATGAACTTGTTCACACAACGCGAAATAAGCGCAAATCGGATTTTCATTTGCGTCTGAGGATACGATTGCGGTAAATTCGTGCCGTTGTATTCACACCAAAATCAGTGATTTGAGCGGTGGGTCATTAGTAGGGGCGGGTTCAATCGAGCGAACGATCTTTCGGTTCATCTGGAAATACTCCAAACGCGATCAGCTGATTCTACTGGCCGTGACGGCGACGCTATTTCCATTACTCTATCTCACCTTGGAGCTCCCCAAACGCATCATCAATGATGCAATCGGCGCGACCAGTCAGATCGTCGACGTTTGGGGATATAGCCTGACACAAACTGCATTCCTGACGATTCTCTGCTTTGCCTTTCTGGCTGCGGTGCTGGCGCATGGTCTGATGAAAATGCGCATCAACACCATGAAGGGTGTTTTGAGCGAACGGATGCTGCGTCGATTTCGGTATCAGTTGATCAATCGCGCGCTTAGATTTCCGCAGCCCTATTTTGAGCGTGTGAGCCAGGGCGAAATGGTGTCGATGGTCACCGCTGAAAGCGAACCCATGGGAGGCTTGATGGGGGATGCGATCAGTCAGCCTGTGCTGCAGGCGGGTCAGATGATCACGATTCTGTCCTTTCTGTTTCTGCAAAGCGTCTGGTTCGGTCTGGCTGCCGTCGCCTTGATTCCTTTACAGGCCTGGTTGATCCCCAAACTGCAGCGTCAAATCAATTTGCTGAACAAGAAGCGCATCCAGGAGGTCCGCGTACTGGCCGCCCAGATCGGTGAGAATGCCGCCGGTGCATCGACTTTGCGTGCCAATGGGGGCTGGCGGTATCGTCGTGCGATGATCTCGGACCAGTTGGGGCGGTTGTTCGCCATCCGCTTTGATATCTATCAGAAAAAGTTCTTTATGAAGTTCATCAACAACTTCATCTCGCAGCTGACTC
The DNA here is from genome assembly GCF_056542905.1 of Ruegeria sp. AA3. Lineage (NCBI taxonomy): Bacteria > Pseudomonadati > Pseudomonadota > Alphaproteobacteria > Rhodobacterales > Roseobacteraceae > Ruegeria > Ruegeria sp. AA3. Next base: position 101,460 of record NZ_JBQGAQ010000008.1, on the reverse strand, counting down.
CCTTCATGTTTTATCTCGTCGGAGGCCTGCTGGTATTGCAGGGATCGGTTTCTTTGGGCGCATTGGTGGCCGCGCTGGCCGCCTACAAAGACCTGAGCTCTCCCTGGAAGGAACTGCTGACTTACTACAACCAAACGCAGGACATGTCGCTGCGATGGGATGTTGTGATCGAGCGATTCGCACCGGAAGGTATGATTGACGAGGCGCTGTTCGAAGGCGAGCCTTCTGAACGCCCCCATTTGAATGGTGATATCGTGCTGGACCGGGTCTCGGTTCGCGATATTGATGGCAATCAGGTGCTTGACGATCTGAACCTGACTTTTCCGGCGGGTAAGACCATTGGTATCTCGGCAACCAGCGAAGAAGATCGTGATGCACTGACCGAATTGCTGATCCGAGAGATTGCACCGACCTCTGGACGGATCGAAATCGGCGGCATCAATTTGGCAAGCCTGCATCAGAGCGTTGTGGCAGCGCGGATCGGTCTGGCTACCTCTCGGCCGGTGATGTTTCAGGGTACGTTGGGCGAGAACGTGATTATGCCGATGCGCCCCCGCCCATTGTCCACTTCATCTGATGATCCGAATTTCGCGGAAACGCTGCGCGCGGGTAACAGCGCGGATCCAATAGATACCAAATGGTTTGATCCGGGATTGGCCGGTTTTGACGATACCGATCAGTTGCGTGAATGGTGGCTGCAGTTGATAGACGGCATGGGTTCAGGTGCCGCTCTGTTTCAGCGCGGAGCAGAACAGGCCTTTGATCCCAATGAACATCCGGAGTTGGCGGCCAAACTGATTGAGCTGCGGCCATTGGTACAACAGGCAGTGCGCGAGGCTGGTCTGGCCGAGCAAGCTTTGGTTTTTGACCGGTCCACTTATAACCCCGCATTACCGGTTGCTGAAAACCTCTTGTTCGCGACGCCCTGCGTGCCAGTCAATCAACAACTTCTGGCGCGCCAAACCGTGTTTCTGGGTCAGTTGCGTGAACTGGGGCTGGATGAAACTCTGGTCAGTCTGACCCGTGACGTGATTGAAATGCTGCGCCAGATCTTCGGACTGGATGGAACCGACCACCCATTGTTCCGCAAACTCGGGCTTGAGGCTCAAACCTACGAGGCTGCGGTCGAATTGGTTGAGCAAACCCGCAAAGAAGGCGCACAGGGCTTGGACGACGAGCAATTGGCCAGCTTGTTGTCGGTGCCGTTTGTGATCTCGGCGGAACAGATCGGTCCTGCGTTTTCGGACGAGCTAAAAAATCGCATCCTCGAGCTTCGCCACAGCCACTCGGAAAAATTGCTGGAACCTCTGCACGATGTTTTTGTGCCTTTGAATGAGAACGCCTTTGCACCCGGCCTGACTGTCATGGAAAATGTGTTATTCGGTAAGGTCAGCCAGATTGGTGGTGCGCGAACCGATGAGGCACGCAAGCTGATCGTCGATGCGTTGGCTGAAAATGGCGCGCGTCCGTTGGTGGTTGAACTGATCTATGATGTGCCGGTTTCACTTGGTGGTCAGAACTTGCCGGCGGTGTTTGCTGAACCCTTGGCCTTTACGCGCGCAACGATCAAAAAGCCGGACATTTTGATCCTGGAAACTGCGTTGGCCAGCTATGACATGGAAACGCAGGTCGCGGTTTACAAAAATCTGCGTGAACTTTTGCCCGAAACTACGGTAATCTACCTGAATGATACGTTCGAAAATCCAGATGTTTTCGACATGCATGTCGAAATTCGTCAGGGTCGGGTCGTGACTGGCGAAGGCCCAACCGACGTCGAGGGTGACAGCGCTGCATCTGCCGACCTGAGTCGCAAATTGCGAGCGCTGGAACAAACACCGTTGTTCTCGGGTCTTGACCGCCGTCAGCTCCGCCTGCTGGCCTTTGGTGCGCGTTGGTTCGAGGCCAAGGCTGGCCAGGTGGTGTTCCTAAAGGACGACCAGCCAACCGATGGGGCCTATGTCGTCCTCGAGGGCGAAGCGGGTCTTTATCTGCCGCGTTCGGGCGAGGACGACCAACTTATCATAACCGTTGGCGCGGGTGCTTTGGTTGGTGAGCTCGGATTGATCCGTAAAGAGCCACGGGCCTTGAGCATGGTGGCAGAAACGGACCTGTCCTGTCTGCGAATTGGTGAAGAAGAATTCCTGGCCGTGGTCGAAAATGATGCTGCCACAGCCTTCAAGCTGCTGCAGGTTATCGCAGGATATGTCTCGAACTGATCGGCCTAGGCATCTGGCTCACAAAACAGGCTATAGAGAAGTTCGATCATCTGCGCAGCTTTGCCATCATTCAGTGCGTAATAGATCGTTTTGCCATCGCGTCGGGTTTTTACCAGTCCTTCGTCGCGTAAGCGTGCAAGCATTTGGCTGACCGCTGCCTGCCGAAGCTCCAGCAAATCCTCCAACTCTCCTACAGAACGCTCGCCGTCTCCCAGATGGCACAGGATCATCAGGCGACCTTCATGTGCCAGGGCCTTGAGGAATACCGCTGCCCGTGCCGCACTTTCTTTCATATCTGCTGGGGTTTCCCCCGACAAAATTTGAGTGTCGTTATCCTGAGGTCTCACGCAACAACCTAAGATCTACTTCTGGGTCGGATCAATATGCCTTACTTGCCGTCCGATTGTCACCCCTCGACCACAGGAGCGCCGCCCTGAAATGCATTTCCATTTACATAGTCGCAGGGCGCTTCCTGCATCTCTAAGTGCAGACCATCACCTATGTAGGGGTGTGCGCGCGCAAGGTCCTCGTCAACGTCAATACCAAGCCCGGGCTTGGTGGGAGGAGTGACAAAGCCCTCGTTGACGCGGATGCTTCCTTTGATCAGTTGGTCGTGAAACGGCGTTTCGATACTTTCCAGAAGCAAAAGGTTTGGAATCGATGCGGCCAGATGAATGTTGGCAGCCCATTCAATCGGGCCCGCATATAGATGCGGTGCCATCTGCGCGTTAAAAACCTCGGCCATGGCGGCGACCTTCTTCATCTCCCAGATACCGCCTGCACGGCCAAGTGCGGGTTGCAGTATTTCGGCGGCGCCTGCGCGCAATACCGCGCCGAATTCGGCCTTGGTCGTCATCCGCTCACCAGTCGCGACAGGTATGCGGACATTGCGCGCCACGCGAGCCATATCTTCGATCATGTCCGGAGGAGTGGGCTCCTCAAACCACAACGGAGAATAGGGTTCCAGCGCTTGCCCCAGGCGAATTGCTCCGGCGGTGTTGAACTGACCGTGGGTGCCGAATAGCAAGTCGGCCTTGTCTCCGACGGCCTCGCGGATGGCCTTACAGAATGCAACTGACATTGAGATATCCGACATAGCAGGCATATGCCCGCCGCGGATCGTATAGGGCCCCGCCGGATCGAATTTGATAGCTGTGTAGCCGCGTCGAACCATTTCCGCCGCACTTTCACCGGCCTGTTCCGGCGAGGTCCAGAAGTCAGCCAGATCGTGCTGAGGAAGCGGGTAGAGATAGGTATAGGCCCGGATACGGTCGTTCATCCTGCCGCCCAGAAGTGCATAGACCGGTCGATCCCGATCTTTGCCAAGAATGTCCCAGCATGCGATCTCTAAGCCCGAGAACGCGCCCATGACAGTCAGATCCGGGCGCTGCGTAAATCCGCTGGAGTACGCACGCCGGAACATCAATTCGATATTCTCGGGATTCTCCCCTTGCATGTGCCGTTCGAACACATCGCGGATGACATGGGTCATGGCATCGGGTCCGACCGAGGATGCATAGCATTCTCCCCATCCAACCACACCCGTATCGGTCGAGACTTTGACCAGAATCCAATAGCGCCCACCCCAGCCCGGGGCCGGAGGGGCGGTAACGATGACATCGAGATCCTGCAGTTTCATCAGGCGCTCCTTTCAGGGGTTCAGTCGCGGTCGAACATGATCACATTGCGCTTAGCGGCACCGGTCTTGGTATCCTCGATGGCTTCGTTGATCTGTGAAAGGGACCAGCGACCCGAGATCAACTCGTCCAGTTTCAGCCGCCCCTGTTCATAAAGATCAATCATCCATGGAATATCGCGCTGGATCACAACGTCCCCCATTTTTGACCCAACCATGCCTTGCCCAAGCGCTGCCAAAACGACGGGTTCATAGCTGGACATGTCACCAGAATGCGGCATCCCGATCATGATCGCTTTGCCACCGCGGCCCAGATAGCGCGGGGCCTGGTCATAGGCTGGGATAGCGCCAACGGTGATCAGAACCGCGTCTGCTCCACGCCCGCCAAGCGCTTTATACGCGGCTTTCCAAGGTTCCTTGAGGCTGCCCAGAACGCCATGCGTCGCTCCGAACTCTTTAGCGATCTCAAGCTTTTCTTCGGTCATGTCGACGGCAACGATACGGCGCGCGCCGGCGATACGTGCGCCTTGAATCGCATTTAGGCCAACCCCACCGGCACCAATCACTACAACATCCTGCCCGGGGCGCAATTCAGCGGCGTTTACGGCTGCACCGACCCCGGTGATCACGCCGCACGAGAGCAGGCTGGCGAGATCCTTTGGTAAAGTTTCGGGAATTCTGACGATCTGACGATGGCTGACCACGACCTTCTCGGCGAATGCACCGCATGCCATCGCTTGTTCCAATGCGCCCCCGTCTGCGGTTCGTAGCGGTCCTTTGATCGTGTCATAGGGCGTTTCGCAAATGGTGGGTTTTCCCCCAGCGCACGAGGGGCATGACCCGCACGCACGGATCAGTGTCACGACCACCGGATCACCAACCCTAAAATCGCCCGCACCGTCTCCGACTGCCGAGATTATCCCAGCGGCCTCATGCCCGTAGACGGCAGGTAGGTGACCGCCCCATGCCCCGCTGGCGAATGAGATATCCGAATGGCAGATTGCCACGGCCTCAAGCGTAACTTCTACCTCACCCATTCCAGGTGGCGCGATCAGAATGTCTTCGATGATCAGCGGTTCGCCGAACGCCCGGCACACGGCTGCTTTGATGGATTGCATGTTTTTCCCCGTTCCCGTTTGAGCTCACGGTGGCGCGTCCTGGCCTAACCTGCAAGGTGGTTTCCGTCACGTATATGTCGTTGTTATGCCAATGCGGCGCGCGCGTTCATAAATGCAGCAGGCTGTTATCAATCTTTCCGCCTCGCATTCCACAAGAGCCGAACGAATAGCTGGGCCAGTTTTGCACCCCGCCTTCGCGGTGATTGCGATCGCTTGTCATCGGGCCCCGGTCACATTCGTTCCGAGATCTGGTGCATCAATCCGGCCAGATGCTCAGGGTGCGAGAAGAACGGTGAATGAGAACTGTCGATGGTCAGGCGCATACCGGCGTCTGCGCATCCAGCCATTTCGGCTTGATACTCGGTCGGCACTGTACGGTCATCAGTCGTCCGGATGTATCCTTTTGGGACGCTGGCGAAGTTTTTGCCTGTATCTAATGGTGTCGCTTGCGGCGCGATAGCTTGGGGGCATAAGCGACCAAACGCGTAGGCCACAACCTCATGCGGGCAGTCATGATAAAACAGATCATGAACCCGATCCGGCACAACCGTATACGATAGACCATCAGAAGATTTTTCGACGGCATCACCTATCAGCTGGCGAGGCGCGCGTTTACGCATTTCAATCATGGAAAGCCCGGATTGCGGGACATATGCGCTGAGATAAATTACACCCCGCATGGCGTCCGGATCAGCCTCGGCAGCGGCGCTGACGGGATAACCGCCCCAGGAGTGTGCCACGATGATCGATTGTGGTGTTGAGGCTTTCAAAATTGCATCCCGGCACGACTCGAGGGTCACATCCTGAATTGGAGTTGGGTCCGAACCATGGCTTGGCATATCGATAGCGCGGGCAGAATGCCCGAATGTAGTCAATTCCGGAATCAGGTCACGCCAGCACCAGGCACCGTGGCATGACCCGTGGACTAGTAAGAAGTCCGCCAACTCTTTCTCCCTCAGATATGGCCGATCTCGATCAGGAAATTGCCAAGCAATTCGGCATATTCCTGCGGGCGCTCGACACATGGCAGATGACCCGCCCGTCGAATCAGTGCAAAGCGCGAGCCAGGTATCAGATCAACCGTTTCACGTACTAGATCGGGCGGAGTCGAACCGTCCTCGCTGCCGGCAATTCCCAATGTGGGCAGCCGCAGGCCGCTGGTGGGCGTGTAGAAATCTGTGCCCGAAATTGCGGCACAACACCCCAGATAGCCCTCAACTGGTTGCCGAACCATCATGTTTCGCCACAAGGGCATCTCAGGGCCGGACTGGAAGTGTTTCGAGAACCAACGCTCCATTGTGGCGTCAGCAAGGGCTTCGATGCCACCGGCGCGAACGGCTGCCATACGATCTTGCCAGATCTTAGGCGTCCCAATCTTGGCAGCGGTATTCGACAGCACCAGTGCGCGGATTTGGTCCATGCGTTTTACCGCCAATCCCTGCGCAATCATACCGCCGATGGACAGGCCGACAAACACGCAGTCTTTTACCTCAATATGATCCAGTAGTTGTTCAGCATCTCGTACCAAGCTCCCCATCGAGTAGGGGGCGGCTGGTTGGGACGATAATCCGTGTCCGCGTTTATCGAATCTGATGATCCGTAACCCCTTAGGCAGAAAATGTATAATCGGGTCCCAAAGGCGCATGTCGGTACCCAGTGAATTGGCGAATACAATGGGGGCTCCATCGACATCTCCGTCAATTCGATAGTGTAGACTTACGTCTTTCAGGTCAGCGATACGCATGTAATCGGTCCCCGTCTGTTCAGGGTGCCTAATAAAACAAACTCGATCAGATTTTGCACTGATCGCTCCCGATTGTCAGGTAAGGAATTCCAACGCTTGTTCAAATATCTGCGGATCTACATTCCCGCCCGAGGCCACGACGATCACGGTATCCCCTTCAATCTGATCTTTCCGAAACAGCGCTGACGCCAAAGACACCGCTCCACCTGGTTCCAACACTATCTTGAGGCGCAAAAAGGCGAGGGCCACGGCGTGCAGTGCCTCCTGTTCAGATACTGCAAGTCCTGGGCCGCAAAGCCGTTGAAGAATCGGAAAGGTAATTCGCCCCGGTTGCGGTGTCAGGATTGCGTCGCAGATGTTACCGGATGAGGCATTGTTGCTTTGGATTGCGCCAATTTGCAAAGAGCGTTTCACATCGTCAAAACACTCGGGCTCACATGGGCGCGCGCGTAGGCCGGGCGCATGATGTTCCAGAGCCAGTGCAATGCCAGAGGTCAACCCACCTCCGCCGCAACACACGAGGACATCGCCTTCGGTCACGTCAAGCTCGTGCGCTTGACGCGCTAATTCCAATCCCGTCGTACCTTGCCCTGCAATCACTTGCGGCTCATCATAGGGTCGGATCAGCGTCAAACCGCGCTCAGTAGCCAACGCTTCACCGATGTCTTCGCGGCTTTCGGTTGCACGGTCGTAGAGGACAACTTCACCCCCCAGCGCGCGGGTGTTTTCAATCTTCAGCTTCGGCGCATCCGACGGCATGACGATGACTGAAGATATCCCGTGTTGAGCTGCTGCATATGCAACGCCTTGCGCGTGATTGCCCGAGGAATAGGCGATCACACCGCGGTTGCGCGCCGCGTCATCCAACGCAGAGATTGCGGACCACGCGCCGCGAAACTTGAAACTACCGGTGTGTTGCAGGCATTCGGGTTTTACCAATACGCGGCGACCCGCGATTTCATCCAGAAAAGGTGATGACAGAAGCGGGGTCTCGCGCACGTGCCCTTTCAGCCTGTTGGCTGCGGCTTCGATCATGTCAATGTTGCTCATGTGGCATCCAATATTTGGTGGATTAGGTCGAGGGATTGCAGTTCGTTCAGGAACGGTACGTGACCACGGTCCGGTACTTCGGTTGAGATCAGTTTGGGGTGGCGCGCGTGCATTTCTTGTACTGTGGCAGTGCTCAGCAGGTCGGAATTCGCACCCCGGATAACGCCAGTCGGGATATCGTGCAACGCGTCGAACATGGGCCAAAGGTCAGGAGCGGGCGTGTTTGCCGCCTGTTCGATCAGAGCGTTTCTCAGGGCAGGGTCATAGCGCAGTTCCAGTCCGGTATCGGTCTGGATGTATTGGTTCTCAACCTGCTGTCTCCAGATGTCCAAAGAGACACCTGGGAATTGCGATTCCATCATGACCCCAAGGGCGTGAGCCGCATCGTCGTAGGTTTTTGGGGTTGGGCGGTTGCCGACATAGTCCATGATCTTGGCAATACCACCGAGTTCGATCACCGGTCCGACGTCATTCAGGATCACGCCTGCCAGCCGGTCAGGAAGGCTCATGGCCAGCACCATGGTGATCAGGCCGCCGCGCGAGGTGCCCAATAGTGTCACTTTGCCCAAGCCCAGGTGATCCAGCAGTTCAACTGCATCCTGCCCCTCGCGTAGAATGTTGTAGTTCGTATAATCTGCATCAAAATCGGATTTTCCGCGCCCGCGATAATCCATCGAAATCATTCGAAGATCCGCCACATGCGGTGCAAGAAATGAAAAGTCTCGGCAATTTCGGGTCAAACCCGCCAGGCAAAGCAGTGGCTGACCTGTACCTGTATCTTCGTAATAGAGGCGCCTGCCGTCCGAAGTGGTGAAATACGCCATCAAAGCCCCGCCAATTGCGGGATCGTCGTCAGGTCAGACAGCACATGGGCAGGTTTCCAAGGCAGGCGGTCCATCGGTTCCCCTGCGCGATTCACCCAAGCGGTAACAAACCCATAGCCGCTTGCCCCAGCGGCGTCCCAGCCGTTTGAACTGACGAATAGCACTTCGTCACGCGCGCAGCCAAACCGGTTTTGCACGAGGTCATAGACGCTGGCATGGGGTTTGAAGACCCCGACGCTTTCAACCGACAACACGTCATCAAGCACATCTCCGATCCCAGCAGATTGAACCGCACCATCCAACATAGGAGGTGAACCGTTGGACAGGATGGCCGTCTGCATCCCGCCCGCTTTCAGTGCTTTAAGCATCTCGGGGACCTCAGTATAGGCCTGCAACTCCCAATACAAATCCAGTAAGCGCTGCCGAAGGGTGTTATCCCCTTGCAGGCCAACCGCTTCCAACGCCCAATCCAGCCCATCTTGCGTGACGTCCCAAAAGTCACAATGCGCATCAGCGACAGCACGCAGCCAAGTGTATTGCAGTTGCTTCAGACGCCAGTGACTGGCCAATTCGGGCCATTTATCCGCCAGTGCCTCGAACCCCGGTTCCGCTGCGGCCTGCCGGGCAGCAGCAGCCACGTCAAACAGAGTGCCATACGCGTCGAATACACAAGTGGTGATAGCCATCCGATCCTCCCCTGATCGGGCGCAGGTAACCACAACCGGTTCCGGGGTTAAAGAGGGCAGGGTTTACAATGCCGTGTCAGCCTCTAGGCTGCGCCGTTCATTCCTTTCAGGCCGGAGGCCACCATGACCGCAATAAAAGATGGCGACACCGTTCGCATCCACTACACCGGAACTCTGTTGGACGGCAAAGTCTTCGACAGTTCCGAGGGGCGCGATCCGCTTGAGTTTGCGGTTGGTTCAGGCCAGATCATCAAGGGTCTTGATGCTGCCCTGCCGGGGATGGAGATTGGCGAGAAAAAGCGTGTCGAGATTGATTGCGTTGAAGCCTATGGTCCGATCAATCCGGGTATGCGGCAACAAATACCGCGTGAAGGCATCCCGGATGACATTCCGCTGGAACCCGGCACGCAATTGCAGATGCAAACACCTGACGGTCAGGCGCTGCCAGTGACTGTTGTCGAAGTAGATGAGGCGACGGTGACCCTGGATGCAAATCATCCATTGGCGGGGCAGGATCTGGTCTTTGATATTGAAATAGTTTCGATCAACTGATCCCGTTCAGATCAAAGGCCGGGGATATGTGACAACATAGGCTCAACCGCATCGCGTACGGGCGGTTGGGTCAGAAACACAAAGGCAATCAGCAGCGATGTGAGTATTAGCAGGAACAGACGTGCACGTCCGCTTCCTGACTTGCGTTTCAACGCTGGCGAGCGTGCGTTACTCGCAAGGATTTGTTCAAGTTTGCTCATATCGTAATCCCTGCGGGGCAAAGATGGTCAAATCTTGGCACCCGCAGGGAAAGATATGGTCACATGGCCTCGGGCTGAGGCATACCCAGAATATGATACCCGCCATCGACGCGGATGATCTCACCCGAGGTGTAGCTTCCCGCATCTGAAGCCAGATAAACGGCAGTGCCGCCAACAGCTTCAAGCGTTGCATTTGAACGCATGGGGGCGTTCTGGTCGCAGAACTTGTAGGTCTTGCGCGCTCCGCCGATGGCGGCACCGGCCAGCGTCTTCATAGGGCCGGGTGAGATGGCGTTGACGCGGATGCCGTCGGGGCCCAGATCGTTTGCCAGATAACGGGTCGCAGATTCCAGCGCCGCTTTGGCTACGCCCATGACGTTGTAATTCGGCACCACCTTGTTCGAGCCCTGATAGGTCAGGGTCAGAAGCGTGCCGCCATTGTCCTTCATCAGGGGATAGGCGCGGCGCGCGACCTCGATAAACGAATAGGCCGACACATCCATTGAATGCTTGAAGTTTGCGCGTGTGGTGTTCAGGAAACGGCCCGTCAGTTCGTTCTTGTCCGAATAGGCGATAGCGTGGACGACAAAATCGATGGTCTGCCAGCGCTTTCCCAACTCGCCAAATGCGCGGTCTAGTGATGCGTCATCGGTGACATCCGCATCGACCATGAAGTCGCTGCCAAGGCTCTGGGCCAGAGGTTCAAGCCGCTTGCCGAACGCCTCGCCCTGATAGGTGAAAGCCAGTTCAGCGCCCGCCTCGTGCATGGCTTTGGCGATGCCCCATGCAATCGAGCGGTCATTTGCCACGCCCATGATCAGGCCGCGTTTACCCTTGAGAATATCCGACATCTTGTTCACCCGTTATACTTCGACAGAACCATGGATCCGTTGGTGCCGCCAAAGCCGAAGCTGTTGGTCATCACGCTGTCCAGGCCTGCGTTTTCAACTACTTGAGTTGCAATTTCACCGGGCAGGATGCCTTCGGCAAGTGTGTCGACATTGATCGACGGAGTAATGAAATCATGTTCCAGCATCAACAGGCAGAAGATCGCCTCAAGCGCGCCAGCCGCGCCCTGCGCGTGGCCGGTCATCGATTTGGTTGATGAAATCGGAGGTACGCTGCCTTCGCCAAAGATACGGCGTACGGCTTCGACTTCGCCTACATCGCCAACCGGGGTCGAGGTGCCGTGGGCGTTGATATAGTCGACCTTGCGGCCTTCGGGCACGGTCGACAGCGCCAGACGCATCGCGCGTTCGCCGCCTTCGCCAGAGGGTGCTACCATGTCGTGCCCATCAGATGTCGCGGCATAACCCGTGACTTCGGCATAAATCTTGGCGCCACGGGCCAGCGCATGTTCGAGCTCCTCAAGAACTACGATGCCGCCACCACCGGAAATTACGAACCCGTCGCGGTTCTGATCGAATGCGCGCGAGGCTTTGTCGGGCGTGTCGTTATATTTGGACGACATCGCACCCATCGCGTCGAACAGGCAGGACAGGGTCCAGTCCAGTTCTTCGCCGCCACCTGCGAACATCACGTCCTGCTTGCCCAGCATGATCTGTTCAGCCGCGTTGCCGATGCAGTGCAGCGACGTCGAGCAGGCAGAGGTAATCGAATAGTTGATGCCCTTGATCTTGAACGCGGTCGCAAGGTTCGCTGAAATCGTCGAGCACATGCATTTAGGCACTGCAAACGGGCCGATCCGTTTGGTCGCGCCGGTTTTCAGCACGGTTTGGTGTGCGGTCAGCATCGCGCTGGTCGAAGGTCCGCCCGAACCCGCGACCAGACCGGTGCGCGGATTAACGACCTGATCTTCGGTCAGCCCGGCATCAGCGATGGCCTGGCTCATCGCGATATGGGCATAAGCCGCGCCCGGTCCCATGAACCGCAGTGTGCGCTTGTCCACGTGATCAGCCACGTCGATTTTCAGCGATCCGGCGATCTGGCTGCGAAAGCCATGTTCGACCATCTGTTCGTTGGCCTCAATGCCAGATTTGCCTGCTTTCAGCGAGGCAAGCACCTCTTCAGCGTTGTTCCCGATCGAGGACACAACCCCCAAACCGGTGACGACTACTCGACGCATGTGCGTACTCCTTGTTTCGGCCGGTCAGGCTCAGGCGTCTGACAGAACGACCTTCATGTCCTTGACGTCGTATATCAATTCGCCATCGGCTTCGACGATGCCATCTGCCACACCCATTGTCAGACGGCGCGTTTGGATCGCTTTTTTGAAATCAATTTTATAGGTCAGCATCTTCCGGTCCGGGCGTACCATCCCGGTAAGCTTGACCTCGCCGACGCCAACGGCCATGCCACGGCCTTGCCATCCGCGCCAACCGAGGTTGAAGCCGGTCAGTTGCCACAGACCGTCCAAGCCCAGACAGCCGGGCATGATCGGGTTGCCGGGGAAATGGCAGTCAAAGAACCAAAGGTCGGGTTTAATATCAAATTCGGCCAGTACATGGCCTTTGCCGTGCGCACCACCATCGCCCGAGATATCGGTGATCCGGTCCATCATCAGCATCGGCGGGGCGGGCAACTGCGCGTTGCCAGGGCCAAAAAGCTCGCCGCGGGCGCATTTCAGCAGATCGTCCTTGTCAAAACTGCTTGGGAATTGGGCCATTCTGCCGCCTCTCCTGCCTGGGTCTGTTCGTTATATCTGGTCTCGTCTAGCACCCGTTTGCAAGGTCCTGCAAGACCAGCACGCCATATCATGTCGTGACACGTATACTTCTTGCGAATGAATTTCATTTGAAATTGCAGGTCGGGCGCACTTATATTAAGGGCAGCAAAACACAGGTATCGGATTCATGACACCTCAGAGCCGTGACATCGCTGCAAATTGGTTGGTTGACGCAGGTTTGCGCCCCACGCGCCAAAGGGTTGCTTTGGCCGAATTGCTTGTGGGTGACGGGTTGCATCGTCATGTGACCGCAGAAAGCCTGTTTGAATCCGCAAAAGCCAAAGGTGACGCGGTTTCGCTGGCGACCGTATACAACACATTACGCGCGTTCTGCGATGCCGGGGTTCTGCAGGAAATCACTGTGGACGGATCCAAAAGCTATTTCGACACCAATACGCACGACCATCCACATTTCTATTGGGAAGACGAAAGCCGCCTAAGCGATGCGCCGTCAGATCAATTGGTGATTCAGCAATTGCCGGAAGCTCCTGAAGGCGTCGAAATCGCATCGGTCGATGTGGTGATACGCTTGCGGAAGAAATAACTGCTAATCCTTTCGTAACAACGAAACCAACGCATGTTCGGCTTGCGCGATCAGTGGATCTGCAGGCCCCGTTCCATGCCGAGCCAATACAACGGATTCGGTTGCGTCCGGATCGGTGATCGGCAGGCTTACCAAGCGGACCTGATCATAGCTGAAGCCGCTTTTAGGGCTGGTATAACTTATCCCGATACCTTCCCCATGAGCAGCCAGACTACGCGAAAGCTCGAGTGATTCCGCCCGGTGCGAGATTGTGGGATTCAGACCTTTGCGTCTGAAGAGCGCGAGCACATGCTGCGCGGACAGACCCTCTTTGGACAGAATCAATGGATGTGCCGCGAGCTCGGTTAGGGTCACCTGCTCGGCCCTCGCCAGTGTATGATCGGGTGAAAGCAGTGCATGTGGCGTGCTGTCGAACAGCTTCTTGCACAAAAAACCGGCGTCCATGCCCAGATCATACGTAAGCGCAAAATCATATCTGCCATCGATCAGGCCGGAAATCAGACCTTCGAACGTTTCAACCCCGTGTGTCAGGACGACATCGGGCAAGGCCTCTCGCAGACGGTGCAGAGATTGGGCCAGAAGAAAGGGAGCCAGATCGACGAAGCATCCCAGGCGCAATCGGTTCTCGCCGGTTAGCGGTTGTTTTGACTGTTCTAATAGGGCTGCTCGGTTCAACACGGCTTCGGCTTCTTCGATAAACTTGCGGCCTTGCGGGGTTAATGCCATCGCGGCACCCTGCCTTCGGGCAAAGAGTGGATATCCCAAATGTGATTCGACCCGGGTCAGCGCATTGGACAAGGCGGGTTGCGAGACGTTCAGGCGCTGTGCTGCCGCAGACAGGCTGCCATGTCGACCAATGGCGCAGACATATTCGTATTGGCGGAGTGTAAGGTATAACATTAGGTTAATACCTAAATCGAAAGATATGATTTGAACAGAGGGCTCATTCATGCGCAGATCGGGTGACAAATCCAAGGAGACCGCGATGACTCACCCTCTTGTTTCCCAAGCCATGATTGACGACTTCCAGACGGACGGTGTTGTGTTGGTCAAAGGCCTGTTCGCCGATCACATTGAAACCCTGCGGGCTGGGGTTGCGGCAAATATGGATGAACCGGGACCCTATGCGTCAGAGAACAAGAAAGACGGTGAGACCGGCCGTTTTTTCGACGACTATTGCAACTGGTCTCGTATCCCGCAGTTTCGTGAAGTGATCGAAACATCCCCTGCTGCCGAAGTTGCAGCCGACCTTATGCAATCGCAATCCGTGCAGATGTTCCACGACCATGTACTGGTGAAGGAGCCCGGGACCTCAATGGCGACTCCGTGGCATCAGGATGGGCCCTACTATTTTGTCGATGGCCAACAAAATATAAGCTTCTGGTCACCGTTGGACCCGGTGAAACAAGCGACCTTGCGTTGCGTCGCCGGATCGCACCGCTGGGAAAAAGAAGTGCTGCCTACTCGCTGGGTCTCGGAAGAAGGGTTCTTCCCTGATGAGGGGCAGTACATGCCGATCCCCGACCCGGATGCAGAAGGGATGAAGGTTGTCGAATTCGAGATGGAGCCAGGCGACGCCGTGGCATTCAACTACCGCACGCTCCACGGGGCCCGTGGCAATACTTCCGACAGTCGGCGCAGGGCCTTCTCGCTGCGGTTGGTTGGTGATGATGCGCGCTATGTTGAACGTCCGGGGCGGACATCGCCGCCATTTCCGGGGCATGACATGGTGCCGGGGCAAAGGCTACGCGAGGACTGGTTCCCGGTTCTGTTGCAGCGTTAGGATCTAGAACCACTGGCCTGATTCAATCAGGCCCAGATCCAGCAACTGGCGCGAATCCCACTCGAACGGAGTTGAATGGTTCCAGCGAAAATCAGAGATATCGAACGTCGATCCGGCGTTCGTTTTTAGTGCTTTGGCCGCACGGAAGGAGCAGATCGCGGCGGTCAGGTTGTTGTGCCAAGGGCAGGCGTAGGTGTTGTATTCCGCCTCGTTGAACGTGTGATCCGGCAGAAGTTTCAGATCGGGTTTTGCTTTAAACAGCGAAATCCGATCGATGCGGCGCCGTTCATAGGGGATATGATCTTCGAACCGCCAGCGCAGGCCGCCAGACATATCCAGCTGCCGCTCTAGCGGCTTGCCAGATGCATCATGCCGCGTGTGGGCGTAGTATCCGGTCTTGTCCAGCATTGCTTGATCGGGGGCCACGCCGTTGGGAAAGGCCGTTAGATCGTTCGCATACAGATCGATCACGTGGGTCAACATCGCCTGACGCCGCTCTTCTGAATGGAAGGCGAGCAACTCGCCAACCGAGCGGGTCTCGCAGAACGGATAGAACAGGTATTCGGCGTTGTAGCAGTAGTATATCCAGACGCCTTGCGTGGCTTGGATGATCCGGTTGACGGCGTCAAAAACGACTGTTCTGGGCGCGCATGTCATCACAACCCTGTAGACCCTCTCGCTCAGATCATCGTCGATCGCAAATTCCCTTGGCAGGAACGCAATCACCGATTTGAACCCCAGTTTAAGGTGGTGATGAAGCGTGCTTTCCAATTCGACTTCATCTTCGGCGAAGATCAGCGCTATAGGGCCCTTGTTTAGGGCATCACCGCCGGATTTCAGAAGGTGATCAAGGGAATCGTACTGCATCGTTGGCTTTGTTTCTGCCTCGCTGGAAATTCCCGCCAAATTCGGGTAATTGCGCCAGCATTGCAAGCGGCGTTCGATACGTATAGACGACGCCGACCCAGCGACTGCAAAGGCCAAGTCATGTCTGAACCGAAAAAGCTGTTTATCAAGACCTATGGCTGTCAGATGAACGTCTATGACAGTGAACGCATGGCCGAAGCGCTGGGCGGGCAGGGGTATGTCGAGACCAAGTCGGCCGATGATGCGGATATGATCCTTCTCAATACTTGCCACATCCGTGAAAAGGCAGCTGAGAAAGTCTATTCCGAACTGGGCCGGTTCAAGGGTCTGAAAGCAGACAAGCCGGATTTGAAGATTGGTGTCGCTGGCTGCGTAGCCCAAGCCGAGGGCGAAGAGATTATGCGCCGTCAGCCTCTGGTCGATCTGGTAGTGGGTCCGCAAAGCTATCACCGCCTGCCTGAGATGGAGGCGAAGACGCGCGCGGGTGAAAAGGCGCTGGATACCGATTTCCCCGAAGAAGACAAATTCGAAAAGCTCAAGAACCGCCCCAAGGCCAAGCGTGGCCCGACGGCATTCCTGACTGTGCAGGAAGGCTGTGACAAGTTCTGCGCCTTCTGCGTTGTGCCCTATACACGCGGAGCCGAGGTCAGCCGCCCCGCTGATCGCATCCTGCGTGAGGCCCGCGATCTGGTCGAGCGCGGCGTGCGCGAGATCACGTTGCTGGGGCAGAACGTCAATGCCTATCACGGGGTGGGACCGGACGGAGACATGACTCTTGCCGGTCTGATCTGGGAGTTGAACAAGGTCGATGGGCTGGAGCGCATCCGCTTTACCACCTCGCACCCGAACGACATGGACGATGCGCTGATCGAGGCGCATGGGACCTGCGAAAAACTGATGCCTTATCTGCACCTGCCGGTGCAGTCGGGATCGGACAAAATCCTGAAACGCATGAACCGCAGTCACACGGCTGAAAGCTATCTGCGGCTAATCGAACGCATCCGCGAAGCCCGGCCCGATATTCTAATGTCCGGCGATTTCATCGTAGGCTTCCCCGAAGAGACAGATGAGGATTTTCAGGCTACTCTGGATTTGGTGGAAGAGGTCAAATACGGCTACGCGTATTCATTCAAGTATTCTACCCGCCCCGGTACGCCTGCGGCAGAACGGCCACAGGTCGATGCCGAAGTGGCAGACGAGCGTCTGCAACGGTTACAAGCCTTGATTACACGTCATCAGCGAGTGATTCAGGATTCCATGGTTGGCAAAACAGTCAGTGTCCTGTTTGAAAAATCTGGGCGTCAACCGGGCCAGATGGTTGGAAAATCCGAGTATCTTCACGCGGTTCACGTTTCGGATGCAGATGTGGCACGTGGAGATTTACGTAAGGTAAGGATCAAATCCTCTGGCGCGAACTCGCTAGGCGGCGAAGTGATTTAATCCAATATACGTATGCTGCAAGGGTTCCTTCCGACCAAATTTAACCCTTGATTTATGACTTGGAACTATGCTCCGAGAGAGGCCAGATTTCTCGGGTGTGGGTTTTGCGGCCTACGAAACTGTTGACCCGAAGAGGCAAGCCATGATGGCGGAGGGTGCGAGTAGTGAGTTGGATATGTTTTCCAAAATCGAAGATGTCCCGCGTTTTGACGGCCCTCTTATTGATGTTATCTTGCGCTGCTCCGACTTTGGCTGGGGATGTGACCGGGGAAGTCACTGAACCTGACGTGATTTCGTCCGAACGATATGCCAGCGATATCCGGGCGTTTTATCTGGGGGTGAGCGCCAGTCGTGCAACGGGTGGTTCCGATGAGTTTGGCTTGCAGGTCAATGGCGGCTCAGTTTTCGGGATCGGAGAGGTCAGTACTGACGGCAACTTTGCCGGGTTTCGCGGGGGTTGGCGCGGGATTTTGCCTGCGAGAGGCGGGCGCGACTATGTCTATGGTCTGGAAGTCGGCTACGACTTTGGCACTCTGGACGGCAGCACGTCGGGACAGATCGGCGGAACACCCGTCAGCGGCAGATCTGCAATTTCCGATGTATTCTCGATTCGCCTTCGAAATGGACTTACAAACCGCAGCAAGAGTGTCCTTTACTTCGTTACAGTGGGCTATGTGCGTGGTGATATCACAACCTCGGCTTCTGTGACCGAAATGGGTGGGACTACCCGCTTTGAAGACGTTGATCGACGTCAGGGTTTTTCTGCCAGCCTGGGTGCCGAGCATAAACTGAATGACGATTGGTCGATCACTGGTGAGCTCGAATATCTGCAGTTCGAATCAAAAACCGTAGAACTGGGCCCTTCTTTCA
The DNA here is from genome assembly GCF_056542905.1 of Ruegeria sp. AA3. Taxonomy (NCBI): domain Bacteria; kingdom Pseudomonadati; phylum Pseudomonadota; class Alphaproteobacteria; order Rhodobacterales; family Roseobacteraceae; genus Ruegeria; species Ruegeria sp. AA3. The sequence goes on along the minus strand of NZ_JBQGAQ010000008.1, from coordinate 83,244 downwards.
GCACCAAATCGACGCCAAGCTACCGCGGATTGCGGATCGGATTGAATTATACATTCTGAACCATTCGCAAAAACTGATATTTTATGCGCAACAACGCCGTTGATCGGCGCATTTGTCATCCCGTTTGCAAAAAACGAAACTGCGCCTTGCGTCCACCTCAAGATGTTGTCTACGCTCGGGGTGAAACGCCAAGACAGGAGAACGGATTGGCCATCGGTGCCCTGACCCCACCGCAAGAAGATATGCCCCAGCGTGAGGCGCTTGTTGAGTTCCCAGACAACAGACTACTAATCGATTTGTGCGGCGAATATGACCGTAACCTGACCGATATCGAACAAAAGCTTTCGGTGCAGATCGTGCGGCGTGGAAATCAGTTGGTCGTGCTGGGTGATGAAGAATCGCAAAAACAGGCGATTGAAGTGCTGCAGGCGCTCTACACTCGGCTTGAAGGTGGGCGAGATGTCGAAGCAGCAGATGTCGACCGAGAGTTGCGCATGGGCAATTCCGAGGCCGGAACCGGCACGCGGGATGGCGACCAGCTTGAGATGTTCAAAGGCGGAACGGTCGAAATCAAAACCCGTAAGAAGCTGGTTGAGCCGCGGACAGACGCCCAGAAGGCATATGTTCAGTCGCTCTTCAACAATGAGCTGGCCTTTGGAATCGGCCCTGCAGGTACGGGTAAAACTTATCTGGCTGTTGCTGTGGGTGTGTCGATGTTCATCGGAGGCCATGTGGACCGGATCATTCTCAGCCGTCCAGCGGTAGAGGCCGGCGAAAAGCTGGGTTACCTGCCCGGTGACATGAAGGATAAAGTCGATCCCTACATGCAGCCGCTTTATGATGCGCTGAATGATTTCCTCCCGGGCAAGCAGCTGGCTAAGCTGATCGAAGAAAAGCGGATCGAAATCGCGCCTCTGGCGTTTATGCGTGGGCGGACGCTGGCGAATGCCTTTGTCGTGCTGGACGAGGCGCAAAATGCCACCACCATGCAAATGAAAATGTTCCTGACCAGACTTGGCGAAGGCAGCCGCATGGTGATCACCGGAGACCGGTCACAGGTCGATTTGCCGCGCGGTGTGCAATCGGGTTTGGCGGATGCGGAAAGACTGCTGAAGACGATCCCGAATATCAGTTTTAATTATTTCACGTCGAAAGATGTCGTGCGCCACCCGCTTGTCGCCGCCATTATTGAGGCGTATGAGGCCGACACGGGCCGCGAAACGGGGTGAAACCCAAGGTTCCGATGGGTTTTGGAGCCTTGGAGAGCCGGTATGAATCTGGATGTAACGATCGAAGACGAGCGCTGGCGGGAATTGGAGCCGCTGGCGCAACGCGCACTCATTGAAGTTCTTAATTATTGCGGTCTCAAATCGGATTTCTGCGAAATCAGCTTGTTGGGTTGTAACGATGAACGGATCGCAGTTCTGAATGCCGAATTCCGGGAAAAACTGAAGCCGACAAATGTTCTAAGCTGGCCTGCCGAAGATTTGTCCCCTGATCACCCTGGGGGCATACCAATGTTGCCCGAGCCCGATTTCGCTGGGGATATCGCATTGGGAGACATTGCGATTTCATATGACACCTGCGCGCGTGAGGCCATCGCAGCGGGTAAATCATTAGAAGATCATGTGACCCACTTGATAATTCACGGCACGTTACATTTGTTAGGATACGATCACATTCGTGACCTGGACGCCACTTTGATGGAACGGGTCGAGATCGCAATACTTGGCAAACTGGGTATAGATAACCCATATAATGCATGACAGGGGCAGCTTTGCCCGATCATTTGGAACAGGATAATGGGCGATACAGACGGCAGTTCTAGGGCAGCGCAAAGCGCGCATTCACAGAACAGCAACACGGATAGCGATGAAAAAGGCGGGCTTTTATCCCGGATATTCGACGCATTTTCACCTCCGGGCGATGAAGCCAGTCAGGTGAACGGGGCTAAGGTCACGGATTCACAACCGAGGGGTATGATCAACCTGCGCAGAATGCGGGTCGAAGATGTCGCGATACCCACGGCCGAGATTATCTCGGTTCCCTCGACAACACCCAAGGACGAGTTGGCGCAAATTTTTCGCGATAGTGGATTGTCGCGAATCCCTGTGTACGAGGGAACGCTCGACACGCCACTGGGCTTTGTCCACCTCAAGGATTTCGCGCTGACCCATGGATTTAATGGCAACTCGTCCGAGTTTGATTTGACGTCAATGCTAAGGACCTTGCTGTTCGTTCCGCCCTCGATGCCGATTGGCGTACTTTTAACCAAGATGCAAACTGAACGTCGTCATATGGCGCTGGTCATTGACGAATACGGTGGTGTCGACGGCCTGCTGACCATCGAAGACCTAATCGAACAGGTTGTGGGCGAAATTGCCGACGAACATGACGCCGATGAAGATCAGCTTTGGATACAAGAAAAACCTGGCTGCTACGTGGTTCAAGCTCGGGTTCCGCTTGAAGATTTCGAAGCCGAAATTGGTCGTTCATTGACCAGCCACGAAGATGTGGACGAAGAAGAGATCGACACTTTGGGCGGTTTGGTCTTCATGCTATCCGGGCGCGTCCCGGCGCGTGGTGAGGTGGTATGCCACCCCGAAGGGCCTGAATTCGAAGTTCTTGACGCAGACCCACGCCGCATAAAGCGGTTGCGCGTCATGTTGCCGGATATCGCTGCATGAATCCTGCCCAGGGGTGGCCCTATTGGTTGCGGTTGCTGCTAGCGGCATCCTTGGGAATCGTGGCTGCTTGTGGGCTTGCCCCGTTGGGTTATTGGCCAGCAGCATTGGTGGCGCTGATCCTGCTTACTCCATTGTACTTGAACTCTGAAACATCCCGCCGCGCGGCTTTGCTGGGGTGGGTGTTCGCCACAGGGTATTTTGCCCATGCGCTAAACTGGATCATCGAACCATTCATGGTTGACGCAGAACGCCATGCCTGGATGGCACCCTTTGCACTAATCTTCTTGTCAGGCGGGTTGGCATTGTTCTGGGCGCTGGCCTTTGGAGTTGCAAAACGCATCGGTGGATCGCCAATCGTACAGGGTATGCTACTGGCTTTGACACTCTCTCTGGCCGAGTTTGCGCGGGGTTACATACTAACAGGGTTTCCTTGGGCGGGTATTGCTCAGATCTGGGTGGATACGCCTTTTGCTCAGCTCCTCTCGCTGATAGGACCTTATGGCTTGGGCGCGCTGACGCTGATTGCGACTTTGCCACTCGGTGCAGCCATCTCCAGCGATCGGACTCCACGCGGCTTGGGGATGCCAATCTTTGTGGCTGCGGGGTGCGCTGTATTGGCTCTGGCTTACGCCGCAAACCGGCCGTCGGTTGAATACTCCGGCCGTATCGTGCGACTGATACAGCCTAATGCTCCACAGCACCAAAAGTGGGACCCGGAATATGCACCCCTGTTTTTTGCCCGCCAACTTGAATTCACGGTAGCCGAGCCCAGGCCAGATCTGATTGTCTGGCCAGAAACTTCGGTTCCGGCGTGGCTTGGCAGTGCGCAGCCTTATCTTTCAGCAATTGGCGAAGCGGCGCAGGGTACGCCTGTTTTTCTAGGTATCCAGCGTGCTGACGGACGGCAGAACTATAACTCGATGATCTATTTGAATGGAGATGGTCAACAGGCGGGGCTGTATGACAAACACCATCTGGCCCCATTCGGAGAGTATGTGCCCTTTGGTGAATTGATGGCGCGGTTTGGAATTCACGGAATGGCGGCAACCACGGGAAGTGGTTTCAGCGCTGGGCCGGGCGCTGCCCTGATGGATGCAGGAGGGCTTGGGCAAGCTCTGCCGCTGATCTGTTATGAGGCCGTATTCACACAAGATGTTCTGTCCGCGCCGGGCCGGGCAGATTTTCTGTTGCAGATCACTAACGATGCGTGGTTCGGGACTCGCTCCGGTCCGTATCAGCATCTTGCACAGGCACAGATGCGCGCCATCGAGCAGGGTCTGCCGATGTTGCGCTCGGCCAATACCGGTGTTTCTGCGATGATTGACCCTTTGGGGCGAATTACTGACGCGTTGGCGCTTGGGCAGGCCGGGTTTATCGATGCCGAATTGCCGCAGCCCCAAGCCGCGACGATATATTCCCGGATCGGGAACAAACCTGTGTTTTTCCTTCTATTGGCAGCTTGGGCGTTGCTCTGGCGTCATACCCGTAGGTTCAACGGTCAAATACCGATTGACCCTACCTGACTGCGCGCGTATTCGGTCAATTGCCCTTCACAACGGCTTCCTGACGTGATGGGAAAATCTTAGTGGAGCACATTTATGTCCCGACAGAATTACACTTTTACTTCGGAGTCCGTATCCGAAGGACACCCTGATAAGGTCTGCGATCGTATTTCCGATGCGGTGCTAGACGCCTTCCTGCGTGAAGAGCCCGAAGCCCGCGTTGCGTGCGAAACTTTTGCCACAACGGACCGTGTGGTCATCGGTGGCGAAGTGGGGCTGTCGGATCAGGACAAGCTCCACGATTACATGGCGCATATCGATGATATTGCGCGCGCCTGCATCAAAGATATCGGATACGAGCAGGACAAGTTTCACCACGAAACCGTCGAGGTAACCAACCTGCTGCACGAACAGTCGGCTCATATTGCGCAGGGCGTCGACGCCGCTGACAACAAAGACGAGGGCGCAGGCGATCAGGGCATCATGTTCGGGTACGCCACGACCGAGACACCTGCACTGATGCCAGCTCCGATCCAGTATTCGCATGCAATCCTTCGCCGTCTGGCCGAAGTTCGCAAAAACGGTACCGAGCCCGCGCTGGGTCCGGACGCGAAATCGCAGCTGTCGGTCATCTACCGGGATGGCAATCCAGTTGGTGTCAGCTCAATCGTGCTGTCCACTCAGCATCTGGATGAGGCGCTGACCTCGGATGATATCCGCCAGATTGTCGAACCCTATATTCGCGAAACCCTGCCCGATGGCTGGCTGACCGCCGAGACCGAGTGGCATGTGAATCCCACCGGCAAGTTCGTGATCGGCGGCCCCGATGGCGACGCGGGTCTGACCGGGCGCAAGATCATCGTGGACACCTACGGCGGTGCTGCTCCGCACGGGGGCGGTGCGTTCTCTGGCAAAGACCCGACCAAGGTGGACCGCTCGGCTGCGTATGCCGCACGCTACCTGGCCAAGAACGTGGTAGCGGCAGGAATGGCGGAACGCTGCACCATTCAGTTGAGCTATGCGATTGGCGTCTCCAAACCTCTGTCGATCTATGCCGACACACACGGGACAGGCCAGATCGCTGACGCGGTTATCGAGAAGGCTGTCGGTCAAGTCATGGACCTGACACCACGCGGCATTCGCGAGCATCTGCAACTGAACAAGCCGATATATCAGCGTACTGCAGCCTATGGCCATTTCGGACGCGAACCCGATGCAGATGGTGGATTCAGCTGGGAGCGTACCGATTTGGCCGACGCTCTTAAGCAGGCTGTCTGAGCGCCGTTCACCTATTCAAAAAATACGCCGGAGGTGTGGGGGCCAGCCCCCAACCTCCACCCTTGCCTCAGGCACGAGTCAGCAGTATGGGCACGGGCATGAGCAACCAGACCCCACAGCGCCCCCGCAGGAACTTTTATGGCCGCTTCAAAGGCAAGACCTTGAAGCCCAGCCAAAAGACTTATCTGTCAGAAGATCTGGCCGCCCTGTCTCCAGGTGCGGTAGATTGGGAAACCAACCCAGAACGCACCGCTTTGGACCTAGAGGGCCTGTTCGGTGGCAAGCCTGTCTGGCTCGAAGTCGGATTTGGCGGTGGCGAGCATTTGGTGCATCAGGCGCAAAACAATCCCGGTATCGGCATTATCGGAGCAGAGCCTTACATCAATGGTGTCGCAATGTTGTTGGGCAAAATTCGTCAGGCTGGTGCCGAAAACCTTGCCGTGCACCCTGGCGATGCGCGGGATTTGTTTGATGTGCTGCCCGAGGCCAGCATCTCGCGCGCCTTTCTGCTCTACCCTGATCCGTGGCCGAAAACACGTCATCATCGGCGCAGGTTCGTGACCCCTGAACATCTGGAGCCTCTGGCGCGTGCATTGAAACCGGGGTCGATTTTTCGCGTTGCCACCGATATCCCCGACTATGTGCGCCAGACTCTTGAAGAGGTGCCGCGTGCCGGTTTTGAGTGGCTCGCCGAGCGCCCCGCCGACTGGCGCGAGCCTTGGGATGACTGGATTTCCACCCGCTACGAACAAAAAGCCCTACGCGAGGGGCGTACCCCGCATTATCTGACCTTCCGACGCAAAGACTGATTGCCGCTGGACCAACCGGCCCCAATTCGCTAATCGGCCTGAGGACCGATAGCGAAAACAGGAGCCCCCATGTCCGGACACGGCACGCCCATCCCGATGACGTCGCATCCATGCGGCCCGCTGACCGGCACGGCAGAGGTGCCTGGCGACAAATCAATCTCGCACCGGTCCCTGATCCTGGGGGCGATGGCTGTTGGCGAAACCAGGATTTCGGGCCTGCTTGAGGGCGAGGATGTGCTGGACACGGCCAAGGCCATGCGGGCCTTCGGGGCCGAAGTTACGGATCACGGGGGCGGCGAATGGTCGGTGCACGGCGTAGGCGTAGGCGGCTTTGCGGAACCCGATCAGGTGATCGATTGCGGGAACTCGGGCACCGGTGTGCGCCTGATTATGGGAGCAATGGCAACCTCTCCGATAACGGCGACCTTTACCGGGGATGCCAGCCTGAACAAGCGTCCAATGGCCCGGGTCACCGATCCTCTGGCGCTGTTTGGCACGCAATCTGTCGGCCGTGACGGTGGACGCCTGCCGATGACCATCGTCGGCGCTGCGGACCCCATCCCGGTTCGTTACGAGGTGCCTGTGCCGTCGGCACAGGTGAAATCCGCTGTTCTGCTGGCAGGGCTGAATGCCCCCGGCAAGACCGTGGTAATCGAGAAAGAGGCCACCCGCGATCATTCCGAACGGATGCTGGCCGGGTTCGGCGCAGAAATCACCGTCGAGGATACCGACGAGGGGCGAGTGATTACTCTGACCGGGCGTCCAGAATTGAAGCCGCAAGTCATTGCAGTACCGCGTGACCCGTCCAGCGCAGCGTTTCCGGTATGTGCCGCGCTGATTACCCCTGGATCGGATGTTTTGGTACCAGGCATCGGACTGAACCCCACACGCGCAGGTTTGTTTACAACCTTACGCGAGATGGGGGCGGATCTGACCTATGAGAACGAGCGTGAAGAGGGCGGTGAACCCGTTGCAGATCTGCGGGCAAAATACTCGCCCAATATGAAGGGAATTTCCGTACCGCCAGAACGCGCTGCCTCGATGATTGACGAGTACCCCGTGCTGTCCGTTGTTGCCGCCAATGCGACCGGCACAATGATGATGGGTGGCGTCAAAGAGTTACGCGTCAAGGAAAGTGACCGGATCGATGCCATGGCGCGTGGCCTGCGCGCGAATGGCGTGACCGTAGACGAGGGTGACGATTGGTGGTCAGTCGAGGGCCTCGGCATTGGTGGTGTTCCCGGCGGCGGCATTTGTGAGAGTTTCCTCGATCACCGTATTGCTATGTCCTTCATGGTGATGGGTATGGGCGCGAAAAAGGCGGTTTCGGTAGATGATGGTAGTCCGATTGCAACATCGTTCCCGATCTTTGAGCCGTTGATGACGGGTTTAGGTGCCAAACTGCTTCGCAACAACCGGCCCGTCTGATGCTCGAGCAGGGGTATACGGTAGCGATCGATGGTCCTGCCGCGGCAGGTAAGGGCACGATCTCGAAGGCGGTCGCCGCACATTTTGGGTTTGCCCATCTGGATACCGGATTACTGTACCGGGCGGTTGGACGGCGCATGTTGCAAGGGGAAGAGCCTGTTACGGCGGCGCAATCTCTGACCGCGGAAGAGTTGGAACAGGGTGACCTTCGTACGGCCGAGATCGCACAAGCGGCCTCAAAAGTGGCTGTCATACCCGAGGTTCGCAGCGCGCTGGTTGATTTCCAACGTGCCTTTGCGCGGCGTGTCGGAGGTGCAGTACTTGACGGCCGTGATATCGGAACCGTTATTTGCCCGAACGCCGAGGTCAAACTGTTCGTCACGGCCAGCGCCGAAGTGCGCGCGGAACGGCGATATCTGGAGCTTGCAGCTAAAGGCGATGATGTCTCGCGCGGTCAGGTTCTTGCAGATGTCAAAGAACGCGATGCCCGCGATGCCGAACGTACCACCGCGCCAATGAAACCCGCAGAAGATGCGGTGCTGTTGGATACCTCGGACCTGAGTGTTGATGCAGCGCTGGCCCGTGCGATCGAAATCATCGAAAAGGCCCTGCCCGAGGCATAAGCGCCACGGGCAGGCCATGTCAGCTACTTACAGCTCGCCAACTGCGATGCTTTTGATGTTGGCCCACTGGTCATCGGCGGTTTTTGTAGTCCCGGTAACGTCTTTGAGGAAGGACGCGCGGGTGTCGGCGTTCAGGAACAGATACAGCTTGCCATCTGCGACCAGATATTGATCCGGGTCGCCGTCAAATTTCTTTCCGACCGAAACGCCGAATGAGCAATATCCGCCGTGCTGGGGCAGGTATGCCGCCGGGTTCGCCTCGAACGCTTCAAGATTTGCCGCGCTAGTGAAATAGTAGGACGCGCCGTCATAGGTCGCTGTATGGGTTGCAAAACCTTCGACCGGATTGCCGTCATTCACCAATGCCACCAGATCGACACCATGCACCGCCAAAGGAGCACCAGCAGCAGAGATACCCTTTGAGACGTTGATTTCATCTGCAGCAAATGCAGGAGCTGCCAGGGCGAGTGTCATCGCAAGGGCTGTAAGGGCAAGAGGTTTCATTTGGTTATTCCTTTCCATTTGGTTCCTGGCCGCATCTGTCGTCGGCCGATGGACTGAAAATAGTAAAGGCTTTTCGGACGCGTAATCGCCGTTAGAACGCAAAGTATTGCAGATCGTCCTAACCGATGCATGATATGTGATAAGTGTTCACAGAGCTTTGTTTGGTTCGTCAGAACTGAACATCTTATGGTCGTTTCTGTATCTACAGGAGGGGCCACATGATCCGAATAGTTCTGTTTCTGGTGTTAACGGCCACAGGCATCGCTGCTCAGGAAGCAGAAACCCCGTCTCCGATCAATGAACCCCCGATGACCTACGAACGTCTGGGTAAAATCCTGTTTGCACTGGATCCCGAGGCGCAACCACACGGGCCCGGTTTTGAGCTGACGATCTCGGAGACGCGTGTATTTGTTGTGACGGATATCAATGCGGACCGTATGCGCGTGATGGTTCCGATCCGAACCGCAGACGGTCTGACACGTGCCGACATGCAACGGATGATGCAGGCCAATTTCGATACGGCGTTGGATGCGCGATATGCGATCGCAAACGGTAGGATTTGGGCGGTGTTCCTGCATCCGCTATCGCTGCTGCAAAGGGATCAATTGATCTCGGGCATCGCGCAAACGGTGAACATCGCGCAAACATATGGCACCCTCTATTCCAGCGGAGGGGCACAGTTTGGCGGCGGCGACAGCGGTGAGTTGCAGCAAGAGCTGTTCAAGGAACTGTTAAAAAAGGGCGAGGAAATCTAATTTCCGACAGTAAGGCCCAAAGACCGTCTTGCAAAAAAGTTTGTGTTATATGATATCGTAACGTAGACATTAAAGATGGAGTTTCTGTTTGTCTGCGGGTTGCGATGTGAAACGAGGTGTGGTCCCTGCCACCGCTGGTAAGGCGATCAAAGGCAATTCAGGCCGTAATTTGCGGACTCAGCTCAAACGTCGTAGGCGGCGGGGCTCGCCGATGCAGGCCTATGACGCATTGCCGCAAGGCCTTAGGCAGTGGCTGGCGTCTGCCTGTTTGCCATGGAGTCCGGCCTCGGCTCTCAAAATCTGGGACCAAGCTGGGGGTTCGGCAAATCCCATGGCCGCTATTCTGCGGCTTGACGCCATTGAGCGATCCATGTTGCAGCAAGATGCGTTGATCTGGGGCACGCCGGGCAAGCAATCAAGCGCTGATCCCGCCGCATAAGCCAGCGTTTGTTGGCTTTGCACTTGCGCAAGCATTGGAATCCGCCTATACGCGCGCTGTCGATACAAGGGCGGTCAACGTCCGGATGACGTTTCTGAGCAGGGCCGGGTAACCTCGGCCCTTTGTGTTTGTTTGCTCAGGGGCGCACCGGATCACGCCTGAAGACATCATGAAACAAGACCGGCGGAGACAACCGCTCGGCCAGCAAAAACGTACTGTAAAGGAAAACAACGCCACATGGCTAACGCATCCATGGAGGAATTCGAAGCCCTCCTGAATGAAAGCTTCGAAATGGACACACCCGAAGAGGGTTCTGTTGTCAAAGGCAAGGTTCTGGCGATCGAAGCCGGCCAAGCCATCATCGACGTAGGCTACAAAATGGAAGGCCGCGTTGATCTGAAAGAATTCGCAAATCCCGGCGAAGCCCCTGAAATCGCTGTTGGCGACGAGGTCGAAGTTTACCTGCGCGCTGCAGAAAACGCTCGTGGCGAAGCTGTCATCTCGCGCGAGATGGCCCGCCGCGAAGAGGCATGGGACCGTCTGGAAAAAGCATATGCCGACGACCAGCGCGTCGAAGGTGCAATCTTTGGTCGCGTCAAAGGTGGCTTCACCGTCGATCTGGGTGGCGCAGTTGCGTTCCTGCCCGGCTCGCAAGTTGATGTTCGCCCTGTGCGCGACGCTGGCCCGCTGATGGGTCTGAAGCAGCCGTTCCAGATTCTGAAAATGGACCGCCGCCGTGGCAACATCGTTGTATCGCGCCGCGCAATCCTGGAAGAATCGCGTGCCGAACAGCGTGCCGAAGTCATCGGCAACCTGTCCGAAGGTCAGACCGTCGAGGGTGTCGTCAAGAACATCACCGAATACGGTGCATTTGTTGACCTGGGCGGCGTTGACGGCCTGCTGCACGTCACCGACATGGCATGGCGCCGTGTGAACCACCCGTCCGAGATCCTGACGATCGGCGAAACCATCAAGGTTCAAGTCATCAAGATCAACAAAGAGACCCACCGCATCAGCCTGGGCATGAAGCAGCTGCAGGAAGATCCGTGGGATCTGGTTGCCGCCAAGTACCCGCTGGGCTCGGTCCATCAGGGTCGCGTCACCAACATCACCGACTACGGCGCGTTCGTCGAGCTGGAAGCTGGTGTCGAAGGTCTGGTGCACGTGTCCGAGATGTCCTGGACCAAGAAAAACGTTCACCCAGGCAAGATCGTTTCGACCAGCCAGGAAGTCGACGTCATGGTTCTGGAAATCGACGGCGCCAAGCGTCGCGTGTCTCTGGGCCTGAAGCAGACTCAGCGCAACCCATGGGAAGTGTTTGCAGAAACTCACCCCGAGGGCACCGAGGTCGAAGGCGAAGTCAAGAACATCACCGAGTTTGGTCTGTTCATTGGCCTCGAAGGCGACATCGATGGCATGGTTCACCTGTCCGACCTGTCGTGGGACGAGCGTGGCGAAGATGCGATCCAGAACTACCGCAAAGGCGACATGGTTTCGGCCGTTGTCTCGGAAGTGGACGTTGAGAAAGAGCGTATCTCGCTGTCGATCAAAGCCCTGGGCGGTGACAAGTTCGCCGAAGCCGTGGGCGGCGTGAAGCGTGGCTCGATCGTAACCGTCGAAGTGACCGCGATTGAAGATGGCGGCATCGAGGTGGAATACGAAGGCATGAAATCCTTCATCCGCCGTTCGGACCTGTCCCGTGACCGCGCCGAACAGCGCCCCGAGCGGTTCTCGGTCGGTGACAAGGTCGACGTTCGCGTCACCAACGTCGACAGCAAAACCCGCCGTCTGGGCCTGTCGATCAAGGCACGCGAGATCGCCGAAGAGAAAGAGGCCGTCGAACAATACGGTTCTTCCGACTCGGGCGCATCGCTGGGCGATATCCTGGGTGCAGCGCTGAAGTCCGGCGACTGATTCAGGGCGAAAGCCTGACCAAGAATTTCGGCCCCGTGCGCACGCGCGGGGCCGTTTTTGTTGCGAATCAATATGTTCCAATTATCCGGGTTATTTTCCGTCATGTTCGCTCAATAGGTGTGGAAAACGGGCCTGTGCGCTAAAATTCACGTTAGAATGTGGCAAAATAAGGCCAATCGATGCAGAGTATGCGTTCCCCCAAACCGGGTTTTTTCCTATACTGTCAAATCAGTAGGCCAGATATACCGGACGCCTGGGAGGGTATTACGCATGATCCGTTCAGAACTGATTCAAAAAATCGCCGACGAAAATCCGCATCTTTATCAGCGCGACGTCGAACGGATTGTAAATACGGTTTTCGAAGAAGTGACCGATGCAATGTCGCGCGGAGATCGAGTTGAGCTGCGTGGCTTTGGCGCTTTTTCGGTTAAAAAACGCGATGCGCGGGTCGGTCGGAATCCCCGCACCGGAGAAACGGTTCAGGTCGAAGAAAAATGTGTTCCGTTTTTCAAGACAGGAAAGTTGCTAAGGGATCGTTTGAACGGTAAAGCGTGATCCCATGATGCGCTACATTCGTTATGCCTTTCTTGCGGCTTTAGGGATCGTCTTGGTTTCGATCTCTTTGGCCAATCGACAGATGGTTGAACTGAAGCTGATGCCGGATGCATTGTCCGAATTGCTTGGGTTCAACTTCTCGGCTTCGTTGCCATTGTTCCTGGTGGTTCTTGGCGGCGTTGTGGCGGGGCTGGTCATAGGGTTTTTGTGGGAGTGGCTGCGCGAGCACAAGCACCGCAAGAATGCGACCGTAAAGCAAGGCGAAATGCGCAAACTTGAGCGCGAGGTCAAGAAGCTCAAGAAAAAGCAGAATGAAGGCCAAGATGACGTTCTTGCCCTGCTGGATGAGGCTAGCTGAGGCCGACTATGTCCGGTGAAATCAGTGTCAAAATATGCGGTGTTACCGCGCCTGATCATGTGCGTGCGGCAGTTGAAGCAGGTGCACGGTATCTAGGCTTCAATTTCTTTCCTAAATCGCCGCGTTATGTATCCGCTGTGCAAGCGGCAGAGTTGATGCAATCTGTGCCTGTTGGGGTCGCTAAGGTGGCTTTGGTTGTGAATGAGTCGAACGAGGTTTTGGATCAGATTACCGAAACTGCACCGTTCGATATGCTGCAGTTACACGGTGGTGAAAACGTCGAACGGGTTTCGAAAATCAAATCGCGCTATGGGTTGCCGGTTATGAAGGTCATTGGAGTGGCCGATGCGGAAGACCTCGCTGCGATTGATGCGTTTAGCGACGTCGCCGACCAGATTTTGATCGATGCCAAACCACCAAAAAATGCGGTTCTACCGGGTGGCAATGGCTTGGCGTTCGATTGGCGGCTTTTGGCCGGGCGGAAGTATTGGCGCAAGCCGTGGATGTTGGCGGGTGGTCTAACTCCCGACAACGTGGCGGAGGCCATTCGTACCACGGGAGCCCGGCAAGTGGACGTCGCTTCGGGTGTTGAAAGTGCCCCGGGTATCAAGGATGAGGCCTTGATCAGCGCATTCATCGCCGCCACACGGTGATCTGAACAATTGTCTGCTGCGTATCTCTGGAAAAGGGGAGGAGACAATGCTTGCGGCAATTGGCGGTGTTTCGTTAAGACGATGGTACTATGGGCCGGAGCTGTTCTGGCGGGCGCGTCAGGCGTTGCTTCAAGCGCGCGGCGATCCATTGTGCCTGGAAGCACAGGTCTTTTTACATCAGGGCATGTTTTTTTCACTCAGTGTTTGGGAAGACATAGAGGCTATGCTGACATTTGCCCAATCGGGCCCGCATCGATGTGTGGTGGATGCGGCTTCGCGCTTGGCCAAAACCTATGAATTCCACCATTTTCCCTGCATTGCTGTCCCTAGCAGGGATCAGGCTTTGAAGGTCTGGGCGCAATGCGTCCAGGATCAGCAATGATGCGTTTTGCCATGGCAAATCCTGCCGCTACCACCTATGAAAGTCGCGTACGACGAGTGGAGACACCCATGGCCAACGATCTTTTTAATTCCTTCATGTCCGGCCCGGATGAGCAGGGCCGTTTCGGCATCTTCGGTGGACGGTTCGTCAGCGAAACGCTGATGCCGCTGATCCTGTCGCTGGAAGAGGAATATAACAAAGCCAAGGATGACCCTACTTTCTGGGCCGAGATGGATGATCTGTGGGCCAACTATGTGGGCCGCCCCTCGCCGCTGTATTACGCGGAACGCCTGACCGAGCATCTGGGCGGGGCCAAAATCTATCTGAAGCGCGATGAACTGAACCACACTGGTGCGCATAAGATTAATAACGTGCTGGGCCAGATCATTCTTGCGCGCCGCATGGGTAAGACCCGGATCATCGCGGAAACCGGGGCAGGGCAGCACGGCGTAGCCACCGCTACCGTCTGTGCCAAGTTCGGCCTGAAATGCATCGTCTATATGGGCGCGCATGACGTACAGCGTCAGGCCCCGAATGTATTCCGTATGCGCCTGCTTGGGGCTGAGGTGATTCCGGTGACAAGCGGTCGGGGTACGCTGAAAGACGCGATGAACGACGCGCTGCGCGACTGGGTGACCAATGTGCGCGACACCTTCTATTGCATCGGCACAGTGGCCGGTCCGCACCCGTACCCGGCGATGGTACGCGATTTCCAGTCGATCATCGGTAAGGAAGCCAAAGAGCAGATGCACGAGGCCGAAGGTCGTCTACCCGACACCATCATCGCAGCTATTGGCGGTGGATCGAATGCGATGGGCCTGTTCTATCCGTTCCTTGATGACAAAGAGGTCAACATCATCGGCGTCGAAGCAGGCGGCAAGGGCGTGAATGAAAAGATGGAACATTGTGCCTCGTTGACCGGCGGTCGCCCCGGCGTGCTGCACGGTAATCGCACTTATCTGTTGCAGGATGACGATGGGCAGATACTGGAAGGCTATTCCATCTCGGCGGGTCTGGATTATCCGGGGATCGGGCCTGAGCATTCCTGGCTGAACGATATCGGTCGTGCCAACTATGTCTCAATCACCGACAAAGAGGCGCTGGAGGCATTTCAGCTGTGCTGTGCGACCGAGGGCATCATCCCGGCGCTCGAGCCCAGTCATGCGCTGGCGCATGTGATGAAGATCGCACCAGATTTGCCCAAAGATCACCTGATCTGCATGAACATGTGCGGACGCGGCGACAAGGATGTGCAGACGGTTGCGAACTACCTGAACTTCGACATGTCCGACACCGAAGGCCGTACAGCAGACTGATCACCCAAAACAGGCTTTGCGCCTTTGAGGAACTGTGCCAGTTTGCTAATCATGAGCGGCGCGTCCTCAAAGGCTGAACTTAATCGGCTTGACCAAAAATACGATCAGGCAGCCCCCGGCTGGTCGGATAAGATGCGGCTGCTAGGGTATTTTGATGCCTACCTAGGATTTCTGTCGTCAGATCCGCTTGCAGACTTGGGGCGTAATGCGCTGGATATCGGGTGTGGGACGGGTGCTTTCGCCGAAGCACGCACAGTCATCCGGCCCGAAGGTAACATCGCGCTGCTCGAGCCTTCTGCCCGGATGCTGCACTTGGCGCATTCAGCTTTGCAGCGCCGCGGATTCGATGCGACGCTCATTCAATCCCGATTGGACGATTTTAAACCAGAGGCCCGATTTGACTGCCTACTGGCCGCGCACGTTCTGGAACATTGCGCCGACCCTACTGAGGCTCTGCGCCAAATGCGCGATCTTGCCGAACCCGGTGCGACGCTCTGGCTGGTCGTGAGCAAACCGCATTGGTGCAATGCGATCATCTGGTTTCAGTGGCGGCACCGGACCTACTGGCCAGAGACGGTGGTGGAAATGTTGTCCCGCTCAGGTTGGGACCTGCAAGCTGAACACAGCTTTCCTACCGGGCCTCCTTCGCGCACGTCACGTGGATATCGGGCTACCGCGATCTAGGTCTCGTCTTCGGAACGCTGCGCCTGCAGGATATGCAGGGGAACGATATCCAACGCTCTCTGATGGGTGGCTTCAAGGTGGACCAAGGGTGCACAGCCCTCGTCATAGGCTTGCAAGAAGCGCGACGCACATAGGCACCAGCTATCGCCGGGTTTGAGACCTGGGAAATCGAATTCAGGTCGAGGCGTGCTCAGGTCATTGCCGACATATTTCGAGTACGCCAAAAACTCAGCGGTCATTACTGCGCAAACCGTGTGGCTGCCCTGGTCTTCCGAGCAGGTGTTGCACACGCCGTCACGAAAGAACCCGGTCAGAGGATCGCGAGAGCAAGGGGCGAGTACGCCTCCCAGAACATTGATGCTGTCTAGCTTTTGCATGGCTCCATCTTACAGGCTTTGCGCAATTTTGCGGAACATTTCGACATTCAGCTCGTTGACGCCGGGATCGCGGAACTTTCGGTCAGCGCCAGTTGTCACGATCAAGACCCCGCGTGGCTGGTCGAAATAGATATACTGGCCATAGATGCCGCGCGCCATGAACTCACCCTCATGCGCCCCAACAGGTATCCACCACTGATAGCCATAACCGATCTCGCCGGGGTCTGTCGGGGCGCTAGGCCAAGTAGATGTGTCGATCCAATCCGCAGGTACAATCTGCCGGCCATCGCGTTCGCCACCCTGCAAAATCAACAGCCCGAACCGTGCAAAATCGCGCGTTGTGAAGTTGAGACCGCCTAAAACAAATGCAACGCCTGCGCCATCGGTGATGTAGTAGCCGTCCCGCTCCAACCCGAGCGGCTCGATCACTTTCTCGGTCAGCAGCTCTGCGACGCTGCGCCCTGTCGCGCCCCGGATAACCATTCCGATTACATGGGTGTCTATGGACACATATTGCCAAGTTTCGCCCGGCGCGACGAAGCTGTCTTGCAATGAGGCTGCAAAATCATCCAACTCACCCCCCAAGGCAACGACGCGCCCCATTCGGTTTATATCAGAATTGTAGTCCAGATAGTCTTCGTCGAAGGTCACACCGCTGGCCATGTTCAGCACATTGCGGATCGTCGCAGTCTCATATGCGCTTTCCTTGAGATCTGGGGCGTATTGTACAACCGGGTCATCCAGCGATGAAATTGCGCCCTCTGCCATCAGAATACCGAACAGGGCCGACAAATAGCTTTTTGCAACTGACCACGAAATCCTCCGGTCATCGGGTCCGGTGCCCAGATAATATTCCTCAAACCGGATCGCTCCGTCTTGCATCACAAGCAAAGAAGTTACCGCGCGATCTTCGATCCACTGGTCAGTTCCATCGGGCAGATCGAAACCGGGGCCATAAGGCAGTTCCCAGGTCGGGCCGTCACCGCGCGGCAAATCGGTGGTCAGAAACGCCTCGTCCATGTGCGAAAAATTATACACGATCTTTTCTTCTGAAAACAAAGAGTTCACGGCCATCAGGCGTTGAATCTCTTCGCGTTTCCAAAAGCCGACCACCAACGCAGCTAACGCCAGAGCCAACACAAGACGTAGCAGCCACTTAAAAGCAGATCTCATCCGAAGTCTCCCATTACACCTAACAGTGGACCCCGGTCAGTTCCATTACGCAATTACTACGTTGCGGAAGCATTACCTAAATTTGTCCAACAGCTTCTGCATGGCTGAACGCTCATCTGGCACAGATGCGGCCTCGGCGCTCGTTTTAGGGAGGCTTTCAGGTTTGCCAGACTGCTTCGACGATCTTGGCGGAGCGGTTCGCAAAGCAACAGCATTCATGAACTTGCCGCTTTCGTCATCGGCAAGATAATCCGCACCATCCGAAACCCCGCGCAGGACGCTATCCAGCCAGTCTGCATCGGCTTTGGCAAAATCACTCAGAACATAGGGTGAGACCATTTCCTTACGGCCCGGATGCCCAATGCCCAGCCGCACGCGATCATAGGCCGGGCTGATATGTTCGTGGATCGACCGCAACCCGTTATGTCCCGCATGTCCGCCGCCAGCTTTCACACGTACCTTGCCCGGGGCCAAATCAAGCTCATCATGGAAGACGGTCACATCGGTCGAATCGAGTTTGTAGAACCGCATTGCCTCGCCCACGGACTGGCCCGAACGGTTCATAAATGTCTGAGGTTTGACCAGCAGCACTTTCTGCCCACCCAAGCGACCTTCGGCGATCTCAGCCTGAAACTTAGATTTCCACGGGCCAAAGCCATGGTCTTCGGCGATCCGCTCCAATGCCATAAACCCGATATTGTGCCGGTTACGGGCGTATTTCTGCCCGGGATTTCCTAAGCCGACAAACAGTTTCATCGCATCGTCCTTAACAGCGTAATCTCAGCGGTTGATGCCACATCTTACCGTCTCGTTTCCAGCCCAACATCTGCATAAAAAAACGGGGCTACAAACGAGCCCCGTTACACTATTCGGATAAGATCCGAACTTATTCTTCAGCTTCGTCCTGGCCGATGACTTCAACTTCATCAGCTGCAACTTCGCCCTCTTCAGCCTCTTCATCGTCGCTTGTCGACAGACCGGTGGGTGCCGAGACGTTGGCGATCACGAAGTCACGATCGATGGTTGGTTTGGTGCCAGCAGGCAGATCAACCGAAGAAATGGTGACAACGTCGTTGATTTCCATGCCTGTCAGATCAACGGTGATCTTCTCAGGAATGTCACCCGCGGTGCACAACAGTTCAACTTCCGGGCGCACAACCGTCAGAACGCCACCCTTCTTGATGCCGGGGGCCGCTTCTTCGTTGACGAATTCAACAGGTATGAACAGCGCGATCTTTGTGGTCCGACGCAGGCGCATCAGGTCCAGGTGGGTCGGCAGGTCTTTGACCACGTCACGCTGAACGTCGCGGCAGATGACGCGAACGTCTTCGTGGCCTTCAACCTTCAGGTTCCACAGGGTCGACTTGAACCGGCCTGCTTTCAGTCGCTTGAACAGGACGTTGAACGGGATTTGGATCGGCAGCGGGTCTTTGTCGCCACCAAACACAATGCCCGGAACCATGCCGTCGCGGCGTGCTTGACGAGCGGCGCCCTTGCCTGTCCCCGTCCGTTCCAGAGCTACGAGATCAGGAATCTCTCCAGCCATGATAATTCTCCAATGTTAGGGCGGGCATCCTCCAAGGCTGTATGCCCGCGTGAAGCCGCGTCCTTAGCTTGATTCAATTGGTTTGGAAAGGGCTTTTTGTGGCCTGAGGAATTTTGCGAGGCTCTGCCTCGCGCTCCGGGATATATAGGGCCAGATGAAGATGGGATCCACTTCTTCATCTGGCTGCAATTATCTCGGGGGAGACGCCCAAAGGGCGGCGGGGGCAGTGTCCCTCTTTTTTATTTATTCGAGGATCAGGCCTGCCAGCGGCCGCCGAAGTCTTCCGGGACCAGAAGATTGTGGCGCCCCAGATCAGCCACGTTGCGCTCACCGCAAAGTGCCATCGTTGTATCGAGCTCTTTCTGGATTACCTCCAAAGCCGTCGTCACGCCTTTCTGACCCATCGCACCCAGCCCATAAACAAAGGCGCGGCCTATGAAGGTTCCTTTGGCCCCAAGCGCCAGAGCCTTTAGCACGTCTTGCCCCGAACGAATGCCGCTATCCAGATGCACTTCGACATCATTGCCAACGGCATCCATGATCTCAGGCAGAACCCGGATTGAACTGAGCGCACCGTCCAGCTGTCGCCCGCCGTGATTTGATACGACGATGGCGTTCGCACCCAGCTTGGCGGCCATCTTTGCGTCTTCGGCGTCCAATATACCCTTGAGGATTACTTTGCCGCCCCACTGTTCCATCAGCTTCTCAACCTTGCCCCAGTCGAGGCTGGGATCGAACTGTTCAGCAGTCCATGTTCCCAGTGAGCGGGTATCGGTGATGCTGTCGACATGACCGACGATGTTACCGAATTCCCGGCGCTTGGCGCCCAGCATTTCGATACCCCAGGCCCATTTTGTCATCAGGTTGGCAATGGTTTTGGGGGTCAGCTTTGGAGGGGCGGAGAGGCCATTCTTCAAGTCCTTGTGTCGCTGACCGAGGATTTGCAGGTCGAGCGTGATCACCAAGGCTGAGCATTTCGCATCCTTCGCGCGCTGGATCAGTCGCCCGACGTAGTCTTGATCCTTCATTGTATAGAGTTGGAACCAGAACGGAGCGGTCGTGTTTTCAGCAACATCTTCGATCGAGTTGATTGACATCGTCGAAAGGGTGAAGGGCACGCCAAAGGCCTCGGCAGCTTTGGCCGCTTTGATCTCACCATCTGCGTGTTGCATGCCTGTGAGACCTACCGGAGCCAGTGCCACCGGCATCGACACATCCTGTCCGATCATCTGCGACGCGGTCGAGCGCCCGGTCATATCTACGGCCACCCGCTGACGCAGGCGGATGTCTTCGAAATCCGAGGTGTTCTCGCGGAATGTTTGTTCCGTCCAACTGCCGCTTTCCGCGTAGTCAAAAAACATGCGTGGAACCCGGCGTTCATAGATCCGTTTGAGATCTTCGATATTGGTTATTGTCGGCATGGATCTGGCTTCCGCAGGATTGGTTAAGTTTCTTTACCAATTTTTCCATCGCCCTGCAATGGCGATCAACTGCGGTTGGTTGCCGCGTGGTTAAAAACGAAAAATACCGCAGCAAGTTGAACGCCTGCTGCGGTGGATACCGATTTGAAATATCATGAGTTATCAGGCGGTGTGCGCGCCGTCAGCAAGTGATTTGACGAAGTCCAACACCTCAGTCACTGGTTTTCCAGACCCGATTTGGCTGACAATCGCGGACCCGACAACGGCGCCATCTGACACGCTGGCAATGTTGCGTGACTTCTCTGGCGTATTGATCCCGAACCCGACAATGACCGGTAAATCGGTTGCGGCTTTGATCCGTGCAACCTCGGGTCCGACATCGGTCGCCTGCGCCTCAGCAGCGCCGGTGATGCCGGTAATCGACACGTAATAAACAAAGCCAGACGTGTTCTGCAGCACGCGAGGTAGGCGGTTATCGTCAGTTGTCGGTGTTGCCAGCCTGATAAAGTTCAACCCGGCAGCCTGTGCTGGCAGGCAAAGCTCTTCGTCTTCTTCAGGTGGCAGGTCGACGACGATCAGCCCGTCAATTCCGGCAGACTTTGCATCCGCCAGAAAGGTCTCAACTCCTCGACTGTAGATCGGGTTGTAGTATCCCATCAGCACAATCGGCGTGGTATCATCGGTTTCGCGGAAAGCGCGCGCTAAATCCAGCGTGCGTTGCAATGTCATCCCGCCATCCAACGCCCGTTGACCAGCGGCCTGGATAGTGGGGCCATCCGCCATCGGGTCGGTAAAGGGCAGGCCCAGTTCGATCACATCGACGCCTGCGCCGGGCAAACCCTTTACGACCTCCAGCGACGTTTCATAGTCGGGATCCCCGGCCATGACATAAGCTACAAATGCCTTTTTGCCCTGTTCTTTCAGAGCGGCGAATTTGGCGTCGATACGGGTCATCGGAAGTCCTTGCACTCGGGTTTGGACCTGATGTGCAGAAACTTTCGCTGAAAATCAATCCCGCTTGGTGGACTAGAGATCAGAACGAGTAATGATACCGCAGCAGTAGTGAGTTCACACCGGGGTTATCGGCCTGCGTACTAGCATTGGATTTGTGCGTGATGGCAACCGACAGTTTGTTCCCACTTTCAAGCGTATAACCAAGACCCAACAGGCTGCGAATCTGAAAACTGCCTCCCAAATCATTCTGGTCGCTTCCTTCGCTATAGTAGCCGGGCATGACGCTGCCTTCGATAAACCATCGGTCGGCAAAGCTATATACTCCGATCAATCCGGCACCAATATGCGTGTCGCCGTCTGTATCAACCGAGAGAGCCCCACCCCATGTTGCGCTGAACCGAGTTGCCTCGTGAAACGGGCGATGCTGATACTCAAGCGAAAAAATGGCCTGATCGTCTCCGTCGCTGTGGGAGTAATCTGCGTAGCCAGCGCCGAAAATGATGGATTGTGCCTGCGCAGAAGTTGCCGCCGCCATCGCGAAGGCCAGAATAACAAGGGGTTTCATCGTACCTACTATGTCCGTCGTTCGTTGGTATTAGTTTTATTGGGGACTGTATGTGCATGAATTCAATGAGGGCAAGAACACAATGTCATGCCAATTTCGTGATGTGGCAGATCAGACTCGGAGGTGGGAGGGAGTGCTACGCCTTGCGCATTGCGCTAGACCTGCCTAGAAGCGGCGCTCGAATGGTATCAGGAGGCCGTCATGGGCTTTAAAATGGGAATCGTGGGTTTGCCGAATGTGGGCAAGTCGACCCTCTTCAATGCGCTGACAAAAACTGCGGCAGCCCAGGCGGCGAATTTCCCATTCTGTACCATCGAACCCAACGTGGGTGATGTTGCTGTTCCTGATGATCGCCTGGACAAATTGGCGGCGATCGCCAGTTCTAAACAGATCATTCCAACGCGCATGACCTTTGTAGATATCGCCGGTCTGGTAAAAGGCGCATCAAAGGGCGAAGGACTTGGCAACCAATTCCTGGCAAATATCCGTGAGACCGATGCGATTGCTCATGTTCTGCGCTGTTTTGAGGATGGTGATGTGACCCATGTGGATGGTCGTGTCGATCCCGTGGCGGATGCGGACACGATCGAAACCGAGCTTATGCTGGCCGATCTGGAAAGTATTGAAAAGCGCCGTGCCAATCTGGTGCGCAAGCTGAAGGGGAACGACAAAGAGGCGCAGCAGCAGGATCGCCTGCTGGCCGAGGCACAGTTGATGCTGGAAAACGGCAAGCCCGCGCGATTGGTCGAAGTCTCGGACGAAGACGCCAAAGCCTGGAAGATGCTGCAGCTGCTGACCACCAAACCGGTGCTCTATGTCTGCAACGTGTCCGAGGAAGAAGCCGCTGAGGGCAATGAATATTCCGCCAAGGTTGCCGAGATGGCAGCTGCGCAGGGCAATGCTCATGTCATCATCAGTGCTAAGATCGAAGAAGAGATCAGCCTGCTGGAAGACGAGGAAGCGCAGATGTTCCTTGAGGAAATGGGGCTAGAAGAACCCGGCCTCGACCGCCTGATCCGCGCTGGTTACGATCTGCTCAAGCTGGAAACCTATTTCACCGTAGGCCCGAAAGAGGCCCGCGCCTGGACCATCCGCACCGGCACCGCCGCACCACAGGCGGCTGGCGTGATCCACGGCGATTTCGAGAAAGGCTTCATCCGCGCCGAGACCATCGCTTATGATGACTATATCGCCGCCAATGGGGAACAGGGCGCGAAAGAAGCGGGCAAGATGCGAGCCGAAGGTAAAGGCTACATCGTCAAGGACGGCGATGTGATGCACTTCTTGTTCAACACTTAAAGGCGGTTTTGGAGTGGTATCACCAAGAGGAAGGAAACTTAGCCAGATCTTTCGCCGATGCGCCTCAAACACTCATATCGTTGTCGCCACAATTGCGAATTAGCGAAGCAATAGATAGGCCCCGACCATAAGCATGGCCACTGCGCCAATTCGCTGAAAATCAATCGACCGAACGTCGGCTTCGAATAGACCAAAATGATCGATGACCATGCCAACTGCAAGCTGGCCGACGACGACGAGAGTTATCGCTGATGTGGCGCCCAGCTTCGGTATGGTTTGACTGAGGGTCAGATAGAGTATTAGGCCCAATACGCCGCTTCCCAACATGTACCAAGGCAGATGCCGCCATTCACTAATGTTTTCGCCGCCGCGAAATATCAACAGTGCTAGCGAAGCGATTGCTCCTCCCAAGTGAACGATGAGGCTGCCCGCGGCACCACCGATACGGCCCCCCATTGAGCCGGCTATTTGCGCTTGAAGACCGACGGCAATGCCGCCGACGAGCCCGATGAAAATGACGAGTAAAGTTTCAAACATGAAGACCTCATTCAAATGCCTTTGAGCGAGGCTATAGAGCTTTGCTGAGTGGGGCGAGTCCGATTAATAGTTCCTGTGCGAGCGCCGTAAATTCTGTTCTCTATTGAGCAAACCGCATATGTGTGGGGTTCAACTTGCCGTCCAGGAAAGTGTCAAATGATCGAAATCCGCGACCTGCAACTGCTGAGCGCATTGGCGCGGCATCGTCATTTCGCAAAAGCGGCTGAGGAGTGTGGCATTTCCCAGCCTGCGTTCTCAATGCGCATCCGTAATCTCGAGGATCGATTGGGTGTCTCTATTGTCCGGCGCGCCAATCGGTTTCAGGGCCTGACCGAAGAGGGCGAGATGATCGTTCAGCGGGCGCGACGCATTCTCGATGACACCAAGGCTTTGGAACAGCAGGTGTTGGCTGCCAAGGGTGAGATCACCGGCACGCTTATTCTGGGCGTGATCCCTACGGCGATTGCCTTCACCGGGCGTCTGACCAAGCGGTTGCGCGACGCCCACCCGCGTATCGTGACCCGGATCGAGACCATGTCCGCGACCGCGATCCAACACCGGTTGGACGAAGGCAGCCTGGACGCGGGTATTACCTATGGCGACAGCATCGGCACCGACTTGCGGCAGGTGCAGCCGCTTTACGAAGAAACCTACGTCCTGTTGGTTCCTTCGCATATGACCGATGAGACAGGCCCGATCCCATGGGCGCGCGTGGCCGAGTTCCCGCTCAGCCTGTTGGAGCCTCAGATGCAGAACCGGCGAATTCTGGACCGGATATTCGCCGAACAGGGCTTGCACCCGGATATTGTGGCCGAGACCAGTGGGTTCACTGCCTCGATGGTTATGGCGCGCGAGGGGCTGGCTGCCACTGTGATCCCGCGCGTGTTGGTGCGGGCGCTGGGGGATTTGAAAGATACCAAAGTGCTGCCTTTGGTCGACCCGGTGGTCAGCAAGCCGATTTGTCTGGCGACCCTGACTCGCGACCCGGAATTGCCCACGGTCGGCGCATTACGTGATGTGGTGGCGTCTTTACGGTGATAATCTGTCGTTATCGTACGATTGAGATATGCGATTTGACGATATGCTGGTCTGATGAGACACGGAGCCTTAATCGGAGGGCATCATGGCACCATTAGATACCAAGCCATCAGGCGCACCCAAGGGCGTCTGGAAGTCAGGTAAAGGCAAAGGGCGACACACGCCTAAAGGCCGTCAGTTCACGGATGAGGCGCAGGCTGAAATCACGCGTCTGCTGGGTGACCGCCCGCGTCGCCGCGACCTGTTGATCGAATTTCTGCATTTGATTCAGGACGAACACGGCCATATCAGCGCCGACCACATTGCCGCCTTGGCGGTTGAGATGCGGATCGGGCAGGCTGAGATTTATGAGACGGCCACCTTCTATGCGCATTTCGACGTGGTGAAGGAAGGCGAGACGCCTCCGCCCGCGCTGACGATCCGGGTCTGTGATTCTCTTTCGTGTGAAATGGCCGGTGCCCAGCAACTTCAAAAGGCGCTTGAAGATGGTCTTGACCCGGCAGAGGTCCGCGTTGTTCGCGCACCTTGTATGGGCCGTTGTGACACCGCGCCTGTTCTTGAGATCGGTCACAATCATATCGATCATGCGACCCCTGAAAAAGTACAGGCGGCGATTGCGGCCGAAGACACGCATGCGCATCTGCCCGACTACGAAGCCTTTGCCGCTTATGAAGCTAATGGCGGCTACGCCAAGCTGAATGAGCTCCGCGACGGCGGTGACTGGGAGAAAGTGCAGGAAGACGTTCTGTCCTCGGGCCTGCGAGGCCTGGGTGGCGCAGGTTTCCCATCCGGCAAGAAATGGGGCTTCGTTCGCATGAACGAAGGTCCGCGCTATCTGGCTGTAAACGGGGATGAGGGCGAGCCCGGCACGTTCAAAGACCGCTTCTACTTGGAGCGTACACCGCATGTCTTCCTCGAAGGTATGCTGATCGCCGCATGGGCAGTCGAGGCCGAGACGTGCTTTATCTACATGCGTGACGAATACCCGGCGGTTCTGGAAATCCTACGCCGTGAGATTGCCGCGCTGGAACAGGCCGGGATTGTTGAGCCCGGCTATATCGATCTGCGCCGCGGCGCCGGAGCTTATATCTGCGGTGAAGAATCCGCGATGATCGAATCGATCGAAGGTAAAAAGGGCCTGCCGCGTCACCGTCCTCCGTTCGTGGCGCAGGTTGGGGTCTTTAACCGCCCGACCTTGGTGCACAATGTCGAGACCCTCTATTGGGTGACCAAAGTTTGCCGCGAAGGGCCTGAATGCCTGAACAGCACCGAAAAGAATGGTCGCAAGGGTTTGCGTAGCTATTCGGTCTCGGGGCGGGTCGCGAAGCCGGGTGTTTACCTTCTGCCTGCTGGCTCGACCATTTTGGATGTGATCGAAGCTGCTGGTGGTATGGCCGAAGGGCAGACCTTCAAGGCTTATCAGCCGGGTGGTCCGTCTTCTGGCCTGTTGCCCGCGTCGATGGATGATATCCCGTTGGATTTCGACACATTGCAACCGCATGGCACCTTCATCGGCTCTGCCGCTGTGGTGGTTCTGTCCGATCAGAATACCGCCCGCGATGCGGCGCTGAACATGCTGCGGTTCTTCGAGGATGAGAGCTGTGGCCAGTGTACGCCCTGCCGGGCGGGATGCGAAAAGGCGGTCAAACTGATGCAGGCCGACAAGTGGGATCAGGACTTGCTCGAGGATCTGTGTCAGGTGATGGGCGATGCCTCGATCTGCGGTCTGGGGCAGGCGGCCCCGAACCCGATCCGCCTTGTCATGAAACATTTCGCTGACGAAATCTGAGGGAGACAGAGCCATGCTTGATGCAAGCCCGAACAAAACCGTCACCTTCAACCTGAACGGCGAAGATGTCACCGTACCCGAAGGCTGGACCATCTGGGAAGCCGCCAAGGGGCAGGGGTTCACTATCCCGCACCTGTGCCACAAGCCACAGCCGGGCTACAAACCCGACGGCAATTGCCGCGCCTGTATGGTCGAGGTGGAAGGCGAGCGCACGCTGGTCGCCTCCTGCATCCGCCCGGCGGCGGAGGGTATGGTCGTGAAGACCGACAGTGATCGGGCCGAGAAATCGCGCGCCATTGTCATGGAGCTGTTGGTCGCGGATCAGCCTGAGGAAGCACACGACACCTCCAGCCACTTCTGGGATATGGCCAAGCTGAACCATGTCAGCGACAGCCGTTTCCCGGCGAAAGAGGCCGAGAAAATCCCGCTGTTGGATGACAGCCACGTTGCGATGCGCGTCAATTTGGATGCCTGCATCAACTGCAACCTCTGCGTCCGGGCCTGCCGCGACGTGCAGGTCAACGACGTGATTGGCATGGCCGGTCGTGGCCACACAGCGCAGGTGGTGTTCGACCAGAACGACCCGATGGGTGCTTCGACCTGTGTGGCTTGTGGTGAATGCGTGCAGGCCTGCCCGACCGGTGCTTTGATGCCCGCCACTGTTCTGGATGAGAACCAGCAGGGCGACAGCAAGGATTACGACAGCGAAACCGAAAGCGTCTGCCCGTTCTGCGGCGTCGGCTGTAAGGTCTCGCTGAAGGTCAAAGACGGCAAGGTCAAATATGTCGAGGGCATCAACGGTCCCGCAAACGAAGGCCGTCTGTGCGTCAAAGGCCGCTTTGGTTTCGACTACATCCACCATCCGCATCGCCTGACCAAGCCGCTGATCCGTCGTGAAGATGCGCCTGAGAAGGGCCTGAATGTCGATCCCGGCAACCTATCAACTCATTTCCGCGAAGCGACTTGGGAAGAGGCGATGGATCTGGCCGCCACCAAGCTGAAGGCTCTGCGCGACGAAGACCCGCGCAGCGTTGCAGGCTTCGGCTCGGCCAAGTGCACCAATGAAGAAGCCTATCTGTTCCAGAAGTTCATCCGTCAGGGTTTCCGCCACAACAACGTCGACCACTGCACCCGTCTGTGCCACGCGTCGTCTGTTGCGGCCCTGATCGAAAACGTCGGCTCCGGCGCTGTTACTGCGACCTTCAACGAGATCGAAAACGCGGATGTGGCGATCATCATCGGGGCCAACCCGATCGAGAACCACCCCGTAGCCGCGACTTACTTCAAGCAGTTCACCAAACGTGGCGGCAAGCTGATCGTGATGGACCCACGCGGCGTCGGCATGCGCAAATTTGCCGATGAAATGCTGCAATTCCGTCCGGGAGCGGATGTCTCGATGCTCAACGCGATCATGAATGTGATTGTGGAAGAGGAACTATACGACAGCCAGTATATCCACCGCTGGACTGAGAACTGGGAAGCCGAGAAAGAGCATCTGGGCCAGTTCACGCCCGAGGCGATGTCGCCGATCTGTGGTATTGAACCGGATCAACTGCGCCGAGTGGCGCGCACCTTTGCACAAGCCAAGGCCGGTCTGATCTTCTGGGGTATGGGCGTCAGCCAGCACATCCACGGAACCGATAATTCGCGCTGCCTGATCTCGCTGGCCTTGATGACCGGTAACGTTGGCAAGCCGGGCGCGGGTCTTCACCCGTTGCGGGGTCAGAACAACGTTCAGGGCGCCTCAGATGCGGGTCTGATCCCGATGTTCCTGCCGGATTATCAGTCAGTCACCGATGACAGCATCCGGGCCAAGTTCAACAATGTTTGGAACGATGAACGCGACTTCTCGAACGAGAAGGGCCTGACGGTAACCGAGATCATCGATCAGGCCTATGCGGGCAACATCAAAGGTATGTACATTCAGGGTGAAAACCCTGCCATGTCTGACCCGGATGTAGGCCACGCGCGTGATGCTCTGGCCAAGCTGGAGCTGATGATCGTGCAGGATATCTTCCTGACCGAAACGGCGAACTATGCCGACATCATCCTGCCCGCCTCGGCGCTCTATGAGAAGAACGGCACCGTGTCCAACACCAACCGTCAGGTACAACGTGTGCGTCCTGCTGTGACGCCTCCGGGTGAGGCGCGCGAGGATTGGAAAATCACTGTCGAGCTTGCGCAGCGCATAGGTCTGAACTGGGAGTACACGGATGTGTCCCAGGTCTTTGCCGAGATGAAGCTGACCATGGCCTCGCTCGACAATATCACTTGGGAAAGGTTGGAGACCGAGACCATCACCTATCCCTCGCTCAGCGAAACCGATCCGGGACAGGCCATCGTGTTCGGCGACGGGTTCCCGCGCGCAGATGGTCGGGCCCGGTTCACCCCGGCCAGCGTCATTCCGCCGGATGAGGCGCCGGATGACGAGTACCCGATGATCGCCACCACGGGCCGGCAGTTGGAACACTGGCACACCGGGTCTATGACCCGCCGGGCCACTGTTTTGGACGCCGTAGAACCTGAAGCGAACTGCTCGATGAACCCGCGTACGTTGAAACTGATGGGGATTGAGCCGGGCGAGATGATCCGTCTGACTACTCGCCGCGGTTCGATTGAAATCATGGTGCGAGCCGACCGAGCGATTGCCGAGGATATGGTGTTTATACCATTCGCCTATGTAGAGGCGGCGGCGAATATCCTGACCAACTCGGCCATCGACCCATACGGTAAGATCCCCGAGTTTAAATTCTCGGCCATTCGTGTCGAAAAGATCGAAGACGCCATCGCGGCGGAATAAACTTCACGTACTCTTAGAAAGGGCGGCTCATTTGAGGTCGCCCTTTTTTGTGATCAGTAATCCCGTTCGAAGAATATACCCAACCCCGTCTCACCCCGGCCATCCACCGTACCACGCACTGTAAAGCTGTCGGTGACGTCCAGGTTCAAATTCACTTCGGTATCGCCTTCGGTATTGACGGTGAAATCGGTATAGAGGTTGTCGCTTAGATATGCGCCTGCCCCAAGGCTGCCACCGCCGCCTTCCGTTGCGCCAAGGTCTACAGTGTCAAGCCCCGTAGCCTCGCGCACGCCCTTGGTTGCATCCCCACCCGCGCCGCTGAGTTGGGCCAGTGAAGCCGCCATCTGGGCGATCACAAAAGGCGACAACTCCGAAAAACGGTTGCCGAACAGCAGCATGGCCAGTGCTTCTTCGGTCGGGCGTTCGGGGTCTGAGAACACGTCCACTTCGGGCGAATCCAGAGGACCTGCGATCTCAATGGTGGCTGTACCGTCCGAGGTGCTGGTCGAAGATTCGAACTCGATATAGGGGGTCAGGTCGCCTTGCAGTGTCACCAGACCCTTGGTCAGCGCAAGACGACGGCCCAGAATGTCGATGTTACCCCGGATCAATTCAATCTGACCCGAGGGGACGACGGATGTAGTGGTTCCGCCAATCTGAATGCGCCCTCCCAATTCGGCGTTGACACCTCGGCCTCGAACAAACACGGCTTTGGGGGCAAGCAGGCCGATGTCCAATGACATGCGCGAGTTGCTTTTGGCTTTGTCTTCGCTTTCGACCAGATTGGCACGTTCCCGCGTCACAAAACCGGCACGGCTTTCGTTAATATGGTCGATTGTTGGGATTGGTGCTGCGCCAACTGCGCCTGCCGCTGCGGCAAGGTTTATGTTGGTTTCGCCAAAGTTTATCTGACCGGCCAGAGCACTGTTTCCAGCCAATGCCCCGGTCAGGGCAATCTGGCCGTTCAATGTGGTCTCATACAAAAGTCTGTCGGTCAGAACGAGATTATTGAGTTTCGTGGTGATCTGAGTGTTGAAGGGCGAAGTCAGATTGATCGGCCCGTTGACGGTGAATCCTCCTCCTGCCCGCAGGCCACCCTGCAGTGCAACAGTTGCACGGCTTTGCGCGATGTTGACCGTTCCGCCGATATCGGTGATCGTTTGCCCCACATCTGGCAGCGCCATTGATGCGCCGGTAGTTGAAATCGTTCCGCTGAGCGCATCCAGTGCAGGCGCCCCTTTCAGGGCTAGATCGAACCGAGCTTTACCTGCCAGACTATTGGGTGAAATAAACGCATTGGCGATACCTATGTTGATACCGCCTTGCATCTTCAAGTCTGCCTCGCCGCTACTTTCATCAAAGGCACCCGCGACCGTAGTGTTGATCTCGGCGGGGCCGTCGGCTTTGGCGTCGATAGTCCACTTGCCTGCATCACGACGAGCATTTCCATTGGCAGACAGGGTTCCAGGGAAATCGGGGATCAGACGTTCGAGCCGATTGATCTTGGCCTCAAAATCAAAGTCGGCTGAACCATTGGTGTCAACGGTTCCCGACAAGTCGGCATAAGAGCTCTCAGGTCCTTGCAAGCGGGCGTTGCCCTCAAGGCCAGACCCGGTCGGGGCGACATTGCCATCAAGTTTTAGCGGGCCGGACAGAGTAGGCGAGACCCGACCCACATTGTCCAGCATGGCCGAGAAATTCAGGCCACCTGCTTCACGGTCCAATCGTCCCGATGCATCTGCAGTCAGTGCTGTTCCGTTCAGATTGAACGTGCGGATGTTAAGACCTTGATCGTCGTTTGCGGCATCCACGTTTAGCGTTGTTCTGCCCTGAACAAGCGCATCAATCACGTTTATACCTGTTCCAAGATCATCCGCGCTGAGGTTGCCAATGATCTCAAAAGTCTTGCTACCTTGCGCGGCTCTGCCTGTGACATCAGCATTGATTGATCCCGTCAGGTCACGCCCGACGAGGCCTGAGAACACTGACAAATCCGGTGCCGTTACCTTGGCACTGCCGTCTACGGCAATGTCGCCGATAGGATCATTAATCGTAGCACCAACCTCAGCGGTCAACGCGGCGCTTTTGATTGTAGCATTTCGGACGACGACCTGATCGCCGGAATGTGCGCCGTCCAGATTGATCGATACCCGGCCTCTCAACAGCGGATCGAACTCACTCATCCCTGTTTCGATATTTGTTCCGATTACGCTGGCCTGGCCGTCAAACTCCAGTGTTTGTACGGTGCCCTTGCCATCCAGCCGGGCCTGCACCGCACCGGAGAGATCACGCTTAGCGAGGCCCGAGAATACCTTCAGATCGGGGGCGTTGACGTTGGCCCGCCCATCGATCGTCATGTTGCCATCAAGGGTCGTGACCGTACCGCTGGCCTGAGCAGTCAGTGCATCACCACTGATCGAAAGCTCCCGTATGGACACGCCATCGGTTCCGCGTTTGGCATCTAACACAATGTCGGTTTCACCGGTGATCATTGGGTCGATATCGTCGCGGCCAGTAACCAAATCGCGCCCGTTTACTGTTAGCTTGCCATCAAAGCTGCGTTCCAGCGGTGAGCCTTTGCCTTCGATTTTGATCGAAGCTTCGCCACCTAGCTGCAGCTGTGCGAGGTTCGAAAACCTCGATAGGTCGGTGGCCTGCAGCAGTGCCGCGCCATCAACCTGCAACCCTGTCTCAAGCCCGCTGATCACGGCATCGGTTTCAAGGGTATAGTCGCTGCCAACCAGTTCGAAACCGGTCAGTTGTAAGGACTGGTCACTGCCATAAACGAACTGTCCATCCAGCGTAATCTGATCCCCAACGGCAGCATTCAGCGCTGGGTCAGTCAAATCGATGCCATCAAGCACGGCCTGGACGTCTCCATCCATCGATAAGCCGCCGGACTGATCCAAGGTGCCCTGCCCAGTAATTCTTGCGTGATCAATATTCAGATTGGGGGTCTCAACGTTGTCAGTTGTCAGGCTCAGATCCCAATAGTTGCCGTTTTCGGAGTTGTACAAGGCCGAAATCTGCGCCGCACCAATGGACGTATCCCCGCCACTGACGGGCAGAACAACTTTGTCGCCTTCTGGTGGCGTGATGCGGCCTTGAAGGGCAACCAGTTGCAAAACACCGCCCGAGGCAAGGCTCACCTCGCTTTTCAGTTCCAATGCTTCTGAGGTGATCTCAATGTCCGAGATGTCCAGCGCACCATCGGAATGGGTGCGCCCGTCCACGAAAAGCCTCGTGTCTGTGCCAAAAAAAATGTCCATCTCTTGGGCCAGGAACGGAGTCAGGTCGCCGCCGACGTCGGCAGTAAATGCAATCCCATCGGATGCAGTGCCATTCTCTTCGGCTGTCCGCAGTCGAACTTGGCCAGATACGCGAAGCTGTTGATCGCTGCTCAGCCCGATATCGGCGTTGAAATCTGATACCGGCCCCGAACCTTTTGCGGTCAGTTTTAGCGGCGGGGCATCGGGGATGGACAGGGCCGTTGCGATCAACCCGCCCGAGGCTTCGGCGACGGTGAGGTCCAGGTCGATCTGGCTGTTATCGTTCTGGAATCCGGCTTTAAGATCAATCGTATCACCCGCTCGATCCAGCCGGTCGATATCCAGCGTTGTATCCAGCGTTCCGTCCGCCAGCGAGAGGTTACCATTCACGGCAAGATCAGCCGCAACGCCGATCAATGGCTCACCCAAAGACAAGTCATCGACCCGAAGCTCGCCAATTTCAATGGAAACCGGAAGCTCGGGCAGTTGAAAGGGTTGGGTCTCAGCTGAAGGCGGCGGTGTGTCCTTAGTCGTCGTGCCCGGGGCACGGGCGATGTCAATCTCTTGCGCCGACAATGTATTGACTGAGAATCGACCCCGCAGCAACGCCAGCCGGTTCCAATCCAGCTCAGCATTTTTGATGGTCAGCCAGACACCTTCGTCATCGGCGACGGTAATTTCCTGAATCGTCGCTCGTGAACTCAGCGCACCTTCCAGACCGATCACCTGAACATTTTGATCATCGCCTGACAGGGTATCCTGCAGGAACCGTTCGATCATGCTACCGCCTTCGTCCTGCGCGGTCGCTCCGAGGGGGACGATGATCACTGCTGAACTCAGCAACAGAGGATATACAAAGCGACGCATCAGAAGGCCTGCCCGATCCCGAGGTAGAACTGCAGCCCATTGCCCGTGTCACCCTGAACTGGGACGGCAAGGTCAAAGCGCAATGGCCCGAAACCGCCCAGATCATAGCGAATACCCAGCCCGGCGCCAGAATGTTCTTCCGCGCCGCTGCCGATGAACGAGGACGTGTCGACGACGCCATAGTCATAGAAGCCGACCAACGAGATTGCGTCGGTGACTTTGCCACGAATTTCAGCTGACAGTCCCAAAAAGGACTTGCCACCAGCCACACCGTCTCCGACTGGAATACCGAGGCTTTCATAGGGCTGACCACGTACCGTTCCGGCGCCGCCTGAGAAGAACAGGAAATCCGGGGTCACGCCGTCTGCGGGCGGGCCCAGCACAGATCCCAGCTGAACGCGCCCGGCGAGCACCAGCCGTCCGCCAGTACCCAGATCGTTATAGGCGCGTCCGTCAAAGAACATCCTCAGGCCAGTGTCAGAACCAGAGAACCCGACAAAGGGCATCACCTGCGAATCCAGATAATAACCTCGTGTGGCGCTGACTTTGCTATCCCGTTCATCCCACTCAGACCGGAAGGGCAGGATGAAGTACCGGAACTTGCGGCCATCGCCATAGGCGTCATCCGCGTCTGACCATTGGAAACCGGCTGAGGCTTCGGCATAAAGACGGTCCGAAAACGTGCGGCGGGCACCATAGGCAAGCGAGGCGATAGTGACGTTGTAATTCTCGGTGTTTCGCCGTTCCAGCAGCGCACTCCAGAAAGTATTGTCGTCTGGGCCGAGCCGGTCAGGTTGATCCAGACGCAGGCCAATGCGCCCATCGATATCCTCGGCGCCGCCAATGTTGCGGATCGCAGCCTCGAACCTTAACCGCTCTGCCCGCCGGAACACATTCCGATGGGTCCACGTGGCAGTTAAATCCAGCCCATCGCGCGAGGCGATCTCGGCCCCGAATGTCAGCCGACGGGGGGGGAGGTCTTCAAATGTGGCATCGAAATCCAAAGTGCCGTCCGGGTTGGGCTCGTCATGTTCCTTTATAGAGACCGTGCTGAACGTGCCGGTGCGCCGCAGCCGGGTTCCAACCTTTTGTACCTGTTCTGGCGAATAAACTTCACCCGAGGGGAAGCCTGCAATTTTTTCGATCGACCGATGGCGAACGTTAGTGTCGCCTTGGATGTTCATTTTGCCGAACCGCAGCCTTGGCCCCGGTGCCAGATCAATTGTGGCATCCAGTCGTGCCTGCGCATGTCGCGCGATTACTTTTTGGTCCGACACCTCTGCCTTTGCGTGGCCCGTATCGCGCCAGCCTTGGACCCCTGCGGATGCTGCTTGCTGGATTGCTCCAGTGGTGGCCGTTTTGCCTGTGGCAAATTCCTCGGGTAGCGCAGTTTCTGGTGCCAATGGTTGAACGACAGCCGTGCCAAATTCGAACTTCGGCCCTGAAGTCACCAATATCGTTGCACGTTTGAACTGGGTCGGAACATTCAAAGAGTTGATATTTGCAGCTTCCTGCCCGTCCAACTTGATGCTGACAACCGGGCTGAAATACCCTTCGTCATACATGATTTGAACGATGGTGCGGTAGTCGGACAGAGCTGCCGACAGAATTTCTAGCGACGTATCCAGTCCACGCGATTCTGAGGTGAAAACCGATGAGGTATCTTCCAGCCGGTCAATCAGATCTTTAGATGCGCCGGGAGCGGAGAGGGTGGTTTCCAGCGCCGATGCAAGATTGGGAGACAATGCCAAAAGAACACAATAAAGCCAGCTTCTCAGAACGCTGCGCGGTCTGCTCCCTATCATTGTCTGGCTCCAACTGCCCCAAGTCGAAATCACTATGGCCGCGAAACAATAGAAATGCGGCTTGTTGAATTCATTTAGAGCATTTGGCGACGCCAAGGGGAAGAACTAAACCAAACTCAGTTGCTATTATTGGCTCGACCGTGTCCCAATTTTTCACAGATCGGCATTTCGGAACCACCTAATGATCGCGTCGCGATCTTCGGGCTCCATGTAAGTGACGTTTGCGGGGGGCATTGCGTGGGTGACGCCGGATTGCATATATATCTGCTGCGCGTTCTGCGCGATGTCGGCCTCGGTTTCCAGCAACACACCTTTGGGTGCCCACAGGATGCCTTCCCAGACAGGCTCACGCGCGTGGCACATGGAACAGCGGCCCAAAACAATGTCGTGCGCTTCTTCAAAGCCATCCGCCGCTGCAAATTTCTGTTCATATGGTGTAAGCTCTTGCGCTTCGGCCTCTTCCAACGGGTCGTGCATAGAAGCGGTCGACAGCCACATGATGGCCATGAACAGCAGTACAGTCACCAGCCAGGTCCAGGTTGGATTACCGGCGCGCGCATGGCGGGTGTTGAAATAGTGGCGAATGGTGACGCCCATCAAAAAGACCAACGCGGCGATGATCCAATTGTACTCGGTGGCAAAGGCCAGCGGGTAGTGGTTCGACAGCATCAGGAACACAACGGGCAAGGTTAGATAGTTGTTGTGGGTAGAACGCAGTTTGGCGATTTTGCCGTACTTGGGATCAGGCGTACGTCCGTTTTTGAGGTCATCCACAACAATGCGCTGGTTTGGCATAATTATGAAGAACACATTCGCCGTCATGATTGTGGCCGTGAAAGCCCCTAGATGCAGCATCATCGCACGGCCGGTGAAGATTTGGTTATAACCCCAGCCCATGGCCACCAGCAGGACAAACAACAGAACCATCAGCAGCGTCGGGCGTTCACCGAGACCAGACTTGCACAGAAAATCATAGACCAGCCAGCCAATGGTCAGCGACGCAGCCGAGATCAGGATGCCCTGCCACAGCGCCAGATCAGCTTTATGCGCATCGATCAGATAAAGCTCGCCGCCAACCCAGTAGACGATCATTAATAGCGCGGCGCCGCTCAGCCAAGTCGCGTAGCTTTCCCATTTGAACCAGGTCAGGTGGTCAGGCATGCGCTCCGGCGCGACAAGATATTTCTGGATGTGATAAAAGCCACCGCCATGGACTTGCCATTCCTCGCCGTCCGCCGGGCCGGGAATATCGCGGTTCAGGCCAAGGTCCAGCGCGATGAAATAGAAGGATGATCCGATCCAGGCGATCGCA
The DNA here is from genome assembly GCF_056542905.1 of Ruegeria sp. AA3. Classification (NCBI taxonomy): domain Bacteria; kingdom Pseudomonadati; phylum Pseudomonadota; class Alphaproteobacteria; order Rhodobacterales; family Roseobacteraceae; genus Ruegeria; species Ruegeria sp. AA3. The sequence continues at coordinate 46,605 of NZ_JBQGAQ010000008.1, read as the reverse complement.
GTGATGACGTGCAGCCAGCGCACGCCAAAACCAATCCAATCCCAGAACACGGCGAAGTCGTACATTGATGAGGTCTCCGATTAGTTATCGCCACACTAGGCAAACGGGCTTTTCTTCGGTATTCCCGTATATTGTCAAACTGTATCAAAAAAAACGATAAGATGTCCTATCTCGATAACATTCGAACCTTTGTACGGGTTTATGATCTAGGCAGTATGTCAGCCGCCGGACGCGATATGCGAATCTCACCTGCGGTGACGTCAGCGCGGATTTCGCAGTTAGAAGATCACCTCGGGGTTCGTCTGTTCCAGCGAACCACACGCAACTTGACTCCAACTGAGCAAGGGCGGGCGTTTTACCCCGGTGCAGTTGCAGTTCTGGATGCGGTGGATGAGGCAGAAGCGCAAGTCACACATCTGACCGAAGCGCCGCGCGGGTCGCTGTTCGTCGCAGCGCCCCTGGGTGTCGGGCGCCGTCTTCTGGCACCTCATGTGCCTGATTTTCTGTCAGAATACCCTGAGATTGATGTGCGTCTAAGGCTGACAGACCGCTCTGTCGACCTAACCACCGAAGGGTTGGATCTGGCCTTTTTCATCGGTCAGCCCGAAGACAGCACATTGCGCATCCGCAAGATCGCGGATTGCCAGCGCGTGCTATGCGCGGCCCCTGATTACGTCAGCCGTTGTGGGATGCCCGAATCTGGAACGGATCTGATTTCAGGCAAACATGAGTGTTTGAATCTACGCTTCCCCGGAGCGGCAGAGTTTCAGTGGATGCTGGAAACGCTTGATGGCCCGAAACGGTTCGCTGTTTCAGGTCGCTATGAGTGCGACGATGGCGATGTTTTAACCGATTGGGCGTTGTCGGGGCAGGGAATTGCTATGAAACCTGTCTTTGAAGTGTCCGAACATCTGAAGGCAGGACGATTGATCCCGGTGGCGACGCAAACGCCACCGGTGCCGGTTCAAATGGCTTGCTTATATACCCATCGCCGCCACCAAGATCCCAAGGCACGGCTGTTTATGGATTTCATGATTGATCGTATCGGCAAGGTGGTCCGCAGCGCCGAAATCTAGGTCTAGCTGCCCCGATAGGTCGAATACCCATAAGGGGAAAGAAGCAGCGGTACATGGTAATGGGCATCCGGGTCGGACATACCAAAGCGGATAGGCACCTGATCCAGAAACAGAGGATCATCGCCGTCCTGACCCGTCGCGCGTAGGTAATCGCCAGCAAAGAAAATCAGTTCATACGTGCCGGTTTTGAAGTCGTCCTGCGGTAGGATCGGACTGTTGGTGCGACCATCCTCGTTGGTTTCCATCTCAGCCAGTTTGCGATGAGAATCTCCCGACACTTCGTAAAGAGAGATTTTCAACCCCTCAGCGGGGCAGCCGCGTGCCGTGTCCAGAACATGGGTCGTCAGATAGCCAGCCAAGGGTCTCTCCTATGTGTTTCTTTTGGTGTGCCACAGTCTGGGCCAAACAGCAAAATGGTTGAAATGCCGAAAGAACTGGAAACAGTGTTCGGATTGATTTGATAATCAATGGACCGTTTCTGCGGTAAAGCTGTCAAAACACCTAATCGGACTGGAAGACCCTATGCAGCCGCCTCGTTACCCCCGCGATATGATCGGATATGGAGCCAACCCGCCTGACGCCGCATGGCCCGGCGGGGCGAAACTGGCTGTACAGATCGTGCTGAACTACGAAGAGGGTGGTGAAAACTGTGTTCTGCATGGGGATGCTGCGTCTGAGGCGTTCTTGTCCGAGATAGTCGGGGCGGCGCAATGGCCGGGCCAGCGTCACTGGAACATGGAATCGATCTATGAATACGGCGCGCGGGCAGGGTTCTGGCGCCTGCATCGGTTGATGAAAGATCTGCCGATCACTGTCTACGGTGTGGCGACGGCTTTGGCGCGCTCGCCAGATCAGGTGGCCGCAATGAAATCGGCAGGGTGGGAGATTGCCAGCCACGGGCTGAAATGGGTCGAGCACAAGGACATGCCCGAGGATGAAGAGCGGGCTCAGGTTGCAGAAGCTATCCGCTTGCATACCGAAGTTGTGGGGGATCGCCCGCGTGGCTGGTACACCGGGCGCTGTTCGGACAACACTGTGCGTCTGGTCGCCGAAGAGGGTGGTTTTGCCTATGTCGCGGACACCTATGCGGATGATCTTCCATACTGGATGCAGACCAGTGGCCGGGATCAGTTGATTGTTCCCTACACGCTGGATTGCAACGATATGCGCTTTGCCACACCGCAGGGGTTCAACGCCGGGGATCAGTTCTATTCTTATCTGAAAGACAGCTTCGATGCGCTTTATTCAGAAGGCGAAGCTGGCGCACCCAAGATGCTGTCGATTGGTCTTCATTGTCGCTTGATCGGGCGTCCGGGACGCGTCATGGCGCTGAAACGGTTTCTGGATTACGCGCTCGGGTTCTCGGATGTGTGGTTTGCAACGCGATTGCAGATTGCGGAACATTGGGCTGAAACGCACCCGCCGGCTGAGCGCCCAAAACCCTCACAGATGGGCCGCGACGAATTTGTCTCCGCTTACGGAGGTATCTTCGAGCATTCCGCATGGATCGCCGAGCGTGCGTTTGGTCTGGAACTGGGCGCGGCACATGACACGGCGGGTGGATTGCACAATGCTTTGACCCGCATGTTCCGGTCCGCCTCGGAGGAGGAACGGCTGGGTGTTTTATCGGCCCACCCCGATCTTGCTGGTAAACTGGCGCAGGCCAAGCGGCTGACACAGGAAAGCACGTCTGAGCAGGCTTCGGCCGGTCTCGATGCGCTGACGGATGACGAACGCGCCACCTTTACCGAATTAAATCAGCGCTACACCGAAAAATTTGGTTTTCCGTTCATTATCGCCGTTAGGGACCACAACAAGGCCTCGATCCTGGGCGCATTTGAACGGCGAATCGAACAGAATCGCGAAACCGAGTTTGCTGAAGCATGCCGACAGGTCGAACGGATCGCCGAATTCCGTCTGCGCGATGTGCTGCCCTCATGACCCAGATTGTCGCTGAAACGATCTCGACAGCAGCGTTCGCGCCATTTGGCGATCTGATTGATATCTCAGGTGAGCCTGACAAGATGATCAATCAGGGTCAATGCGGCCGTTATCACGACCGGGCTGAACTGGATTTCGGTAACGCGCGTGCCGGTATTAGCCTGTTTAACGCCAACCCGCGCGAATTGCCTTACCGGCTGGAAATGGTCGAGCGTCATCCCGATGGCAGCCAGGCCTTTATTCCGATGACTCACCAGCCTTTTCTGGTGATTGTCGCACCGGATGAGGGCGGAAAACCCGGGCTACCAAGGGCTTTCATCACGCTCCCCGGGCAAGCTGTGAACTATCACCGAGGCACTTGGCACGGGGTTCTAACTCCTCTGCACGGGCCCGGCCTGTTCGCGGTCGTCGATAGGATCGGGGACGGTCCAAATCTAGAAGAATACTGGTTCAGCACTCCGTACGAGGTGGTCGACCGCTGAATCCAAATACGAAGCCGCCAAAGAAGCGGTAAGAACCCCATTGGATCTTAGGGAGGACAATGAGATCATGGCCGAAACTACGATAGGGACACCCGAACAGCTTCGGGACCCGAACTATACGCCCGCCTTACACAAGGCGATACCGCTGGGCATTCAGCATGTGCTGGCGATGTTTGTTTCAAATGTCACGCCGGCCATTATCGTGGCCGGAGCCGCCGGGTTTGGATTTGGATCCAATTCCCCCGATTTTCCTGAGCTGCTCTACCTGATCCAAATGTCGATGCTGTTCGCGGGTCTGGCGACCTTGTTGCAGACTGTGACGCTGGGCCCAGTTGGCGCGGCTCTGCCGATTGTTCAGGGAACAAGCTTTGCCTTTCTGCCCATCATGATCCCGCTTGTCGCTGGTAAGGGCGTGGATGCTTTGGCCGCACTGTTCGGTGGCGTCCTGATCGGTGGTCTTTTTCACGCCTTTCTAGGCCTGTTCATTGGCAAGATACGTTTTGCGCTTCCGCCGCTGGTGACCGGGCTTGTCGTGACAATGATCGGTTTGGCGCTGGTCAAGGTTGGCATTCAATATTCTGCCGGTGGCGTGCCTGCGATTGGTACTCCGGAATACGGATCGCTGCTCAACTGGTCGGCGGCGTTGGTCGTGGTTGTCGTGACGCTGGGCCTCAAGTTCTTTGCGCGTGGTATGCTGTCGGTGTCTGCCGTACTCGTCGGATTGGCGGTTGGCTACGTCTATGCCCTAATGGTCGGCATGGTGACGTTCGAAGCCATCGGCAACAGCTGGTCGCGGGCCTCCGCATTCGCACTGCCAGTCCCGTTCAAATATGGCTTTGAGTTCTCATTGGCGGCCATTATCGGATTCTGTCTGATGTCTTTCGTCTCGGCCATTGAGACCGTCGGCGACGTATCGGGGATCACCAAGGGTGGTGCAGGTCGTGAGGCGACAGACAAAGAGATCGAAGGTGCAACATATGCCGATGGTTTTGGAACTGCACTCGCCGGTATGTTCGGCGGGTTTCCGAATACATCGTTCAGCCAGAATGTCGGCTTGATCGCGATGACAGGCGTCATGAGCCGTCATGTGGTGACCTGCGGGGCCTTGTTCCTGATCCTGTGTGGTCTCGTGCCGAAGGTCGGAGCGATCATTCGCACAGTACCCATCGAAGTGCTGGGTGGCGGCGTGATCGTCATGTTCGGCATGGTGGTTGCGGCAGGCATCTCGATGCTGTCGGACGTGGATTGGAATCGCCGCAACATGGTGATCTTTGCGATCTCACTGTCGATTGGTCTTGGGTTGCAGCTGGAACCTGGTGCGGTCCAGCACCTGCCGGATACGCTCCGCATTCTGATGACAAGCGGCCTGCTGCCAGCGGCTCTGATCGCCATCGTGCTGAACCTGGTCCTGCCTGAAGAGCTGGCAGAAGAATCGACCGAGGAAGTTTCTGGCGGAATGGCCGGTCACGGCTCGGGCAGCCTGCCTCACGAATGAGGCCTATGAACAATCCCGCAGCGCGGCTCAGCGCTGCGGGTCACCCCGCTTCGGCCATCAAGCGTGCGACATCCAGCATGCGGGCCGAAAACCCCCATTCATTGTCATACCAACCAAAGACCCTGATTTGGTTCTCTCCGATCATACGCGTCTCGGGCCCGGCCATAACGAGTGATTCAGGACGGGAGCGCAAATCAGATGATACCAAGGGCAGATCGGTCCAGCCCAGTACGGCAGAAGCTGCGACCGCGTTGCGAAACGCTTGGTCGAACTGATCCGCGCTCTTGCCCCGTTCAAGGGTGGCGACAAGATCGACAGCAGATACGCTGGCCGTGGGAACACGCACCGCAGCCCCTGAAATGCGACCGGCAAGATTTGGCAGCACAACATCGATCAGATGTGTGGCGCTTGAGGTCGTGGGCACCATCGACAATGCTCCGGCGCGCGAACGGGCCAGATCCCCGCGTGGCGCATCGACCATAGGCTGGCTGTTTGTATAGCAGTGGATCGTGGTCATGTGCCCGGACACAAGCCCGCCGATTTCATCAATCAGCTTGACGAGCGGTGCCAGCCCATTCGTGGTGCATGACGCATTCGACACGATCCGTGCGTTGCCCAAATGATCTTCGTTTGCACCCAGTACAACCGTGATCTCGGCAGCAGGTGAGGGGCCGGAAATCAGCACTTTGCCCGCCCCGGCAGTCAATCCCCGGCTGGCAACATCCGACGTGCGCGCGATGCCGGTGCAATCCAGCATCACATCGACGCCGGACAGATCGACCTTTGCCAAATCTGCGCTGTGGGACATTGGAACAATCCGGCCATCAATGTTCAATGCTCCACCTTCGGCTGCCACCGAACCTGGATAAGGTCCGAATGTGCTGTCGTACTTGAACAGATATGCGCAGGTTTCGAGCGGTGCGATATCGTTGATCAGCACCAGCTCGATATCCGAATGCTGCGACGGGCCTAGGACCTGTCGCAGGATGGTGCGGCCGATACGGCCGAATCCGTTGATCGCAAGTTTCATGCGGAAGCTATGGCAGGCAGATCATGCGATCTCAATCAAAGTATTGTACCAATTTCAGTTGCAGCTGACCTGTGAAAAGAACTGGCCCGAGATGTTCTGATACATGCTGGAATAGATCGCCTTGCATCCGGTCGCCTGCTGTATCGCAGCCATCGCCTGAATGGTGCGCAGACGTGGCGGGGGGCCAAAGGGGTTCAGATTGTTGTTGTCCCGCGTGGCCCGATAGACCACAGGCGCGTCCGAGACCTGCGTCACCGCCCAGGTACGGCTCATGACGAAAACGGACTTGGTTTCTTCCTTGGCTGCGACCGGCTCGGCGTTGAACGCCGAAAGGCCAAGGGTGGCAACCAGTGCAATCATCGTACCGCGCAGTAACATTGAACAATCTCCAGTGCTGAAAACTTATGTAATTTCATCAGATTCCAGCGATTCTGTGAACCCCTATACCGGACATTAACGCTATGGTCGTCTATCGCGAGGGAACCGACAGAGGCATATGCCGATTTACATCTTTATATAGCAGATATCGGAACCGACCCGGACCACCCGCATAACAGGCTTGGGGGCAGAAAGCGCGCAGCCACATATAATCTCCGGCCTCGACCTCGACCCAATCCTGATTGAGTCGATAAACCGCCTTGCCCTCCAGCACATACAGGCCGTGTTCCATCACATGGGTTTCTGCAAATGGGATTACGCCACCGGGCTCGAAATTGACGATGTTGACATGCATATCATGCCGCAGATCATGCGGATCGGTAAAACGCGTGGTAGACCAACGCCCTTCGGTGCCGGGCATCTCGACGGGTGCCACATCGCATTCGTTGGTGATGATCGGATCAGGGGCTGGCAGGCCGGGCACGGCCTGATAGGCTTTGCGAACCCAATGGAACCGGGCAACGGAATCGGCGCGATTGTGTAGGGCCCAGTCACTTCCGGGTGGGATATAAGCATATCCTCCGGTCTCAAGTACGTGCTCCGCTTGGTTCAACGTCAGGGTTACAGAGCCTTCGACTACAAAAATCACACCTTGTGCGTTTGGGTCTGTTTCCGGAGTATCACTGCCGCCACTGGGCTGAACCTCCATGATGTATTGCGAGAATGTCTCTGCAAACCCACTCAGAGGCCGCGAAAGAACCCACAGGCGTGTCCCTTCCCAGAAAGGAAGAAAGCTGGTGACGATGTCGCGCATCGTGCCTTTCGGGATAACCGCATAGGCGTCGGTGAACATGGCGCGGTCAGTCAATAACTGCTCTTGCCCCGGGTGACCGCCTGTAGGTGCATAGTATTTTGGATGTGTCATCAAATGCCTCTGGTTCGTCTTGGGATAATATGAGGCGAACTGGCGGAGGGACCTAGCACCCGCCTTGCAATAGGTTTGTTCGGGATAATTTGAAGGTGACCAAGTTGGGCTTGGCCACACACGCACAGAGGTATATCTATGAGCGTGAAAGTTGTTCAGATCGGCGAGGCCCCATAATGAAAGCCTTCTTTTATTCAGCGCTCGTTACCGTTCTATTACTGGGTTCGAGTGGAATCGCTCAGGCCAAATCGATTTCCCGAATCATCGCGGAAATGGGGTTGAGCCCCGCGGATTTCGAAGTGCTAAGCGCCACCTCGAATGCGTTGTTGTCCTCAGGCTCGCCCTCGGTTGGGCAAGAGAGGGCATGGCTTAATCAGGATACGGGCTCAAAAGGGACGATCCGAGTTCTCAGTGTTCAGGATAATTGCGTAATACTCCAGCATATTGTGCAGCCCGAAGGCGCGGAACAGGCTCGGGATATCAGAACACGCCGTTGCAGAACTGCCGATGGTAACTGGATACTGGCACCTTAAAGGCTGTCGCTGGGTCGGCGTCTGACCTCATGTATCTACGCCCAATCCAATCGAGAATTTCTGCCGCGACCTCAGGCACCTCACTGTGATGCAGTGTATGGTTTCGTTTTATCTGAATGACGTTCCGTCACACAACTGGACAGTGTCATAGGTGCTGAGCCATCCTTGGACCCAAGCGTCGGGTGCGCGCGGTGCTGTAGAGAGGACTATACATGACCATGACATTCGGACTGCGCGATGAAAATCGCGCCTTGTTGCAACGTGTTGCTGATATGATCCGGGATGAGGTCATGCCGCTTGAGCAGGAATATCATGCCGAGATCAACAAAGGTGATCGCTGGCAATACACCGAGCGTCAGGCCGAAATCCTCGAAGGTCTAAAGGACAAGGCCAAAGCGGCTGGGCTGTGGAACTTCTGGCTGACGGACAGTGATAAGGGCTTTGGCCTCAGTACAGTTGAGTACGCCTATTTTGCCGAAGAAATGGGTAAGACCCCTTTGGGGGCTGAAGTATTTAACTGCTCAGCGCCTGACACCGGGAATATGGAGGTCTTTGAGCGCTACGGCTCGGACGCGATGAAGGAACAGTGGCTGAAGCCGTTGCTCGATGGCCAGATCAGGTCGGCCTATCTGATGACCGAACCGGATGTGGCGTCGTCGGATGCCACGAATATCTCGATGTCCTGTGTGCGGGACGGTGCTGACTACATTCTGAATGGTGAGAAATGGTGGTCTTCCGGGGCAGGTGATCCGCGCTGCAAGGTCTATATCGTGATGGTCAAAACGGGCGGAGATGATCTGCCGAAGCACCAGCGCCAGTCGATGATCGTGGTGCCAGCAGGCACTCCTGGCATCGAGGTATTGCGGCCGATGGAAGTCTACGGCCACGACGATGCACCTCATGGTCACATGCATATCCGTTTCACAGATGTCCGGGTTCCAGCCGAGAACATCCTGCTGGGCGAAGGGCGCGGGTTCGAGATCGCGCAGGGTCGTCTGGGGCCGGGTCGCATTCATCATTGCATGCGCGCCATCGGTCAGGCCGAAGCTGCATTGGAGCAAATGTGCAAGCGGTCACTGCAACGCCAGGCATTCGGGAAGAAGCTGGCGCAACTGGGCGCCAACTACGACATCATTGCCGAATGTCGGATGGAGATCGAAATGGCCCGACTGCTGTGCCTAAAGGCGGCATGGTACATGGATCAGGGCGATGCGCGGGCGGCGGCCCCTTGGATCAGCCAGATCAAGGTCGTGGCGCCTAAAGTTGCGCTGAAGGTTATCGACGAAGCTGTGCAGATGTTTGGCGCACAGGGTATCAGCCAGGATACACCTTTGGCGAACGCGTGGACCCATGTACGCACCTTGCGTCTGGCGGATGGACCCGACGCGGTGCATCGTCGCCAGGTCGCCCGCGCCGAACTAAAGAAGTACACGCAGGAAAAAGTCTGAGGCAGAAGCAACCGCGATGATATCGGATGTGTTGGGGCAGGCGTATTTTCATCAGAATACGCAAGGTGAGTTTGTCGGCAATGATCCCGCGCGCGGGCCCTGGTCCGCAGATCACTGTCATGCGGGGCCAGTCAGTGGCCTGATTGTACGAGCGGCCGAGACCGAGGTCGGACCAGATAAGATGTTGACCCGTCTCACGGTCAATTTGCTGCGCCCGCTGCCTTTGGCCGGTTTGTGGGTCGCGGCGGAGACCACGCGCCACACAAAAACGCTGGCGACCACACGCGTCACCGTTCATGACATGGATGATACGCTTTGTGCAACGGCAACCACCATGCATGTGGCGCGCAGGGACCTTGGGTCTGTTCCCAATGTCGACCTGCCCGCACCGCGATTGGAAGATGTCGTCGATGGCCCATTTCCAATCGGTGAAATGCGGCATGATCTGCCTGGATTTGCCCATCACTCAGAAATTGGCTATCCAGCCGGCGGCAATCAGGGCGCTGGTCCCAAAATCGTGTGGATGCGCACGCCCCCCTTGGTTGATGGCGAAGATCCCTCGCCGATACAGGCGCTCTGCCCGCTCGCGGATTGTGGTAATGGCATATCATGGAATGCGCCCACGACCGAGATGGGATTCATGAACACCGATCTGACGATACAAGTCCATCGAGAGCCCACCTCAGACTGGCTGGCCTCCGATTCGATTTCGCACTGGCAGCCGTCGGGGATTGGTATGTCGCAGTCGGTTTTGTTTGACGCGAAGGGACCTGTGGGAACGGCACTACAGACTCTGGTTCTGTTTCCGCCCAATTAACTCGGCTGGAATCTGCGATACTCTGGGGAACCGGATTGCCGATGCCTGCCCCGCACCCTATCTTTGCGCTATGCGTTGGATTGCGACCCTTCTAACCTGCTGCCTGCCATTTCCGGTTTTGGCCCACCCGCACGTCTTTATCGACACGGGACTGGAGTTCGTCGTCGATGACGCAGGCAACCTGACCCATGTGCGTGTGACCTGGGCCTATGATGAATTCTATTCGCTGCTGGTGCTGGAAGACATGAGATTGGATCAGGACGGCGATGGCGTGCTGACCGAAGAGGAAGAAAAGTTTCTAAGCGGCTTCGATGCGCAATGGGTTGAAGGGTACAATGGCGATTTGGTCATTCGTATGGGCGAGACCGTGATCCCCCTGTCTGGCCCGCTAGAGCCACAAGCGACGACTGAAGATGCACGTATCGTGACCACGCATTTGCGCTCGGTAGAAGGCACGCCCGTTCCGGCAAGTGACCTGTCGATCAAAGCCTTTGATGAGAGCTTTTACACCGCCTACGAGGTGACCCGGCCTGTGACGGTTTCGGGTCCTGTCATCTGTCAGATTGATCGGAGCGATCCGGACATTGACGCAGAACTGGCGCAGATGCAGGCGTTTTTACGGACACTCGATGCCGACTATGACCTCGAGGAGAATGACATCCCCCTGGTTGGTGAGAAATTCGCAACTGAGATCAGACTTTCATGTCCAAATACCTGATCGTTCCCGTCGTCATCGCTTGCGGGTTGCTCCTTTGGTTCTGGGGTAGCGGTGGCTTTGACCATCTGGCTGCATGGGCGGCTGGTGAGCAGCGGGAGTTCCAGAACCAGATCGCCCGCGCCTTGCGTGCGGCCCGGGCCGAGCAGCCCGAAGCTATCGCGACGCTACTGACCGTCTGTTTCGCCTATGGTTTTTTCCACGCCATTGGACCAGGTCATGGCAAGGTTTTAATCGGAGGGTACGGGTTGGGCCGTCGTGTCGCGTTTTGGCGACTATCCGCGATCAGTGTTTTGTCGAGTCTGGGTCAAGCAGTCACGGCAATCGTGTTGGTTTATGCCGGTGTGCTCGTGTTCCAGATGTCGCGCGAGTCGTTGGTAGGCACGACCGAACAGGTCATGGCACCAATCAGCTATGGCATGATTGCGGTAATCGGCTTGTGGTTGATCTTTCGCGCGCTGCGCAGCTTTGTACGGCATCGCAAAAGCCAGACATCGCATACGCACGACCACCATCACCATGCGCATGATCATGACCACCATCATCACGACCACGAGGTTTGCGCTGACTGCGGCCACCGCCACGGCCCGACTGCCGATGAGGTCGCTCAGGTGGGCAGCCTGCGCGAGGCGTTGATCCTGATCGCTGGCATAGCCGCGCGCCCCTGTACCGGCGCGTTGTTCGTGCTGATCCTGACATGGCAGATGGGTATCGCAATGGTCGGCATCGCGGGCGCATTCGCCATGGCTTTAGGCACCGCAACTGTCACCACTTTGGTCGGTTGGACGTCTTTTGGGTTGCGTGGCGGTTTGTTGGCCTCTGCCTCGGCCACGCGCTTTGCATCGGTGCTGGCTCCGACCATCGAACTGGTGGCGGGTCTTATCATCGCCGTGATTGCTAGTGGGTTGCTATTGCGGGCTTTGTAGACTTAGTCGAAAACCGGCTCTGGATACCCGACCCTTGCCAGATACAATCCTTGCGGCGGGCAAACCGGGCCACAGGCCGCTCGGTCAACCGCCTCAAGCGCATCGCGAACGTCCTCAGGCGTCCATGCCCTAGCTCCCACACGCTCCAACGTGCCAACAAAGCTACGTACCTGATTGTGCAGGAACGATCGGGCGCGAACATGGAAGTGGATTTCGGGGCCAGAGAAGCCCTGCACCCGTTCCACCCGCAACTCATCCAGCGTTTTGATCGGGCTGGCGGCCTGACAGATGGAGGACCGGAAGGTGGTGAAGTCATGCCGCCCGATCAGCATATCCGCCCCGGCCTGCATCGCCGCGACGTCCAGAGAATGATTGATCTGCCAGACCTGCCCCTTGTCATGGGTAGCGGGCGCGCGGCGCATCAGGATGCGGAACAGATATTGCCGCTCAAGCGCCGAGAACCGCGCATGCCAGTCATCATCCACCCGTGCGGCTTTCACGATGGCAACGGGCTGCGGCTTGAGGTGATAATTCAACGCCTCAGACAGGCGGAACGGGTCCCAGTCCTTAACCAGATCGCAATGCGCCACTTGCCCCAGCGCGTGCACACCCGCATCCGTACGACCGGCGGCTGCGATGGTGTGGTCTCCAGGTTCGATCCGCGAAAGCGCTAGTTCGATCGCGCCCTGAACCGACGGCAGTTCTTTCTGCCGTTGCCATCCGGCGAACGGTTCCCCTTGGTATTCGACTTGCAGCGCGTATCTTTGCATGGGGCGCTGGTATCGCGCCTTGGTCGGTCGGGCAAGGGGGCGAAAGCTCTGGCAAGTGCGGTAACCGCTACCTATCTTGGCACAAACGATAATTGCGGGGCGACGGCTTGGTCATCTCATCATTGGCAGACAGTTTGGTACGCAGCGTCGAGTCCGTGGGCGACCGCGTGTCCGAGACGTTCTTCGAGCCGGTCATCCGGCTGGGCGTCACGGGATTGGCGCGGTCGGGTAAGACCGTGTTCATCACATCGCTAGTGGCCAACCTGCTGGATCGGGGCCGGATGACCGGCCTTGTGGCGCAGCAAGAAGGGCGGATCACCGCCAGCTATCTGCAGCCACAGCCCGACGATACCGTGCCCCGGTTCGATTTCGAATCCCATCTGTCCGCGCTCACCGGACCCACGCCGCACTGGCCGGACAGCACGCGGGCGGTGTCTGAGCTGCGCCTGTCCTTCAAAGTCCAGCCCGCAGGTCTGCTGTCAGGGCTGCAAGGGCCGCGAACATTGCATCTGGACATTGTGGATTATCCCGGTGAATGGCTGCTGGATCTGGCCCTGCTGGACAAATCCTACGAGGACTGGTCGCGTGGCACGTTGGAGCACATATCCAACCGTCCACAAGCAGAGGCGTTTCTGGCAAAGGCTCAGGCTGCCGACCCAACCGCGCCACATGATGAGCCGCAGGCGCAGGACTTTGCTCGCAGCTTCACAGACTATCTAAATGCCGCGCGTGAGGCCGGGTTCTACGACTGCACCCCCGGTCGGTTCCTTCTGCCGGGAGATCTCGCAGGCTCTCCTGTGCTGACCTTCGCGCCATTGCCGGTGTCTGAAGCATCACGCCGCCGTTCACTGCACCGCGAGATGGAGCGGCGGTACGAGGCGTATAAAGCGCAGGTGGTCAAACCCTTCTTCCGCGATCACTTTGCCCGGATCGACCGGCAGATCGTTCTGGTCGATGCGCTGGGCGCGATCCACAAAGGCCCGCAAGCGGTTGAAGATATGCGCCGCGCCATGGCCGATATCCTGTCGGCCTTCCGCCCCGGTCGCAATGCGTGGCTGAACAAACTGCTGCTTGGCAAGCGGGTCGAGCGTATCCTGTTTGCGGCCACCAAAGCGGACCATCTGCACCATCTGCAGCACCCACGCCTGACCGCGATTATTGAGGCTCTGACCCGTGAAGCGCGCGATCGCGCCAGCTTTGCGGGCGCTGAGACGGTGGCCTTATCGTTGGCTTCGCTTCGAACCACGACGGAAGAGATGCGCAGCCATAACGGCGTTGAACTCCCTTGCGTGCGCGGTACTCTGCTGGACAGCGGCAAGCAGGCGGCGTTCTATCCTGGCGATTTGCCAGAGGACCCGGCCCATCTGCTTGGCCCCGCGCGAAACGGGGCCGAAGGTTGGTTGGGCGAGGACTATGGCTATATGGCCTTCGCACCGGCGCATCTGACCCTGAATCCCGGAGACGGCCCACCGCATATTCGATTAGACCGAGCCGCGCAATTCCTGATCGGAGATCGGTTGTGAACGCGATCCTCCGCCCAGCACGCAGTACCGATGCCGGAACCACCGGCGCAGTTCTGCACGGGTTTGCACGGGAAAATGACTGGATGCCAGAGCTGCATTCCGAAGCTGAAACCATCGCATTTTGCGGTCGCATGATTGATTTGGGCTGGGTCACTGTCGCCGAGGTGCAGGGCCAGGTCGCCGGATTTCTGGCGTTGGATGGGGAAGAAGTGCAGTCGCTCTATTTGACAGCACCGGCGCGTGGGCAGGGGATCGGAAAGCAATTGCTTGATCTTGCGAAGACGCAGCGCCCCAATCTCAAACTATATGCGTTTCAGGCCAATCACCGCGCCTGTCGGTTCTATGAACGCAACGGGTTTGTAGAGGTCGCGCGCAGCGACGGGTCCGAGAATGACGAAAACCTGCCAGATATCAAATATGTTTGGACACGTAAGGAGGAGGTCGATGGCTAAGGGCCCCGTGCTGATTGATCTGGAAGACGACACCCCGGCAGCCGATGTTTCAACCGCACCACCCGTACCTGATATTGCACCTCCTCAGGGGCAGGCGATGCAGGCCGCTGTTCGGTTTGCAGCCCGAAAACCATCGGCATTGGCGCGCTGGTTTTGGGGTTTGGCGCTTGCAGTCGTAGGCGCGGTGGTCTCGGTTGCGGCGTGGGATTTTGCCATGTCGCTGCTGGAACGCGCCCCAATACTGGGGTGGATCGTCACGGGCCTGATCGCCGCGCTTTTGCTGGTCGTGCTGGTTATCGCACTACGTGAATTGGCCGCGATTAGTCGCCTTGCTCGCGTGGACGGGTTACGCCGCGCTGCCGATGCTGCGTTAGCAGACGAGGACTTGACGCAAGCCCGCACCGTCACCACACGGCTGATTGCGTTCTACAAGGGGCGTGATGAAACCCGCTGGGGCCGCGACCGTCTGAACGAACGCATGGGCGAACAATTCGATGCCGCCACCCTGCTAAGTTTGGCCGAAGACGAACTTTTAGCCTCGCTGGACGCCGCCGCCAGTCGCGAGGTCGAGGCCGCAGCCCGGCAGGTCGCTACCGTGACCGCTCTGGTGCCACTTGCGCTGGCTGACGTCGCAACGGCGTTGGCAAGTTCATTGCGCATGATCCGACGCGTCGCCGAGATTTACGGCGGTCGGGCGGGCTTTCTTGGCAGTTGGCGCCTGACCCGTGCTGTGTTTGTGCATTTGGTTGCAACCGGTGCCGTAGCTGTAGGGGATGATTTACTGGAGCCGATCCTGGGTGGCTCAGTCCTCAGCAAACTGTCTCGCCGGTTCGGCGAGGGCTTGGTCAATGGTGCGTTAACAGCACGCGTTGGCGTCGCCGCGATGGAGGTGTGCCGACCTCTGCCCTTCTCAAAACGCCACAAACCCTCGACGCGGGGCATGATCAAACGCGCACTTAGCGGGCTGTTTTCCAAGAGTTGATCTGGCGCAAGGCCACAATAACATGGATCCGTCATAAAAAAGTCGGAGCAAGCCATGACCGATCACGGCCACAGCCAGCAAGAGATTACCGAACGGATCAATGCCCCGCCTGGACGCGGTGTGCTGCGTGATGTGGTCTATGGCGGCATCGATGGATCGGTCACCACGTTCGCCATCGTCGCCGGTGTCGCGGGGGCGGGGCTATCGCCATTTGTCATCGTAGCGCTCGGGTTGGCCAATGTGCTGGCGGATGGGTTCTCGATGGCGGCGGGCAACTATTCTGGCACCAAGGCTGAGATCGACAACATCCATCGCATCCGCGCCATCGAGGAACAGCATATCAGGCTTTATCCGGACGGAGAGCGAAAGGAAGTACGCGAAATCCTTACGCAAAAAGGTCTGTCGGGCCGCGTGTTGGACGAGGCCACGGATGAGATCACCTCAAACCACGACAATTGGATTAACCTGATGATCGAGGGCGAATACGGGTTAGGCAGCGTCGACCCGCACCCGCTGAAAGCCGCAATGGCGACGTTCTTTGCTTTTCTAGTCGCAGGCATGATCCCATTGCTGCCGTTCCTTTTCTCGATTGAAGGTGCGTTTACCGTTTCGGCCTGGATGACGGCAGGTGTATTCTTTGCCATCGGAGCCATGAAAAGCCGCTGGTCCCTTGCGCCTTGGTGGCGATCCGGGGCCGAAACACTTCTGATCGGTGGTCTGGCCGCTGGGATCGCATTCTTGGTCGGTTCCCTGTTCCATCCCTGATCGGTGCTGTTGTCGCAGACAGCTCAATCAAGCTGGTCGCAGGGGTTTGATCCGTTAGGGTGACAAAAACACGTGTGGGTCATCCTGTGGCAGTGAAGTTTGAAGAAAAAACAGTATTGGTGCTGGGCGCCTATGGTTTCATTGGTGCGGCTGTTGTTAGGGCGCTGCATGCGGATGGTATCGCGGTCAAGGGCCTTATACGCAGCCGAAAGACAGCGGGACGTGTCTTGCCCGATGTTGATCTGGTGTCGGGCGACCTGCGTGATTTTAGATCAGTCGGGGACTGGAGGCCACTCCTCACAGGTGTCGATGTTGTGGTGAATTGCGCCGGGGCGCTGCAGGCTGGGGGGCAGGATGATCTGCGCGCCGTGCACTACACGGCTATTGCATCGCTGGGACAGGCTTGTGCCGAGGCAGGCGTTTCAATCGTCCAGGTCTCGGCAATCGGGGCCGACACTGATGCCTCGACCGAGTTCATGCGCACCAAGGCGGACGGGGATGCGGCCCTACGCGCAAGTGGCGCGACTTTGTGGTGCTTCAAGCCCGGGTTGGTGATCGGACAGAGCGATTATGGCGGCACGGCGCTGTTGCGGATGCTGGCGGCAGTGCCTTTCGTACAGCCGGTCGCCTTTCCTGCAACTCCGGTGCAATGTGTCGGGATGCGAGACCTGTGCGCCGCCGTCTTGTCTGCCATTCGCGACGATCTGCCGCCAGGTAGCTACGATCTGGTGGAAGATACGCCGCAACCGCTGTCGCGGGTTTTGTCAGTGACACGACACTGGCTTGGCTTTTCGCCTGCACGCTTAACTATCACAATGCCACCACGGGTAACCAAAGCAGTCGCCGCCGTGGCTGATCTGCTTGGCCACCTTGGGTGGCGATCACCGCTGCGGAGTACGGCGATGATGGTAATGGCTCAAGGGGTGATAGGCGACCCTGAGCCATATCGCCGTGCCACGGGCCGCTCTCTGGCCGGATTAGAGGAGATTTATGGCGGGCTGGCTTGCGCGAGAGAACACAGGCTGACAGCTCGGATGACGTTGCAGATGCCGGTCGTTATTGCTGTGCTCTGCTTCTTTTGGGTTCTATCTGGTGTGTTCGGACTAACGGGTCTTTCTCTGGCGGCCGAAGTCCTTACGAGGAATGGTTGGTCTGGCGGCATCGCAAATGCAAGCGTGGCGTTCTGGTCAATTGTCGACATAATGTTGGGACTGGCAATTCTGTGGCGCCCTTGGGCGGCCCGCGTTTGTTCGGCTCAAGCCGCGATCGCCATGTTTTATTTGATCGCTGCAACGTTGATGGCACCAGAGCTTTGGCTAGATCCGCTGGGACCATTGGTCAAGATCGCGCCCGCATTGATGCTGTCATTGGTTGCTCGACCCATGTTGGAGAGCCGCTGATGGACCCGGACCTGTTTCTGCGCTGGCTGCATGTGATCGGAGCGTGTGTTCTGTTGGGAACAGGCGCGGGCATCGCCTTTTTCATGCTGATGGCGCATCGAACAGCAGACGCGAGGATTATCGCCCATACTGCAGGTATCGTGGTGTTGGCCGACATGATTTTCACAGCAACCGCGGTCTTACTACAGCCTGTGACGGGCGCACTTTTGGCATGGCGCTTAGGCTGGTCTCTGACAGAGGATTGGATCGTGGCGTCTGTGCTGCTTTATATTCTGACCGGCCTGTTCTGGTTGCCTGTGGTTTGGATACAAATCAGGCTGCGGGATTATGCAAGACTGGCCAATCACGATGGGACTGCTTTGCCGGTTGCATATTTCCGATTGTTCCGCCTTTGGTTCGCCTGCGGCATTCCGGCCTTTGTTGCTGTGCTGACAATCGTCTGGTTGATGCTGGCGCGCCCCGACTTGGCGCTGTTTTAGGCAGGCTTGCAAAGCAACATACGGTAATCATGTGGATTTCCTTACTATAAACCTGCCGATCACCGCGATACGTTTGATGTATCCTACCTCGGAGGTTTCGGTTGGAATCCTTGCTTGTTCTCATTGGCCTGATCGTTCTGGCCATTCCTGTTTCGATCATCGTATTGCTGGTTGGCCAGTCGCGGTTGCGCAAACGGGTAGAACAGCTTGAGCAGCAACTTGCAGGGCAAATGCCAGAAAGCACTGCTGAGGCACCCAAAACGTCCCGATCAGAACCCACAACCGTGCAAGCTAAGCCTGCGCCTTGGGCAGCGGCAAAAGCTTCAACCACCACCGACGAAGGTCTAACGGAGACACCGCTAGCTCCCGAGATTAAAGATCCTCCAGCCAGTATCGTATTTCGCGAAGACAAAATCGCAGCGCTGGGCGCGTGGTTGCGCGAGAACTGGTTCTACGCGGTATCGGCGCTTTCACTGGCGTTGGCGGGGATCTTTCTGGTTCAGTATGGGGTCGAAAACGGGTTGTTGCCCCCCACCGCGCGGGTCGCTGCGGCGCTGGTCTTTGGCTTGCTGCTGATCGGCGCGGGTGAGGTGATCCGCCGTCGGTTTGGCGATGATGAGGAGGCCTCAACCGCTTATCTCCCATCGGTATTTTCAGGCGCAGGGCTGGTTACCCTGTTCGGCGGCATTCTGGCGGCACGCCAGCTTTATGATCTGATCGGGCCCGAGGCGGCGTTAGCCGGGTTGATTGTCATCGCGCTGTTCGGGCTCGTGTTGGGTTGGTTCCAAGGGCCGCTATTGGCGGCTGTTGGCCTGATCGGAGCTTTTGCCGCCCCCTTTGCCGTGGGTGGTTCCTCGGATGATCCGAGCTGGCTCTACGGTTACTTTTTCATAATCACCGTATTGGGTCTGGGAATTGATACAGTCAGGCGTTGGGCGTGGATTTCGGTGTTGACCCTAATTGGCGCCTATGGGGCCGCGTTTCTGCTGGTACTGTCTTCGCCGTCGACCGAGCCCGGGTATCTAACCTGCGTCACGGCACTGGCGATCATTGCGATTGCGATACCCATACGGCGTATCTGGCCAAACCACTCTGGTGCGATGGTGACCGAGATTATCCGACGCCGGAAAGGAGAACCATGGCCCGAGTTTCCAACTCGGATTGCCTTTGGTGCGGTACTTGTTTCCTCAGTAATTTTGTCGCTGCATTGGCCAGATTCAGGTGGTGAATTCTGGTTGGGCGTCGCGCTGTTCACAGGCTTGGTATTGGCGCTGATGCTCTGGGCAAAGGATGCACGGGCATTACAGGATGTGACCGCATTCCCAGCACTGGGACTAATCTGGTTTGTCTTGGTGCACGGGTTGGATGGAGGCGCAGTATGGCTTCGCTTTGTGGATACTTATGCGGAAACAGCCGAGGCAGATTATCCTTGGAGCGTCACGCAATTGGTGGCCTTAGGCGCTTTGGTCACTTTGATTGCAGCTTGGCGATCCTTTCGGGCCGGGCGCTATGCCGTGGTCTGGGCCGGAGGGGCGGCGATATTCGCTCCGGCCCTGGCGATCGCGCTTGAGGTCGGATGGCACCCTGCTGAGGTATTAGGAGCCTACCCATGGGCGCTACATGCCATCGCTTTGGGCGCGATGATGGTAGTTCTGGCCGAACGGTTCGCGCGGGTCGATGGTGAAAACCGGATGCGCCCAGCCTTTGCGACTCTGTCCGCGCTTTCTTGTCTCAGCTTTGCCTGCATTATTGTGCTCAGTTCGGCTGCTTTAACCGTGGCGCTTGTCGCCATGATCGTTGTGGCCGCCGCGTTGGACAGACGATTTGAACTGCCTCCGATGAGCTGGTTCATCTGGGCAGGCGTGTTCACCGTCACAGTCCGACTGGTGTTGGACCCAGGGCTTGTTTGGGCCGAAAGCGCTCCATTGCTCGAAATGACGTTGGTCTATTCGGCTGCGGTTGTCGGGTTCATTGTGGGCTGGACGTTACTGAAGCCCCTAGACCGCCCGATTGCTTCATTGCTCCTTGAAAGCGCGGCCTGGGCGACAGCGGGGATACTGCTATCGCTGCTGTTGCTGCGCTGGCTGGAAAGTTTCGGCGAAGGCGGTGCCACCAACAGCCACTGGGGGCTGGGATTGCTTGCGGTCATCTGGCTGCTGCTGGCTTTCGCACAGGTGCAACGGTTCAAGTTGGGCGGTAAGTTAAACTATCTGCGCTACGCCTTGGCTGCTTTCTTCGGTGCGCATGGTGTGTATCGCCTGGGTCAGGCGTTGTCAGAAGCCAACCCGCTGCTCAACCCGTTTGCGGACCCGGTACTGGGCCCACCGGTTTTGAACACGCTCGCCGTTGCCTATTTGTTGCCCGCGCTGGCAATTGGTTTCTCGGCCTGGCGTGTCGTTACACAGCCAGTTCTGCTGAAACAGATCAGCTATGGAGCAGCCACTGCTCTGGCAACTGTTTGGCTGGGATTAGCGATCCGGCATGTCTGGCAGGGCGCGGGCGGTATGTATGAAGGCAACGGCGTCACTCAGCCCGAACTTTATACTTATACAATCACGTTGTTGGTGGTCGGAGCGGCGTTGTTTTATCAATCACTGGCCCGCCACTCTGATTTGATGCGCAAGGCTGGCTTGGCTGTTATCGGGTTGGCGGTGGCCAAGGTATTTCTGATCGATATCGCCGGATTGGGAGGGCTAATCCGCGTCTTTTCTCTGCTTGCGTTAGGGCTCGCTCTGGCAGGGCTGGCATGGCTCAATCGCTGGGCCAAGTTGCGCCATTCGCCTCAGGATGCGGAACCTCTGGACCATTGAGGGCGGGCGTCCTATAAGCGCGGCCATGTTTGACCGTCTGGCCATCATTATTCGAATTATATCCCCGGCGCTCTGATATCGCGAGACGCCGGGCAAAGGTGCTTGAGATATCGCACTGACCGCTTCGATCCACATACGACAAGATCATCCTGAGGACGCCCCAAATGTGCGCCGACACACCCCAAACACCTGACTACAAAGACACGCTGAACCTGCCCAAGACCGAATTCCCGATGCGCGCTGGCCTGCCCAAGCGCGAGCCTGCATGGCTGGAGCGCTGGGAAAAGATCGGTGTCTATGACCGCCTGCGCGAGAAAGAGGGCCGTAAACCCTTTACCCTACACGATGGCCCCCCCTATGCGAACGGCCACCTGCATATCGGTCATGCCCTGAACAAGACCATCAAGGACATGATCGTGCGGTCCCATCAGATGATGGGCTTCGACTCGCGTTATGTACCCGGCTGGGACTGCCACGGCTTACCGATCGAATGGAAGATCGAGGAACAGTACCGTAAGAAGGGCAAGAACAAGGATGAGGTGAACATCGTCGACTTCCGTCAGGAATGCCGCAAGTTCGCCGAAGGTTGGATCGACATTCAGCGCGAAGAGTTCAAACGTCTGGGCATCACCGGCAATTGGCCCGATCCCTACATCACTATGGACTATCACGCCGAAGCCGTGATTGCGGACGAGTTCATGAAGTTTCTGATGAATGGGACTTTATATCAGGGCTCGAAACCCGTGATGTGGTCGCCCATCGAGAAAACTGCTCTGGCCGAAGCCGAGGTCGAGTATCACGACAAGGAAAGCTTCACCATCTGGGTGAAATTCAAGGTTGTGAACACCGGCGATGTGACGTTGGACAACGCCCATGTGGTGATCTGGACCACCACACCTTGGACAATGCCGTCGAACAAAGCCGTAGTTTATGGCGAAGACATCTCGTACGGCCTCTACGAGGTCATTGGCCGCCCTGAGGAATGCTGGGCGCGGATCGGCGAGCGTTATCTGCTGGCCGATGACCGAGCGGCGGATGTGTTTGCCCGCGCGCGCCTGGACGATTCGATGTACCGCCGTCTGTGCGATGTCACTCAAGAGGATTTAGACAAGATCCAGCTAACCCACCCGCTGGCCGGGGCTGAAGGCGGCAACGGCGAATGGGACGATATCCGTGATTTCCGCGCTGCTGAGTTTGTGACCGATACGGAAGGTACCGGTTTTGTCCATTGCGCGCCCTCGCACGGTATGGAGGAATTCGAACTATATCGCGATCTGGGCATGCTGGAACAGGTCATCACCTATAACGTAATGGACGATGGCTCTTTCCGCGCTGATCTTCCGTTCTTCGGCGGCAAATACATCCTGTCCCGCAAGGGCGGCGAGGGTGATGCGAATAAAGCCGTCATCGACAAGCTAGCTGAGGTCGGCGGGCTGCTGGCGCGCGGCAAGATCAAGCACAGCTATCCGCATTCATGGCGCTCGAAAGCTCCGATCATCTATCGCAACACGCCGCAGTGGTTTGCATCGGTCGACCGCAAGCTGGATGATGGTATGGGCCAAATGGGTGACACCATCCGTGAACGAGCACTGCGCTCCATCGACGAGCTGGTGAAATGGACACCGCAGACCGGCCGCAACCGCCTGTATTCCATGATCGAAGCGCGCCCGGACTGGGTACTGTCACGCCAACGCGCGTGGGGTGTGCCGCTGACCTGCTTCACCAAGAAGGGGGCTTTGCCCACCGACGCGGATTATCTGTTGCGCAACGCAGATCTGAACGCCCGTATCAAGGTAGCGTTCGAGAAAGACGGCGCAGATGTCTGGTACACGGACGGGTTCAAAGAAACGATCCTCGACGGAATCGTTAACCCCGATGACTACGACCAGGTCTTCGACGTGTTGGACGTGTGGTTTGACTCGGGCTCAACCCATGCCTTCGTTCTGCGTGATCGTGAGGACGGGACTGAGGACGGCATTGCCGACGTCTATATGGAAGGCACTGACCAGCACCGCGGGTGGTTCCATTCGTCGATGCTGCAAGCTTGCGGTACCAAAGGCCGCGCGCCATACCGGAACGTGGTGACCCACGGCTTTACGCTGGACGCCAAGGGCAACAAAATGTCCAAGTCGCTGGGCAACACCATCGTGCCGGAAGAGGTCGTCAAGCAATACGGCGCCGATATTCTGCGCCTGTGGGTGGCTCAGACCGACTATACTGCCGATCAACGGATCGGGCCGGAAATCCTGAAAGGCACCGCCGACAGCTATCGCCGCCTGCGCAACACCATGCGGTTCATGCTGGGCTCGCTCGCGGACTTCACCGAGACCGACCGCGTCGCGCCCGAGGATATGCCGCGTCTGGAGCGCTGGGTACTGAGCCGTCTGGCCGATCTGGATGAGCAGGTGCGCAAGGGTTACGCCTCGTTCGATTTTCAGGGCGTGTTCAGCGCCGTGTTCACCTTTGCCACGGTCGATCTGTCGTCATTCTACTTCGACGTCCGCAAAGACGCGCTGTATTGCGACGGTGACAGCCTGCGCCGCCGCGCTGCGCGGACGGTGCTGGATATCCTGTTCCACCGCCTGACCACATGGCTGGCCCCGGTGCTGGTCTTCACCATGGAAGAGGTCTGGTTGGAACGGTTCCCGGCCGATGACAGCTCAGTCCACCTGATGGACTTCCCTGAAACGCCCGCCGACTGGCGCCATGAAGAACTGGAAGCCAGTATGGCTAAAGTCCGCCGCGTGCGCCGCGCCGTGACCGCTGCGCTGGAAATTCAGCGGCAGGACAAAGTGATCGGATCTAGCCTTGAGGCTGCTCCGATCGTGTATGTCGAGGATCAGGAAACCCGCGATCTGCTGGCATCTTTCGACGTGGATGACATGTGCATCACTTCGGGTCTGGCGGTCACCGGCGATCCGGCCCCCGCCGAGGCGTTCCGGGTGCCGGAAATCGAAGGCGTCGCCGTGGTCTTCGAAAAGGCCCAGGGAGACAAATGTCAGCGGTGCTGGAAAATCCTGCCCGATGTGGGGCTGCACGCCCATCCGGGCGTTTGCGGGCGCTGCAACGAGGCGCTGAGCTGACACCCAAACGGAGCGCGTAGGAGAGTTCGCTGATGCGAGGCACTGCCTCGCGCTCCGAGGTATTTTTGGCCAGATGAAGGGCGGATCGTCAGGATTCGGGTTGCAGGTGTGGCGAAACATCTGCAACCGTTCTCTTATGCCGATGATCGCCGTAGAAACTCAGTTTGGTTGCCTTGGTGTCGACGAGATCGATGGCGCCATTACACGACTTGTCTGGAATGGCCGAGACGAAGGCCCGGCCACCCCGGTTCTGCAAGAGGCGGCGGCGCAATTGCGCGCTTATGACGAAGGGCGTTTGCAGCACTTCGATCTGCCCTATCGGATCAAGGGGTCGGAATTTCAGCGTCGCGTGTGCGATGCGATGTATGCCATCCCGTTCGGGGATACGCGCACCTATGGTGAGTTGGCCAACGAGCTTGGATACTCGGCGCAGGCGGTTGGGCGCGGATGCGGTGGGAATCCCATCCCGATCATCATTCCCTGTCATCGGGTTCTGGGCACGGATGGTAAGATGGTCGGGTTTTCAGGGCAGGGTGGAGTAGAGACCAAAGTGGCTTTGCTGCGTCACGAAGGTGCAGCCAGCCTGTTGATCTGATCTGCACTTACCTGTTGCATTCAGAGCGTCACGGCCCCAACCTATATCAAATAGTGAATTTGAAGGACCGAATTGCATGACCGGCCAGACAGATCCCGCCGTACGTAAGAAAGCCATTGTTGATCATTTGATGTCTTTGGAAGAACAGGAACTGGCAACCGCACAGGCGCATTATGATGCCTTTCTGAAGGATTCCCAACTGGATGACCGGGAAGGGCATGACAAGGATGACATTGCTGCCTCGCGCGAGAATGCGGACCTGGCGGCCGCCTTTGATGCACCCGTTCATGCGCATCACGCCAAGATTGACGTCATCGAAAACACTGATTTCAGCGTCACGGACACGGTGCAGCCCGGTGCGGTGATCAAGTTCAACAATCGCCGCTTCGTCGTATGTGTCTCAACGACTCGCTTTGACGTGGACGGCAAAACCTACATGGGCATTTCGACCCAAAGCCCGATCTATCTGGCCATGGTCGGCCTTCAGAAGGGTGATGTGTTCACCCATAACGGAACTGAGTTTGAGGTTCAGGAAGTCTTGTAATCTATGGCTTTGCGCGGTGGGATTATTTGCTGCGCTATTCCAGCTGAAACCAGATACAAGCTGGTGATCACCAACCCCCAATGGGCCCAGCTTTCGGGGTGAAAATCGACCCAAGCGGCCCAGCCTGCAAAGAAGGTCCACGCAAATGCCATCGGCAGCGACAAGGTGCGCCAACGCTCGGTTCGGACCGGGTGAATGAATTTCAGCGGCAGGAACATTGCGACTGACAGCAAGGTGACCAGCAGCAGGATGACCCCGAAGTTGGGCTCCAAAGCGAAGATCACGATGACGAACATATTCCAGCAGCCCGGAAAGCCGGAGAAGGAATTGTCTTTGGTTTTCATGCGCGTATCCGCAAAATACATCGCGCTGGCAAAGGTTATGACGATGATTGCGAACCACCCGGTCCAGCCGTCCATCAGCCCTGATTTGAACAGGGCAAAGGCCGGGATGAACACATAGGTCAGATAGTCGATGATCAGATCCAGCAATACGCCGTCAAACTCTGGTGCGTTCTTTTTGACGTGATAGTGCCTCGCCAGCGGGCCATCGATTCCGTCCACGATGAACGAGACAACCAGCCAGAGATACATCAGGCTCCATTTCTCTTCGACTGCGGCCAACATGGCGAGCATTGCGAAAACGGCACCTGTGGCGGTGAAGAGATGAACGGAAAGCGCTTTGAATCTAAGTGTCATGGTGGTGTCATGACGGAAGCAAGGCGCAGATGCAAAGCAAAAAGGGTCTTTGCTTCAGGCTTTTGGGTGGGTGCGGTTGTAGACTTCCATCAACCGGGCCGTGTCGACCGCGGTATAGGTCTGTGTGGTCGAAAGCGAGGCGTGACCCAAAAGCTCTTGGATTGCACGTAAGTCACCGCCCGCAGACAGCAGATGGGTAGCAAAGCTGTGGCGCATCGCGTGCGGGGTGGCTGTGGCGGGTAGGCCAAGCTGCATCCGCGCCTTGGCAACCACGGATTGAATGACTCCGGGGTTCAGGGGGCCGCTCCGAACGCCTCGAAACAGCGGGGCATCAGGTGTTTGCGGATGCGGACATAGCCGGAGATAGCGATCAACCGCTGCCCTAGCGGCCGGAAGAACCGGCACGATTCGTTCTTTGCCACCTTTCCCTGAAATGCGCAGAGTATCCGGCAGGGGCGCATCCGATCCGGTCAGAGAAAGTGCCTCGGAAATGCGAAGCCCACAACCGTATAGGAGTGTTACAACCGCGACATCCCGGGCGGCAACCCAATCGGAAGATGATTGCAACTCGACCGTTTCGATCATGGCGCGGGCTGCGTCTTCGGCCAGAGGGCGCGGCAATTTCTTAGTAAATTTAGGCGCGCGAGTGGACAGGACAGCGGTTGGCTCGAACCCTTCGCGCTCAGCCAGCCAACGATAGAAGTTTTTGACCGCAGACAGTTTGCGCGCCAGAGATCGCGCGCCGACGTCTGAATTGCGCTGATCCGCCATCCAGGCCCGCATATCCGAGACGGTAATACGTTCAAGTGCTGCCAGCCCTTGGCGCTCGCTGTGATGCAGGGTCATGAAGGACAGGAATTCGGTCACGTCACCGCGATAGGCCTCGAGCGTATTCTCTGATCGCCCAGCGAGCGCCCCCAGACTGTCCAGCCAATGCTGCAAAGCATCGCGGCAGGCTGGGGAGATCAGGCTCATGACAACCAGTGGCGCATCGAGCGTTCAAAGACACCGGCAAAGAAGGCAAGAAGATCTGTGCCAAGCTGAGGTGAGAAATGCCGTGGGTCGTTGGCACCCATGACAATCATGCCGGGCAAGCGTCCCGCGCCGAGATCAAGTTTGAGGCAGGCTTCGGATTGCAGTTGATCAGCCTGTTCACCGTAGACTTGAGGATTGGGATAGCGAATTTCGCGCAGCGTTACTTCGCGCGGTTGGCCATTGCGGTCCGAGGTCAGGTAGCTGTCGATAAATCCGGGCTCGACCACGGTCAGAACGCCGCCAAGCTGGTTCACTACAGGATCGTCGCGCACGATAGTCGTTTCAAGAACCAATGTGATGTGATCGACGCGCAGGATCTCGGCCACGTCATTGCCAAGCGCGCGCAAGAAATCTTCGAATACTGTGGGCTCGAGAAGCCGGAGAATGGCACGATGCACCTGATTTGTGCCTGCCAGATTTTCGTAAGCTGCTGCGATGACTGAGCGATGGGTGTCCTCAAGTCGATCGAGCCGTGCCTCAAGGCGTTGCATGGCGATGCCGCGCAGATCAACGACATTGTCACCGCGGGCTTGTTCATTTGCCGCCACAAGGGCTTGCATCAGGTCTTTGTCATCCAGCACTGCGTCAGGCTCAGCCAGAATCGCGGCGCGGAGATTGTCCTTGAGTTTAGGATCGCTGCTCATGTCCCGTCCGGTCGTTTTTTGTTTTGGCCGGCTTATAACACGGGTTGACGGATTTGCCTTGGGAAAAATGCACGCGAAAGGCGAATTTCATCGCTGCTGTGGCGGGAGCTCCCGCCAGCCATGCGCTGAATGAAATTTAGCTTTGGCCGTTGGGCAGGGCGCGGTGCCTGGCAGCACCGCGCGGCAACGCAAAGGATCAGAGGATTTTCTGACCTGTTTTGGCCCAGTCGGCCAGGAATGTTTCCAGACCTTTGTCGGTCAGCGGGTGGTCGGCCAGTTTCTTGATGACACCCGGAGGAGCGGTAATCACGTCGGCCCCGATGCGTGCGCTATCGGTAACGTGGTTCACGGTACGGATCGAGGCGGCCAGGATTTCGGTTTCAAACCCGTAGTTGTCATAGACCTGACGGATATCTGCTATTAGGTCCATGCCGTCGAGGTTGATATCGTCAAGGCGTCCGATGAAGGGCGAGATGAAGGTCGCGCCCGCCTTGGCGGCCAGAATCGCCTGATTGGTCGAGAAGCACAGGGTCACATTGACCATCTGGCCTTCGTCGGTCAGCGTTTTACAGGTTTTTAAACCCGCCCATGTCAGCGGTACTTTGACAGCAATGTTCGATGCAATCTTTGCCAGTTTGCGGCCTTCGGCGATCATGTCGTCGGCCTCGGTGGCGACAACTTCGGCCGAGACGGGGCCGTCGACCAAATCACAGATCTCTTTGGTGACTTCCAGAATGTCGCGGCCCGATTTCAGGATCAGCGAGGGGTTGGTGGTTACGCCGTCCACCATGCCCAGATCGTTCAGTTCGGCGATGGCGTCGATCTCGGCGGTGTCTATGAAGAATTTCATGAGGGCAGTCCTTTGATGGGTTGGCCTTGGTCGCGGATGGCTTTACCTCAAAGAGACCCATGCTGGAACCCCCTGCGAAGGATATGCCGTGAGCGCTAACGGATTTTTCGACGAAGGAGAGCTTGTTGCGGTGCTGACAACGCAGCCGCTGGACCGGACGTTGGACTATAAAGCGCCCGAAGGCGGGTGCTTTCTTGGGGCGTTTGTCGAAGTGCCTTTGGGGCCGCGTAAAGTCTTGGGTGTGGTCTGGGGGCAGGGGCAGGGCGGTTTTGACCTGGCCAAGGCGCGGTCGGTGATCCGGGTGCTTGAGGTTGCGCCGATGCGCGAGGAAATGCGCCTGTTTCTGGGGCGCGTAGCAGTTTACACGCTGACACCGATGCCTGCGATGCTGCGTCTGGCGACGCGCGCGCCGGGATTGGGTGATCCGCCGTCAATGCGCAAGGTTTATCGGCTGGGAAGCACGGAACCGGATCGGATGACTGATGCGCGAACCCGTGTGCTGGAGGTGCTGCGCGACTATGGGGGGTTGGCTTTCACACTGAAAGAACTGGCCGAGCAGGCGGGTGTAACCTCGTCTGTAGTGAAAGGGCTGGTGAAGCAGGGCGCTGTGCGGGAAGAGGACAGCCCACGAGATCTGCCCTATCCCTATCTGGAGCCTGATCTGCCGGGGAAAGACCTGACCGAGGATCAGGCAAAAGCCGTTGCGCGGCTTCAAGCCGGGCAGCGCACGGGTGACTATGGGACCACGCTGCTGAAGGGCGTGACGGGGTCGGGCAAAACCGAGGTTTATCTGGAAGCCGTGGCCGAGGCGCTGCGCAAGGGGCGGCAGGCTCTGGTCCTGCTACCCGAGATTGCGCTGACGGCTGAATTTCTGACCCGTGTCGAGGCACGTTTCGGTGCGCGTCCGGCAGAATGGCATTCGGGCGCAACAATGACAGAACGACGCCGGGTCTGGCGGATGGTTGGGCAGGGGGATGCTCAGCTGGTTGTGGGCGCTCGGTCGGCGCTGTTCCTGCCGTTCCGCGATCTGGGGCTGGTTGTGGTCGATGAAGAGCACGACACGTCGTACAAACAGGAAGATGGCGTGCATTACAGCGCGCGCGATATGGCGGTGCTGCGGGCCTCCATCTGCGGGGCGCGCGTGGTTCTGGCCAGCGCGACGCCGTCGCTTGAAAGCTGGGCGAATGCCGAGGCTGGGAAGTATGAGCGTCTCGACCTGACCGCACGCTTTGGCGCGGCAGTCCTGCCCGAGATGAAGCCCATCGACATGCGGGCCGAACAGATGCAGGCGGGGACTTGGATTTCCCCCTCGCTGCGGCAGGCGGTACGGCAGCGGATTGAGCGGGGCGAACAGTCGCTGCTGTTCATCAATCGCCGCGGCTATGCACCGGTGACCCTGTGCCGGGCCTGCGGAGAACAGATTGCCTGTGACCATTGCGATGCGCGGATGGTGGAGCACCGGTTCCTCAAACGTCTGATGTGCCACCAATGTGGTGAGACCAAGCCGATGCCCGAGACCTGCCCGTCCTGCGGGGTCGAGGGCAAGCTGGCACCGGTCGGGCCGGGGATTGAACGACTGGCCGAAGAGGCCGAGGCGACCTTCCCCGAGGCCAAGATCGCTATGTTAAGCTCTGACCTGTTTGGTTCGGCCCGTGCCATGAAGGCCAAGATCGAAGAGATTGCCGAGGGCGATGCGGATATCGTTATCGGGACGCAACTGGTGGCCAAGGGGCATAACTTTCCCAAGCTGACGCTGGTGGGGGTGATCGATGCGGACCTCAGCCTGCACGGGGCTGACCTGCGCGCGGCGGAACGGACTTTTCAACTGATGCGGCAGGTTGCGGGCCGGGCAGGCCGTGCGGATAAACCGGGGCAGGCATTGCTGCAAACCTTCCAGCCCGAGCATCCGGTGATCCGGGCGATCCTATCGGGCGATGAAGAAGGGTTCTGGAAGGCCGAAGCCGCTGGCCGTCAGGCCGCTGGGGTGCCACCTTACGGCCGTATGGCCGGGATTGTCCTGTCGGGCCCCGAGGTTGGGCCGGTCTTCGATATCGGCAATGCCATGGCGCGCAACGATGCACCGCTGCGCGACGTCGGGGCGCAGGTGTTTGGCCCGGCTCCGGCCCCCATCGCGCGCATACGTGGCCGTCACCGCGTCCGGCTTTTGGTCAAAGCCCCGAAAGGCGCGCCTATTCAGGACGCCATCGCCCGCTGGATTGCGCCATTGAAGTTGAAAGGCGATATCCGCCTGGCCGTGGATATCGATCCGCAAAGCTTCTACTGACCCCTGCATCAGTGCAGAGCCACTGTGCGCCAGCCGCTTTCCACTCGCCAAAAGGTGCAAATGGGCGTAAGGCAACCTCATGCTGAAACCCATGCCCTTGTCTGAGGCGCAGAGTCTTCCGCTCTGGCGCCGTCCTATGACGCTCTTGTTCGTGATGGCGTTGACCATGCCGATCGCGTTCAACGCGTGGAGTGCGTTGCTGAACAATTTTGTCATTGAGGCTGCGAATTTTGACGGGGCGGATATCGGTCTGTTGCACACGGTGCGCGAAGTTCCGGGGTTTCTGGCCGTCGGCGTTATCGCAGTGATCATCTTCATCCGCGAGCAGGTTCTGGCCATGATCTCGTTGATGATGCTGGGCGCTGCAACTGCGGTGACCGCGTGGTTTCCAAGCCTTGGCGGTCTGTTGTTTGTCACTTTGTTCAGCTCAATCGGGTTTCACTACTACGAGACGGTGAATCAGTCGTTGCAACTGCAGTGGTTGCCCAAGGATCGTGCGCCACAGATTTTGGGCTGGCTGGTTGCGATGGGTTCGGCTGCGACGGCTGTGGTCTATGGCCTGATCGTTTTGACATGGGATCGGTTCGATCTGTCTTACAACTTCGTCTTCATGGCTGCTGGCGGCGTAACCGTTCTGCTTGCGCTGTTTTGTCTGATCGCATTTCCGCAGTTCGATTCGCCGACACCCCAGACCAAAAAGATCGTACTGCGCAGACGTTACTGGTTGTATTACGCCCTGCAATTCATGGCAGGCGCGCGGCGTCAGATTTTCATCGTTTTTGCGGGCTTCATGATGGTTGAGAAGTTCGGGTTCGAGGTGCACGAACTGACCAGCCTCTACCTCATCAACCTGATGATCAACATGGCCGCAGCGCCGATGTTGGGCAAAGCAGTTGCCAGATTCGGGGAACGCCGCACGCTGATCTTTGAATATACCGGCCTTGCAATCGTATTCGCAGCCTATGGTGGTATCTATTGGTTCGGATGGGGCGTTTTGCTGGCGGCAATATTATATGTGATCGATCATGTTTTGTTTGCGCTGGCACTGGCACTGAAAACATACTTCCAAAAGATCGCCGATCCGGCAGATATTGCACCCACTGCGGCGGTTGCCTTTACCATTAACCATATCGCGGCGGTGTTCCTGCCTGCGCTATTGGGTCTGCTTTGGGTCATTTCACCGGGCGCCGTATTTGGTCTTGCCGCTGCGATGGCGATGGTGTCGTTGGGCTTGTCTCTTCTGATCCCACGGCATCCGGAGGCCGGGAACGAGACAATCCTGTCGAAATACGCCACTGCACCCGCCGAGTAGTCACCGGCGCTTGACCTCGGCGCCGCGCCGCCCTACGCGCAGGGGCAGCTTGAGACAGGAGGCCCCCCATGCCCACATTCACCGCACTGACCACCCTGACCGGCCGAGTAGCAGCCGAAGGTCTGGGCGAGGCGATGGAACGTCTGAACCCGGAACCCACCGGTGTGGGGGTGTTTGAGGTCGAGGATGGCTCGGGCCTATGGGAGATCGGCGGGTACTTTACTGAAGCACCAGACGAGACCGCGTTGGCCGTTTTGGCAGCCGCATTTGAGGCCAAGCCATTCGTCGTCTCAGAGCTTCCCGAAACTGACTGGGTTGCCCATGTACGTCGCGAACTGGCCCCGGTCGAAGCAGGTCGTTTTTTTGTTTATGGCAGCCACGACGCAGACAAGCTACCCGATGGTCGTATTCCATTGTTGATTGAAGCCGCGATGGCCTTTGGCACGGGGCATCATGGAACGACCTTAGGATGTCTCAAAGCTCTGGACTTTCTTCTGGATGAAGGCTTCGCGGCCACCAAAGTTGCCGATATCGGTTGCGGTACTGCCGTGCTGGCGATGGCCGCGGCTCGGGTTTGGGAAGGCGATATCATCGCCAGTGATATTGATGAGGTTGCTGTTGATGTGGCCGAGGCCAATTTGAAGGCAAACGGTATGGCAGGAGCCGTGAAATGCGTCGAAGCTGCGGGATTCGATCATCCCGACCTGAATGAACATGCGCCTTATGACCTGATATTTGCAAACATTCTCAAAGGACCCCTGGTCGCGCTTTCACCAGAGATATCGGCGAATCTGCGGGTAGGCGGACACGCAATCCTGTCGGGAATCCTCAATGAACAAGCTGATGATGTGCTCACAGTTTATATCCAAAATGGCTTCAATCAGGTGCGCAGGAGTGAGATTGGTGAGTGGACGACGCTAATCTTAAGCAAACGGGGCGAAAGCTAGGCCATTTGCGGGAGTTTTGTGGATTTTCGCCACGTTTTTGTCGCATTCTTCTTTTACCGTCATTGGACGCAATCGGGGGGCGGTTTTTTGGAGGCTGCCATGACTGGAAAACAACTGGAATTTGATCAACGCGTTACGCGCTTGAACAAAAAGCATCAAAAACTAAGCCGTGGGTATCGTGCGACCATGCGGTCGGATGGACTGGTGGTGATGAAGCCGCAGCGCGTGCGCTCGGCAGTTCCGGCCAAGGTTTTACTCATGTGTGTGGTGGGCTTCTTTGGTTTCAAAGCTTTCCTTCTGTCGCATCTGGGCCCGTCTGCCTACGACACGCGCGTGGATGCCTTGCACCAAGGCACTGCAGTTGAACAAGCTGGTGCATGGATCATGCAAGCCGATCCTGTGACTGCATTCTTCGCCACCCAATTAAACAAGGTAATGTTCTAGCCTAAGTTTGAACGCCCTCCTCAATCAAAAACACCGCGTGTCTTGAGGCACGCGGTGTTTCTGTTCGCCCAACAGGGAGGAAGTAGGGGCTTATTTGGAGCAGTGACAATTTGTTATCGACGGCCCTCGGCGACTTCGTCGATGTCGCCACGGCACAAGCCGATATCAGCCAGTTCACGATCGGTCAGACCGTTCAGCGCGTTGCGTGTTACACGGGCGTCATTCCATTCGACCACGGTGCTTACAACCGATGCGAAAGTCGCGCCGATACGGCCGACGAGGCCGAATGAGCCAGTGGTGGTGCGGGTGGTGTCCAGTGCAGCCATATCCTGTTTCCTTCTGGTTTGTGTTAAACTCTGATCTTGCGATCTGAGCGGCATCTAGTGATCTCAATCTTGCCGTGCAAGCGCTGAAATTGCATGTGTCCTATGCGTTTTTTGCAATGCTCAGTATCTCTGAAAGCCCTTTAAATCATTGGTTAATTTTCCTTCATATCGAGGTCGAAAATGAACCAGTCCGTGTCGCAAATGAACCCGGGAAGACCAGGGGCGACACAAATGTCGTTTTTCACCCTGCGACCATTTTGCTTGGAAAATGTTCACGCTTCGTGCTAATCGATGGAAAAAGATCACGTAAACCCGAGCAGGCCGAAGCAAACATGCGAATTCTGGGCATTGATCCGGGTCTAAGGACCCTGGGATGGGGCGTCATCGAATCAACGGGCAGCCGCCTGAGCCACGTCGCCAATGGCTTGTGTAAATCTGATGGTGATGATTTGGGAGAACGGCTTTTGTCGCTCCACAACCAGATAGTCGAGGTTATCGCTGAACACCGGCCCGATCAGGCGGCCATCGAACAGACCTTTGTCAACAAAGACGGAGCAGGAACGCTGAAGTTGGGGCAGGCGCGGGGTGTTGCGCTATTGACCCTGGCACAAGCCGGTCTGCCGGTGGGTGAATACGCCCCCAACCGGGTCAAGAAAACTGTGGTGGGTGTCGGCCACGCCGAGAAAGAACAGGTGTTGCACATGGTTAAATTGCAACTGCCGGGTTGTTCGCCCAAAGGGGCGGATGCAGCGGACGCTTTGGCGATTGCGATTTGTCACTCCTACTATGGCTCCGCTCCGCAGGCTCGGTTGAAAGAGGTGCGTGCATGATCGGCAAACTCACCGGACGACTGGACTATCGCGCTGCTGATCACGTTCTGATCGACGTACGCGGGGTCGGGTACATCGTCTATTGCTCAGATCGGACCATGGCGGCTTTGCCCGGTGTGGGTGAAGGTGTATCGATCTACACAGACATGGTTGTGCGCGAAGACCTGATGCAGCTTTACGGCTTTCTGTCCTTGGTAGAGAAGGAATGGCATCGCCTGTTGTGCTCGGTTCAGGGCGTGGGTGCGAAGGTCTCGTTGTCGATCCTTAGTGCGCTGGGACCGGATGGTGTCAGCCGTGCGATCGCCTTGGGCGATTGGGGTGCGGTCAAGGCAGCCAAGGGTGTCGGACCGAAGACGGCACAACGGATCGTGTTGGACCTGAAGGACAAAGCCCCAGGCGTGATGGCTATGGGTGGCACTGTGACCGAAGCAATGGAGGGTCCCGCTCTGGAAGTCATCGACGCGGGTGAGCCTGCGCCCGCGCCGAAACGAGCGGTAAAACCGGCCTCAGGCGCTGCTGCTGCTTCTGCGGGCGCGCTTTCGGCGCTGGGCAATCTTGGCTATGGCCCATCCGAGGCGGCTTCTGCTGTCGCTGAGGCAGCGGCCAATATGCCCGATGCGGGTGAAGCCGATCTGATCCGCGCCGCGCTGAAACTGCTGGCTCCGAAAGGGTAAGTTAATGGTAGACGCCGATCCCGCCTTGCGCCCGGAGCCGATGCCGGAAGACAATGATCGCGCCCTGCGCCCTCAGGGCCTTGATGAATTTATCGGTCAGGCCGAGGCACGCGCGAACCTACGCATCTTTATCCAGTCGGCCCGCCAGCGGGGTGAGGCGATGGACCATACACTGTTCCACGGGCCTCCGGGATTGGGGAAGACCACGCTGGCGCAGATCATGGCGCGTGAGTTGGGAGTGAATTTCCGCATGACCTCGGGGCCGGTTCTGGCCAAGGCGGGGGATCTGGCGGCGATCCTGACCAATCTGGAAACAAGAGATGTGTTATTCATCGACGAGATTCATCGTCTGAACCCGGCAGTTGAAGAGGTGCTTTATCCAGCGATGGAGGATTTCGAGCTCGATCTGGTGATCGGTGAAGGCCCGGCGGCGCGGACGGTGCGAATTGAGTTACAGCCTTTCACGCTGGTCGGGGCGACCACACGCATGGGGCTATTGACGACCCCACTGCGGGATCGCTTTGGTATTCCAACCCGGCTGCAGTTTTACACGGTCGATGAGCTGCATGAGATTGTCACACGGAATGCGCGGAAGCTGGGAGCTCCTGCCGACGATGAAGGCGCGCGCGAAATTGCGCGACGGTCACGCGGCACACCGCGGATCGCCGGTCGTTTGCTGCGGCGGGTCGTGGATTTTGCCATTGTCGAAGGTGATGGTCGGATTACCCGCGAATTGGCGGATGGAGCGTTGACCCGACTGGGTGTCGACAATCTGGGTCTGGACGGGGCCGACCGCCGGTATCTGAAGCTGATTGCCGAGAACTATGCTGGTGGTCCGGTTGGAATCGAGACGCTATCGGCGGCGTTGTCGGAAAGCCGGGACTCGCTGGAAGAAGTGATCGAGCCCTATCTGTTGCAGCAAGGATTGATCCAACGCACCCCGCGCGGACGGATGCTGGCGCAGAAAGCATGGACGCATTTGGGGATGGCTGCGCCCAAAGGGCAAAGCGATCTGTTTGGTTGAAGCAGCTCGCAAGAGATTTTATGCCTCTACTGAGAGTATTTTTCAGAAGATGAAGGTTTAAGCGTGACTCCGGAAGAGATCCAAGCGCTGTTCACGCGCGAAAACGGTGAGTTTTTGTTTGCGCGCTGGGGGCGGCCCATCGCGCCAATCGTATTCGGTGTCGAGGATGAGACACTCGCGACCGTCAAAGGCGCGTTTGAAGCGGTCGTCACTCTGGCCGGTCATAAGATGACCGAGACGGACCCTGAGCTGGGTGCCAACTGCATGGTCTTCTTCTTCCGAGGTTGGCAGGAGTTGTTGGAAGTTCCTGACCTGGATCGCCTGATCCCGGATTTGGCTCCATTGGTCGAGCGGTTGGTTGCCGCTGATGCCAATCAGTATCGCATTTTCCGGTTCGAAGAAGATGGCGCAATTCGCGCGGCTTTTGTGTTTCTGCGCATGGACAAGGAGATGTCCAAGGTCCCGGCGGAAACACTGGCGCTCAGCCAGGTGGTGCAGACCATTCTGCTATGGTCCGATACGGCATTCCGTAGCGCGTCACCTTTGGCCATCGCAGGTGACGCAACGATCTTACGGCCTGATATTGCCGCCTTGATCCGCGCCGCATACGATCCGGTTTTACCCGGGGCAGCGCAGGATTCCTCTCATGCGTTGCGTCTGTTTGCCCGATTGGAACAACCGCAATGAAACATGTTTACCCGGTTCGCGTGTATTACGAAGACACCGACATGGGCGGGGTGGTCTATCACGCGAATTACCTGAAGTTCATCGAACGCGCCCGGTCAGACTGGGTGCGCAAGCTGGGCAATGATCAGAACGCGATGCGGGATGCGGGTATTGTCTGGGTCGTGCGGCGGATCGAGGCGGATTATCTGGCTGCCGCGCGCTTCGAAGATGAATTGGTGGTGGAAACCGAGATGGTTTCACTATCGGGTGCGCGGCTGTCGATGTCGCAATTGGTTAGGCGTGGTGAAACCGAGATCTTTCGTGCCGCAGTCACTGCGGTTTGCATGAATGCGCAGGGTAAGCCTGTGCGCCTTCCGGCAGAGATTCGCGCATTGATGTAACATTTTCACCCTCAGGGGTGGTTCTGTTGGCTTTTCCCCTCCATCTGCGTTAGCGTTTGGCAAAACAAGGCCAAATGGCCATCAGGCAAAACAAAGAGCAGGTTCATGGAAGCTGAAACGCTGGCGCTGGCGCAGGAGATCGATTTCTCCATGTGGGGGCTGTTTGCCCGTGCGACATTTATCGTCAAAATCGTGATGCTGATCCTTTTGATCGCATCATTTTGGTCTTGGGCGATCATCATTCAAAAGCTGATCAATTACCGGGCGGCGCGTCGTGAGGCTCAGGTGTTTGACGAAAGCTTTTGGTCAGGGAATCCTCTGGACGAGCTGTTCGAGAAGATTGGAACACAGCCGGAGGGCAGTTCTGAGAAGATTTTTGCAGCCGGGATGATCGAGTGGCGCCGCTCGCATCGTAACGATGGTGGTTTGATCGCCGGGGCGACCGCGCGGATTGACCGCTCGATGGATGTGGCGATCGCGAAAGAAGCCGAAGGGCTGCAAAAAGGACTGCCCATTCTAGCCACGGTAGGTTCGACTGCACCATTTATCGGCCTGTTCGGCACCGTTTGGGGCATTATGAACGCCTTTATCGAGATTGCCGAGCAGCAGAACACCAACCTCGCTGTTGTGGCCCCCGGTATTGCCGAGGCGTTGCTGGCCACAGGCCTTGGGTTGCTTGCTGCCATTCCGGCAGTGATTTTCTACAACAAGCTCAGCGCCGACAGTGATCGGATCGTAGGCGGCTACGAAGCATTTGCCGATGAATTTGCAACGATCCTGTCCAGACAGTTGGATAGCTGACGATGGGTGCGGCGGTTCAGCAATCTTCGGGTGATAACGGACGCCGGCGCGGACGGCGTCGCGGGCGCGCGCAGCCAATGGCTGAGATCAACGTGACACCATTTGTAGATGTCATGCTGGTGTTGCTGATTATCTTCATGGTGGCTGCCCCATTGCTGACCGTTGGTGTGCCCGTTGATCTGCCAAAGACGGCCGCAAGCGCCTTACCCGGTGACAACGAAGAACCATTGACTGTCACTTTGACGGCAGACGGCCGAGTACAGATCCAGACAACAGATGTGCTGCGCGAAGAGCTGATCGGCAAGTTGCGCGCCATTGCGGCTGAGCGCAGCAGTGATCGAGTGTTCCTGCGTGCTGACGGTGCTATCCCATATGCGCAGGTAATGCAGGTCATGGGTGCGCTGAATGCAGGCGGGTTCTCCAACGTTGGTCTTGTAACCGATACCGGCGGGCCAACGCTGGACGAAGGGTGAGAGTGAGGTCGCGCGGTGGAGACCGGCACCAAGATTTCGGCAATTGCGCATGTCAGCCTGATCAGCTGGGCGCTGTTCGGAGGGACCTTCCGGTCCGAGCCGTTGCCGATGGCAGTGCAGGATGTCACCGTGATATCGTCTGAGCAGTTTGCGGCAATGACCGCCCAGCGGGAGGCACCAGAGGTGCCGACTGACCCGGCTGAATTACAACAACCCACAGAGCCGGACGAGATTGATACGCCGGACCCAGCACCGGAAGACCAGCCAGAGCCGGAACCGGTTGCCAAGCCTGAGCCCGAACCCGAGCCCGAGGTGGAGCCCGAGGAGGTAGAAATACAGCCCGAACCTGAGCTGATCGAACAGCCCCCGACGCTTGAACAGCCCGAGCCCGAGGTGGCGGCGCTTCCGGTTCCTCCGGGTCCCGAGGCGGAACCGAGCCCCGCAGATAAGATCGCACCTGAACAGATTGCACCACCCCCGCCGGAGGCGAAACCGGATGACATTGAGACCCCTCCCGTCTCTTTGGATGAGGGTGCTGAGGTTCAGCAAGAGCAGCAGGACCAGACTGCTCCTGAAGAAGCCGCGCCCGAGATCGTCACCGAGGCGGAAGAGGTCGAGGACCCGGCTCCCCGCACCTCGCCCCGCCCGCGCGTGCGTCCGAACCGTCCGGCGCCACCACCCGAGCCTGAGGTTGCCGAAGCACCTGAACCCGCTCCGACAGAACCCGCGCAAAATGATCAGGCAATCAACGACGCGCTTGCTGAAGCGCTGGGGAATGGTACCGAACCTTTGGGTCCTCCACTGACCAGCGGCGAGAAAGATGCAATGAGGGTTGCCGTGTCGCGGTGTTGGAATGTCGGATCTCTGTCGACGGATGCGCTGGAAACTATCGTCGTCGTTGGGTTCTCGCTTACCCGGGACGGTAAAGTGGTCGGTGGCAGCCTGCAGTTGCTGGACAGTACCGGCGGCTCGGCCGCTTCGGCAAAACAAGCCTACGAGGCAGCGCGGCGCGCGATTTTACGCTGTGGCGCCAAAGGATACGACCTGCCTGCTGACAAATACGATCAATGGCAGGATATTGAGATTACCTTCAATCCCGAGAGGATGCGGATCAAATGATGAAACTTCTGACCAGCCTCTTCGTTGGCCTGACCCTTCTTTCGACCTCGGCCTATGCCCAGAGTGGCCCGCTGCGCTTGGAAATCGATGAAGGGATCATCGAGCCGATGCCGTTTGCGGTGCCGAGTTTTGTGCCGGATGGGCCTTCTGCGGCACAATACGCTCAGGATATATCGCGCGTGATCGTGTCGGACCTGACGGGAACGGGCCTGTTTCGCGAAATTTCATCGGATGCGTTCATCAGCCGGGTCAGCAGTTTTGATGCTCCGGTGCAGTTTGCCGACTGGAAAGCAATCAACGCGCAGGCATTGGTGACAGGCGCGGTCAATGTTTCGGGCAAACGGCTGACGGTTCGGTTCCGAGTGTGGGACGTATTCTCGGGTCAGGAACTGGGCAATGGGTTGCAGTTTGCCGGCACTACCGACGGCTGGCGTCGGATGGCGCATAAGGTGGCCGATCAGGTCTATACCCGGATCACCGGTGAGGGTGCTTATTTTGATAGCCGGGTTGCGTTCGTATCTGAAAGTGGCCCGAAGGATCAACGGCGCAAGCGGTTGGCGATCATGGATTATGACGGCGCGAATGTGCAGTACCTGACTGACAGCGCCGCCATCGTGCTGGCGCCGCGCTTTTCGCCGTCTGGTGACCGGCTGCTGTACACCAGCTATGAAACCGGTCAGCCACGCATCTACGTGCTGGATGTCGGTCGCGTGAAACGGCAGGAATTGCCAACGCAGGAAGGCACCATGAGCTTTTCGCCGCGCTTTTCGCCCGATGGTCGCTCGATTGTTTATTCGCTGACGCAGGGCGGAAACACGGATCTGTGGAAGATGGATCTGGCCTCGGGTCAAAGTGTGCGGCTGACAAACACACCTGCGATCGAAACCGCACCCAGCTATTCGCCGGATGGTAGCCAGATCGTGTTCGAAAGCGACCGCTCGGGCACTCCGCAGCTTTATATCATGCCCGCCAACGGCGGCGAGGCGACGCGGATCAGTTTCGGACAGGGGCGCTATGGCACGCCGGTCTGGTCTCCGCGTGGTGACCTGATTGCTTTTACCAAGCAGAATAAGGGCCGCTTTCACATCGGCGTTATGCGCACCGACGGCAGTGAAGAGCGTCTTCTGACCGCTTCTTTCCTAGACGAAGGTCCCACCTGGTCACCGAACGGGCGGGTCATCATGTTCACCCGCGAAACACAAGGCGCGAGCGGTCGATCGACGCTTTACTCCGTGGATATTTCGGGAAGGAACCTGCGCCCTGTGCGAACGCCGGACGGGGGTAGCGACCCGTCTTGGGGACCACTGCAGAATTGATCGGAACAGGCAGCAGGTAAAGTTCACAACAAACCCGCAATGTGATAGAAGCGCGGCAATAAACAACGAAACACGAGGCACTTGAGATGAAACTGTTGAGCAAAGCCGCGGCTATCGGGGTGCTGACCCTGATTGCTGCCTGTACGAATAACGATCCGTCGGCACTGGGCGGAGGTGCCGGTGGCAGCGGTGCTCTGGTTCCGGGGTCTCCCAGTGATCCGCGCTCGCCAGCTTATTTCCAGCAGACAGTCGGCGACCGGGTTCTGTTTGCCGTCGACCAGTCAACGCTCAGTCCGCAGGCGCAGACGGTTCTTCAAGGGCAGGCCGACTGGCTGCTGGCCAACCCGGATTTTGTCGCCAACATCGAAGGCCACGCGGACGAGCAGGGCACGCGCGAATATAACCTTGCGCTTGGCGCTCGTCGCGCAAACGCAGCTCGGGAATATTTGATCTCGCGCGGAGTTGCGGGCAACCGATTGACCACCGTTAGTTATGGCAAGGAACGCCCTATCGAAATTTGCAGCACCGAGGATTGCTATTCCAAAAACCGCCGCGCGGTGACGGTGCTGACCGGCTCAACCTTGGGGTAAGATGATGCGATTTGCAGGATTGGTTCTGGCGGCGGTTGTGGCCGTCGCTGGTGTGGCACAAGCACAGGATCAGCAAACTTTGGCGGATATCCGTCAGGAACTGACCGTGCTTCATGTGGAAATCCAGCGTCTCAAGCGCGAGTTTTCGACCACAGGCTCGCCCGCGCCGAACCTGTCCGGCAGTTCCGTTCTGGAACGTGTCGACGCGATCGAGGCCGAGTTGCAGCGTCTGACGCGCCAAACCGAGCAGTTGAACCAACGGGTGCAGAATATCGTCACCGACGGTACGAACCGGATTGGTGATCTGGAGTTCCGTCTGGTTGAGCTTGAAGGCGGAGACCTGAGCACATTGGGCGAAACCTCCACACTGGGCGGTGAGACACAAACGGAAGTTGCGGTAGCTCCTTCACCAACGCCGACGCAACCCTCGGACACGGATCAAGGTGAACTTGCTGTGGGTGAGCAGGCGGATTTTGACGCTGCTTCACAGGCATTGGCGGATGGGGATTTCCAAACCGCAGCCGATCTGTTTGCGCAGTTCGACCTGTCTTATCCCGGTAGCCCGCTGGCGAGTCAGGCTAATTTGCGGCGCGGGCAGGCGCTTAAAGGGGTGGGTGATACCCGGGAAGCTGCACGCGCGTTCTTGGCAAGTTTCACAGGCGATTCCGAAGGCCCCCTGGCCCCCGAGGCTTTGTTCGAGTTGGGCGCAGCGCTTGGACAATTGGGTCAAACAGATCAGGCCTGCATTACACTCGGCGAAGTTGGTGTGCGGTTCCCGACCTCGGCACCAGCGGCTTCGGCCGTGCAGGAAATGGCAACGCTGGGCTGTTCTTGAACATTGACGCCGATACGCTTCGGGCTGAAATGCGGGCGCGCTTGCCGGACCCGCTACCATGTCGGCTGGGTGTGGCGGTTTCAGGGGGCAGTGATTCGACTGCCCTCATGCGTTTGTTGGCGGACATAGCACAGCAAGAGCAATTGGAACTATATGCGGCAACGGTCGATCATGGATTGCGGCCTGAATCAGCCTCGGAAGCTTTGGCTGCCGCGGCACTGGCGCAGCGCTGGGGTATCCCTCATGAGATACTGAAATGGCAAGGTTGGGACAGAGCCGGTAATCTGCAAGATCAGGCGCGGCGTGCGCGATATCGACTGCTTGTCGCCTGGGCCAAGGCCAAAGGGTTGCAGGCAATCGCACTGGGTCATACCGCAGACGATCAGGCCGAAACCGTTCTGATGCGGTTGGCGCGCGCAGCGGGCGTTTCAGGTCTTTCAGCAATGTCCGGGTCGCGCAAAGAAGGGGGGATAGCCCTATTGCGCCCATTGCTAACCACGACACGTGAGCGCTTACGAGACTATCTGACTGCGCAAGACATTTCTTGGATTGATGACCCCTCGAATCAGGACCAGCGCTATGATCGGATCAAGGCGCGTCAGGTCCTATCCGGGTTGGATCAGATCGGCATCACCGCAGCGAACTTATCAAAGGTCGCTGAAAATATGGCACAAGCGCGTGAGGCTCTGGCGCGCTACACGCAGGAATCCGCTGTCAGATGCATCCAGGTGTCGGATGGCGATTTGTGTCTCGACCGCGGTGATTTCGAAACTTTACCCGACGAAATTCGCCGGCGTTTGGTGATTGCGTCTGTCTTGTGGATTGCTGGCGCTGGCTATCCTCCGCGTCACAACGCGGTGGACCAAGTGATGGATGCGATCTCTTCTGGCCAGACGACGACGCTCGGGGGCTGTATTCTGGTTCCAGAAGGCAAAAAAACTTGGATTTGCAGAGAGCTAAACGCCATCAGGGATCAACGCGCACGACCGCTTGAACCATGGGATCGCCGCTGGATCGTATCTGGTCCAAATCATGCAGATGCTGAAATTCGGGCGCTGGGTGAAGATGGGATTCGGCAGCTTGAAAATTGGCGCTCTACAGGCAAACCCCGTACTGTAGTATTGTCGACACCCGCCGTTTGGGCTGGTGATACGGTTTTGGCGGCACCTTTGGCCAGTTTTGCGAATGAATGGCGCGTCGAATTGCTGCCAGAAAGGTCTGACTTTGCGGCTTTGATTTTATCGCATTGAACCTGCCACAATCCTCTCTATTTTAAGGGGTAACTCCGGCAGGTCGCCACCTGCCGAAACCTTTCGGGAGATTTTCCTTGGGCAACGCTCGCAACATCGCCTTCTGGGTCGTTCTGTTTCTACTGATCCTTGCACTGTTCAACCTGTTCAGCGGACCCAGCGGGTCGCTTCAGGGCAATGAAAAAACCTATTCTGATTTTGTGTCAGCCGTCGAAAGTGGTGAGGTCAACAAAGTCACGCTGGACGGTGAGCAGATTCGCTACTCGACTCAGAACGGCGCCAGTTACACTACGATCAAACCCGCCGACGCCGAGGTTACCAAGCTGCTGATCGACAAAAACATCCCTGTTGAGGCTGTGAAACAGCAGCAGTCAGGGTTCCAGTCGTTCCTGATCACATTGCTGCCCTTCCTGCTGCTGATCGGTGTCTGGGTCTATTTCATGAACCGGATGCAGGGTGGCGGCAAAGGCGGCGCGATGGGCTTCGGCAAATCCAAGGCGAAGATGCTGACCGAAAAGCATGGGCGCGTAACCTTTGACGACGTCGCCGGCATTGATGAGGCCAAGGAAGAACTGGAAGAAATCGTTGAATTCCTGCGCAACCCGCAGAAGTTCAGCCGCTTGGGTGGCAAGATTCCAAAAGGTGCGCTGCT
This sequence comes from Ruegeria sp. AA3, assembly GCF_056542905.1. Lineage (NCBI taxonomy): Bacteria > Pseudomonadati > Pseudomonadota > Alphaproteobacteria > Rhodobacterales > Roseobacteraceae > Ruegeria > Ruegeria sp. AA3. The sequence continues at coordinate 2,265 of NZ_JBQGAQ010000008.1, read as the reverse complement.
GGTTGGCCCTCCGGGGACAGGTAAAACGCTGTTGGCCCGCGCGATTGCGGGTGAGGCGGGCGTGCCGTTCTTCACCATCTCGGGTTCAGACTTTGTCGAAATGTTCGTGGGTGTCGGTGCGAGTCGTGTGCGCGACATGTTCGAGCAGGCCAAGAAGAATGCGCCTTGCATCGTCTTTATCGACGAGATTGATGCCGTGGGACGCCATCGTGGCGCGGGTTATGGCGGTGGTAACGACGAACGTGAACAGACCCTCAACCAGTTGCTGGTCGAGATGGACGGGTTCGAGGCCAATGAAGGCGTGATCATTCTGGCGGCCACCAACCGTAAGGATGTGCTGGACCCGGCGCTGCTGCGTCCGGGCCGGTTCGACCGCAATGTGACTGTCGGCAACCCTGACATAAAAGGCCGTGAGAAAATACTGGGCGTGCACGCGCGGAAGACGCCTTTAGGTCCAGATGTTGATCTGCGTATCATCGCGCGCGGTACACCCGGCTTCTCGGGTGCTGATCTGGCGAACCTGGTGAACGAGGCCGCGCTGATGGCCGCCCGCGTGGGTCGTCGTTTTGTCACCATGGAAGATTTCGAGAACGCCAAGGACAAGGTGATGATGGGCGCCGAGCGCCGCTCGATGGTGCTGACCCAGGATCAGAAAGAGAAGACGGCTTATCACGAGGCCGGTCACGCCGTCGTTGGTCTGGAATTGCCGATGTGCGATCCCGTATACAAGGCGACCATTATTCCACGCGGTGGAGCGTTGGGTATGGTTGTGTCCTTACCCGAGATGGATCGGTTGAACTATCACCGGGATGAGTGCGAGCAGAAACTGGCCATGACCATGGCAGGTAAGGCGGCCGAGGTGATCAAATACGGCGAAGATCACGTCTCGAATGGCCCTGCAGGCGACATCATGCAGGCCAGCCAATTGGCGCGGGCTATGGTGATGCGCTGGGGTATGTCGGACAAGGTCGGTAACATTGACTATGCCGAAGCCCACGAAGGCTATTCGGGCAATACTGCCGGATTCTCAGTATCGGCTCATACGAAAGAGCTGATTGAGGAAGAGGTGAAGCGCTTGATCCAGCAAGGTTATGAGCGCGCGCACCAGATTCTGACCGAAAAGAACGAGGAATGGGAACGCCTGGCTCAGGGTTTGCTCGAATACGAGACGCTGACCGGAGATGAGATCAAGCGGGTTATGAATGGAGAATCGCCAAGTGAGAGCGATGACGAAGGCGATAAACCAGATGAGGGCAACGCGCCAAGTGTCACCGCGATTCCCAAAACCAAGGCTAAGAAGTCTCCGCCCGAAGGTGGCATGGAGCCTGAACCCTCAGCTTAACCAGACAGACCCGGGCATTGCTCGGGTCTTTTTTCTTTCCATCACATCACCCGCATGTTCTCTATGACCCACAAGGCGAAAGGGTGATGTAGGAAATGCCGGTATTGCGGAAAATGGAATACGCTGCCGAGGTTGTCTGGTTGGGTCACGTAGTGGTTGGTGGCGCTATTAGCGCACAGGCGGTCGAAGCGCTTGATCTCGAATTCGAAGGCGACCGGGGTGCACGCCATGAGGGGCATACCCGGGCGTCGTGTTCGCGGGTCAGGGACCTGTACCCGAACGGCACTGAGATAAGGAATGTGCGTCAGCTTTCTGTTCTGTGCGCTGATGAACTGGATGTGATCGCTCGTGATATGCGGCTGGATGGGCTTGATCCCTCTTTGCTGGGTGCAAGTATGGTTCTCAAAGGGATCCCGGATTTTACCCACATACCGCCAAGCTCTCGGCTTCAGGCAGAGGGGGGCTTGACGATCACCGTTGATATGGAAAACCGCCCCTGTGTCCTGCCAGGGCGTGAAATAGAGGCAGTTTCCCCCGGCTATGGTGCATTATTCAAATCTGCGGCACAGGGCCGCAGAGGCGTGACGGCCTGGGTCGAACGGCCAGGCAAAGTGCGAATAGGCGATTGCATGTCATTGTTTGTACCGGATCAACGTCCTTGGTCACCTTGAAAACATAAGACCTCTATAGGTAATGCCCGAAATGGATCGAAGCCGTTTCACGGCTTGATTATGTCGGAATCTGTGTTCACTAAGGCGCTGCACCATCGTAAGGACTGCATAGCGCCGACTCCCGCGCGTCGGCCGTGCACGGAATTCAATCAGGGACCCGACCCAATGAGCTATAAATCCGATATTGAGATTGCCCGTGAGGCAAACAAGAAGCCGATTCAGGAGATCGGTGCCAAGCTGGGCATTTCCAGT